>CAYHGT010000001.1:0-123420 GCA_964356375.1 uncultured Candidatus Saccharibacteria bacterium
CCACCGATATTATCAAAGTGTTTCCAAGGTATTGACTGGAAAACGTCCCGTTAGAAGCACTGGTCATAAATGTTTCATTTAGATACACGCGACTTGTGCTGTGTAAATAAAATGAATAAACGCTCATATGTCGCTTCTAACGGGATCAATAAGTAGGCGGTGGCGGGTTCAAACTTTAATGCAATTCGGCTATACTATAAGCAATGGTTACCTATATTGGTTCGGATCATCGCGGATATCAATTGAAAAAGGAGATTTTTACTATGGTTAAAAATGGTGGTTATGAGATAGTCGACCTTGGTGACGTCGCATATGACGAAAATGACGATTATGCGGATTTCGCGGTAAAGGTTGCGGAGCGCGTGAGTCGTGATAGTGCGAACGCGCGCGGAATCCTAATTTGCGGTTCTGGAGTTGGGGTGTGTGTGGTCGCAAACAAATTTGCGAATGTTCGTGCGGCGCTTGCGGGGTCAAGCGACCAGGCATTTGATAGTAAGAATGATGATGATGCAAATATTCTTTGTCTTGGCGCAAACTATTTGAACGCGGACCAAGCAAAAAAAATAGTGCTCACATGGATGCAGACCCCATTTTCCGAGGAAGCCCGCCACGTACGCCGATTGCAAAAATTGGAGCAGATTGAAAACCAACTTTTAAAACCGCGAGAGGACGAGGAGTAGTACTATGCATACAATACCCGCTATTAATTGCGCGACGAAAGAGTGTGCCGAACAAAAACTAACCGAGATAAAAGGGATTGGCGCCACATGGGCGCATATTGATATTACGGATGGCGCCTTTTCCAAAACAGCGACGTGGCATGGCGCGGATGTGTATAAAGATTCTGGCATGTTGCTGGAGGTGCATCTTATGGTTACCAATCCGGAACTCGTGATTGATGAGTGGCTCGCGGTGGGCGCAAAAAGAATTATAGTGCACGTGGAATCATTTGCGGGACGCGATGCGAGTATTCTTCGCGAAATTTCTGTGAAGTGTAAACATAACGGAGCGGAGCTTATGTTATCTGAAAATCCAAATACCGCCGTAGAAGAACTTTTTGGATACATGGAGTCGGTGGACTCATTCCATTTACTTGCGGTAACGCCAGGTCCATCGGGACAAGAATTTGACGAACGTATTATTAAAAAAATTGAGGTACTTCGCGAAAAAATGCCAAATGTCATTATTGAAATTGATGGTGGTGTGAATAAGGATGTGGCAATCCGCGCACGTAATGCGGGCGCAGATGTCGTCGTGGTAGCGTTATATATTTTCGGAAGCGATGACCCTGGTGATGCGTTTCGCGAATTGGAAAGCATATAGGGGTGGTATAATAAAAGAACGAATGGAGCCATTGCACGAAAAAAAATTAACCCATCTTGAGGAGGTCGCGAATCATGTTCGTGAGGGTATTATTGATATGCTTTTTGAGGCGGGTTCGGGGCATTCAGCAGGACCACTTGGCATGGCAGATATTTTTACCGCGATGTATTTCCATGTATTGAATCACAATCCGAAAAAACCAGATTGGCCGGAGCGCGATAGATTGGTGCTCTCAAACGGCCATATCTGTCCCGTACAGTATGTTGTGATGGCATACGCGGGATATTTTCCAGTGAGTGAACTTGCAACACTTCGTAAACTTAACACGCGACTTCAGGGGCACCCACATCGTGGCGCGCTTCCAGGCATTGAGACAACGTCGGGCCCCCTTGGCTCGGGGCTTTCGCAAGCAATCGGCATGGCGCTGGCAGCAAAACTTGATAAGAAAAAAAATCGTATTTACTGCATGCTTTCGGATGGTGAGCACGAGGAGGGAAATCTCTGGGAGGCGGCGATGTTTGCGGGTAAGAACAAGTTATCAAATCTCACCGCGATTATTGACCGAAATAATATCCAGATAGACGGCAATACGGAAAACGTGATGCCTCTTGAATCATTGCGAGAAAAATACGAGTCATTCCGTTGGAATGTGCTTGAGGTGGACGGTCATAATATTGAGCGGTTTGTAGACGCGGTATTTGAGGCGATGGCGACTTATGAAAAACCAACCGTGATTATTGCGCATACAATCCCAGGCAAAGGCGTTGATTTTATGGAGCGAGATTATCGCTGGCACGGTAAGCCACCAAACAAAGAAGAAGCGAAAGAGGCGCTCGCAGAATTAAGAACGTTGGGTCGCAGAATAAAATCGGAACATGAATAATGCTTGTCAATATCCCACCACTCAAAACCAGAATACATTTGCTCCTGCGGCAAATGTTTCTTCCTCCTCGTCCTTTTGTCTCCCTTCGGGAGAACCAAGCCAAAAGGACTGCGGGATGTTTTTCGAGGTATGATATCGCCTCGCGGGAGTTGGCGGAGGCAGAGATGTTCTTCGGTGCAAGATACCAGCTTGCAAGAGGAGGCAGAAACAGATTTATAGGAAAAGTTCTTAGCTTGTAGAATTAAAGATAAGAAAATGATTAATCCAAAAACAAAACTCAATCCGAAACTTTTTAACGCTGATGTGGAGAAGCTTCCTATTCGCAACGGATTTGGTGAGGGGATTTTGATTGCGGGGGAGACAGATCCGAATGTGGTAGTGCTGTGCGCCGACCTTATGGAATCAACGCGATGCGATGGATTTGCAAAAAAGTTTCCAGAACGATTTTTTGAACTTGGCGTTGCCGAGCAGAATATGGCGGCAATGGCAGCTGGGTTGGGTGTGTCGGGCAAGATTCCGTTCATTGCATCCTACGCGACATTTTCTCCTGGAAGAAATTGGGAGCAAATTCGTACCACCATTTCGTATAACGATTCAAATGTAAAAATCGCAGGGCATCACGCGGGAATTTCTGTGGGGCCGGATGGTGCGACACACCAAGCGGTGGAAGACATCGCAACAATGCGCGTGATGGCGAATATGAAAGTAATTGTGCCGTGCGATGCGATTGAAGCGAGAAAGGCGACGGTTGCGGTTGCAAAAATCTGGGGCCCTATCTACCTTCGCTATGCGCGCGAAGGAACACCAATCGTAACAACGAATTATACGAAGTTTACACCAGGGAAGGCAGAAATATTTTGGGAATCTAAAAAACCGCAAGTCGCGATAATCGCATGCGGGACGCTTGTGCATCCTGCGCTTCTTGCGGCAAAACAATTGGAAAAAGAAAAAATTGGCGTAATTGTGGTCAATAATCATACGATTAAGCCACTGGATGAGAAAACGATTTTAGAAGTGGTAAAAAAGACGGGTGCGGTAGTAACCGCCGAAGAGCATCAGGTTATAGGAGGGTTAGGAAGCGCTATTGCGGAATTACTCGCAAAAAATAATCCGACCCCACAAGAATTTGTGGGTCTGCAGGGCGTATTTGGCGAGTCGGGTAAGCCCGAAGAACTTATGGAGAAATATGGCATGGGCGTGAAAGATATTGTTCACGCAGTTCGCGTGGTTTTAAAAAGGAAGAGATAGTAAGGACTTATCGATGTCCTATCCCTCAGAACCAGAATATTGTTCTGGTGAACAATTCCTGCCTACCGGCAGGCAGGTCTTCCCCCTCGGCCACCTTCGCGACCTGCGGGATGTTCTTCGGGATAAGACATCGACTCGCTGATGGTGGTAGCAGATACGGATTATAAACTCTTGACACGGAGGCTGTTTTTGGTGTGTACTGTATGCAGTTATTTAATATGTGTCTGGTCATAGCCAAAAGGTCTTATCATAGACAAATGGATGAGATTTTCTGGCTATGACCATGCGGTCAATAGTTCCTCCTCGGATGAGAGGAAAAACAACTGGGCAACGCGCCCAAAGAAGGAGAATCACGTGGGAAAGAAAGAAGTTCTCGTTACGCTTGATGTTATGTCGAACAGGCATGGGCACAAGCCGGAAGTCATCACTGTTGACGATGATCCCGAGCGTCGCAAGGAGCTCGCGGAGCACGTGAAGAATATGATTAAGGGCGGATTCATTGTCCAGCTGGACGACGGCACCAAGGTGCTCGGCTATGACGCCAAGACCAACTCTTGGTTGGTGGCTGCGGAAGGCAAGAAAAAGACAGCGCAGGTTTCTGCACAGGGCAGAACTGCGACCGCCACGCCACTGACCGCTGGGGGTTGATGTGGCAAGTTCGCACGCATATGCGGCGTACACGCGAAGACAACGACGCGAAGCGAAAGCCATAGAGCAACTTTCGGAAGCGATTTTTCCGGATATGCAAAGTAGCTTTCCATTTACCGCGCTCTTTCAAGGTGTTGGTCTTGAGACCAAAGAGGGAAGCCAGGAATCACGTGAGGTTGAGAAACTTGAACAACTCACGGCACACATAAACGAGCTTCTTGGAAAAGAAAATCCAAAAGCGGAAGATGTTCCTAAGGCGCAACGCAAGTTTTTCAATGGATGGCTCAAAAAACGCGTGAGAAACGGCATGTTGGAGGAAAGTTGTGTTCGTATTTTTGTGGAGAATCCAGACGACCCGCCACACGAGTGGAAGAAATCCTTTGAGATGGACGAGTGGGTGCCCCGATATGAGCAATCTACCAACATGACTATCATTACCTTGGGAAAGGCAGATTATCATTTTGGGTTTGCGGAACTTGAGGCACACAAGAAATTGCGCACGCTCATTGAGCCACGTGAATACGAGTGCTACCTGCTTACAGGCATCATTCGATTTAACGGGAAAAGTGGCGTTCAGTATATGCTCCGAAAGGGTAAGCCAACTCTGACGTTTCGAGTGACTGAACCAGGCTCAAAATCGGCATTCTACCCCCTTGCTGCAATGTGCACGCATCCCGCCGGGTATTTCTCGGGCACATGGGCTGGATTTCTCCCGCCTACGGATGATGTTATTGCACACCTTCTGCTCTTGCGACAAAGCGAGCACGAATTTTGGAAGCGGTGCAATCAACATCGTTTTGATGAGTTAGGAGCAGGCATTTAATATACGCCCCGCATTCGCGGGGCGCTTTTTTGTGATAAAACACAAATAAGCGTATAATGAGAGTAATTATGTTTGACATCATTACCATCGGGACGGCTACTCGGGATATTTTTTTGGGAAGCCAATTGTTTAAGGTCTTAAATGACCCAAAACACTTGGTTACTATTGGCCTTGAGGCGAATGAGATGCAGTGTTTTGCGCTCGGGTCCAAGGTGGTAGTGGATACATTTGTGAGCGCAACGGGAGGAGATGCGGCAAATGCGGGAGTAACCTTCGCGCGCCAAGGACTAAAGACGGCAACAGTTGTGCGCCTCGGCGATGATGAGTCGGGTCATGCAATTGTGCAAGAATTGAAAGACGAAAAAATTACGATTTTGAATCCGAACCACAAAGGTGAGACGGATTACTCCACTATTCTTATGGCGTCAGGCGGGGAGCGCACGATTCTTGTGCATCGCGGAACCCAGTTTTCAAGAAAAGACATTCCGTTCAATAAATTAAAAGCTAAGTGGGCATATATTGCGCCAGCAAACATTCCGCCTGCGATTATGCGTGATATTTTCGCAACACTCAAAAAAAATAAAGCGAAGATTGCGCTAAATCCGTCGCTCTACTATATAGAGAAGGCGACGAAAGATTTGAAGGCATTTATGTTGGAGGCGGACGTGGTTATTATGAATCGTGAAGAAGCATCTGGACTTACTGGCGTGTCATTTGCAAAAGAAAGATTATTGTTTAAAAAACTTGTGGATATGGTGAAGGACATCGCAATAATGACGGATGGTCCGCGAGGTGCCTTGGCCGCATCCGGTCAGCACGCATATCGCTGTGGCACGTTTAAGGAACACGAGCCGACATATCGCACGGGAGCGGGAGATGCATTTGGCTCTGGATTTGTGGCTGGTTTTATACGAACGAATGACATAGGATACGCACTTCGCTTGGCGGCTGCAAACGCGACGTCGGTTATTGAACATATCGGCGCGCAAAAAGGAATTTTAACCAAAAAACATTTTGAAGATAAGCGATGGAAGTTTTTGAATTCAGATGTGGAGTCGTCGTTTTAGCAATTCATTTTAATTAATCACTATGGGGGCCATAGAAAAAATTGCAAAAATATTGCGTACCGATAAGGACTTTGTGTACGCCGTGGAAAAACGGCTCTCTTCTGTTACGGGTAAGGGTGGTGTATTTGAGAAGATTGTATTTGAAAACGATGAGCGCATTAAGGAACGTCTGGAGCGTTTACGTGTGCCAAACGGGGCGCATGCGAAGGATGTGTACGATGCGCTTATTGCAAAGGTAGAGAGCCATGACGCATTGCTGTGTTCAAGCACGGGTATTACGAAGTGCGCGCTGGCGAGTGACTTTGAGCGTATGGTAGGCATTGCAAAGAAGGTGGCGAAAATTCCCAAAGGGTTTTTTATGAAGATGGAAAAAGTAGCGGAGCTCCTAATGAAGGAGCCACCAAAGAAGATTATGGCGTATCTTGGATACAACACCGTGGATGAGATGCTTGCAAAGGAGGATATCGTTGAAATTCTCGCAGCGCTCCGTTTCGTGGAGGGGAGTGAGTGGTTGAATTCTACCTTTTTTCCGCACTATGCGAATCTCACGCCAGATGATTTTGAGGAGAGGGAGGTAGATATCCGAGCGCTCTCGGATAAATGGAATAAGTACGCAAAAATTTTCGTAATGAAAAAGTGGCACAACGTGAGTCACTTGAAAGAATTCGGCGTGCTCTTTGTGATTCCGGTCTCGCTCGGCATCTCGGGCGAACTGCTTCGTATGTTGAATCTTATTTTTCATTACACACACGAGATTCCATTTTATTCAGATATTTTCCGAAAGATTGCGGAAAAACCGGAAACATTTTCGGATAATCTTCAGTCACTCTTGCGTGGCGATACATTGGATACCCGTTTTCCTGACAGTGAAAAATCAAACTGGCTCGTGATTCAGCGATATTTGGCAAAAGATGATGAGAATGACTGGCGCCTTTTTGTGCCCCACATCAATCCCGAGGCACTCCATTGGATGCGTGCCGAAGACGATTTGAAAGAACTTGCAAATGTGCTTGGGAGATTTGGTCATGAGCTTAGATTTTGGAATGATTTGGATTGGGTGGGCGATTATTTTCAAGACGAGACAGGTAACAACGTGCTGGTAAGTTTTGACCTTGTGGATACAGCGATGAGCTTGGTAAAACGGCACGAAAGGGTAAAATTTTTATATCACCACCAAGAAGCATTATGGAATAAGATTTTTATTGAGTATTTCGGCGTTGCGCAGTTAGAGGAATATGCAAAGAGTTATGTCCTAAAAGGACACTTTGAAATATAGAATGACATCCTGTTAGAGTTTTACAAATCTATATAATGAAAATCGCAGAAAAACAAAAAATCGTCGATAGAAGAACTAATTAACTTATAAAAACTTTAACGGGATGACACTTATTGAAGCAATAAAAAACGCGGAGAACAGAAAAATCGCAATTGGTCATTTTAATATTGGTAATTTAGAACAGTTGAAAGCAATCGCACATGTGGGAGCACGATTGAATATGCCCATTATCGTCGGTGTTTCGGAAAGCGAGCGCACATATCTTGGCGTACACCACGTGGTTGATTTTGTGAGAAGTTATAACGATGAATATGCAAAAGATGGCGGATTTAGATTGTTCTTAAACGCAGACCACACCCATTCGTTTGATAAGGTGAGGGAAGCTACGGAAGCCGGTTTTGATGAGGTTCTTTTTGATGGAGGAAAACTACCGTTTGAAGAAAATATTGCACAAACGAAGGAGGCAGTAAGGATTGCACGGAGTATTAACCCATCAGTCATCGTAGAGGGTGAGCTTGGATATATCGGGAGCGCATCGGAAATTCGCACAGGCATTCCCGAAGGTGTGGCAATTAAGCCAGAAGACCTCACGAAGCCCGAGGACGCACTTCGATTTATAAAAGAAACGGGAGTTGATATGTTGGCGCCCGCAGTCGGGAATATTCATGGGATGTTTGCGGATGCGCCTGATCCCGCGCTTGATATCGCACGTATTTTGGCAATAAAAAAAGCAGTCGGTATTCCACTTGTGCTCCACGGTGGTTCGGGAAATTCAGACGCAGATTTTCGTGCGGCAATCGCTGCAGGAATTTCCATAATCCATATTTCCACAGAATTTCGGTATGCGTGGCGGAAAGCACTTGACGCGATATTAAAAGAACATCCTATGGAAATCGCGCCACCCAAACTAATGCCCGATGTTGTTAAAGCGATGGAGGAAGTAGTAGAGAGGCGTGTAAAATTATTTTCTAACTTCATTTAGTGCGTGGCTTGTTCGCGGAATGTTTTTAATGTTTAATTAATTCACTATGGCAGATACGGCAATTATCAATAAAATTATTTTAGAAGTGCGTGCGGGGACAGGAGGCGATGAGGCCTCTCTTTTCGCGGGGGATTTAATGAGAATGTATCAGAAATATGCGATAAGGCGTGGATGGGGATTTGCGATTCTTGATGCATCGGAATCGGGTGCCAAGGGATATAAGACCGCAGTTGCGGAACTAAAGGGACAGGGAGTATATGATGCCTTAAAGCAGGAGTCGGGCGTGCATCGCGTACAACGCATTCCCACAACCGAGCGACAAGGAAGAGTGCATACCTCAACAGCATCCGTTGCCATTCTTCCAATTGTAGATGCGAAAGAAGTGAATATGAAAGACAGTGATTTGGAGGTCACCTTTTCGCGCGCAGGAGGTCCTGGCGGTCAGAACGTAAACAAAGTGGAGAGTGCGGTTCGCATTACGCACAAACCAACCGGTATTGTGGTATCGTGCCGTGAGGAGCGCACACAACATGCAAATCGCGAAAAAGCGATGGAAGTTTTGCGAGCGAAACTTTTTACCATTCAGCGCGAACAGGCGGTGGGCTCAATTGATCAGATTCGCCGTGATCAGATTGGAAGCGCAGAACGTTCCGAAAAAATTCGCACTTATAATTATCCGGATGATAGAATTACAGACCATAGAATAGGAAAGAAGTGGGGCAATTTGGAAAAAATTATTGAAGGCGACCTAGACCCCATAATGAAAGCATTTGGACAGCCGATCAGATAGTGTCCCTGCGGTAAGCAGGTGCCGGAGGGGTTTTTAATAACTAATTTCCTTTCAAGACCGCGATATCTTTCTCAAATACGTCGGCTTTTGTGACGACCGGCTCCCCATACCAGAAACGGTATGTGTACCAATTTTTGCCCGAATAGTATTTCGCGGCCGCGCATCGCTCACGAAGTTTTTGTGAATCACCTGGGATTTGCTGACCATAATCAATACAGGATTTAGAGCTCAAAAGGTCACTGATATAAATACCCGTAGCCACAAAGGCATCAGAATTATTCCAAGGATTTGCGGGCACATTTTTAGTAATTGCGGAGATTCTCGCCTCATAGAGTTTCCATGTGGATGGGATAAACTGCGCGGGTCCCATTGCGCCACCATATGAGCCATGCGTATTTGCGCACGAAACTTTTGCGGCGGCAGATTGAGGGTCTATGCCAAGTTTCGCCAAGAGTTCAAGGAAATAGGGGGTATCACGCGTGGGATGCATCGCGGTTGCGTAGTAGCACCTCCCCACATTTTTTCCGAGAAGCGACTCACGGCTGAGAATTGCGAGAATAAGCGCGGCGCGAACACCCGACGCACCCTCCGCGAGTTTTGCATAGTTATACGCCTTTTCAAATGTCAGCTCGCCACCACCGATCAATTCAAAAATACGACTCCTAATTTGCGCCGCCGTCTCCCGTGTTTTCTTAAGTATTTTTTGATATTCAGCTTCTTTTCCTTTTGTCTCTTTTAGAATCCGCGCCTTCTGGGATTGAATCTGCTCTTGGCTTTTTTTCTGTGCAAGTTGCGCCACGCGGAGATTTTCTTGGTCCTCTTTTTTTGCGGAGAGTTCATCCTTTGTTGCAATAAGATTTTGGCGAAGGTCGGTTATCTCTCCGAGTTTTGTATTGATTCCCTCGCGAAGCAACATCACATCATTAATGGCGCCGAAATATTCAGAAAGTGTTTTTTTTGCAAGCAATACCATCACCATATTGGTGCGGTCTAACTCGTCAACTTCTCGGATTGCGGAACCAAGCGCTTCTTTATTTATATCTATCTTGGTTTCGGTTTTGTTAATATTTTTCTGCGTTTCCGCAATTTCTCCATTCAGTTTTGTAAGTGCCAAACCGATTCCTTTTACCTTGAGGTTCAGATTAGTGATTTCAGTGTTTAGTTTTTTGATTTCGGTGGTGAGGGTTTTACCGCTCTTTTGATATTCCGCAATCGTCTTCTGGTTTGCGTCAATCTGCTTTTCAAGGTCGGCAAGCTGGTTCTCAAGTTCCGCGCGCTGTTCTCGTTTTATCTCCGCATCGCTTTTTACCGCCACCTGCGGTGGAGTGGACGTTGTAGTTGCGCGTACGAGCGATGTGTCTGGAAACGCGAGAACTACAATAATAATAGGAATAAGCATAAATATAGCGTTTTTTGCAATTCCTTTTGCGGTTTTCCTGAATTCAAATATCATTCCACATAATTATACACTGAGTTTTGTACTTCGTGTAGTTTTGATATATTAAATGGAGCACCTCTTTATAATCCTTTAATCACGCACTTTCTGCCACAAAGATTCTTGCATTCTACAATGCTACGAAGTAAATCACTGCGGGACATCTCCCAAAGGGAGACAACCAATGTTCCTACGGTCATCCATTCGGGAAATCTACCGTAGGCATGAGACATCCCCCACAGGGGACGACTAACAACAAAAATGTGCAGAATTAGGACGGCAAACCGGTTATCCGTTGTTGTCAGTTGTAGGTCGTTAGTTAGTTCTGCTATACTTATAGAACAATATGGCAGACATGAAAAAACTATTGATAGTGGAAGATGAGCCGTTGCTTGCGAATCTTTTAAAACAGCGCTTTGAAAAGGAGGGTATAGAGGTAATTTTGGCGCGTGATGGCGAGGAGGCATTGAATTTTCTTCGCACTACTAGACCAGATCTCATTTTGCTGGATATTATTTTGCCGAAAATCTCCGGCTTTGAACTTTTAGAAACCATGTCCGCAGACCCGAATATTGAAAAGGCGCCAGTCATTATAACCTCAAACCTCGGTCAGGATTCGGATGTAAAGCGCGGACAGTCGCTTGGCGTGGTTGAGTACTTTGTAAAGGCAAAAATCTCAATAGAGGATCTTGTGGAACACGTGAAAAACGTGTTAGAGGGTAATAAGGTTTAGGGTTCAATTATCCACATGTACGGTATACGGTATACGGTATACGGTATACGGTATATGGTATACTGTATACAGTATTTCATTATAGGAATGAAAGGTCGGTAATAATAGAAAAAGAAATATTAAATATGAATAATTTAAAGAAAGGATTTACACTTATTGAATTGCTTATCGTTATCGCAATTCTCGCAATCTTGTCAGTTGCAGTTGTGTTGGTTTTGAATCCTGCGGAACTTATCAAACAGGCCCGTGATTCTACCCGCATCTCCGACCTGTCAGCAATCAATAGCGCAATCGCATTGTATTTGGTGGATGTAGCTACCCCGTATTTTGGTAGTGCAACCACCGCGTGCGTGACTACGTCGACTGCTACATTTGCCACAACGACAACAGCGCTCAATCCATGGGCTTCTGGCGCCGCGCAGTTTGTGAATACGTCATCATCGGTAACTGGGGGCGGTTGGGTTACTGTTAATTTTGGAGCTATTTCTGCGGGCTCGCCAATTGCAAAGCTTCCTATTGACCCAGTGAACTCCGCGGCATATTGGTATGGTTACGCGTGTAACGGTTTGAACTACAAACTTGCAACCGTATTTGAAAGCACAAAGTATTCAAGTGCAACAACTGGATATATGAGAAATTCATATGACGGTGGCACGAGCAATGGTTTCTACGAAGTTGGTAACAGCCTTGTCCTCTAACTAGAGAATCAATTTAGCAGTTTTAAAAACCCCCCCCGTTTCGAGGGGGATTTTTTTATGACGAGCTAGTAAGCGATAGTGTGCTAAAATGATTAAAGGAAAAGCGGTCATTTTTTATCAATGATAAATCTACCCCCTGAACGACTTAGAGAATTGCTTTTGAAAGCGGGTATTACAACTCCCGATGTGTTTGCATCTATGTTGGATGAAGCAAAGCGCAAACAGCAGAATGTGAACGATGTGCTCATCTCACAAGGAATCATCAACAAGGAATACTTGCTGATACTTATCGCACAAAATCTCGGTGTGGAGCGTGTGAATCTTGGCGTGGTAAAGGTGGACGAGGTGGCACTCAATCTCATTCCAGAGGATGTGGCTCGCCGTAAAAAAATTATTGTATTTGGTAAAGAACTTGACGGGAAATATAAGGTTGCGATGGATGATCCAAGCGATTTGGAAACGATTGATTACTTGAATTTGAAACTTAGCGGGCAGGTGAAGCCGTACCTTGCAACCGAAGAAGATTTGAATCGCGGATTCGTGCTTTATGGAGAAAGATTGACACAGGATTTCCAGCAGATTATTGAGACGAGTGTGCGTGAGTCACTTCGCTCAAAAGCGCGTGGCGATGCAGAGAAGGATGCGCAAGACCTTCCGATTGTCGCAATTGTGGACAATCTTCTCTCCTACGCAATTTCTTCACGCGCATCCGATGCGCATTTTGAGGCGTTGGATGATGTGGTACTGGTTCGCTTTCGTATTGATGGCGTGTTACACGAAATAATCAGAATGCCGAAAGAAATTCAAGCAGCGGTCGTGGCGCGTATTAAAATTCTCTCAAACCTCCGCGTGGACGAACACACGCATCCACAAGATGGTCGTTTTCGTCACAAGATGGGGAGCACGGCGGTAGACATCCGCGTATCTATTATTCCAACATTTTATGGCGAGAAGATTGTTATGCGTCTTTTGACCGCTGCGCAAAAACCGCTTTCGCTTGCGGACCTTGGTATTTATGAGGACGATATTAAATTGTTGGAAAACGCAATCAAGAAAACATACGGCATGGTGCTTGCTGCGGGTCCTACCGGTTCTGGTAAAACGACTACATTGTATTCACTTTTGAATATGATGAATAAGCCGGATGTGAATATTATCACGATTGAAGACCCGATTGAATATGATATGCGGTATGTGAACCAGATGCAGGTGAATGTAGCTGCTGGTATTACATTTGCATCCGGGCTTCGTTCTATCCTGCGCCAAGATCCAAATGTGATTATGGTGGGTGAAATCCGTGATGCGGAAACCGCGAACATTGCGGTGCAAGCGGCGCTCACGGGACACGTCGTGCTTTCAAGCTTGCACACGAACGATGCGCCGACCGCAATCCCGCGCTTTATTGATATGGGCGTACCTCCGTTTCTCGTGTCTGCGGTTTTGAATACCGTTATTGCACAACGTCTTGTGAGAAAAATTCACGTGGAGTGCATTGAATCATATGCCCCACCAACCGCATTTCTTGGGGCAATTAAGCATGAGCTGGAGCAGAGCGGTATTGCAGAAGAAAGTGTGAAGGTTCCCAAAACATTTTATCGCGGGAGAGGGTGCGCGGCATGCGGGCATACTGGATACTTGGGACGACTTGGTATTTATGAGGTGTTAAATATTACGGAAGAGGTGCGTAAACTCATAATTAGCTCTGATTTTAACCTTGATACATTGCGCCATTTGGCGCGTAGCGAGGGAATGTCCACTATGTTTGAGGACGGTCTCCGCAAGGTTGAGCGTGGCGTTACTACAATTGAAGAGGTCCTACGCGTTATTAGGGAATAAAGAGTTTGTCTAAAATTCGAAGCTGAAAGTGAACGAATTTTAGCTACAAAGTCTTTACCGAGCACTCAGCATCAAAAAATGACATTTTTCGTCCGTTTTCAAGCACGAGCGATTTTTCAAATAATATGAACAGTCGCGTTGAGTGCTCGGTGCTTGAATGTATGCTAAAATTTATATGCATGAGTAATCGCAAAAAAATTTTAATACATTCAGCATGAAATTTAGATACATTGCATCACAGGCGGATGGGCGAGTGGTAGAGGGCGACATTGACGTACAAAATGTACAAGACGTTTTGTCGTTTTTGGCAAAAAATAATTTAAAGCCAGTCAGTGTAAAATCAAGCGAAGAAGAGAAAGGCGGACTTTTCAAGGGTTCCATTACGATTACCGACGAAATCTTCCTTACAAAGTATTTAGCGCTAATGCTCCGAATTGGTACGGGTCTCTTGGAGGCAATCAACATTCTTATTGCTGATTTCAAAAAGCCCGCAATTCGCGACCTCCTTTTTGAGGTGCGCGCCACACTTGAACAGGGGCAGCCATTTTATTCAGCATTTGCAAAACATCCGAAGGTTTTTGATGCGGTCTATATAAACCTTGTGCGTGCGGGCGAAGAATCGGGAAATTTAGATAAAATACTCACCGACCTCACAGAGTCGCTTTCCAAGAAAAAAGATTTGCAGGATACGGTGCGCGGCGCTTTGATCTATCCGATAATTCTCTTCATCGGTTCGTTCGGCATTCTCTTTTTTCTTGTAATGTTTGCGCTCCCGAAGGTCGCGAATGTGTTTATGGAGGGAGGGTTCAAAACGCCACCTTTTTCACAAGTAGTGTTTACAGTTGGATTATTTTTCAACAACTATGGATTTTATATTATCGGATTTTTTGGACTGCTCGTGGTAACAGCAATCATTCTTCGCGCGCGAGTACCCCTGTTTAGAAAATTTTTGTCCAATGTTTTTGTGAACCTCCCACTTATAAGCGGAGTATTGAAAAAAATGGCGCTACAGCGATTTGCATCAACATTGGCCGCGCTTATAAAAGCTGGTATGCCACTTACGAGAGCGCTGGATATTACAGCTGACGCGGTTGCGCACGCGGAATTACGCGATGCGCTTATAAACATTTCCAAAGAAGGTCTTGCAAAGGGACTCACAATCGGCGAGGCGTTTCGTCGCGAATCAGCATTCCCGTCCACCATCACAAATCTCGTGGCAATTTCAGAAAAAGCGGGACACTTGGACGAAGTGCTAACAACCGTGAGCGAATTTTATACGAAGGAAATTGACGCATCGGTGAAAGAGCTTGTTTCCTTTTTGGAGCCGGCGCTCCTTGTCTTCATCGGTGCTATTGTTGCAGTAATTGCGCTCGCCATCATTGTTCCTATTTATCAACTCACTACCCAATTCTAAAGAATGGAATAATTGAATATTAAAGATTGAAGGATTGAACATTATGAAGATAGAACGATTTGAAGAATTACCAATTTGGAAAGATGCGCGAATCATTTCTTCGGAAGTATATAAAAAAACAAGGTCATTTAAGGATTTTTCGTTGCGAGATCAGATGAGGAGAGCAGCCGTTTCCATTGTTTCAAACATTGCCGAAGGGTTTGAGCGTTGGTCAAATAAAGAATTTATTCAATTTCTCTATATTGCGAAAGGATCGGTCGGTGAATTGCGTGCGCAATTGTATGTTGCATATGACGCTGAAATTTTTAAGTAACGAGCACTTGATTGCGATGATTAAGCAATGCGAAGAGATTTCGGGTGGAATAAGTAAATTTGCTAATTATTTGAGAAAATCACCGATTATCAAGGAAAGATATAATACAAAAGCAAGCTTATTGAACAATTGAAAAATTAAATGATTTAAAATTATGAAAAAGAAATTATTCAATCCTTCAATTATTCAATCCTTCAATTTTCGGGGTGGTTTTACAATGCTTGAGCTTGTGATTGTGATAGCGATTACGGCAGTTCTTTCAACGGTAGGTTTTGTATCGCTTAGCGGGTATCGTGGAAAACAAAATCTTAATAAAACAATGGATGAGTTAGTTGCTGTAATTGTTGGTACGCAAAAGCGCTCAATTTCACAGGACACGGGGAAACAATGGAACATAAGATTTTCAAATACCGCGAGCTCTGGAAGCCAATACATAATTTTTTCCGGCTCGGCATACAGCACGAGTTCAATAGATAGAATATATGGACTTGGACGCGGTGTGCAATTTGCAGAGCCATATTTAAATAGTGCATTTGATGCATTTTTTACGCCGATAACAGGAACACTCCCTTCAAAGAAAATCATCTCGCTCGTTACAGGTAAAAAAGACGGTCTGGTTGGCGATATTATTTTAAATACCGCGGGTCGCGTAATTACGCGACTTGAAAGCGGTCTTGTCGGATATTGGCATTTTGATGAAAATGCATCTTCAACGGCACACGATTCGGCGGGTATGGATAATGATGCAATTCTTTCCGATGGACCTGTGTGGAAGGAGCATAAAAATTGCAGAGAAGGAAATTGCCTAAGCTTTAAGGGCGGAAGCGACCAGGCGGCTACCGCGTCCATAGATATCAACGGCAAGCCGGATTTTACAATCAGTGATTGGCAATATATCACAAGCTTATCCTCGGGTAGCTGGGTATTGAATTATACATTTGGAGAAACCTCATTTTACTCATATCACGGCGGACAGTTTAGAGTTGTGGACGGGCCATTGGAGTGCCAAGATTCCGGATTCGGCTCAATATCTTCCAGCGAATATCTTAATAAGTGGACACACACAGTGTTTGTAAAAACTGGCGATGTTATAAATGTATATGTTAATGGAGTGTTTCGCGCGTTCTGTGTTTCCAAAAACGGAGTGCTGGCTAATCCGATATTTAAAATAGGAAATATTTTTGTAGGAAGAAACATGATAGGCATTGTTGATGAGGTCCGTATCTACAACCGCGCCCTTTCTGCGACCGAGATTTTGAATATGTATAATGACTTTAAGTAAGTTATTGAAAATTATGAAAAAGAAATTATTCAATCCTTCAATTATTCAATCCTTCAATTTTCGGGGTGGTTTTACAATGCTTGAGCTTGTGATTGTGATTGCTATCATGGCTGTTCTTTCTACGGTCGGATTTGTATCGCTTAGCGGGTTTCGTGGTAAACAAAATCTTAAGAAAACCACGGACGAACTGGTGGCGGCAATCGTGGGAACGCAGAAACGCTCAATCTCACAAGATGCGGGAAGTAGGTGGAATGTACGCTTTTCAAATACCACAAGTTCAGGAAGTCAATATATTGTGTTTTCGGGTACGAGTTATGCGACAAGCGCGATTGATAAAATATACGGCCTGAATCGCAATATTCAGTTTTCAGAACCATATTCCGGCAGTACATCTAATGCGTTTTTTGCTCCATTTACGGGCACGCTCCCCTCAAAAAAAATAATTTCAATGGTAACAGGTCGGCAGGACGGATTTGTGGGGGACATTATTATGAATACAGCGGGGCTCGTGACTGGGCGCAATGAGAGTGGTCTTGTGGGATATTGGCATTTGGATGAAAACACATCCACAACTGCGTATGACGCGTCTGGTATGGGGAATACTGGCGCTCTTGTGGGCACTTCTACGTGGCAGACGGGAATGAGTTGCGTATCAGGAAGTTGCTTGAGTTTTAATGGAAGTGGACAATATATAGATTCCGGGGCGAATTCCATTTTGGGTACTAAGCCTTTTACACTCACTGTGTGGATTAATACAAACAGTGTCGCGGGTTATAGTGGAGCAGTTTCAATTGGAACATCTGCGAGTGGTCAATCAGCATATATCGGAACCGTTGCGGTTGCACAGGTTGGCACGAGCAACTCTATTGGTGGTGGCTTCTATGGCGCAAATTATGGTTCGGGTATTACCACCACAGGTCAATGGGTTCACGTTGCCATGACATTTGCGGGCGGGTCAAATGGGGCTGCGATAATTTATGTAAATGGGCAAGTTCTTGTAAATACTACATACACACCGAATTTAGGAAGCGCGGTGAAAAGAATTGGCAGAATCGGGACCGACTCTACGTACGACTTTAACGGTTCAATTGATGAAGCTCGCATTTACAACCGCGCGCTTTCCGCGACTGAGATTTTGAATATGTATAATGACCTCAAATAAAGGCTTGGTGTAAATTTGTAAGATGAAATCGCGACAAATTTACGAACCAAACTTTACCGAGCACATAAATTAACACGCAAAGCATTAATCAATTCTCTTATTTATTTCCGATGAAAAAGAAAAATTATAAACCAAAGTTTTCAATTTATGTGCTCGGTGCTCGATTCTTTAGCCACGCGCTTCGCGCGTGGAAAGAATCGGCAGGCCAGTCCCTCGTTGAAATTATTATCGGCCTCGCAATTGGCGCAATTTTGATAGGTGCGTCAGCGCTTGCAATCGCAGCGATGTTGAATTCAAACGTGACGACACAAAAATGGAAGGCGGCAACCGTGCTCTCACAAAGCTTATTAGATAATGCGCGTGCATACGGCTCTGTAAATTGGCAGAATTTGTACGGGCTTACAAAAACGTCTAGTACACAATATTTTTTAAACGCTTCAGGAACCACATATAACGTAATTCAGGGGAAGGAGGGAATGGTTGATAATGATGTGACAAACGGCTTAGTGGGAGAGTGGAAATTTGATGAGGATGCGGGGACGACCAGCACGCTAACGTATGATGCGTCTGGCAATGGCAACAATGGAACACTTGTGGGTAGTCCTATTAGAGCAACGTCTACATGTAAAATAGGAAATTGTTTGAAGTTTAATGGTGCGGACAATTATGTGAGCGTCACTAACTCCGCTACGGTAAAAAGCATTTCTACTACTGGCACGATTGCGACATGGATTAATTTAACGGTTGCGCCAACAAGCACCAACCTGCAATTGATTGCCGATGTGGATGGCACAGCCAGTTGTACTGCGAGAGGTATGATATTTTATATTTCAGCTACGCAATTTAAATTTCAGTATGGTAGCGGTGGTGCTTGTCAGAATGCGAGTTCGGTTACCGTGCCAGCCACGAATCAATGGTTTCATATAGTTGCGACGTGGGATGGTCTCGCTGGCGCCAAGATGTATGTGAATGGAACATCCGAGGGCAATAATGTTGCGGTGTCAAATGTCAGCATTGCGCAAGCGTCCACTTATATTGCCAGTCAGGCGGGTACCACAAGTTTTATAAACGGTCTCGTTGACGATCTTCGTATCTACAATCGCGCGCTTTCGGCTGACGAAGTGAAACAACTCTACAACGCCAATATTTTCACGCGATATTTCTATGTGGAAAATACGTGTCGCACAAACGATGCATCAAGCTCCATTTCCGGTGTTGCTTCCTGCGCGGGAGGTTCGGCTGACGACCCATCAACGCAGAAAGTAAGCGCGGTCTCGCAGTGGGCAGTCCTCGCTGGCACAAATCAGCTTTCTCTCGCTGATTATATAACGCGATGGAGAAACACAATTTTTCAGCAGAATGACTGGTCTGGTGGCGCAAGCGCAACGGGCACGTATACGAGTCCCACAAACCTTTTTTCAACGTCGTCTAACGCAAACACAGCAGGCAAGTCAATTCGCATTCAAGGCCTGTAATAACCAGCGACTAACGACAAACAACTAGAAACGGACGGACCTTTTTCCATTTTTTTCCTGTCGTGGGTTGTTAGTTGTGAGTTGTAGGTTGTGAGTTATAATAAAAGCATATGGTTGAAGTAAAGAATTTCAGTGAATCGCTTGATACTCATTTGGAGCGCCTAGGTGCACATATTAACGTAGAACGCGAAAGGCCAAGTTCCGAGCTTTCATCTCCGCGCGAGATTGTAAAAAACTCACTCAAAAATTATGCAGAAGACCTTACTCAGATTCGGAACGTGAGCGTGGCTGAGGCACAGGCTGGTCTTGTGTCGCAAGCAACGCCAGCGTCCGATATGTCTGGGTCCTTGCCAAACTACCTTTTTAACAGCGACATTTCTGAGGGTATTAAGCAGGAGGTAAAAGAGCTTGTGGATTTTGTATTTTCAGACAATCTTGAATCCGCAATAAAAGAGTCGCGCAAACGTTCTGCGTTCGTGCAGGACGCATTTCACGATGCGCTGGTTGATAAGTTGATGCCAGAACTCGTAAAACGAGGAATTTTCAAATAACCCACATAATGGTTTATTTAATAATCTTTTTAACATTCTTTTTCACCTTTCTTTTTGGCATCCTCGCATTTTTTGTGTGGCGAAAAAAGATACGCGAATTATTGAAGAATAGTTTGGAAATGAAGCTTTTCCTTGTGCGTATGCCACACATGAATAAGGAGGGTAAGGATTTGAAAAAAGAAATAAGTATTTCCGAACAATTTTTGAGTGCCTTAGCATCGCTCGGGGGTCCCTTCGCGCTTGAAGTTGCCGTCCCACACATTGGCGAGGAAATCCATTTTTATGTGGCGGTTCCCGGCAAATCACGCGAATCAATCGTGCGTCAGATTCACGCATTGTGGGCTGATGCGAGTGTGAGCGAGGTAGACGACTACAATATTTTTAACTACACGGGCGTGGTCGCGGGTATTTCTATTCGCCAAAAAGAGAAATCAATCCTTCCAATTCGCACGTATCAGGAATTGGAGGCGGATTCGTTTTTGCCGGTACTTGGTGGATTTTCAAAAATAAACGAGGTGGGTGAGGGTTGCGCGATCCAGTATGTGGCGCGTCCCGCATCTTCCAAGGAGAAAAAAAATATTCAATATGCGGTAGACCTCTTGAAAAAAGGCGTAAAAGCAAAGGACGTATTTGGCGGTACATGGCTTGTGCTTAAAGATTTTGATGAAGCGCTTGGTGCGGGAAAGAAAAAAGAAACGGAAGAAAAAATAGTAGACGAGGGGGCCTTGGAAGCATTGAAGGCAAAAGTGGGAAAACAACTTTTTGATGTGAATGTGCGTGTAATTGCGTCAGCCCCGAGTCAGTTTCAAGCAGACGCTATTATTGATGGAGTAATTGCTGGCTTTTCGCAATTCTCGGCACCAGAGCGCAATGAATTTAAAATTGTGAAGCCGAGAAAACTTCAGGATTTTATACATTCATTTTCATACCGCGACTTCAATGAGTCCGAAGCGATGTTAATGAATACGGAAGAATTTGCGAGTATCTTTCATTTTCCGACGCCGTTTACAGATGTGCCGAGAATTAAGTATCTGAAATCGCGCGAGGCGCCCCCGCCATCCGACCTACCAAAGGAGGGAATCTTGCTTGGCGAAAGTATTTATAGAGGAACTCATATTCCTGTGCGGCTTACGCGCGAGGACAGGCGAAGACACTTGTATGTAATCGGTCAGACGGGTACTGGTAAGTCCGTATTTATCAATAATTTGTCGGGTCAGGATGTCGTTAATGGCGAAGGAGTATGTGTAATTGACCCGAATGGAGATCTTTTTGAAGATGTACTGAGTCGTATTCCCAAAAACAGATTAAATGATGTGATTGTGTTTGACCCGAGTGATGTCTTGCATCCCTTGGGCATCAATATGCTGGAATATGATCTAAACTTCCCGGAGCAGAAAACATTCCTCATAAATGAACTGATGCAGATTTTTGACACGCTCTATGACCTGAAGACCACGGGTGGTCCAATGTTTGAGCAGTATACGCGCAACGCTCTTCTTCTATTGATGGATGACCCCACAAACGGATTTACTATTCTTGAAATTCCGCGTGTGATGTCGGATGTAGAATTTCGAGAAGCGCTTCTTGCAAAATGCAAAAACGCAATTGCGAAAGATTTTTGGGAGAAGGAGGCGAATAAGGCGGGAGGGGATGCGTCACTTGCAAACATGGTTCCGTATATTACGTCCAAGTTCAATACATTTATTGCAAATGATTTTATGCGCCCCATCGTCGCGCAATCAAAAAGTTCCATTGATTTTAGAAAAGTGATGGATGAGGGCAAGATTCTTTTGGTGAACCTCTCAAAGGGAAAGCTTGGCGAATTAAATGCGTCGTTACTCGGCATGATAATTGTGGGTAAGCTTACGATTGCCGCGTTCTCGCGCGCGGATATGGCACCCGAAAAGCGCAGGGATTTCTATCTCTATATGGATGAGTTCCAGAATTTCACAACACCAAGTATCTCCACGATTCTTTCTGAGGCAAGAAAATACCGACTATGTATTATTGCCGCACATCAGTTTATTGCGCAGTTAAAGGAGCCGATTCGTAATGCGATATTTGGCAATGTGGGCTCGCTTGTGGCATTTCGCGTAGGTGCTGATGACGCGGAGTTTTTGGAAAAGCAATTTACGCCCGTATTTTCCGAAAGCGATCTTATTAACATTGATAATTTAAATGCACACGTAAAAATTGCCATTAATAATCAGGTTTATCCGGCGTTCAATATGTTTGTACCGTTTCCGCCAAAGGGCGATAGAACCACTGTGGACGAGGCACACGCGCTTTCCAGGCAGAAATATGGGCGCCCACGCGAAGACGTTGAGGCCGAAATTTATAAGCGAATAAAGGCGGTCTAATCCATTCATGTCAAAACCGTATCTATCTCTCATTATCCCTGTTCGCGACGAAGAGAAGACCGTGTTGCAGACACTTCTTTCCGTGGACTACGCGCTTTCTATTTCCGAATTTTCTTCGGAAGTAATTGTTGTGGATGATGGTTCACGCGATACCACGGCGCATATCGTACGGCAGTATGAAAAAGTTCTAAAACCTCTGAAATGCATTGAGGGTAAGAGTAAGAGGGGATTTGGTTCCGCAATTAAGGACGGTATGGCAGATGCAAATGGGAACGTGCAAATGATTCTCTATCCATCGTGCGTTGGATTTTTAGATAAACGGGAAGAAATTTTAACCGCATTTAAGGACGGGTATGATATTGTAGTTGGTTCGCGGAATATCGCCGTAGAACGGCTCTCGCTCTCATGTTCCGTGAAGCGCGCATTCAGAAAACTTGGCAATCGGCTTTTGTGTGGCAAATCGCTTTTCGGGGTATCCGATGTACGGTTTGGCGCGGTCTGTATGACGGAAGAAATGGCGGAGTGGCTCTCCTCGTTCTCGGAACTCACAAATAGCAACAACATTTTCTTTGAAATGTATATGCTTACTACCGCAAATGGTGGGCGAATCAAGGAGATTGCATATGGAGAAAGCGATGAATGTGTCTGTGGAAAAGGCGCGTGGAACTGGATTCGCGCATATTTTCACTCGCTTAAGGTGAGGCATTTGGCAAAGAAGAAAAAGAAGCACGAAGGGCTTGTGTTGGAGTAACCCGTCGACTCGGTGTATTATAGAAGGCATAAGATATGAAAATAGCGATTTGTGGGAGCATGGTATTTTCAAAGGAGATGATGGAAATCAAGGAAAAGCTGGAGCAATTTGGTCACGGAGTTATTCTTCCCGCAAATACGGAGAGGTATGCGAATGGGGGTAAGATGTTGGAAAGCAAATGGGCGAAGATTGAGGGCGACCTTATTAGGGATTATTACAATAAAATTAAAGAATGTGACGCGGTGCTCGTTGCGAATATAACTAAAAATGGTATAGAGAATTATGTGGGCGGGAATGCATTCATTGAATTAGCATTTGGACACGTACTTAATAAAAAGGTTTACTTGATTAACTCAGTCCCAGAAATGAATTACAAAGATGAAATAGAAGCGATGGGGCCAGTGATACTTAATGGAGATTTGTCAAAAATTATATGACCAAATTACTTATTGCAAACTGGAAGATGAAACCAGCGACCGTCGTGGAGGCAATAAAACTTGCCAAGGCGAGCGATGTAAAGGGCGTGTTTATTGCGCCATCATTTGCATTTCTGTCACTTGTAAAAAGTGTATTGAAAAATGCGACGCTCGGAAGCCAGGACATGTTTTATGAGAATCCGAAAAATGGAGGAGCATTTACAGGGGCGGTTTCGGTATCAATGCTTAAATCGCTTGGCACGAAGTTCGCAATTATTGGACATTCGGAACGGCGGGCGTATTTTGGTGAAACCGACGAGCAGATTACAAAAAAAATCCCACTCGCATATGAGAATGGGCTTCTCCCCGTATTGTGTGTAGGAGAATCGTGGTCGGTTAGACAGCGTGGTATTACGGAGGCAAAGGCGTTTGTCGCCCTGCAACTCGCAAAAGATCTCTCACGAATTCCACCAACGGCAAAAAAAATCGTGATTGCGTATGAGCCAATCTGGGCAATAGGAACGGGTAATAATGATACGCCTGAAAATGCAGGAGATATGGCGCGCCATATAAGAAGCGCGGTGGCGAAGGGGAATAGCGGGCTAAGTGCGCAAGTGCTCTATGGTGGTTCTGTGAACGCAAAGAATATCGCGTCGTTTGCCAAAGAAAAAAATATTGATGGATTTCTAGTTGGTGGCGCAAGTGCCGATGCAAAAGAATGGAAGGCGATAGTAAAAATCGTAGCAAAGCTATAGTGCAAATGAATAGGGGAACAAAAAAATTCTTATATGGATTCTTCTACTTCGCGTGCGTTTCGCTCGTGGTGTTTCTGGTCTACAAATCCTATACCACCGTTCCGCCAAGTTGCTTTGATAATATTCAAAACCAATATGAAACGGGCGTTGATTGTGGTGGTTTATGTGTCGCGTGTGATATAAAAAATCTAATCCCACTTGGTATGGTTGGAGCACCGCGTCTTTTTACGATTCCGTCGTCGGGCAACGAGACCGCGCTGTTTCAGGTGGAAAACCAAAATACCACGCATCATGCGATGCAGTTTGGGTATGTGGTGAATGTGCTGGATAAAAATGGCGAGAACGTGGAGACCTTTGGTGGGACTGATACGCTTTTTGCAGGGGAGAAGCGCTATATTTTTGAGCCGTTAATTACTACACCAATGCGGAATATCGGAACCATCTCACTAGAATTCAAGGACCCAGCGTGGAAACCCGTGGATGAGTATGTTCCACCCGCATTAACACTTAGCGATATAAAAACCGATGTTGGGAAGAGCTGGCTCCGCGTGAATGGAACGGTGAAAAATGGAAATACTTTTTCTGCGCGCGAGGTGAAAATCATCGCGATACTGCGCGGGAAGTCGGGTATGGAGCTTTTTGTGGCACAGGTAATTCTGACGAGTATTCCAGGATTTGGAAGCGTGTCCTTTACGATTCCGTTTCCATTTGATAAAACTCTTATTGACGGCCTTGACCCAGGTAAGAGCGAGGTCTTCGTAAGTAGCAAATGATATTCGGCTCACGGCATCTAGATTTTGGGATAATTACAGGTCTTGTCATCATTGCAGCGACAAGCCTTGTTTCTCTTGCGAGTGCAAACATCGCATTTTTTTGGCGCCAGCTTATTTGGTATGCACTTGGATTTTTTATCATTGTGGTTGGTAGCCGGTTTGATTGGCGGTGGATGGGGGGACAGAGGTGGTTCCGGTACGGACTTTATTGGATTAGCATTGCGTTCATCATATATTCCAATCTTCAGACGGGTACGGTGCGTGGCGTGAAAAGCTGGATATCTATCGCTGGAATTCAATTTGAGCCGGGTGAACTGGTAAAGCTCGCGCTCATTTTCATATTCGCTGATTTTTTCGCGAAGCGACATATTCATGCGTGGCAGGCAAAGAATATTCTCATTTCCTTCTTTTATGCTGCACTGCCCGCAACACTCATTGCAATTCACCCAGACCTTGGCACGGCATTTATCGTAATGACACTCTGGTTCGGGTATATGTTGATGAGTGGCGTACACGTGAAACGATTCCTTTTTGGTATTGGCGTATTTATTTGTTCGGTACTGCTTATGTGGTCGTTCTTCTTGATGCCATATCAGAAAGCACGCATTACGTCGTTCGCGTTTCCAGAACGCGACCCATTAGGCGCAAGTTATAATGTGATTCAAGCGAAAGTCGCGATAGGTTCTGCGGGATTTTGGGGGAAGGGTTTCAAAATGGGGACGCAAACCCAGCTCCATTTCTTGCCAGAGTCCAAAACCGACTTTATTTTTGCCGCTTTCGTAGAGGAATGGGGACTCGTGGGCGGAATAGTGCTCCTATTGACATTTTTATACATTGTGTATAGGGTTATTCTAATTGGACAAAGAGCCCACGATAACTATTTCAAGCTGATAAGTTTGGGAGGGGGATTGTTTTTTATTGTCCATTTTTTTGTAAACGTAGGGTCGAATCTAGGGCTATTGCCCGTGACTGGCGTCACATTTCCATTCTTGAGCTATGGAGGCTCAAATCTTCTGACGTCGTCAATAATTTTAAGCGTAATCCAACACATTAAACTTGAATCCAGTGCATAAAGAACACGGGAATCTGAGCGTGCGACTCCTTAGCATATTAGGCCTTGTTTTACTTTGTATTATTTTTGTTGCGTACTTTTTCTACGGGCTTCAATCCGCGACGATGAATAACCGTGAAGATGGGAGCGCTACAAGCACCGCAAAAGAAATAAAATTAAAGATTGAAAAAGGCGAGGGGGTGCGCGAGATTGCAAAAACACTTTCTAAACAATCACTTATCAGGTCCATTACTGTATTCAAATTATATACACTCGTAAGTGGGAAAGCGCAACGATTCCAGCCGGGCATTTATGATTTATCAACCGCGATGAGTGTGCCTGAGCTTGTGAGAGCGCTCACAACCATGGGAAGTAATGAAGTACAAATTACGATAACAGAGGGCATGACCGCGAAAGATGCACGCGAAATTTTAATTTCTGCGGGTGCGTTGAAGCGCGAACAGCCATTCGCACTTGATATGCAAAAATTGCGAAGCGAGTACCCGTTCCTTAGTGCTTCGGATTCGCTTGAGGGCTTCATTTTTCCTGACACATATCGTATCGCTCTTGATGCGACGCCAGACGAGATGGTTAGAGTATTCCTAAATAATTTTAAGGCAAAGGCGTGGCCACTTCTTGAGGGCAAAAGCGACTGGTATCACCCAATTGTTCTCGCTTCACTCCTAGAACGCGAAGTGCCAAAATTTATTGATAGACAGATTGTCGCTGGCATTATTTTAAAAAGAATAAGAATAAAAATGCCGATTCAGATTGATGCGACACTTGGATATGCCAAGTGCGATGGGCTTCTCCTCGGGTGTGACGCGAGAATTGTAAGATCTGATACAGCACTTGTTTCTCCCTATAATTCATACACGCAATTAGGTTGGCCACCGACGCCAATATCAAATCCGGGAGAAGACGCGATACGCGCGGCGCTTGCTCCTAAGGATTCCCCCTATCTTTACTACCTATCAGCGAAATCAGGAGAGACAATCTTCTCTAAGACGCTGGAAGAACACAATATAAAGCGAGCGAAATATTTATAAAAAGGCGAATAACTAACCATTAAAAAAATCCTATGTACCAAAAAACAAAAATCTTCACCTCATATAACGGTCCAAAATTCGCACAGCCGAACCTTATAGAGATTCAGCGCAACTCGTTTGATTGGTTTATTAAAAAAGGTCTTCGCGAATTGTTTGACGAGATTTCTCCCATTCGCGACCACACAGGAAAGGAACTTGAGTTGAGTTTTCAGGATTACAAATTTGATTCGCCTAAATATACAGAGGAACAGGCAAAGGAAAAAGACCTCTCATTTGAGGCATCGCTTCGTGTAAATTTGAAGCTCGCAAATCGCGTGACGAAAGAGACAAATGTGCAGGAGGTGTATCTTGGTGACTTCCCAATGATGACGCGCCGTGGCACATTTATCATTAGTGGGGTGGAGCGCGTAGTTATCTCACAGCTCGTTCGTTCGCCCGGTGCCTATTTTACAGAAAACATTTATCGTGGAAAGAAATTATTTGGTGCAAAAGTTATTCCAAATCGTGGCGCGTGGCTTGAGTTTGAAACCGAGTCCGATGGATATATAGGTGTACGCATTGATCGCAAGAGAAAGGTACCGGTTACGCAACTATTGCGTATATTTGGCTTTACCTCAAACGAGGAAATACTCAAGGCCTTTAAGGACATAGATACGGGGGATGTGCGGTGCATTGAGGCAACACTCAAAAAAGACGACGCAGAGGGAGTTGATGATTCGTTCCTTAATGTTCACCACCGACTTCGTCCGGGCGATTTGACGACAGTGGATAACGCAAAATCTCTTATTGAGGGAATGTTTTTTCGTTTTGACCGCTATGATTTGAGCCCCGTGGGTCGTTTCAAATTCAATCAGCGTCTTAATGAAACGAAAAAGGATGGTGGCCTTCTGGATAAAGAGGACGCCGTAGCGCTTGTGAAAGAAATTATTCGCATGAATAACGACCAGAGCGCCGAGCCCGATGATATTGATCACTTGGGAAATCGTCGCGTACGCGCTGTGGGCGAGCTTATTCAGTTGCGTTTGCGTATCGGGTTTGCGCGCTTGCGTCGTGGTGTGCAGGACAGAATGTCCACGCTTGATAGGCGCTTGCTCCAACCCGTACAGCTTATTAACTACAAATTACTTACCGCCGTGGTTCGTGATTTCTTCCAGGCATCACAACTTTCGCAATTCATGGACCAGGTAAACCCTCTCGCAGAACTTGAACACAAGCGTCGTCTTTCGGCTATGGGTCCTGGCGGTTTAACGCGCGAACGAGCGGGCTTTGAGGTCCGCGACGTGCATTCATCATTTTATGGACGTATCTGTCCGATTCAGACTCCTGAAGGCGCAAACGCAGGTCTTGTAAGCTATCTCGCAAACTATGCGCGTTTGAATGAATTCGGATTTATTGAGTCACCACATTTTAAAGTTAAAAATGGAACGGTAACCTCTAGCGTAGTCTGGCTGGACGCTATTGAAGAGGAGAGGCACAATATTGCACAGGCAGACGTTGAAACAAATGAGAAGGGTTTCATTGCGGAGGAATTAGTTCCCGCGCGTTTGAAGGGAGAGCCTGGCACGTGCAAACGCGATGAAGTGGATTTCATTGATGTATCCGCAAACCAATTTACATCCGTTGCAACTTCACTCATTCCGTTTTTGGAACACGACGATGCAAACCGCGCGCTTATGGGTTCAAACATGCAACGTCAGGGCGTGCCATCTATTGTGCCGAACGCTCCGCTCGTGGGTACTGGTCAGGAAGATCGCGCTGCACATGACTCGGAACAGGTCATTCTTGCAGAAGAGGATGGTGTGGTAACCGAGGCTGATGGACACGCAGTATCCGTAAAAGGTGTGAGCGTGAAGAAATATCCTATTTTGAAATTTGTGCGCTCTAACCAATCTACTTGTCTTTCACAACGCCCAATTGTGGCGGTGGGTGACAAGGTAAAGAAGGGTGATGTGTTAGCCGACGGTCCCGCGACCGATAACGGCGTGTTGAGTTTGGGACAAAATTTGCTTGTGGCATTTGTGCCGTGGCGTGGAGGCAACTTTGAAGACGCAATTATTCTTTCGGAGCGTGTAGCGCGCGATGACCGTTTTACCTCAATTCACATTGAGACATTTGTCTGCGCAGTGCGCGATACAAAACTTGGTCCTGAGATAACAACTCCTGATATTCCGAACGTTTCGGAAGATAAACTTCGCAACCTGGACGAAGAGGGTATTGTCCGCATCGGCGCAGAAGTGCGCGCGAGCGACATCCTCGTCGGAAAGATTTCTCCGAAAGGTGAGTCGGAACTTAGTTCAGAGGAGCGCTTGCTTCGCGCAATTTTTGGTGAAAAGGCGCGAGATGTGAAAGACACCTCGCTCACACTCCCGCACGGAAAGAATGGACGCATTATCGGTATTAAGATTTTCTCGCGCGACAAGGGAGATAAACTTGAGCCGGGGATTATTAAAAAAATTCAAGTTGAGGTGGCACAGCTTCGTAAGGTGCGTGCGGGTGATAAGCTCGCAGGACGTCACGGAAACAAAGGTGTTATTTCGTCAATTCGTCCGATGGAAGATATGCCGTATCTCGCAGATGGTAGACCAGTTGATATTGTGTTGAATCCACTTGGTGTCGCATCTCGTATGAACCTTGGTCAGATTTTGGAAACACACTTGGGATTCGCCGCAGAAAAACTTGGCTATCGCGCCGTGGTGCCAAACTTTGTGGGAGGCAACGAGGCGGAAATTCGCGAGGAATTGAAAAAAGCGGAACTTCCGGAAACGGGAAAAGTGACGGTCTATGACGGCGTAACAGGTCAGCCTTTCCGCGATCCAATTACAGTTGGCTACATCTATATGATGAAGCTGAACCATCATGTGGAAGACAAGATTCACATGCGTTCAACCGGTCCATACTCGCTTATCACACAACAACCACTTGGAGGAAAGGCGCAGTTAGGAGGTCAGCGTTTTGGAGAAATGGAAGTGTGGGCGCTTGAGGGATATGGCGCCGCGCATACTTTGCAGGAAATGTTGACGATTAAATCAGATGATGTACTCGGGCGTTCGGCTGCGTTTGAAGCGATTATCCGCGGTACGGAAATCAAGAAGCCAAACGTGCCGGCATCATTCAATGTGTTGGTCTCTGAACTTAAATCACTTTGTCTCAATGTAAAACACGATGGCGTGTCCGACGAGGGAGGCGGAGGGGGAGGGAAGAAGGTCGTGATTGAGAATGAATATGAGTCAACCGAAGAATAATTGAACATATGGAAAAAAACTTAGAAATAACAAATATTTCGGTACACCTCGCATCTCCCGAACAAATAATTAAGTGGTCGTACGGCGAGGTTATAAAGCCAGAAACATTGAATTATAGAACACAGCGTCCTGAAAAAGACGGTCTGTTTTCCGAGCGTATTTTCGGTCCGACGAAAGATTACGAGTGTTATTGCGGAAAGTACAAGAAGGTTCGTTATAAGAATATTACATGTGAAAAATGTGGAGTGGAAGTGACGCGCGCAATTGTGCGTCGTGAACGCATGGGTCACATCACGCTTGCAACGCCTGTCGCGCACATTTGGTTTTTGCGCACAGTGCCATCAAAGCTCGGCTTGCTCTTGGACATTTCCGTCTCAAAACTTGAAAAAGTTGTGTACTACGCGGCGTTTATCGTAACGGCGGTAAATGATGATAATAGAAAACGCGCATTGGAAACATTGCATGGCGAGTTGAAGTCAATAAAGGGTGAGAAGGGTTCAACAAAAACAATTGAAGCAACTGCAGAAAATTTGAAGCAGGTCTTGCTAGCCTTGAAGCCCGGACTCATTTTGACCGAAAACGAATACTTTTCTCTCGCAGAACGCTTTGGCGATGTGTTTGAAGCGGATAGGGGCGCGGGCGCGTTGCGGAAGATTTTGGTGCACATTGATTTGAAAACATTGTTGCGTCACTTGAGAAAGGAACTCACTGAAGTAAACGATGAAAACCGCTTGAAAAGAATTTTACGCCGTTTGAAACTCGCGCAGTCATTAATTGATTCTGGGGTACGTCCCGAGTGGATGGTCTTAACAGTTCTTCCTGTGCTTCCTCCTGAACTTCGTCCGATGGTTGCGTTGGAGGGTGGACGTTATGCGACCGCGGATTTGAATGATCTGTATCGTCGCGTCATCAATCGCAATAATCGTTTGAAGAAGCTTATTGAACTTCGTTCGCCTGAGGTTATTTTGACGAACGAAAAACGCATGCTTCAGGAAGCGGTGGATGCCTTGATTGATAACACCGCACGCGCAGGAAGTCAGCTGCTTTCAACGCGCAGAAGGCCACTTCGCTCGCTTGCGGATATGTTGAAGGGTAAGCAAGGGCGTTTCCGTCAGAACTTGCTTGGAAAGCGCGTGGACTATTCAGCGCGCTCCGTAATCGTGGTGGGTCCGGAACTAAAACTTGATGAGTGCGGACTTCCGAAAAACATGGCGCTTGAACTTTTCAGGCACTTTGTGATTAACAAAATTATTGAACGCGGACTCGCATTTAACATTAAGCAGGCAAACCGATTTATAGAACAAGGTTCACCAGAAATCTGGGCAATTTTGGAAGAGGTGATTCAGAATAAGCGCGTACTCTTGAACCGCGCACCGACATTGCACCGTCTTGGTATTCAGGCATTCCGCGTGCTCTTGATTGAGGATTTGGCAATTCGTATTCCACCACTTGTGTGTAGCGCATTTAACGCCGACTTTGACGGAGACCAGATGGCGGTCCACCTGCCACTCACTGCGGAAGCGCAGTATGAAGCGAAGGAACTTATGAGTGCATCGCGCAATCTTTTGAAGCCCGCAAACGGCGATCCGATTGTGACTCCGACACAGGATATGGTACTTGGCATATACTTTTTGACACGCATCATTGATGGCGCGAAGGGTGAGGGGAAGGCACTTTCCAGCCAATCCGAAGCAATGTTCGCATACGAAAGTGGGTTTATTGATATCAACGCAAAGATTAAGGTGGTGATTGATGGAGTGATGACAGACACATCACTTGGCCGTTTGATATTTAATGGTGTGTTACCGCCCGATTTCGGATTTGTGAACGAACAGATGAATAAGAAAAAGCTTCCGAAGCTTGTTGCAAAAATTATTGAAAAGTACGGATTGCTTGAAGCAAGTAATTATCTTGATGCAATCAAGAATCTTGGCTATGAATATTCAACCGTCTCCTCTATTACGTGGAGCGCGGGCGACATGGTAATTCCTACTGGGAAGTACAAAGTATTGGACGAGGCGGAGGAGCAAGTTGCTGTAATTGAATCGCAATTCAGCGATGGATTGTTGACTGAGAGGGAACGCCGCGGAAGAGTTATTGATATTTGGAACGAGACACGCGAGAATGTGGCGAAACTTATTCCGGCTTCATTCCAGCCGACAAACCCCGTGTATGCAATTATTGATTCTGGCGCGCGTGGTAGTTGGGCACAGCCAATGCAAATGATGGGTATGAAGGGTCTCGTGATTAATCCGCAGGGTCAGACGATTGAGCTTCCTGTGAAGTCATCTTACAAAGAAGGGTTGCGTGTGATTGAATATTTCATTTCTACGCACGGAGCTCGCAAGGGTACGACTGATACCGCTTTAAAGACCGCAACTGCAGGGTATCTTACGCGTCGTTTAGTTGATGTATCTCAAGATTTGATTGTTGAAGAGAGCGATTGCGAAACCGATGAGGGTATTTCCATTGTGCGCGCCGAAGGCGACGCATATGGCTACGCATTTGGTGATCGCGTATATTCGCGCGTGGCAGTTGAGGATATTAAGGATGTGCGCAAAACCATCGTGAAAGCAGGTGAAATAATTGACCGCGATGCGATAAAACTGATTCAGGATTCAAAGATTGAAGTGGTGAAAGTATTTTCTCCAATCACGTGTCGCGCCACAAATGGCGTGTGTGCAAAGTGTTATGGATACGACCTTACAAAAAATAAGCTCGTGGAATCTGGAACTGCGGTGGGTATCATTGCCGCGCAATCAATCGGTGAACCGGGAACACAGCTCACGATGAGAACCTTCCATATTGGAGGTATCGCGGGTGTTGACATCACACACGGTCTCCCTCGTGTGGAAGAACTTTTTGAGGCACGACCTCCAAAAGGTAAGGCCCCACTCGCGAAAGAAGATGGATTGGTTGATATCATTGAAGAAAAGGGACTTGCGCGTATCATTAAGATTAAAAAAGCAAAAGGCAAAATTAAAAAAGGTGATACGGCGTCCTACGATGAGTATCTCGTGCCGAGCAACATAAATGTGCTCGTGAAGGAAGGCGAGAAGGTGAAGAAAGGAGATGCGTTAACCGAGGGTCCACTTGATCTCCGTGAATTGCTCGCATTCCGCGGACTTGAAGCGGTGGAGCACTACATCATTAACGAGGTGCAAAGAATTTACATTCCGGAAGGCGCGTCAATCAACGACAAGCACATTGAAATAATTGTGCGTCAGATGCTTTCGCGCGTAGTGGTGATGGAGCAAGGCGATGGAGAATTTATGCCCGGCGATATTGTAGAGAAAAATATCTTTATTACTGCAAACAGGGGACTTAAGAAAGAGAAGAAATCAATTTCAAAGGGTCTCTTGAAAGTACTTGGCATCACGCGTGTAGCGCTCAGTTCTGCAAGCTTCCTTTCCGCGGCATCTTTCCAGGAGACAACACGCACACTTGTGAATGCCGCTGTGGAGGGAAAGGTAGACCCGCTCCGTGGTCTTAAGGAAAACGTAATTATTGGTAAGCTTATTCCTGCAGGAACGGGAATGCATGGAATTTCGGCTGAGGCATTAAAACCGTGGAAATTGGAGCATGCGGCGATAGCGCCAGAGGACATTGCGGAAGCGAAGGCGGAAATGGTGCCAGAGCCCGTTGTAGTGCTTGAGGAAGTGTCGGCTGAGGGTGAGGTCGCAATGCATGAGGAAACAGAAGAGGGGAAAGAAGAATAACTAACAACCTACGGGAAAAGACCCCCATCCGATTAGTTGTGGGTCGTTAGTCAGCAGATTTGACTCAATCCCGCATACTTGTTACTCTCTAAGACGTATCTAATATACACATGGAACAAGAAATGAACGAATTGAAAAACCGCTATGAGCTCTCGTTTGTAACGCAGAGCGAAGATGCTGCGTCCGTAAAGGCGTTGCTTGCGAAAAATAACGCGCAGATCGTAAACGACCGCCCGATTTCCAAAATCCAGCTCGCATATAAGATTGCAAAACAAGGATATGGATTTATGGGAACGAGCGAGTTTTTGGCAGACGCTGAATCAGCGGTTGCGCTTCGCAAGGATATCCAGCTTGAGAAGGATATTTTGCGCGGAATTGTGATAAAGTTGAAAGAGCCAAAAGTGAGCGAGACGGGAACGGAAGAAAGGATGGTTGGAAAGGGCCCAACCGCTCCACAGCGTCTTCGCAATATGTTTGGCGGAGCACTCTCAAACGAAGCACTTGAGAAGAAGATAGAGGAAATATTACAATAAGAGTATATGAATCCCGTTAGAGTTTTACACATTAACAACAAACAAGAGGGATGAATCCCGTTAGAAAATTACAAACAATGTTTTTAAGTAAATACAAAGTTAATAACGCTTATATTATTAGTCGAAAAACAAAGACCTTAATTTTCTAACGGGATGAATCTGAACAAAGTTTTTCTTATTGGCCGTCTTACGAATGATCCTCAATTGAGGAGTACTCCTGGTGGACAGTCAGTTGCTTCATTTTCAATTGCGACAAATCGTAATTGGACGGACAAGCAGGGAGTAAAACAAGTTGATGTTCAATTTCACAATATAGTGGCATGGGGGAGACAAGCGGAAATTGTAAGCCAGTATATGAAGAAGGGAGGACTCATAATGATTGAAGGCCGTCTTCAGACGCGCAACTGGAAGGATAAGCAAGAGCAGACGCGTTCTACTACGGAAATTGTGTGCGAATCACTCCAACTTGGTCCTCGTGCCACGGGTGGTGCAGGAGATTTTGGGGGAGGAGCGCCGAGAAGTTCATCGCAAGAAGCGAAACGCGACGACTACTCACAGGACGCAAAAGAGACGCTTCCGGAAATAGACATTGATGAAGAAATAAAAGCGGAAGATATTCCATTCTAAAATGAAAAATATGAAACAGTGTTCGTTTTGTTCGCAAAATTCAAAAGAGATTGATTATAAAAACGCAGACCTTTTGAAGCGTTACACTTCAAGTCAGGCGAAAATCATTGATCCGCGCCACACCGGCGTATGTGCGAAACACCAACGCGCTCTTGCGAGAGCCATTAAACGCGCGCGTGTTATGGGTTTTTTGCCGTTTGTGAAGCAATAACAAAAAAGGTAATATAGTATATACAAGGAATCTTGTATATTTATGGATCTTAAATTATTTCAATTACTTCATGGATTAATGGGACGCTCTTCTGTCGTAGACTGGTTTGCGATTTTTACCGCAAAATATTTGCCGTACGCGCTTGCGCTTGCGGCAATTATTGTTATATTTCGCAATAAGAATTGGAGGCACAAGATGTGGGTACTGCTCACGCTCACGTTCTCCCTTCTCGTTTCCTACGGATTTTTGAGCACCATTATTCACTATTTCTATAATAGACCACGCCCCTTTACTTTACTTCAATTTACGCCACCATTCATCCCAGATACAGTAAGCGCATTTCCCTCAAATCACGCGACGATTTTTTTCACAATTGCATATGTGATGTTTTTGATAAACAAAAAGACGGGATATTGGTTCTTGGGGTTGGCACTTTTGAACGGCGTTGCGCGCGTTATGGTTGGCGTGCACTGGCCATTTGATATTTCTGGCGGTGCCGTGGTCGCACTTATCGGATTCCTTGTGGCGCAAAAAATATTTCCTGAACACGATTTTATAGAGACATCAACAGAATCTAAAGAAGTTACGACGAACAATGATTAATTGGGACGATGTTGAAAATTTGCTGAGTGAGCAAAACATCTTCGTGATGGATATTTTGTTTGTTAAGGAATTTGTGCGTACACTTCCGTTTGAGGACAGGCAGGCCGTAATGCTGGCAATGCTGGTGTTCCCCGAACGATTGCCCTTTATGTTGGACATTCTTAAAAAGAAGCGCGCGCTTGCAGGCGAGTATGACCCAGCGCTCGCAATCGCGATTCTTTCGTCCGAAGCAAAGGAGCTAGAAATCGCGCAGCAAAACGGCTAAAAATATGGAATCACACGATTTTCCTAAAGAACAAATAATACCGCGAGAAGGTGGCAAATTGCCTAAAAAGCCAATTGATGTGGCAGTTGAAATTCTGGAGAGTTCGGAAATTTCCGCGGAACAAAAAAAGAAGCCAGAAAATTTTACCGAGTTTAAGCAAGAAGAAAATGTGGTAGTAGATAGATTTTTCAAAAAAACAGGAAAGGCGCTTTCCCGCGCAACACTCGCACTCTCACTTTTTATTGGTGCCTCATCCGCATATGGGCAGGATTTGGAAAAGGACGCTAAGAGCGATGAAGCAATTGTGCAAAAAGCAGAAGATGGTTCCACCTCAACTATTGAAAGATTAATGAGCCGAATGACTATAACGCTCGGTGGGACTCACGAACAACAAACCCCATTCAATGGCGAAACATTTAATGAGGTTTATAATTACAAACCACTCACTGAAACAAAATTTTATAATAAGCTTTCACAAGAGCAGTTTAGGGAGGTGGATGAGTCGTATTTTTCCGCCATAGCATCTAAAGACGCGGATGCATATTTTAGCACAATACGAGCGTTCAATGAGAGAACAGATAAAACACCTTTAGACGGTATGCAAAAAGCTTTGTTGTTACAGCGGATAGGTGCAGAGCTTTATTTTAAATACAATGCCGACATGCTTGCGAGGGGTGAGCGCGTGAAAATATCCGAGAATGATATGCTCAATTCTTTAAAAAATAAGGATGATAAGAGTGGAATATGCGGTAATATTGCCACCTTTGTCACGAAGACGGCGAGGAGCTTGGGGTATGATGCGTGGCTTCAAAGCACAATGCATAAAAGTGGCGGACATGCGGTGACTGGCTTGGTTTTGGATAATGGGAACTTAGCTTTTTTTGACGGCAGTCATTTTTTGGACACGGATACAAAAAATTATAAAAAAGCATTGGGAGTGCTTGATAAGATGAACGAGAGAGTTTCTTTGTGGTCATACACACAACTTAGCGGAGGGAATATGGTGCAAGTAGACAGCGATGCAGGATTGGTTACAAAGAAATTTGCCGGCATTCGCGCAACACAAAATGAATTAGATGCAATGCTTGGGGCTGGGGCAGTGAGGAAAAATCTTGGGGGTGTTGATGTTGCCATCGGTCCCGAAGAGAAGACGCTCAGTCTTACTGACAATTATGTAAGTCTCACGTTTTCAAATTATGAAAATACGCCGATAGGTGGAATTGCAAATCCATATCAAGCACTTCATTCGCTCAATTCGGTTCGCCTTGGCACCAATTTTGCAGGAGAGCGCCTTGGGTTGGATATGAACGTGTCCTATATGAATTTTTCGTTGGATGATATGCAAAAAGGGAAGGTTAATAATTATGATGCGGCTATTTTCCAAATATTTGGAAGTTATCTTGGTAAAAAACACGAATTAACAAAAGGTGAGCTCGGGACGCTGAGCGCTCAACTTGGCGCGACACTGCAAGCAGCAATCAATGTTCCATTTAGTAATGAAGATAAATCACAGCCAACACTGAATCGCGTTCGCGTTATGGGCGAGGTGGCTATGGGCGCAAAGGTAATCTATATTGATCCAAGTGAAGCCAATACATTCTATATTGAGGCGTCAACACGTGCAGATGAAATAGCTAGTGATGTGGAGCGACAAAAACCAAGTTTAATAAGTGGCGCAAGTCGTTTCGGTGTAGGCGCAGAGATAAGGGCGCACAAAGGAATAGTGCTTGGATTTAACGCGGCAAAAACAAAAGAGGTTTGGGGCAACAGCACGAAAGCAAAATTACACATTAAGACGCCAACTATTGGCCTTGAGATTATCCACGAAGATGCAAAATCCAATGAGAAGCAGATCATTCCCTCAACAACAAAGACAAGCGCCAACCTTTCTTATAAGTGGAATCCAAAATACGAAGTGCGCGTGACTGGATTTAAATCAAGCGAACAATACAAAGGTGCGAAATCTACAAATGAGGTTGGAGCAAACGTTACATTAGTGATGCGATTCTTTTAAGTAACCCAACCAATCTGGTTTACGAAACGAGCTGTAGCGGTTCCCTTTTGATTGTAACTTTGCTCGTAGATGATACTATGCGTATATATGGGTGAAAAAATGCCAATGGGTGAGCGTCCAGAGCCGGTAGTGGTTGGTTCGGCCTCCCCCGAAAGAAAAAAAGCAGCGCAACAGGATCTTATGGATAAATTTGGAGAGGCTCACTATGAGCAACTTTCTGAAGAAGCGATAAAAATATTGGAGGCAAACGAAAAACAAAAGGACCCCTACGAAATAGAGGCTATCAAAGGGGCAAACAAAATTACCAATGAATTTCTTGCTGAGTTTGGATGTACCGAGTTTGATATTCCCGAGCAAAACGTCCATATTATTCCACCCAATCTATTTAGGGAGCTGGGAAGTAATCCGACAACAGTTGCGCTTGCGATGGTTGAAAAGCAGGCAATCGCGCTTGATAGTGATGCAACGCGACAACCATTTGTAAAACTATGCACCATTCTTCACGAGATGACTCACCTAAAAGGATTTCTTTCGTTTGAGATGCGCGTTGGTGAAAGCGAACGGTTTCGCCGTGGTGGACTTACTGTGTTTGCTTCTCCGGAAAAGGCAAAAAATGGACAATCATTTGAGGCGTTTCGGGGAATGGATGAGGGTGTTGTTGCAGAAATTGAAAAAAGATACACACCTCGACTTGTGCGGGAAAACCCATATTTAAAAGGTGAGCGAGAAAGACAGATGTCCGATGAGTCTGTTGCATTGAAGGAAGAGATTGCAACGAGAGAGGGCTTGGATACAAGTGAAATTTTTCTAGTAAACAAAGAGGCAAAAAGCTATGCAACATTTCCTTATAAACCACAGCGGAAGGCATTGAATTATATTGTGGATGCGCTATACGAAGGTAATAGCGAGAAATTTAAATCAAGAGATGATGCAATGAAATTATTTTTCAAAGCGCATTTTGACGGAAATATAGTTCCAATCGCGCGCTTAATCGAAAAAGCATTCGGCAAGGGCTCGTTCCGCACAATCGGGATGATGGATGAAAAGGGTGGCAATTCCGCCGCAATGGTTATGGATTATTTGATAAAGCATAAGAAGAGGGGGGAATAACGGATAGATTGGACTCTTTTTAACAAAAAACGGAACCGCGGGGACTTCGGTGGAAATTGAACATTGTTCGCATGCAACATTGCTCACTCCTTGGAACCCAGCGGTTCCTTGTGCCACGTCCCGCCGTTGGCGGGGCGACCCCCTTCTTTGTTCGATTTCCACAACTGGGTGTGACTCTTTTTAATAAAAACTCGCCGTCGCTCGTTTTCATTAAAAACCGGGGCTCACTGTGTGGCGGCGCTCGCCACACAACGCTGCGCCCTTCGAGTCCCAACGCGAGATGAGTAGTCGTCTCGCTCCTCAGGCAATCAAAAAAGCGCTTTCGCGCTTTTTTTATGTGCCTGAGGTGGGACTCGAACCCACACAGGGATTACCTACACGATTTTGAGTCGTGCGCGTATACCAGTTCCGCCACTCAGGCTTTGTTTTCAAACATCATTTTACTACAAACTCTGCCTTTATCCAGTCTTTGCCAACCCCCGATTTCAAGTATTTTTCTCGTTTTCTTGCTTCGGGTCTAGTTGTAAACGTCTCAGCGCACAGAAGCTCAAATGGTCGATAGGGGGCGGTGGTATGCCCCTTGCCTTTCTGGTGTTCGTTCACTCTTCGCTCCAGATTGTTTGTAAGCCCAACGTAGATATAATTCTTTGTCGTGCTTTTTAGTACGTACACGAAAAACATATTTTAATATGACGTGCGCGCCTACCTTCGGTAGGCAGGTATACCAGTGGAGTTTATCCGCCGCAGGCGGGCCACTCAGGCTTATTTTCAATTTCTATGCACATTGAGAATGCCATAGAAATACGATAGAGTAAAGAGAATGGCGAGAGTAATTGTAGTATATAACCAAAAAGGTGGCGTCGGAAAAACGACGACTGCTATGAATTTGGCTGCCTATCTTGCAATACACGGCTATCGCACGTTGCTTATTGATTTTGATCCACAATTCAATGCAACGTCTGGTCTTGGTGTGCGTCACGAACCAGACGAAACTATTTACCACGCACTTCTTGCAGGTCAGCATCCGCAACGCGTGATAAAACCGACACATCTTGCGAATCTGCATCTTACACCCTCATCGGGTGATTTGGCGGGTGCCCTTGTTGAGTTGGTTAATTTGCCGGAACGCGAATATTATTTGAAAAATTTTGTGACGCACGTACGCCCGCAATATGACTTCATTTTTATTGACCTTCCTCCAAGCTTAAATCTTTTGACGGTGAATGGTCTCTTGGCGTCTGACGAAATAATCGTGCCCGTGCAGTGCGAATACTATAGTTTGGAAGGGCTCGCACAATTGTTGCAAACCATAGATTTGATTCGCAATAACGCAGGGCATCCGATTAAGGTTGGTGGCGCATTGCTTACGATGTACGATAAGCGCGAACGACTCTCCCGCGAGATTGCGCGAGAAGTGCGAAGGCGTTTTCCGCATCATGTGTACGAGGTTGAGATTCCGCGTTCGGTGAGTTTGGCAGAAGCGCCCAGTTTTCAAAAACCGGTCGCGTTGCACGCACCACACAGCTCGGGCGCAGAGGCATACGAAAAATTAGCGCGCGAGGTTGCGATGCAATTTGCGACGAGTATTCCGGAAATGCCCGGCGCGAGTATTGTAGGATTGCAGAATGTCATTCCGACTATTGAAACCGTACGACAAGAAGCAATTGTTGAAAATTTAATGCAGAGCGTGGAAGATATCCCTATCCGTTCCGCGTATTTTGAAGAACTCACAGAGCCCTTCATGCTTTTCTCGTTTGATGAGGCGCATGAAAATAACGAAGAAATATCCACAAGCGGTCAAGTTTGATACCACATTTCTACAGTAATATTATTGCAACTGGTTCTCATCACATTGAACTATATGATGGGTGTGTGAGGTATCGGCCGGTACTCTCACGTATCAGGATTGTGGCGAGGTATGATGTTGGGCTAGCGTATACGTTTTTAAAACAGAGGTAGGTTGTGTGGACGACTGACAACGCAATATTTTCGGATTTCAAGTTGTTCTTTCTTTAATTATTTTCACTTGAAATCATACGAATGCGTAGTATCAGTGGTTCACAACACCCCTCTGTTTTATTACGTCTAGAGAGGAGCGAAATAAAAACGTATTCGTTTTCATTTAGTCCGAACGACGACGGAACAAAAGTATTGAATCACGCGGGTTGCCCAACGATTCAATACTTTTTATTTTGTCTAGAATTTTTTGACAAAATGTCGCAACAAGTGCATTCTGTTTTTAGTAACTACCAAAAGGAGGACACTATGTCCAAAATCCCAGAAGGTTATGTGAAACCACTGTGTCAGCCTAGCACAGAATGTGCATGTAGTTTTTTAATTTTTGGCGAAGAATTTGAGTGTGCTAAGGGAACGCCCTTTGCTGCGCTCATTGAAGAGAGGCGCCGAGCGGGCACCATGAACGCGAAGGGCGATAATTGTTCGGGCCCGCCCGATTTCATTCTCCCCGATGTGCTAGGAGGTATGCAATGAAGGAACGAGAAATACATTGCGCAATTTGTAACAAAGTTACTGTGCATACGCAGGCGTTTGAAGCGTCATCGGTATTTCGCACGGAGGCATCCCCGTGGATGTGTATACACGAGCACCTCAGTGATGGTGCCAGCTGTCATTGTTGCGGCGCACCACTAAGCGAACAATCCATAAAGCTTAGTCGTGCCCTTGGGGTGACAAAAGTCGCTTGTGGCAAATGCAACAAGAACTCCAAGCCAAAATTCTGCTCTTAGAAGAATTCATTTACCCGCCCTTCGATAAACTCAGGGCGGTTTTTTATTTTTTGTGTTTAGTATAGAATGAAATAACTATGTTAGGGCGAGGACTTGAATCTCTTATTCCAAATAATAAGCAGGGAGGTAACAACGGAAATGTGGTTCCGCTGGTTTCGATACCACAACACTCGGATGCGTGGCCACACGTGGCACCCATGCAACCGATGCCACCACTTCACAATCCTGCAATTCCGGCGCGCCCACCGCAACAAATTCACGAGGATACAAGAGCACGAGAAGCATCCCGAGAGAAAGTGCCACACGAGTCCGTATTTTTAATTGAGGTGGATAAGATAAAAGCGAACCCCTATCAACCACGTCACGAATTTGAGGCGGAGGCGTTGCAAGAGCTCGCGCAATCCATTCGCGAATTTGGCATCATTCAACCGCTCACAGTTTCCAAAGTAATGAAGGAGGCGGAGACGGGGGCTGACGTGGAATACCAGCTTATTGCGGGCGAACGCCGTTTGCGTGCGGCAAAAATGGCGGGCCTGGAACGTGTCCCCGCAATTATAAGGAAGGTGGACGGAAGCAAGGCAAAATTGGAAATCGCGCTTATTGAAAATATTCAGCGTAGTAATTTGAATGCATTGGAGTCGGCAAAAGCATATGCGCGTCTGCAAGACGAGTTTGGGCTTACTCAGCGCGAGATAGCCGTACGAGTGGGGAAGAGTCGCGAATCGGTCGCAAATACGATTCGTCTTTTAAGCTTGCCCACGCAAATTCAGGATGCAATCTCACAATCCAAGCTTTCAGAATCACAGGGACGCGCGTTACTTGCAATGCAAGACCCAAATGAGCAAATAAAGATGTTTGAGGAATTGCTCCATAAGCGAACGAGTGTACGCGAAATAAAAGAAAAGATGATTCTGCACATAGATCCACAACAGAAATTCTGGGAGCAGAAACTTGAAGAAAAGTTTGGCGCGCCAGTAAAAATAAAGAAACTTGGTGTAGGCGGTATGATTGGCATTCAGTATTATTCAAACGAAGAGCTCCAAGGGATTTTGGAGCGTCTGATTGGCAATAGTGATTTGTAGGAGTGGGTTAGGGCACTAACTAAATCGGTGAGTCACTTCACGCGTGCCGCGAATTTTTTTTAATTGCACTAGTAGTTTTGTTGCTTTCTGTTCTGGAAGCGCATCGCACTTGATAACCACGGTTGCGAAGGTCTTGCGCGCATCCGAGTTCCCGTTTATTGAGTTGATTGTGATTTTATGTTCCGCAAATACGCCCGCGATATCCTTGAGATATCCCTGACGTACCTGTCCAATTACTTTGAATTCCACGTGGAGCGGTCCAGCTCTTTCACGCAACGAGTTTGTTTTTTCACGTAACGCACTTCGTATGTGTCCTTTCGCTTGCTCGGTTTTTACAAAGCGCAACCAATCCTCGGTCGGTTTTTTCCCTTTGTGTGTGATAATTTCCACCATATCACCTGATTGCAGTTCATAATCAAGGGGCACTATTTTTTGGTTTACTTTGGCGCCCGTGCACTGATCCCCCACGTCCGAGTGAATTCGATATGCGAAGTCCACTGGTGTAGCGCCACTTGGAAGATCAATCACATCATTACCTGGTGTAACCACAAAGATGCGCTCCTTAAAGAAATCAACTTTGAGTGACTGAATAAATTTTTCTTGGTCGGTAAAATTTTCCTGCCAATTGCGAAGTTGTTCCACCCACATTAGCTCGCCTCTGTTTTTCACACCCGTCCAATTTTGTGTGTTGTACCCCTTTTTATTGCGCGCTTGCTGATATGCCCAATGTGCCGCAATACCCATTTCGCCCTCTTCGTGCATTTCCTCCGTGCGTATTTGAATCTCGGTTATCTTATTGTCTACACAAAACACGGTTGTATGTAAACTGCGATACCCATTTGGCTTTGGACGGGCGATGTAGTCCTTGAAACGCCCTGGAAGCGGAGTCCACAGATGGTGTACTACGCCAAGCACCGAATAACACTCCCCAATTGTTTTCACAATAATACGAATAGCGACGAGGTCATGAATCTTTTCCAAGTCCATATCGTATCGCTGAAGTTTTTTATACAAACTTGAATAACGCTTTGCGCGCGAGTCAACTTCAAGTGGACGAATATTGTGTTCGCCGAGTGCGCGCAATAATATTGGTTTTACTTTTTCCGCATAGCGAATACGCGCATTATAAGAATCTTTTACCGTTTCAATCAGCCATTTATATTCTTCGGGGTGGATATAGGGGAATGCGAGATCTTCAAGTTCACCGGAGAGTTTTTGCATACCGAGCCGATAGGCGAGCGGGGCATAAATTTCGGACGTTTCCCATGCAAAGCGTTCTTGTCGCACTTTTGGAAGATGCTTTAGTGTGCGCATATTGTGCAGGCGATCTGCAAGTTTAATAATTACGACGCGCAAATCTTTGGTGAACGAGACCACAAATTTGCGCAAACTCTCTACTTCGGTGTGTCTCGTGTCATCGGGATACTCAAGTGTTTGAAGTTTTGTCAGACCATCCACAAGAAATGCGACTTCGTGTCCAAACTGTTTTTCAAGTTCTGGTAGCGTCGCCTTGGTGTCTTCAATCACATCGTGCAAGAGTGCAGCCGCAATTGATGCTTCGTCTAGATGCCACTCGTATACGGATTCCGCCACTTGTTCGCAATGAGTAAAATATGGCTCTCCGCTTTCGCGAAGAATGCCCTTATGCGCATGTTCTGCAAACTCGTAGGCCCTGCCTATCAGGGTTTGCGGTCCGAATTGTTTTAAGAGGGCGGACATGTCTTTTCTTAATGATAGTAAAATTCGTGGAATTGTGCGAACAAGCCATCTATCGGTGAACAGGTTTGACTCCGACGGTACCGTCGGAGTTGACTTAGGTCATTTCACGCATATACTTAGCTATGCATTAGCAATGAATAGTCACCATTGCCAAGAATTACACTTATTTAATATATGAAACTTAAACCACTATCTAATAGAGTTCTTATTGAGGCGGTCGCGGAAGAGGCAAAAGCAACAAAGTCAGGGATTGTATTGCCTGATAGTGCCGACAAGAAAAAACAGAGTAAGGGCGTGGTAGTTGCGGTAGGTGACGGACGAGTAAATGATAAGGGCGAACGTCAGCCGATGAGTGTGAAAATCGGCGACAAAGTACTTTTCAAGGAACCGTGGTCCGACGAGAGCAAGATTGAGGAAGACGGAAAAAAACTTTTTTTGGTTGAGGAAGATGATGTATTAGCAACAATAATTGATTAAGAATTTATGGCAAAACAAATTTTATTTAATGAGGAGGCGCGCGTCGCAATGAAAAAGGGTATTGATAAGCTTGCGCAGGCAGTCAAAATGACACTCGGTCCTCGCGGAAGAGCGGTGGTTATTGAAAAAGGATATGGAGCGCCACAAGTTACATTTGATGGTGTGACGGTTGCAAAAGAGATTGAGCTTGAAGACAAGTATGAAAATCTTGGCGCGGAATTTATCAAGCAGGCCGCGGACAAGACAAACGACAATGTGGGTGATGGCACGACGACGTCGGTCGTGTTGGCGCACGCAATGATTGAAGAGGGCGAAAAAGCAATTCGCGAAAAAGGATTCAATGTCATTAGCCTTGCCGAAGAATTGAGGAGGGGTAGTGAGGAGGTTATCAGGGCACTTGAATCACAAAAAGAAGAAATTGATGACAATAAGAAAATTCGCGAAGTAGCCACACTTTCTGCGAAGGACGCCGAGATAGGCGTACTTATTGCTGAGGTAATGGATAAGGTTGGGCGCGAGGGCGTGGTCACCGTTGAGGATTCAAATACCGTGGGTAATTCGTACGAGCTTGTGGAGGGTATGCAGTTCAATAACGGCTACATCTCGCAGTATATGGTGACGAATCAGGAACGCATGGAGGCGTCGCTTGATGAGCCGTATGTGCTCATAACTGATAAGAAAATCTCCTCAATTCAAGAAATTTTGCCTGTGTTGGAAAAGATTGTGGCGAGCGGAAAGAAGGAGCTCGTAATTATTGCTGAAGAAATTGATGGCGAGGCGCTTGCGACGCTTGTGGTGAATAAGATTCGCGGAATTTTCAATGTGCTTGGCGTAAAGGCCCCTGGGTATGGCGATCGCAAGAAGGAGATGTTGCAAGATATCGCGGTCGTGACAGGCGCATCGCTTATTACCGAGAGCTTGGGTAGGAAATTTGAGAGCATTGAGCTTTCAGATTTGGGTCACGCACATCGCGTGGTGTCGGGTAAAGATAAAACGACAATCGTGGGTGGTTCGGGTGATAAGAAAGCGATTGATGAGCGGGTAAAACAACTGAAGGCCCAGCTCAAGAATGTAGAGACGGATTATGATAAGGAAAAATTGCAGGAACGCCTCGGCAAACTTGCGGGTGGCGTTGCGGTAATTAAAGTTGGCGCGCCTACTGAGTCAGCTCAGAAAGAATTAAAACAGCGTGTGGATGACGCAGTATTTGCGACCAAAGCAGCAATGGAAGAGGGTATTATTCCTGGTGGAGGCATCGCGCTCTTTAATGTGTTTTCGCTTATCGTGAAACCAGGAAAACATCCGAGTCCGGCGGCCGAGGCGGCATATACGATTTTGAAAGTTGCAACAGAAGCACCACTTATTGCAATCGTCACGAATAGTGGTGAGAATTCGGAAAAAGTTCTTGGCGAGCTTCGCGCGCGTTCCGAGAAAGACGCATGGAAGGGATTTAACGCATTCAAAAACGAGATTGAGGATTTGAAAGTAGCGGGTATTATTGACCCTCTGAAGGTCTCAAAGACCGCATTTATGAATGCCATTTCGGTAGCGGCAAATTATCTTACGATTGGCGCGGCAGTCACGGACATTCCCGAAAAGAAGGAAAAGATGTCAGGTGGAATGCCCAGAATGGGGGAGTACTAAAAAGTAATAAAACACCCAGCCGATGGACGGGGTGTTTTTGTATATAATTTGAATTTTTGAGGATTCAGAGGTAAGGTGTAAGGGCATATGTTTATACGAAAAATTGGCATTGATTTAGGCACCACAAATACGCTTGTATTCCTGCCCGAAAAGGGCATCGTGATTAATGAGCCAACGGTCGTGGCGCTTCGCAAACCAGACAACACAGTGCTTGCGGTTGGTACAGAAGCAAAAGAAATGGTTGGTCGCACGCCAGACGACATCGTCACCTACCGACCACTGAAGGATGGTGTGATTGCGGAATATTATATTACACAGGCGATGCTCAAATATTTTATTTCAAAGAGCATTGGTTCGTTTAATATTATTCGTCCCGAAGTTGTTATTTCAGTTCCTGCGGGAATTACGTCAACAGAGCATCGTGCGGTTATGAATGCGGCCAAGGAAGCGGGCGCGAAAGAAGTATATCTCGTGAAGGAACCACTTTTGGCGTCGCTTGGCGCTGGCATTCCGATTCACTCCGCAGAAGGAAACATGATTGTAAATATTGGTGGTGGTACGACTGAGGTCGCGGTAATTTCCTTAGGTGGCATCGTCACGTGGTCTAGTTTGCGTGTCGCAGGAAACCGCCTTGACAATGCAATAAGCGAATATATCAAGAAAAAATATAACTTGGCGATAGGTGAGAATACCGCAGAAAACATCAAGATTACCATAGGTACCGCGATGCAAAATCGTAATAAATTGGAGATGAAGATTCGCGGACGCGACCTCCATTCTGGGCTTCCGAAGGATATGATAATCAACTCAAATGAGGTTGCTGAAGCGATTAACGGCCATTTGGTAGATATTATGAATTCCGTGCAATCCGTCTTCAATGTGACACCTCCGGAACTCGCAGCCGACATTATGGAGAAGGGAATCATCTTGTCTGGTGGTAGTGCGCAGTTGCGCGACCTGGAGGAATTCTTTAAACGCTCGCTTGGCGTATCTGCATATGTTGCAGAGGAACCACTACTTTGTGTTGCAAAAGGTACCGCAACTATTTTGAATCACTTAGACGTCTATAAGAGGACATTGTTAAGACGATAATGATTGGTCACGAAGCAATACAAAAGGCGTTTGAAAAACTTGTGCGCGAGCGCGCCTTAGGTCACGCATATCTTTTTTTTGGTGATGCGCAAATAGGAAAAGCATCGTTTGCGGAATGTATAGCATCACTCATTGAGCGCAGCATATTTGAGAAATCTTCAGTACAGCTTCTTGATGCCACAACTTTCATTCAGAACGAGAAGGGAAATATTGGCATTGACGAGGTGCGCGATATAAAGCGATTTTTATGGCAGACGCCGTTTGTATCAACAAAACGTATTGTAATTATTGATGGCGCGGAAGCTCTCACTCCCGAAGCACAGGGGGCAATGCTAAAAATTGTTGAGGAGCCACCCGTGCACGGACTTATTATTTTTGTGACACATGACCCAAGCGCCATTCTTCCGCCACTTGTTTCGCGATGCGCAAAGATTTATTTTTCACGCTTGAGCGCAGAACGAATTGAGGAATATTTGGTTCGTGAGCAGAAGATTCCTGTTGCCCGCGCACATATTATTGCAATAAAATCACACGGAAGAATCGGACGAGCACTCCAACTTTTGAATAAGGATAGTGCGCCATCAGAAAATGTATCGGACAAGATTGCATACCGTATCCTAGCGCTTTGGGAAGATGGGGTGTTGAAGAATAGTGCAAAATTAGCATGGCTTTTGGAGCGGGAGTCGCTTGTGGCTCGCTATAACGTGAATCCGAATATACAGAAGAAAGCAGTTGAATATATCGCAGGTCGTTCCTATAATTAAGTGGCAATCTATAAATTTTAACGGGATGAATCCATTAGAAGAATTTAAAACAGGCATTGCGGGAGCAATACAGGAACTCAAAAAAGAAGTGGGTGGCGTTCGCGCAAACCGTCCATCCGCCGTCATTTTGGAAGATATTAAAGTAAATTATTATGGCGAACAAACGCCGATGAAACATCTTGGTTCCATCTCGGTACAGCCCCCTCGAGAACTTATCATTCAAATTTGGGACGCAAGCGCGGTAGCGCCCGCGGCAAAAGCAATTGAAAGCGCATCGCTCGGGCTCACGCCGAATACCGAAGGAAATACCATTCGCATTTTTCTTCCAGAGCTAAGCTCGGAGCGCCGCGAGGAGCTTAAAAAATATGTAAAAAAGATTGCGGAACAATTTCGTATTCAGGTGCGCCAGTTGAGGGATGTTGCGAACAAGCAAATTGAATCGCAGTTTGATGAGGGGGAGCTTGGGGAGGACCAAAAATTTAAATTAAAGGAGGATGTACAGAAGCACACAGAAACGACAAACAAGGAAATTGAGAAGATGGTAGATGCGAAGATGGTGGAAATTGATGAATAATTTATGATAACATTCATAGTCATTATCGGTCTTATAGTATTGATTCTTGCTCACGAGTTTGGGCATTTTATTGTCGCAAAAATATTTGGCGTGAAGGTGGAGGAGTTCGGTATTGGCTTTCCACCGCGCCTTTTTGGCAAACAAATCGGTGAGACGCTCTATAGCGTAAACCTCTTACCTCTTGGTGGGTTCGTGCGCATTAATGGTGAGGACGAGAAATTAGAAAAAGAAGAACATGAGAAAGATGATACGACCGATTCGTTGGCTACGAAACGGAGTTTTGCGCATCAAGCAATCTGGAAGCGCACCATTATTTTAATCGCGGGCGTCACGATGAATATGCTTGTGGGCTGGATTATTTTCTCGGGCATTCTTATGATAGGGAGTCCCACTCATCTCGCCGTTACCGAGGTGGCAAAAGATTCGCCAGCATATGTGGTTGGCATAAAACCAAACGATTTTATTATGAGCGCAAAACTTGGTGCGGTCTCGCTTGCCGACCCGATTAAAGGAGATGATTTTATTATTGCAATGAAGCAAGTGGCGGGTGAGAAAGTTTCAATTGAGGTCTTGCGCGATGGAAAGACAACGGCGCTTGAAATAAATTCACGTGCGAATCCGCCTGCGGGCGAAGGTTCGCTTGGCATCTCGCTTGCTGATGCGGGTGTCGCAAAGCAATCTTTTTTCAAGGCACTTGGGAATGGCTTTATGGTAGCGGTCACCATATTCTGGCTTACGCTGAAAGGATTCTTCTCGCTTATTGTGAGTATTTTTACAACGCCTGGAACTGCATTCCAGGGTGTTGCGGGCCCCGTGGGCCTGTTTGGTATTGCGGCACAGACAGGAAAAATGGGGCTTATTTATTTATTCCAACTTGTTGGGCTCATATCCGTAAATCTCGCAGTTTTGAATCTGATTCCGTTTCCAGCGTTGGACGGTGGAAGGATTTTCTTTCTCCTTATTGAAAAACTGAAAGGCAGTCCAGTATCCTATAAGATACAGAGAGTAGTGAATGCCGTAGGGTTTGTGGCGCTCATTCTTCTTATGGTTTTTGTAACCATTAATGACGTAGGAAACATAATGCGTAAGTAATTATGAGTCCCGTTAAAGTTTTATGTCCCTACGGGACATCTCCCGCAGGGAGACAAACTTGTACAACGGGAGTCGTAAAAAAACAAGAAATCATAGATAATAAAAATAACAAACCAACAAAAACTCTAACTGGATGAAACAATCAAAATATTTTCTAAAAACAAGCAAGACATTTTCCGAGGAGGACAAAATTGTTTCATCAAAATTATTGAAGCAAGCGGGATTCATTCAGGAGTCCGTTGCGGGCAGATATTATTTTTTGCCGATTGGCCACAAGGTTCAGCAGAAAATCATGAGCGTTATTAAGGAGGAGATGGATGCTGTGGGCGCGCAAGAAATGATTGTGCCAACTCTGCATCCCTTGGAATTGTGGAAGGAGACAAATCGCACGCACACAACAGGGTTTGAGCTTACGAAGGTAAAAGACAGGCGAGGTTCGGAATTTGCGCTTGGTGGGACGGCCGAAGAAATGTTTGTGGATTTGGTTCGCAAGTATCAGTTGAGCTACAAGGATTTGCCGTTTCAGCTGTATCAATTTTCCAATAAATTTCGCGATGAACTTCGTGCGCGTGGAGGTCTTTTGCGCGTGCGCGAATTTATTATGAAGGACGCCTACTCATTCCATAGGAACGAAGAGGATTTTAAGCTTATGTACGAACAAATGAAGAAGACGTACTCGCGCATTTTTGAACGAATGGGTGTGCAGACGATTGCGGTTGAAGCCGACAATGGGTATATTGGCGGGGAATACAGTCACGAATTTATTGTAGAATCCGAAATCGGCGAGAGCAGATACTTTGTGTCTGAGGACGGTGCGTATGCGGCGAATGAGGATGTCGCAAAATTCAAACGAAATCCCGCAAATGCAAACGAGGAGCAAAAATCATTTGAAATAATTGAACAACCGATGTGGGTAGAGACGATGGATGATAATGTAAAGCACTACAAGAAAGACGGGGGCAATTTCTTGAAGAACGTTGTCTATAAAAATAGCAGAACGGGAGAAATCATCATCGCGGTTGTAACGGGCGATTTGGAAGTCAATAAAACAAAGCTTGAAAACGTATTGAAGGCAGTGGGCCAGCTTGTCCATGCGGAGGATGCGGATCTCACAGCGCTTGGCACAAAGAGCGGATATGTGCATTGCTGGGGTCACAAAGGTGCGCGCTACATTGGCGATATTGTATTGAAAGATGCTCGCAATTTGATTGGCGGTCAGAAAGAAGAAAAGACCGATTCTATAAATGTAAATTACGGCCGTGATTTCACGTGTGAGATGCTTGCCGATATTACAATGGCAAAGCCGGGGGACCTTTCGGAAGTGGGAAGCGCATTGCAAGAAGGACGCGGTATTGAGGTGGGTAATACGTTCCAACTCGGATTCCACTATACGAATCTTATGAAGGGCGCGAATTATCGCGATGAGGATGGCGTAGAGAAGCCCTATTATATGGGATGCTATGGCATTGGCGTGGGTCGCACGATGGCAGCGCTTGTTGAGAAGTTTAATGATGAGAAAGGCATCATCTGGCCGAAAGTCATCGCACCGTTTGACGCACATCTCATTTTGCTTGGTAATATAACACCTGATTTGAAAAATGCAGCAGAAGGGTTATATACTTCGCTTAGGAGTAAGGGGATTGATGTGCTCTATGACGATAGGGATGGCCTGTCTGCGGGAGAGAAGTTTTCTGACGCCGACCTTATCGGAATCCCAGTAAGAATTGTTATAAGCGCAAAAACGCTTGCGGGAGGAAAGTATGAAGTAAAATTGAGAAATGAGAAGGATGCAAATCTGGTAACGGAAGAGGAACTACTGAAACTCATTCAAAAATAAGAACTATGATATTCAAGAAATTTATTGGAATAGATTTGGGAACTGATACTACGCAGATTTATCTGAAAGGAGTGGGTGTGGTAGTGAACGAGCCAACCATCGTAGCATTCAATAATAGAACGGACCGCGTGGTGGCAGTAGGTTCAGAGGCGAAGAAAATGCTTTCGCGTACACCTTCACACATCACTGCGATTCGTCCTATCAGCAATGGTGTGATTGCCGATTTTGATATGGTTAAAGAAATGCTCCAACATTTCTTGAAAAATGAGAAGATTCCATGGTCCTGGATGACACATACGATTGTGAGTGTTCCTACCAATCTCACTGAGGTGGAGCGCAAATCAGTGGAGGATTTATTGAAGGAAAGCGGGGCAAATACCGTGCATCTTATTGAACAACCGCTTGCCGCGGCGTTTGGAAGTCGGCTTGATATTAATATGCCATCCGCATTTTTGGTGGTTGATATTGGAGCAGGTACGACTGACATGGCAATTATTTCTATGAATGGCGTAGTGGTTTCAAATCGCTTAAAGATAGCGGGCGACTTTTTAAATAACGAGATTATTAAGGGCGTGCGTGATGAGTTGCGCCTACATATTGGAGAACCGACCGCAGAAGAAATTAAAATTGCGGTAGGTTCCGCAATACCGACGGGGGAGCGGTTAGAACTCGTAATTCGCGGACGCGATGTGGGAAATGGGTTACCGCGCGAGATTACAATACGCGACACACAGGTACGTATGTGGCTTGTGCGTCCTTTGAAGCTAGTCATTGAAGCATTGAAAGATTTGATTGAGTCCGCACCGCCGGAACTCGTTGGTGATATTTATAAAAACGGAATGTATTTCTGCGGAGGTGGTAGTTTGTTGCGAGGTATTGACCAGGTTGCGGAGAAAGAGATTGGGGTCAATGTGCAGATTGTAGAGGATCCGCTTGCGTGCGTTGCGCGCGGTACAGGTCTTATCTGTGAACAGTTTGAAGAGCACAAACACCTTTTGAATAATTTCTCCCGTTTAAAACTTAACTAGTACGCGGTTTTTTGTATTTTTAGCGAATTTCCATTTGTACAATGAAAACACTCAAGGGTTTTTTCAAAGCATTTGTTCTTATTGCAATCTTTGTGGTTATATTTTTTTTCCGCAACGAGGCGACGAGCGCACTCTCTTGTGTCCGTGGTTTCTTTGTAAGCTTTTTCCACTCGGCTGATTATCGTACATTTGCGGATATGAAGACCGAAAACATTTCTCTCAAAAAGGAACTTGAAAAACTGCGGGTCCTTGAGGCAAGAGATAAATCGCAATTTTTAGAGGCGCGCGTATATTCGCGCTATCCATTTAGCGACAAAAATATAATTGTGTTGGATAAGGGCACGGCGGATGGAGTGACCGAAGGTATGCCAGTTTTGGTAAAGAAAAACATTCTTTTGGGAAAGATAAAAAGTGTTCGCCAATTTCAGAGTGAGGTGGTAACTATTTTTGACCCTGATTGGAAATCAACCGTGTCCATTGGGAGTAGTCACGTGAAGGCGGTTTTGCGTGGAGCGAACACGTTGCGCGCGGAGCTTATCCCGAAAGATGCAAATTTGAAATTGGGTGATGAGGTGCAGAATATTGCGCAAGAATTACCAATTGGATTCTTGGTCGGTGTTATACGCGCAACATCAACGGATGATAAAAAGATCTGGCAACTCGCAACTATTGAGGCGCCATTCTCCGTGGAAGAAATTGACTCAGTGCTTATTATGACTAATTTCAAGTGATTCTATGACATTCTTTAATAGATTTTTTATATTTTTTCTCCTTGCAACCTTTGCCATTTTTATTGAGCGAAGCGGTTTTTTAAATATTGGCGGGGTGGTGCCAAATCTTTTGCTGATGCTTTGCATCGCGCTTATCATATCTCATGAACGAATTGGAATGATGGTGGCGCTTTTTTCTGCCGTACTCCTCTCCGCGTTTTTCGTTGATCCATTTTGGATGATAGAATTCGGAATTCTCGGAGTTATTGTATTACTTATTACACTCACTAAAAAAAGATTCACGGGAAATAATACAGCCGATATTTTTATTATGGTGCTTGTTGGCGAACTCCTTTTTTATGGAACCCTCTCACTTATTCACGGTTCAATGGTTTCTTTGCTTACCATTGCATATGAGTTTGCGTATACTGTGGCAATTGGAATTCCGTTGTGGTTTGTGGGTAAGCGTTATTTATAATGAAAAAAAGACACATACAAATTGAAGACATCCTAAGCGACAAAGGGGTTGAGGAAAATTTGCGCGAGGTACCAATACCGCGCGCCTCATTTTTCGGCCTCATTGTGGTCGCGAGTATTGTCATAGCGGTTGCCACTGCGCAACTTTTGAATCTCAATATTCTTAAAGGCGGTTTTTACACAGAGCGCGCGCTTGATAATGTAAGTGACACAAAGGTGAAAGTGGCTCCGCGCGGCGTGATTGAGGATAGATTTGGAAAGCCGATTGTTGAGAACGCGCCGTCGTTCAATATATTTTTGTATCCTAGGCTTTTACCACAAGATGTAACCGCAAGAGACACCGCTCTTAGAAAAGTAAGCGTCATAATGAATGTAAATTTTGACGGGCTGTTTCAAAAACTTGAGGAACGCGATTGGAGTTTGAGCGATAGAATCTTACTCACGAGTGATGTTTCGCAGGATGCGCTTGTTGCATTAAGCGCGAAGGATGGGCTCGGAATTCGTATTGAGGAAGGATTTAAGCGCACCACGCCATACGCATTTTCACAGGTTGCTGGTTATACGGGACTTGTTGGTAGGGACGACTTGGATGCAAATAAGGCGCTTGCACTTGATGATCAGATAGGACGAAGCGGACTTGAGGCATATTACGATACTTTTTTGCGTGGCGAGAACGGGAAGGACGTGACATTTAAGAGCGCTGGCGGGGAGGTGAAAGATGAACGCGTAGAAAAAGAATCAAAGGCAGGTAAAAATGTGCGTACCTACATAGATAGCGAATTTCAAACCTATTTTTATAATCGTCTTGCGGACCAATTGAAATCTATAGGTCGCGACATAGGACTTGGTATCGCAATAGACCCAAGGAATGGAGAGATATTGGCACTCGTGAATGTTCCTGGATTTGATATTAACAATGTAGGTCAGGCACTTGTGGACGCGCGTAAACCACTCTTTAATCGCGTAATCAGTGGCGTTTACAGCCCAGGTTCCACAATTAAACCTCTTGTTGCAATAGCCGCGCTTACTGAAAAGTTAATTGATCCAAAGAAGCAAATTCTTTCAATTGGATATATTGAACTCCCGAATCCATATAATCCTGACAAGCCAAGCAGATTTCTTGATTGGAAACCACATGGCTGGGTTGATATGTATTCTGCGCTCGCGCGCTCAAGTGATGTATATTTCTACGCGGTTGGTGGCGGGTTTAAGGACCAGAAAGGACTCGGAATTTATAAATTAAAAGAATGGTGGGATATGTTCGGGCTTGCGCAAAAAACGAACATAGATCTTCCGGGCGAGAAGGTGGGATTTTTGCCCGATCCAGAATGGAAGCAGAAAAAAACAGGTCAACCATGGCGTATTGGTGATACATACAATGTTTCAATTGGACAAGGGGACTTTATGATTACGCCGATTGAGCTCATTAATTACATTGCGGCAATCGCAAATGGCGGGACATTTTATAAACCACGCGTGGTGGAATCAATTAGTGATACGAAGGGCAATGAAGTTTTGCGCACCTACCCAAGCACTCTCGCGGACATTCGCGAAAAAATTAAGGACGCAATTCCTGATGTCCAGCAGGGAATGCGGGACGCGGTTCGCAAGTCCTATGGTACGGCCAATCTACTTTCCACGCTTCCCGTAGAGGTGGCGGGCAAAACGGGTACTGCGCAGATTGAAAATAATACAAAAACGAACGCATTTTTCGTGGGGTACGAACCCTACGTAAATCCGCAAATAGCTGTGCTTGTGCTTATTGAAAACTCTAAGGAAGGAGACTCAAATACGATTCCGGTAGCCAGGGACGTAATGCTGTGGTACTATAATAACCGCTTAAAGGAAGGCATAAAAAACTAACTATGATGGCATCACAAAACAAAAACTATCTCACAAAAGAGCGTCGCGACGAAATTGCGGCAGAAGTAACGAAGTTGAAAACCGAGGGGCGTAAAGCCGTTGCGGAGCGCTTAAAACAAGCAAAAGATTTGGGTGATTTGTCAGAAAATTCCGAATATCAGGAAGCACGTGAGGAACAATCACGCCTTGAGGCGCGCATTAACGAGCTTGAAGATATTCTTCGCAATTCCGCCATATTCAAAAAAGAGAGTGGAGGAGGTGGAGTGGTGCGCATTGGTTCCGTGGTGAAGGTAAAAAAAGGAGCACATGTGACCGCATACACCATTGTGGGTTCAAACGAGGCAAAACCATTACAGGGGTTTGTCTCTAATGAATCTCCGATTGGAAAAGCGTTACTTGGCAAAAAGGCGGGCGACGCGGTGAGTGTGAATGCGCCGAGTGGCATCATAAAATACGATATTGTAGAGGTAGGATAATTTTTACTATGTTAGACGAAATACTTGAGGAACGCCGTAAAAAACTCGAGAAATATAAAGAGACCGCAAATCCATATCCGGCAGAAACGCGACGCGATATGTCGCTTTCTGATTTATCGGAGCGCTTCGTAGAACTTGAAAAGAAGGGGGGTGCACTTCAAATTGTAGGGCGTGTGAGCGCGTGGCGTGACCAGGGTAAGATTATTTTTTTAAATATTAAAGATGAGCGTGGAAAGTTTCAGATTGTACTGAATGAAACGGAGTGTAGGGATTTTTCTCGCGCGCAAGACACGACAGATATCGGTGATTTTGTGGAAGCTTCCGGAATGCTCTTTACAACAAAGCGCGGTGAACAGAGTTTGCTCGCAAAGAATCTTCGTATCATCGCAAAAAATTTGCGACCATTGCCGTCCGAGTGGTACGGCATTGAGGACGTTGAGCTCAAATTGCGAAAGCGCTATCTGGATTTGGCATTGAATCCAGAAGTTCGCGAAATGTTTGTGAAGAAAGACATTTTTTGGAGCACCATCCGTGAGTTTTTGAAAAAAGAACAGTTTCATGAGGTAGAAACATCAGTGTTGGAATCGGTCCCAGGGGGTGCGGAGGCGGAGCCGTTTGTCACGCATCACAATGCGCTTGACCAGGATTTTTATCTTCGCATCTCGCTTGAGCTCCCATTGAAGCGCCTTCTCGTGGGTGGATTTGAAAAGGTATTTGAGATTGGTCGCATTTTTAGAAATGAGGGAATAGATCGCGAACATTTACAGGATTACACACAGATGGAATGTTACTCGGCGTACTGGAATTATGATGACATGATGAAGCTTACGCGTGAGATGTATCAGGCAACTGTTAAGAATATGTTCGGAACTCTTACGACGCACAGGGGTGATTTTGACATTGAGTGGGGTGGCGAGTGGCCGAAGGTTGATTATTATGAAGCATTTAAGCGCGAGGCGGGAATAGATTTAACTGACGCAACTGTAGATGATTTGAAAAAGAAAGCAAAGGAGCTTGGTATTAAACTTGAGCCGAAGCTTGGACGCGGGCGTCTTATTGATCTCATATACAAAAAAACAGTGCGTCCATTATTATTACAGCCGTGCTTTTTGGTGAATCCTCCAGCAGATATTGAGCCACTCGCAAAGCGGTTGGTAAATGACACGCACCGTGTGGCGCGTTTCCAGATAATCGCAGGAGGTACAGAGCTTGGAAAAGGATTTTCCGAATTGAATGACCCGATTGACCAGCGTGAACGATTTGAAGAACAGATGCAGTTGCGCGAGACGGGTGATCAAGAAGCGCAGATGATTGATGAGGACTTTGTGGAGGCGCTTGAATACGGTATGCCACCAGCGGCTGGGTTTGGCATGTCAGAGCGTCTTTTCGCGGTCTTAATGGATAAACCCGTCCGCGAAACGGTAATCTTTCCGCTTATGCGTAAGGAGGAAAAATAATAAAACAAAATTATGCTGGATATTACATTTATTAGAGAAAACGCGGAAAAGGTTAAAACGGGAATGGAGAGCAAGCATCAAGACCCCAAAATAGTAGATAAATTTTTGCGTCTTGATGAGGAGTGGCGCGCAAAGACAACCGCATATGACCAGCTGAAGGCCGAACAAAATATATTAAGCAAGGAGCTTTCCGCGGGACAGAGCGAGAATCTTTTGAGCAAGGCGCAATTTTTGAAAAAACGTCTTGGGGACATTGAGACCGAACAGAACGATTTAAAGAAATTGCGTGATGATTTATTGTCACGCATTCCGAACATCCCGTTTGAGGATGTGACGATTGGCAAGGATGAGAGTGAAAACAAGGTGCTTCGCGAAGTGGGAACAAAGCCCGAGTTTGATTTTGCGCCGAAGGATTATTTGACGCTCGGTGAGAAGCTTGGACTTATTGATGTGAAACGCGCGTCCGAAGTTTCGGGAAGCCGGTTCGGATATATTTTGCGTGATGCCGCACTTTTAGAATTCGCACTTATTCAGCTCGCATTTGATACATTAACCAAAAAAGGATTTATTCCAGCCGTCCCGCCCGTAATGATTAAGCCGAAAGTATACGAGGGTATGGGGCGTTTGGCTGCAGACCAGAAAGATGAGCGATATTATTTTGAAAAAGATGACGTGTATCTCGTAGGAAGTTCGGAACATACGATGGGTCCGATACATATGAATGATGTGTTTGAGGAGGAAGCGCTTCCAAAACGATATGTGGCGTTCTCAACGTGCTTCAGGCGCGAAGCGGGTTCCTATGGAAAAGACACAAAAGGCATTTTGCGCGTACACCAGTTTGATAAGGTTGAGATGTTCTCGTTCGCACATCCCGAACATTCCGAAGAGGAGCACAAGTTTTTGCTCTCGTGTCAGGAAGAATTAATGCAGAAGCTTGAGATTCCGTATCGCGTAGTAGAAATCTGCACGGGTGATATGGGTTGGACGGACGCCCGCCAATTTGATGTGGAGACGTGGTTCCCCGGACAGGGAAGTTATCGTGAGACAAACTCATGCTCAAATACGACCGATTTCCAATCGCGCGGAATGAATATTAAGTACAAAACAAAAGACGGCAATAAGAAACTTATCCATATGTTGAACGCCACGGGCTTTGCAATCGGCCGTGTGTTAATCGGAATCATTGAGAACGGCCAGACAAAAGAAGGGAATATTAGAGTTCCAAAAGTGCTTCAGGCGTATGTGGGAAAGGAAGTAATAGGAGAATAATTGGAAATAAAAACTTCGCGAAACGCGGAGTTTTTTGTTTGACTTTCTAATAGGGTTATTGTAAAACAATTAAGTTATCAAATGCGATAACCTCTGTGGCACTTCTGTTACAGACCAGTCCTTTGAAAGGGGAAATATGCTATTTGTGCAATCTATTGCTTTGGTTTTGATTGTTGTCGCGGGAGTGGCTGGTGTTTTAGGGGCGGCCTCCATCTCCACGCTTGGACGTCGAAAGAGTTTCTGTTTTCTAGTGGGAACACTCATCTTCGTAACAACTGTTGTTGTTGCCAATGTGCCCATTAAGCCGGGAATTGTTAGGCTGAATCTGTCCGACGTTGTCTTTTACGTAGCTTGGACTTCGTGGGGGTTAGTATGGTTTAAGCGCGCAACATGGAATGCACCAGAGTAACACTCAATATATCCGAGCTCCACACCAATGGGGCTCTTTTATTACAACGATGTGCACAAATCTTGTGCTACAATATGAATAATGGAGTTTATTAAGAAAGTACTTTGGGCGGGAATTACTATCGCAATTATTTATTTCGGTTATCTTGCGTACATTAATTGGTGGAGTGCTGGTGGTTCGTTTGACCAAAAAAAACAAGCGGCGGAACAGTATGTCGCGCAAAAAAAAGACGAGGTAGCGAAACAAGTAGGTGCAAAAGCACAAGAATATACGGGTGTGGTAGTTCAGCAAGCAAAAACCGGCGTACTTGATTATGTAAAGCAAAAAATCTCGGACGGGCTCGCAAATGTGGGCGAGGGTCTTATTCATTCGGCGGAGTCATTGCTCGGCGCAAGTTCAACCGAAATTTTGCGTCCCGTGACCGTAGCGACTGTTGCGGGGAATAATGCGGGTAGTGTATCCAAGCCCACGGGTTCGGGATTCATAACACCCGCACCGCCCGCAACCATTACGACTAAGGTGGGTGCGCCAATTATATTCTCAATAAATCGTGGCACCACGTATTCAATTGATTGGGGAGATAAGACGAGCGACAAGGGGAGTGTGGATGTTGAATCGGTAAAGCTTGTAAGTCATGCGTGGGCGAACGGAGGCGACTTCAGTATAAAAATATCTGTGCGAGGCGGTGGCGTATCACAGGATTACACATTCCCAATTCGCGTATACCCATAATCTTCCATGGCTTCATATTCCGATACAAATGAAATAACGACCCCTTCACGGCGTAGGATGCGCAGGCGACACGTAATTATATTTTGGTCTACAGCCATTGCGTCAGCCATTTTAATCGGTGGAATTATTTATCTTATTTATTTTTCAAGCATAATTAAAGTGAAACAATTCTCAATTCAGGGTAACCGCGTGGCGGGGAGTGAGGATTTGCAACAATTGCTTATTAAAAAACTTGATACGCGCGGATGGTTTAGACGAGCATTTGGCAGCAGTAATATATTATACTGGGTGGGCGCAGGAGAGGTACGCGATTCAGGAATTCCCGCCGCAAGCGCTATCGTGGTTCACGTAAATATTTTGAGTCGCGCGGTATCGGTGGAAATTAAAGAAAGAGAATTTGTGGGTATTTGGTGTGCAAAAACCTGCGTAGGATTTGATTCCGATGGCATCGCGTATTTTTTGGCGCCAGACGTTGAGGGCTCACTACTTCTAAAGGTGTTAGACGAGAATGAAAACGAGTTGACACTTGGCAATCCGGTCTTTCCTGACGCTACGGCGCTCAAAAATATATTTTTGAGTATTGCAATTATAAAGGAAGACGGTATCCCGATTGATAAAGTGATTATTAGGGATATGACACTTCGCGAATGGGAATTACAAAGTACGAAAGGTACGGTATTTAAGTTCAGCCTGGATTTTGTTCCTGAAAAACTGAAGAGTGTTCTAAACAATCTAAAAGAAAGAACAAAACCTGAGGATTTAAGCTATGTGGATTTGCGCGTGCAAAACAGAGTGTATTTCAAGTAATTATGACCGATATGATATGATTAGTATATTGAGGTGGTTTAGAACACATATTAAGGAAGAAAGAAGCGGTTTTACGCTTATTGAACTTCTGCTTTACGCGGTTATTTTTGCGATAAGTTCTGTATTCCTAGTAAATATTTTGACGACCATAACGCAAACCGAGGTCCGGCAGAACTCAATTAACGGCGTGAGTCAGCAGGTTTCGTTTGTGGCGGATACCGTGCAGCGCCTTGTGCGTCAAGCAAGTTTGATTGAAAATCCAGCGGGAGTTGCGAGTACTACTTTAGCGCTTCGCATGACTGCAACCTCTACGGATAAGACAACGATATATACTGATGCATCATCAACTGGAATATTCTTGAAACAAGTTGATATAAATGGAGTTGCGACCACAATTCCGCTTACGGACAGCAACGTGACGGTCGGCAATTTTACCATAACAAAGTTTGAAACTGCAGGCGGGCCGGCAATTGTGCAGGTTGACCTTACATTGAATTACAACACGACCATTGAAAGAGCAAAAATCGCGCGCTCATGGCATGGAGCTATTACACGTATTTCCGCAGCGACGTTTGATTCCAATCTCGTCCCTAATTCATCAAACTCTTATGACTTGGGCGGTTCGGGTTCTACATGGAAAGATGGATATTTTGCGGGTAATGCGTATATCACTGGAAAACTGGGAGTTGCGGGTGCATCGCTTGCTGGCACACTTTCCGCGATTAAATCCGCGGGTGATGTGGGATTTTCGTCTTCATCCTACGGCGTTGTGCTTGTATCGCCAAATACCACGTGTTATCGCTTGGGTGTGAGCAATGCGGGTCTCATTACCACAACTACGGTAACCTGTCCGTAATTTTCTAGGAATTTTATCTCCCTCCGGGAGATGTCCCGTAGGGACATATATAAAAATACCCCCGCATGAGCGGGGGATTGATGGCTACGAGCGTTTGTGTCCCCATTCTATGACTTTTATAAGAATAAAAGTGCCAATGGAGGTTAGAGCTCCGTTCACAAATACGACCTTCCATCCGAGTGGGAATACAATGGACAAAATCGCAATGAATGTGCCATAACAAAGACTAAGAAAGGGCGCGAGAATTGGCACGACCCAATCTTGGTGTGGTTCGCAATATTCGTCATAGAAAGCATAGAAACATTCCAAAAGATACAGCGCAAATAACGCAGTAAGAACACAACCCGTGAGTGCGGTGGCTTGGCTTACACCATGGGCGCTGATAGAAAACAGCCAGCATGTAGCTGAAAGGAAGGGGATTGGGATTAAATAACCCATTCTTCCGTTTTGCATAATGCTTAGTGATTGCATAAATGCCTCCTTGGGGGATATGCGTCGTTTTTGACGCTGGTTTTTGATTGGTAAAGAACGTAATCATTATATCATTACTAAACAATAGTGTCAACACCATTTAAGCATTTTTAGCACTTGACTAGGGTGAGTGCTAATCCTATACTTCAATCTGATGAAAGATCGGACGCGAGAGATTCTTGAGATTGCGGTTAAGGATTTCATACGACTCGGGAAGCCAATCACCTCCGAGTATCTTTATGAACTTCATGATTTTGGCATTAAGCCTGCGATGATTCGCTGGGAGTTAAACGACCTTTCTGAAAACGGATTTTTTTTCCAGACACACCCATCGGGTGGGCGATTTCCAACAAACAAAGCATATCGGTTTTTTGTAAACGAGCTTTTGGCGAATGAGAGCGTGGAGTCCCAAGCAGACACTGATGTGACAAATAGCTTTTCTGACCAAGACACTAAAGAAATTGTGCACGGAATGTCCGAGTATTTAAATGGGTTGAGTGTTGGATACGACCTCGCATCCTCGGCGATATATGGAAGCGGTCTCAGAGATCTCCTCTCTCATTTAGAAACAAGCGCTAAGGAAGAAATTGTTGACGTGGTAAGAGATTTTGAAATGTTGGAAGAACGATTACTTAAAAAGCGAGATTGGTGGGAGGGAGAGGGTTTGTGGCCACGCGTTTTTATAGGAGAGAGTCCGGTAACGAAAAGTGAACATTTGTCTGTTGTGGTGGGAAGATATTTTTGCGATGGAAGAGATGTGCTTCTTTTCTCAATTGGACCAAAGAGAATGGACTATCAAAAATCAGTAAATCTTTTTAAAGCACTGACAAAGTCGAAGGCAACAAAACAGAAGAAACACATATAACCATGGATGAAGAAATAAAAAAAGAAGAGGCGGGAGAGACAGAAATGGAGCAATTCAAAAAGGAGCGGGATGAGTATTTGGACGGATGGAAGAGAGCAAAAGCGGACCTTATCAATTTTAAAAAAGATGAAGCGGAGCGACTCACTGGATTCTTGAAGAGTGGGAACGAGAGTATTATTCGCGATTTGCTTGCAGTATTGGATAGTTTCACGCTTGGTATTATAGCGACTGAAAAGGAAAGCCCGGAGGCGATGAAGGGAATGGTGCTCATTAAGACCCAGCTTGAGGATACGCTCAGAAGACACGGACTTGAAAGTATATTGGTGGTGAAGGGCGAGATGTTTGACCCCGCAAAACACGAAGCAATCGGGGAGATACATTCGGAATATCCTGACGGCGCAGTAGCGGAAGAGGTAGAGAGTGGGTATACGCTTTATGACAAAGTAATACGGGCAGTAAAGGTCAGGGTTTCAAAAGGCAAGGATAGCGTTGAAAACAAATAATTAAACAAATATAAATATATGGCAAAAATTTTAGGAATTGACCTCGGAACCACAAATTCGGCGATGGCGGTTATGGAAGGCGGAGAACCCACGGTGCTTGAGAATCAGGAAGGAAATCGCACAACTCCTTCAATCGTTGCAATGAGTAAGGCGAATGAGCGCCTCTCGGGACTTTTGGCAAAGCGCCAGGCGGTTGTGAATCCAAAAAATACCATTTTTTCGGTGAAACGTTTAATTGGGAGGAAGTGGAGCGATGCCGAGGTCCAGCGCGACAGCAAGTGGCTTCCATACGAAATTAAGGAGTCCACATCAGGTGGTGTGGATGTGAAGATGGGTGATAGGTGGTACACACCAGAAGAAATCTCATCAATGATTTTGCAAAAACTGAAGGCGGATGCTGAGGCAAAATTGGGAGAGAAAATTGATGAGGCGGTTATTACCGTACCCGCATATTTTGACGATAGTGAGCGCCAGGCAACGAAGAATGCGGGCGAGATTGCTGGATTCAAAGTACGTCGTATTATTAACGAGCCGACCGCGGCTGCATTTGCATACGGCATGAACAAAATGAAGAACGAAAAAATCGCCGTATACGATTTTGGCGGTGGCACGTTTGATGTTTCGGTTCTTGAAATTGGCTACGATGCGGAATCAAAAGAGCAGACAGTCGAAGTTCGCGCAACGGGAGGCGATACACATCTCGGCGGTGATGATTTTGACAAACTCATCATTGATTACCTTGTAGCAGAATATAAGAAACAGGAGGGTATTGATATCTCAAAGGATCCACTCGCAATTCAGCGTTTGAAGGAGGCGGCGGAGCGTGCAAAGCATGAACTCTCAACCTCAATGGAAACGGAAATTAATATTCCATATATTACGTCCGATGCGACGGGGCCGAAGCATTTCTTATTAAAGCTTACGCGCGCAAAACTTGAAGATTTGGTTCGTGATTTAATTGACCGCTCAATCGCGATTGCGAAAGAGACGGTGACTGCGGTTACGCCAAAGGGCGCAGGAATGAAGATTGAAGACATTAACGAAGTGCTTCTTGTGGGTGGACAGACAAGAATGCCCGCAATTCAGGAAGCAGTTAAGAAATTATTCGGTAAAGAACCACACAAGGGAATAAACCCAGACGAAGTGGTTGCTATTGGCGCATCAATTCAGGCGGGTATTTTGCAAGGTGATGTGAAGGACATTCTTCTGCTTGATGTGACGCCACTTTTGCTTAGTATTGAAACAATGGGTGGCGTGGCTACGCCGATGATTCAGAAAAATACCACGATGCCGACCGCGAAGACTCAGGTATTTTCAACCGCTGCGGATAATCAAACCTCTGTAGAGATTCATATCGGTCAGGGAGAGCGTCCTATGATGGCGGACAACAAAACACTTGCGCGCTTCATTTTGGATGGCATTCCGCCCTCTCCTCGTGGCGTACCGCAGGTTGAGGTGACATTTGATATTGATGCGAACGGAATACTTAGCGTATCCGCAAAGGATAAGGCATCTGGAAAGTCACAATCTGTGAAAATTGAAGCATCTACAAGCTTGAATAAGGAAGAGATTGAGCGTTTGAAACAGGAAGCGGCCACACATGCTGTGGAAGATGAGAAGCGTCGCGCGGTTATTGAGGTAAAGAACCAGGCAGAATCAATGATTTATGTCGCAGAAAAAGGACTTCGTGATGCGGGTGAGAAAGTCCCCCCCGAATTGAAGGAAAGTATTGAGAAAAAAATCGCGACTTTGAAAGAAGCAAAAGAGAAAGACGATGCTGAGCAAATTAAAAACACGACACAAGAACTTTCAACAGAACTTCAAAAGATAGGCGAAATGATGTATAAAGAGAATAAGAGCGGTCCCGAGACAACTGAGCCGACACCGCCATCAAGCGAGCCAAGTCCCACAAGCTAATATGTATGTAAACGAACCATCGGTAGTAAGTCAGTCAAGGATTGAAGAGACGGATTTTAATATCGCAAAAATTATCATACTCGCCATTTTTTCAATTGGCACAAGTGTGGCAATGATGTATGAGTTTGGTGAGTTTCTATCCTCGTTTCAATACGCGTTTCTTTGGTTCGGAGTGATAACGCTTCTCATGTTCCTTGTATTGAATATATTGAACACGTTTTTTATAAAACGATTCTCAATACTCGCGGGCATTGTGTTATTGGAGGCCGGCTTACCAGTGTTGTTTTTCATGGATCGTATTAAAACGGAGGCATGGCCCATTGCAATCGGATTTACATTGTTTTTTATTTTCATACTTTGGGGAATGCAGCGAGGGAGAAGCCATTTAGCAAATAGTGTTAAAATTAAGTTTTTCTCTATCGCCAAAACAGTAACTCCAAAATTGGTTACTGGCGTGCTTATCGGAGTGAGCGTAATCTTCTATATGAACTGTTTTTCTGTGGGAGGTGCGTGCGTTGAGGGACTTGGGCGCGAGGTTTTGAATCAAACGCTCACCGCTTCAACGCCAATTGTGAATATTTGGGTGCCAAACGTATCGGCGAACCAGACAATTAACGAATTTTTCAAGCAGTTTGCACTTTCGGAAATGGCGCGAGTGCAGTCCGAGGGCGGTCTTACTTCTGCAATAAATCTAAAGTCCGGCATTTCGGACCTTCCAATTGAGGTGCGTGAGAAGATTGTAAATCAATTTTCTGGAGAGATACGGAAAGCAGCTGAAGAAAAAATTGGCCCCCTGAACTCTAAGGCGAGTGTGCGCAACGAAGCATTTCGTTTAATTTCAGAATATATTGGGAAGTTTTCCGATGTAACAAAATCATTAATATCAATTGGCCTAGCAATACTGTTTTTCTTTTCGCTTAAAGGATTTGGATTTTTACTGTATTGGTTCATAAATTTTATCGCGTTTCTAATCTATAAATTACTTATTGCGGCAAATTTTGCTGCGGTTGATTACGAAACGCGGAATCGCGAATTCGTAATTCTGCCGTAACAAAATAATGAAGGATTATTATTCAATTTTAGGAGTCGCACGTGGCGCATCCGAGGACGATATAAAAAAAGCATATCGTAAGCTTGCGCACCAATTTCATCCAGATAAGGCTGGCGGCAATGAGGCAAAATTTAAAGAGATAAATGAGGCATATCAAGTGCTTTCTAATAAAGATAAGCGCGCACAATATGACCGTTTTGGCCATGTGGCAGATGGCGCGGATCAGGGCCCGATACCTGGTTGGGAGGGCTTTCAAGGGTTCGGCGGTCAGGGTGGACAGTGGAATGTGAATTTTGGCGAGGATATTGGAGACCTCGGTGATATTTTTGAAACATTTTTTGGTGGCGGTGCTGGAGGTGGTAGGGCACAGAAACCCGCGTATAAACGTGGAGCAAATATTGAAGCACACGAACGAATCTCGCTTGAGGAGGTATTTAGCGGTGTCACGCGCACGCTTAGATTTGAAACGTATGTAGCGTGTCCTCATTGCAAGGGGTTGGGGTATGAAAAAAGCAAAGGTACATCACAATGTGCGAAGTGCAATGGTCGGGGAGAGACGCGCGAAGAACGCAGAACGGTGTTTGGTAGTTTTGTACAAGCAAAAGCGTGTGCAGATTGTCGCGGTAAGGGCGAGGTGCCAAATGAGAAGTGCCATGAGTGCAATGGTGTGGGAAGAAAAGTGAGTACGCGCGAAGTTGATGTAGAAATCGCAAGAGGCATTGAGGACGGTCAGGTGATTAAGATCGCGGGGATGGGTGAGGCGGGAGAGCTTGCGAGTGGCACGGGCGACCTCTATGTAGTTGTGCGCGTAAAACCACATGCGCAGTTTGAACGTCGCAAGGACGACCTTACAACAGAAAAAGAAATCAAGGTGACGGACGCGCTTTTAGAAAAAGAAATTGAGATGGTGGATATTAATGGTGCGCGTTATACAATTCAGATTCCCGCGGGATTTAACTTGAATGAGTCACTTAAGATCACGGGGCGAGGTATGCCAAAGTTTGGTTTGTTTGGCGCCTACTCGCGTGGTAACTTATATGTTCGCTTGAACGCAAAACTTCCAAAATCACTCTCACACAAAGCCAAAAAACTTTTGGATGATTTGGACAAGGAGCTGTAGGGAGATGGCTCTCTTCTTGCCTTTCGGAACCAGAATATTTTTCTGTTGAAAAATTCCTGCCTACCGGCAGGCAGGTCTTCCCCCTCAGCCACCTTCGTGGCTTGTGGGATGTTCCTCAAGGCAAGAAGAGCGCCAAGCGTGGAGTGAGGGGTGAAGAGGGTGAGGCTCGCTTCAACAGAAATTTTATAATACTTGCAAACGAGCGAGTGCCATCCTATACTCTGATTAGTTCCAAAGGAGATAAAATGAGTTTAGAATCTCTTGAGAGGGCATTAGTTGATAAGTCCATTTCCGATGAAGAGTTTTTTGACCTTTTATGGAAATATTGTATTGACCACGATGTAGAAGTTGAGATGTCAAAGTGGGGTTATGATTCCTCAATTGATTCCCTAGATACTCGAAATCAGTTCGGGGTACGGATGGTAAGCGAGCGCCCCAATATTGTAGCGATTCATAGTAAGCACCGTTTGGAAGAGCTCTGGCATCGTTGTGGATTCAAAAACGATATTTTTCAAAAGGAGGTATGCGATGGGAAACATGTGTAGAGTTACACTGAATCTTCCACAAGAACTTTTAGACCGAGTGAAGGCAAGGGCAAAAAAGAAGAGCTTACAGCAACGGACATGTTCCGAAGAGCGCTCGAAATGGACCTATTCCTTACAAAAGAAGAGGATGCTGGCTCCAAGCTATTACTCAAGAGATCTAATAAGAAAAAAATGGTCGAACTTATTCGACCGTGGTAATAAGCTCAACTGAACCTGATATTCCACCCCCCGCATTTGCGGGGCTTTTTAAATACCAGGAAACCCCGCAGGAACTGCGTGGAGGAGGTCATTATTGACTCCATTGTAACGTCGGAGTTGACTTTCACACGGGATTCGCTATTATATACAGGCAATCCGTAGAAAGTAGGCATCCCGAAAAAGGGAATAAGCTTGCCCGTCCGTAGTTCGCCAAAGGCGAACGAAGGAGGGTCCTACCGAGGAGTAGCCCAAGTTTGGGCAAATCTTTCTGCGGCAAAGGTCGCGGTTTTTTGTAGGATAAACTGAAATGAAAACAAAAGCACAAAAAGTTACACAGATAGAAGAAGGCGCAAAAGAACTGAAGACCAGTCAGACAGTGGTTATCACCGATTTTACGGGTCTTACTGCGAACGAATTAAATGCGTTCCGTAAAGAAGTGTTTATGCTTGGTGGTACTATGAGCGTTATTAAAAAGCGTCTCTTGAAATATGTGTTTGAGAAAGAGGGAATTGATTTTGATCCCAAACAATTTGAAGGCCAGACGGGTGTCGTGTTCTCACCGAAAGATATGGTGGAAACTGCGGGTACCACGTACCGATTTACAAAGCAGAGTAAGCTTTTGAAAATTCTTGGCGGATATGAAGTGGGGGAGAAGAAATTCATTGCAGCAGCGGATGTGGCTCGCATCGGACAGTTGCCATCAAAAGAAGTTCTTTTGGGTCAATTGGTCTATATGCTTGGTTCACCGATTCGTTCGCTCCTCATTGTATTGAATGAAAAGTCGAAGAAAACTAATTAATTAAACTATGGAAAAATTTAACGATATTATCACGAAAGTTGAATCAATGTCCGTATTGGAACTCTCGGAGCTTGTAAAGGCTTTGGAGGAAAAATTCGGAGTATCAGCAGCCGCGATGGCGTCAGCAGGACCTGCGGCGGGAGGCGCAGCAGCTGAAGAGAAGACCGCGTGGGATGTAATGCTCACGAGCAGTGGCGAACAGAAAATCAACGTCATCAAGATTGTGAAAGAAGCGACGGGCCTCGGCTTGAAAGAAGCGAAGGACCTCGTGGACGGCGCACCGAAGGAGGTGAAGAAAGGATTGAAGAAAGAAGAGGCAGAAGAGTTGAAGAAGAAACTCGAAGAAGCCGGCGCAGTAGTGGAGTTGAAATAATCCACATCAAAACACCCCCGCGTTGCGGGGGTGTTTTGTATTTCTGTTCTCGCTCGTTTTCTCCGCCACCGGATGTCGCTTTGCTCCTGCGGCAAAGCGCATCGCTACCCTCTCGGCGAAAAAATCCTTCGGATGCCAAGCTTTTTCACCTCCGAGAGTTGTCGGAAAAAACGAGCGAGAACAGAAATGAATGGTGATTGGGTGAAGCCAAGCAGATAAGAAAGACACAATTGCCTTTTTGCACTCCGACTGCTATAAATATTCCTATGGGCAATTAGCTCAGCTGGTTAGAGCGTTGCATTCACATTGCAAAGGTCACTGGTTCGAGTCCAGTATTGCCCACCACTTCGACTCGTAAGGCCTCGCTCAGTGCGGGCACCAGGAGTCAGCGTGCGAGGCGAAGCGCCCTGAGCGAACGACAGTGAGTCGAATGGCCACTTTGAGATAGGTTCGGAGTCCGAGGAGCTATAATAGTTTATATGAAAAATATTATCTTTGATTGGTCTGGTGTAGTAAGGGATACTGTTACGGGTCAACTCTGGATTGTTAACAAAATATTTGAAAAATATAATGTTAGCAAAATAGGCCTAGAGGAATTCAGAGAAAATTGGAAACAGCCACCCGCTTTTTTTTATCAAAAATATTTACCTGAAGGTTATAGCGAAGAGGAGCGAGTCAAATTTTTTTCAGGAATTCAACTAGATAAAGACTGCCCGAAATCCGCCCCATTTTCGGAAGTGGTAGAACTCATATGCAAATGTAAGGAAAGTGGTTATTTTCTTGCTGTCGTAAGTTCCGATTTCCCAGAGACATTACTTCCTGAGGTAAAAGAGTATGGACTGGAAAATATTTTTAATGAAATAGTTACCGATGCAGACGATAAATTAGAAGCTGTTCAAAGAATAATCGAAGAGAATGATTTAGATCCGCAAAATACATTTTTTGTCGGGGATAGTAATCATGAGATAGATGTGGCCAAGAAAGTAGGAATCAGAAGCGTTGCAGTTACCTGGGGTTTCACTAGCGAGCAAAAATTAAGATCAAGAAATCCGGATTACGTTACTCATAATCCTCACGAACTAGAGAGTGTGATTTTTACTTAAAATAGATCATTCCGAGGAGGGTCGAAATGATAGAATAAGGGAACCTCAAAAAAGCCTTTGGTGGTCTCGCCTTTTAAATATCCGAGCCCGAACTGTCCACCAATACAAAAACAGAGCACCTTCGAGTGTTCTGTTTTTGTATCAAGGGTTCTGATTCCGTATGGGTATATGGACAACTCTCCATTCTAGGAGAAACCGACATATGTGTGTGCACATTACCCGAGATGCTTGACAATTTTGACGGGGTATGCTAGCATATATTTAGCTGAAAAGGCGGGGTGGCGGCTCAGTGAGACTCTGTCTCCTTGGAACAGCACCCTTCCTGTGCAAAATCCGCTTGAGATTGGGCGCAGGAAGTATGGGCACTCCCCTGGGTTGAACACCCAGGGTTTTCTTTTACACCACAAAGGTTTGAGCGGGAAGGATGAGTCGTTTACATCCCTCTGCCGAGCGTGACGAAGAGAAGAATTGCCGAGAGTGCCATAAGCGCAAACGTTGCCCAGACAAACGTATTGGAGAGTGCGCCACTTCTATACTCTCCCATAATCTTTTTATTGCGCGCCACAAGCGCGATTACGAAGATGAGGGGGACGGCAGCAATACCATTGAAGACGGCGGTGAAGACAAGTGCTTTCATTGGGTCAATGCCGATGAAATTAATAGCGAGACCAACAATGGTCGCGATAGTAATAATACCGTAGAAGCCATGCGCTTTTTTGAGTTTCATATTCAACCCCTCCTTGAGATTCAGTGTTTCCGAGAGTGCGTACGAAGCGGAAGCGGAAAGGACGGGAACTCCGAGAAGTCCAAGTCCAATGATGCCGGTTGAGAAAATTATTTTCGCGAGCAGTCCCGCATTCGGGAATGTATGCACCAAAGGCTCAAGCGCTTTTGCGGCATCTGCTGCGGTACGAATATCAAAGACGCCGCTTGTGTGCAGTACGGTGGCGGCAACGACGATGATGCACCACGTCGCAACTTCGGATGACAACATTCCAAAAAATGTATCCAGGCGCATGCGATGCATAAATTGCTTTGTCATGCTCGGTTTGCCGTCATGAATCATGTGTTTTTCTTTTTCTTCCTCTACTTCTTCGGATGCTTGCCAGAAAAACATATACGGCGAGATAGTAGTGCCAAACACCCCCGTAATAATAAAAAGGAATGCAAAATTAAATTCAACGTGTGGAATAAACGTTGCCTTCAGCAATTCTCCCCATGGCTGATGCACGAGGAAGACCGTGAGCGGATACGCAATTAAAGAGAGTGCAAACCACTTGAGAATTTTTGAGTACGTCCTATATGATACAAAGATTTCCAATATCAAAATAAGCGCGGCAAAGAAGAGTATGAGTACGCCGAAGGGGAGCGGGATGATAAGTTGCGCGGCCGCACCCATTGCGCCCAAGTCCGCGCCGATGTTGATGGTGTTCGCAACGACAATTAACAAAACCATCGCGTAGAGAATCTTCTTGCTGTAATTTTCTTTAACTACCGCCGCAAGTCCTTTTCCTGTCACCGCGCCGATGCGCGCGCACGCTTCTTGTATCGCAACCATGAACGGAAGAAGTGCCGCCGCGGTCCAGAGTTGCGCATATCCAAACTGCGCGCCCGTTTGCGAATAGGTCGCGATGCCTGAGGGATCATCATCCGCAGCGCCGGTTATGATTCCGGGTCCTGCTTTTTTAAATAAATTTCTTGCGCCTTTAAACATAAGTGATAAATATTTTCAATTATATCAGTAGTTCCACTACAGGGCGAATTTATTTTTTCTCTATCGTTATTTATCCTGAGCGCGTAGAGATGGTTTACCCCGAGCAGAGTCGAGGGGTGGGGAATGAGCTAAAAATAGAAATCTACAAATAGATAAAATACGCATTGTGCATAACTTCTGAGGTTCCAAAAAAATCCTAGTAAACACTGGGGTAATTGAACATTAAATACGCTCTTTACCGGTTTTTGACGCGGTGTGGTGCGGTGGTATACTGATGTGGAGATGTGGGGCGAAGTGGATAAGTGTGTGGATAAAGCCTCATTCTGGGGATAACCGAACGAAAGCGAGGTTACCGAGCACATCGCTAGCATATATATATAGAATCAATGAATTTCAACTATTCCAACAATAAAAAAATGAAAAGCACATTTAGGTCTATGTGCTCGGTGCGCAATGTTATAGTTGCTCACCTAATTCGCAAATAACATTGGCATGCTATTAGGCGAATTCAAACATAATGTAGATGAGAAGGGACGATTGGCCGTTCCCGCGAAGTTTCGCGATTTATTTTCAAGTGGCGCAATTATTACGCGTGGTTTGGATCATTGTCTTTTTGTATTCAGTTTGCATGAGTGGGAAACACTCGCAAAAAAATTAATCTCGCTTCCACTTGCGCAATCAAACTCGCGCGCCTTCGCGCGTCTTATGCTTGCAGGCGCAATGGATGTAAAAGTGGATGTGCAGGGAAGAATTCTTGTGCCAGATTATCTCCGCGAATATGCGGGGCTCAAAAAACAAGTGGTTGTCGCCGGCTTGTACAACCGTCTTGAAATCTGGGACGAGGAGAAGTGGGAAGAGTATAAGGCGAAGACAGAATCCGCGTCGGACGAAATCGCCGAGAAGCTTGGCGAGTTGGGAATTTAGTATGTCGATACACAAGCCAGTTCTTTTACACGAAACAATAGAGATTCTTAATCCGAAGTCAGGAGAATTTTTCATCGATGGCACGCTCGGCGGGGGAGGCCACGCAAACGCGATTGTAGAACGCATCGGAAAATCAGGAACGCTTCTCGGTGTTGATTGGGACAAAGAAGCGACTGAACGATTTCTGCATGAAAATGCGAAGCGAACGAATGTAATCGTACAGAACGCGAACTACAATACAATCCCGGAAATTCTAACGCAAGAGAAATTGGGAAAGGCTGATGGATTACTTCTTGATTTAGGATTCTCATCATTCCAGATAGAGGACGCAAAGCGAGGATTTAGTTTCCAGGCAGACGGCCCACTTGATATGCGGTATGCAAAGGAAGGCGCAACCGCGGCGGATGTGGTGAATGGGTTAAGGGAAGAGGAGCTTGCGGACATCTTTTGGAAATTCGGTGATGAGAGATTTTCGCGTCAGATTGCAAAGCGAATCGTAGAAGAGCGCAGAAAGGGAAAGATATTGACGACGGGCCATTTGAGAGATGTGGTAGTGTCGGCATTCCCCGCGAGATTCCGAAATGGAAAGACAAATCCCGCGACCAAAGTATTCCAAGCATTGCGCATCTATGTGAATCATGAGTTTGAGAACATCAAATCTTTATTGCGAAAGCTCCCAGAGTGTGTGAAGTCAGGTGGAAGAGTTGCAGTTATCACGTTCCATTCTACAGAAGACGGTATCGTGAAAAATCTATTCAAGGAACTAGTAAAGGCCGGAAAGGCGGGACTACTTACAAAAAAACCGATTATCCCTACTAGGGCGGAGGTGAAAGAGAATCCAAGAAGTCGTTCAGCGAAAGTGCGAGCAATTCAATTAACATAATTTTTTAAAATCAAATGACCATTATTTGTCCACAGAAAAAAAAGAATATCAAATATTTTCTTATAATGCTTTTTGCGATAGTATTAGTAGGCGGAGTGTTTTATATCGTGCAGACGGGAGCGTTAGTTGAAAAGAGACATGAGTTGGAAGCGCTAAAGAAACAACTTAATGACTTAAAGACCGCAAACGCGGATCTTAAAAATGAATACTATCGTCTTGTGGACCCCGCGAAGTTAGAGGCGGCGGCCAGTAATTCCGGTCTCACTCTTGAGAAGCGCCCGCTCTATCTCACGAGCACACAATGAAGACAAGGTTTTTTATTCTTTTTAGTTTTTTTAGCATTTTATTCATACTTCTTGGATGGAAGTTGTACGCCCTTCAAATTGATAAGGGCGCTTTGTATTCAGAAAAAGCCGCGGCGCGCGATGAATTGGCGGATCGTCAGATTTTACGACGCGGACAAATTTTATTTACTGACAGAAACGGCGGAAGTATTCCCGTCGCTCTTAATAAAGAGTTTCCACACATTGTAGCGGTTCCAAAAGCAATGAAGGATGCGGTGGGTGCGGCTAGGGCGCTTGCACCACTTGTGGGCATTGATGAAAAGAGACTCATCACTGCGTTTTCGGCAACAAGTTCTCAATATTACTCACTCGTTGATAAAGCGAGCTCCGAAACAGTGGATGCGGTAAAGGCACTCGGTATTCCGGGAATTGAAATTCGTGATTCACAATATCGTTATTATCCATTTGAATCACTCGCGGCGCAGTTACTTGGTTTTGTGGGAAAGACGGATGAGAAGCCAGATCCCGTGGGATTATACGGATTAGAAAAATTGGATGACATAAAACTTGCGTCCGGCGAGGATGTGCGACTTACGATTGACCGTAACTTGCAAGCGGAGGCAGAGCAGACACTTTCAAAACTAATTACGGAGCATAAGGCATCGGGTGGAACCATTCTCATTGAAGAACCAAAAACAGGAAAAATTTTGGCAATGGCGAGTGCGCCCTCATTTGACCCGAATGAGTATGGAAAGTACGAATTTAAGACATTTATGAATCCAGCAGTGCAGGCGGTCTATGAACCAGGCTCCGTGTTTAAGCCACTTACAATGTCTGCAGGAATTGATTCGGGAACATTCACGCCGGATACGACGTACATTGATACGGGAAGTGTAACATTGAATGGAAAGAAAATAACCAACTGGGACCGTAAAGCGCACGGAAAGATTACAATGACGGGCATAATTGAGGACTCTGTAAATACGGGCGCAATTTGGGCCGAGCAGAAAATGGGGCGAACAATATTCCGCAATTTTTTGAAAACAATCGGTTTCGGTGCACCAACGAACATTGACCTTCCAGATGAGGTGAATGGCAGTATCAATAATTTGGAACGCAAAAACGCGCAAGATATTGATTATGCGACCGCATCGTATGGACAAGGAACAAGTGTTACGCCCGTGCAATTAATTTCCGCGTTCTCGGCAATCGCAAATGGTGGCCTTTTGATGCGTCCCTACGTGCACGCAAATAGCGCGCCCTATGTGGTTCGTCGCGTAATGTCAGCTGATACCGCGCAGAAGGTTACGAAAATGATGGAGGTGGCTGTCATTAAGAACGTGCTCGCGGATATTCCACAATATCGCGTAGCAGGAAAGACGGGGACGGCATTTATTCCTGAAAAAGGAAAATATTCGGAAACCGACTTAATCCATTCATATGTTGGATTTGCGCCGGCAGGAAACGCTCAATTTGTGATACTTATGAAACTGGAAAAGCCCGATAAACCGCTTGCTGGCGCAACAGTCGTTCCCAAATTCAAAGACCTTGCGCAATTTGTATTGAATTATTACAATATTCCACCCGACAACCCAACTGCCGACGCAACATCAATCTCGCAATAACCCATGAAAAAATTTATTTTAAGTATTTTACAATTCAAGTTGAAAATTCTCGCACGAGCCACGCTCGCTCGTTATTCGCCCAGCATCGTAGGTATTACTGGAAGTGTAGGGAAAACGTCTACAAAAGAAGCGATTCGTGTGGTGCTTGTATCAGAGCGAACCGTACGAGCGCCTTCGAAAAATTTTAATAATGAACTTGGTCTACCTCTTACAATTTTAGGTGATTGGGAGACGACGGGCGGAATATTCTTTTGGTTGAAAGTATTACTTGTGTCCACGTGGCGTCTTATTGTGAAATCAAAGAATTATCCGGAAGTCCTTGTGCTTGAGTATGCGATAGATAAGCCGGGTGATATGAAATATCTTTTGGAAATTGCGCGCCCGCATATCGGCATCTTTACCGCGATGGGGAACGTGCCTGTGCACGTGGAATATTTTCCTGGGCCCGAGGCCGTGATGCGCGAAAAGGCGCGCCTCATTAGTCAACTTCCCTCAACGGGATTTGCAATCTTGAATGCCGACGACGCGCTTGTGATGGAGGCGAAGGCGCAGACCCGTGCGCAAGTGATGACGTTCGGATTTGGTGAGAAGGCTGACGTGCGTATCACAAATTTTGTAAATAATTTTGACGGGAGGTCGGGGGGAATTGCCTGCAAGCTAACCTATGGGGGAAGCATTGTACCCGTTCGTATTGATAGGGCATTAGGAAAGGCGCAGGCATATTCAATCGGAGCCGCAGCCGTTACTGGGCTTATCTTCGGATTGAATTTGGTAAAAATTGCGGAAGCGCTCTCTACGTACGAGGCGCCCGCGGGACGACTCAAACTCATCCGTGGTGTGCGAGACAGTTTCTTAATTGATGACACATATAATGCTGCGCCAGTTGCGATGCAATCCGCGCTTGAAACGCTAAGGTCATTAACCGCAAAAAGAAAGATTGCTGTCCTGGGTGATATGTTGGAAATCGGAAAATATACATTGGAAGTCCACGAGGCCGTCGGCAAGTCGCTCAAAAAAATAGGCGTTGATATATTAATCACGGTTGGCATTAGAGGAAAACTAATTGCAGAGGCGGCAATTCGGGGAGGATTATCGGAAAAAACAGTTTTCACTTTTAGTGACGTTTATGAAGCGGCAACATTTTTAGAATCGAAGATGCAGAAGGGAGACCTCATATTGGTAAAGGGTTCGCAGGGTGTTCGTATGGAAAAAATAGTGAAAGAAGTGATGGCAGAACCAACACGCGCAAAAGAATTGCTCGCGCGCCAGAATCCAGAGTGGGTAAAAAGGAAGGGAATGTACGAAGGGGCGGAATAATGTAACTAAAACAATCCCGCCGTTGGCGAGATTGTTTTGTTAGTAGCCCCAAGGGGAAGCGAACGCGCTTCGCTTTTAAAAACCCTCGGTTTTTAATATTTTCCTACGCGGGGAACCAAGCGTGGTTCCACGACCCCCTCCGCTGTCCGATTCCCACTTTGGTAACTAACAAAAAACTCATCCTAAATTGGACGAGCATTTTGTTGGTAGTAGCCCCAAGGGGAATCGGACCCCTGTTTATGCCGTGAGAGGGCATCGTCCTACCACTAGACGATAGGGCCATTCGACAGGCTCATGGCAAGCCATTTCAATAGAATCAGAACAGACCATCAATGCAAGAATTATTGTACGTTTTTTATGTGAAAATGCAACATGGAATTATCACCTAGCTTTCGAAAGTTTTGCACCTCTCACTGCGTTTTGTGTGCATTGCTCTTCCTCACATTTTCCTCTATTTTTAGTATAGAAATGTTTAACGAGCTCATCGCACAAATTACTCCAATCATTCAGAACTACGGCGCGTGGGGCGTGTTCTTCATTTCAGCAATTGAAGAAATAGTCATACCGATACCGTCCTCATTCTCGCTTCTTGCTGCGGGATTTTTCTTAATTCCCGCGGGTGGCTTAATGGGCGAGACATTTTTTCACGTATTTATAAAAATTGCGATACCAGCGGGGCTCGGATTTGCGGTTGGATCACTATTTCCATATGCGTTGGCGTATATTGGAGGCGAACCAATTATTCATAGATGGGGTAAATGGATAGGCGTCTCCTGGAAAGATGTGGAGAAAATTAACAAATTCTTCAAGAGTAACTACAAAGACGAACTCGTGTTAATCGGATTGCGTACGCTTCCAGTGGTGCCGAGCGGTCTTATTTCGGTTGCGTGCGGTATCGTTCGTTACCCGATTAAAAATTTCTTCCTAGCCACGTTTGTTGGTTCTGGAATCCGCGCATTTTTGATGGGACTTTTGGGGTGGTCGCTTGGTGAGGCATTTGTCGTGTATGCAGATCAGATTTCAGAATTTGGGATGTATGTGGTCTATGGAGTAGCATTTATCACGATTGGTTTTGTTGCCACTTTTTATATACGGAAGCGTCTCAAAAAACATAGGATTTAAGAGGGCTAAACGCATTCATTTTATCCGTTTTTATGTTTGTTTTTTGGCACTTTTCGTGCTACAATTGAGATATATTTTGGAGCTTGCGGGGCTTCATTTTTAGTGGGGAAATCAACCGAAAGATAATAATTGAATGGCTGAAAAAATCAAAAAAGAACAAGCATCATATAGCGCAAAAGACATCCAGGTTTTGGAGGGTCTAGATCCCGTACGCAAGAGGCCTGGAATGTACATCGGTACCACTGGACCTGATGGCCTGCACCATCTTGTGTGGGAAATTATCAATAATTCAATTGATGAGGCGATGGCGGGCTCCGCAAATTATATTAAGGTTGAGCTCATGCATGATGGCGGAGTATCGGTGACCGATAATGGTCGTGGTATTCCGGTAGATATTCATCCGAAGACAAAAAAGTCCGCGCTTGAGACCGCGCTCTGCACACTTCACGCGGGTGGAAAATTTACAGAAGGTTCATACAAAGTATCTGGCGGTTTGCACGGTGTTGGTGTATCTGTGGTGAACGCACTCTCCACAAAATTGAAAGCGGAGGTGTGGCGCGATGGAGGCGCGTATATACAGGAATATAAGATTGGTGTTCCGCAGTACAATGTGAAAAAAATTGGAAAAGCGAATAATACTGGAACGCGTATTACATTTTATGCGGACCCCACCATTTTCTCGGTCATTGAGTACGACCTCAAAAAGATTTTGGATTATTTGAGAAACCAAGCATATCTCACAAAGAGTATCCGCATTGATGTGGTAGACACGCGCGGGGAGACCCCTTCGTATTATGGCTTCTATTTTGAGGGTGGACTTCTCTCGCTCCTCGCATATCTTTTGGGGGACAGACAGCCGGTCCACAACACATTATTTTATGCGCAAAAAGAGGTGGACGGCATTGATATTGAGACCGCCTTTGCCTATACGGGTGATACAGACGTGGAAGAGCTAAGTTTTGCAAACAATATTTATACGCCGGACGGCGGTACGCACCTTACAGGTTTGCGTTCGGCGCTTACGCGCACATTGAATGATTACGCGCGTCGCGAAGGATATTTGAAGGAAGCAGAAGAAAATCTTACAGGCGATGATGTGCGCGAGGGCCTTGTGGTAGCTGTATCAATTAAGATTCGCGAACCTCAATTTGAAGGACAGACAAAAGCGCGTTTGGGTAATATGGAAGCTCGCGCAGCGGTGGAGTCCGCGGTTTCGGAGAATTTGAAAGAATTTTTGGAACGCTATTCAGGAGATGCACGAAAAATAATTGAAAAAAACCTTTTAGCTGCAAAGGCGCGCAAGGCAGCGAAGGCGGCAAAAGATACAGTGCTCCGCAAGGGCGCGTTTGAGGGTCTTACGCTTCCCGGAAAACTTGCCGATTGCAGTTCACGTCATCCGTACGAGTCAGAACTCTTCATTGTTGAGGGTGACTCGGCAGGAGGTTCGTGTAAGCAGGGAAGAGACCGCCGTACGCAGGCCGTTCTCCCGCTAAAGGGTAAAATTTTGAACGTGGAAAAAGCGCGCATTGATAAGATGTTACTTAACAAAGAAATCCGTTCACTTGTGGTTGCACTGGGTACCGCGATTTCTGATCAGTTTGATATTGAGAAACTTCGTTATCACAAAGTAATTCTTATGACAGATGCCGATGTGGATGGCGCACACATTCGCACACTTTTGCTTACGCTTTTCTATCGCTACTTCCCACAAATTATTAGTGGTGGATTCCTGTACATTGCTCAACCACCACTCTTTAGGGTACAGAAGGGCAAGGAGGCGCAGTACATATTTAACGAAGATAAGCTTCAGACATTGTTAAAGTCCTATGGCACAGAAGGAGTGAACATTCAGCGCTATAAGGGTCTTGGCGAAATGAACCCTGAACAACTCTGGGAGACGACATTAAACCCCGCAAATCGCGTCTTGAAGCAAGTAAATGTGGATGACGTGGTGAAGGCGGACAAAATGTTTGATATTTTGATGGGTGAGGCGGTAGAACCACGCAAAAATTTCATTCAGGCGCACGCAGCGTCCGTGAAGAATCTGGACATCTAGTATCTGCCTGTGAGTAGACAGCCCTTGATTTAACAGCGAAGTAAATGGTATAGTTGTTTTCGTAATATTATGTCAAATATGATTGAACGAATGAGAGTGTTTTGGCAGGAATCACGCCAGGAACTTAAGCGCGTGAACTGGCCAACACGAGAAGAAACGATTCGCTACACATTGTTTGTGATTGGATTTTCAATTTTTCTCGCAATCCTTTTGGGTATCATGGACTACACATTCATGCAGGCGCTTGAGAAAATAATTGCATAATTTTTATGACTGTAAAACACGAACAAACGATTAACGCTGAGCGTCGCTGGTATGCAGTACATACGTACGCGGGATATGAGGACGCGGTTTCGCGTTATTTAAAACAGCGCGTGGAATCCATGTTTATGGCGGACAAGATTTTCAATGTCATAGTTCCGAAGGAAACAAAGATTAAAGTGAAGAGCGGAAAGCGCTACACGATTGAAGAAAAAACATTTCCCGGATATGTCTTGGTTGAGATGATTCTTGACCATGACTCATGGTCTGTGGTGCGCAATACGCCCCGTGTAACAGGATTCGTGGGCTCGGACAGCACGACCCCGACACCGCTTTCGGACGAAGAGATTAAATCGCTTCTCGCAAAGATGGGCGGAGAGGAGACGAAATACACGATTGATATTAAGGTGGGTGAGATAGTGAAGATTACGGACGGCCCGTTCAAGGAACAAGAAGGTAAGGTGGCGGATATTGATGAAGAACATGGCAAGGTGAAAGTTTTGGTGCCAATCTTCGGTCGCGACACACTTCTTGAGCTGGACTCATTGCAAGTGCAGAAAATATAATGTATAAACAAACTCTATGGCGAAACCGATAAAAACAGTATTAAAACTCCAGATTGAAGCGGGTAAAGCAAATCCGGCGCCTCCGATTGGTCCGGCGCTTGGTCAGTACGGTGTAAACATTCAGCAATTCTGCCAGCAGTTTAATGCGGCTACAGCGGAAATGGTTGGAGACATCATTCCTGCAGAAATCACCATTTACGAGGACCGCACATTTGATTTCAAATTGAAGACCTCGCCCTCATCCGCACTTTTGAGAAAAGCGGCAGGCATTGAGAAGGGCTCCGCGACACCGCATTCGGTAAAGGTAGGTAAGGTGACGCGCGCACAACTCCGCGATATCGCAGAAAAAAAGATGATTGACTTGAATGCGAACGACGTGGAAGCAGCAATGAAAATCATCGAGGGAAGTGCCCGCAACATGGGAATTGAAATCACGGATTAAAAAATAGAGCCCGAAAGGGCTTTATTTTTTTGACAGACGCACATATTCGCGTTACTTTAGTTGAGGACACTTAACAAACGGAGGATAGAAATGTGCAAAATAGTATTGTCCGCGTATGGAGAGGCGGTAAACCATTTTTCACTAGACACACGCGAGCTCACTGATTATGTGGGGAAGCACGAGGTGTGCGGGGGCGAGGTGCATATTACGCCAATCTCTCATTCGCACGACGCAATCATTTGTCATAAGTGCATATTGCGTATCGTACTCCCGGCATCCGTGAACACATTCGGAAAGTTGAAGGAGCACTTTAAGCGCTATAATATGCAAAAGGAGAACACATGAAAACAAAAGGCAAATTCATTCTTTTGGAAGGCATTTCGGGTTGTGGAAAGTCCACGCTCGCCAAGCTTCTCGTGAAATATTTGCGGAAGTTGGGTATTGATGCTGTGTTGAATGCCGAGCCGACGAAAACAAACGTGTTCGGACGCGCGGTACGCAAGATTATTGAAGGTAATGAACTCCAACCGGAATTACTTGAGGAACTAAGAGCGGACACCGCTTTTCTTTCCGCGACACTCGGCATCTCCATATCCCGTGTTTCAGAACTGCGACAGAAAAAAATAATTGAATTTTGCAGGTCGCTTGATAGGATTTGGATGAAATTGGAATTCGGGAGAGAACTTACGGAATTGGAACGCCAGATGATTTTCATCGCTGATCGTGCGGTGGATGTTCCCACCACAATCATTCCCGCCATCATGAATGGGAAGTGGGTGATTGAAGATAGGTACGATCTTTCCAATTATGCGTATGGAACCGCGCACGGCGTGCTTTTTGATGAGCTTTACGATTTGCACGAGACGGCGCTTGGTAAGCATTACCTCATCCCAGACATCACGTTTGTGATTGATGTAACCGCGCGCGTTGCGGTAAATCGGTTGAGGAAATCAGGAAAGCCGATTGACTTGCATGAAGGTCTTGAGAGCTTGGGTATGATTCGCGCGCAGTACAATAAGGCAACCATGGCTTTGGCGGCAAAGCTTGCCAAAGTGCATACACACTACCGTATGGTAAGGATAAATGGGAAGCAATCCGTTCCTAGGGCATTTGCTGAAATGAAAGAGTGGCTCGAAAACCAAGAAATCCTTCCGACACAGTAATCATTTACACCCCGCCATTATGACGGGGTTTTTTATTATTCGCTGTGCGAATAATAACCCCTCGAAGCCCCAGACGGGGCGAAGTGGGGTGCTTACATATTCTAAAAATATCCATAATGAATTTGTTGTGTCATATGCATATCCTCTGCTATTATTGAAGGGAACTATATGTATATTCCGACTATTGGCCTAGAGATTCATATGATCGCAAAGACGCGCACAAAGATGTTTTGCGCGTGCCCAAATAGTTTTGATGAGAATAATCCGAACGCAAACACGTGTCCGATTTGTTTGGGGCACCCAGGCGCGCTTCCTGTGGCAAACGAAGAGGCGGTACGGGGGATTGTGAAGCTCGGGCTTGCCCTAGGGAGCACAATTGCAAAGAAGTCACACTTTGATCGTAAGAGCTACTTTTATCCCGATCTTCCAAAGGGGTACCAGATTTCACAATACGACGAGCCGTTTGTTTCGGGTGGTAGCTTGAAGGGTGTGCGCATTACGCGCGTACATTTGGAAGAAGATGCGGGACGTTCGCTCCACGAACTTCCGGGTGGTGTGAAAACGAAAGAGAATGCAACTTATATCGATTACAATCGCGGTGGCTCACCTCTATTTGAGCTCGTTACGGAGCCGGACATTAAAACATCCGACCAGGTGGTAGTGTTTGCAAAAGAACTGCAACTTATTTTGCGATATTTGGGCTTGTCGGACGCGGATATGGAAAAGGGTCATATGCGCGTAGAAGCAAACATTTCAATCAGTAAACAGGACGGCGTGCTCGGTACGAAGGTTGAGGTGAAAAATATCAACTCATTCCGCGCGGTACACGATGCAATTGAGTTTGAATTAAAGCGTCAAGAAGAAGTGATTGAGTCAGGTGGAAAGATTGTACAAGAAACGCGTGGATGGAATGACGTGAAGCATATTACTGAAAGCCAACGCCTGAAGGAGTCGTCACATGATTATCGTTATTTCCCCGAACCCGATTTGCCCGAGATTGATTTGAGTGATTGGGATTTAGACACAATGAAAAAAGAGCTTCCCGAACTTCCCGAAAATAAACGCGCCCGTTTGGTAGAATCATTCGGACTTACATCCGAGCAAGCCGAATCGCTTGCGGAAGATAAGGTGCTCGCCGAATTCTTTGAGGAATCTGCATCGGAACTTGCTGACAAGACAAAACCCGCGAATTATCAGTTGCTTATGAACTATTTGACGAGCGATATGCGCGGACTTATGAATACGAAAGGAATTACGCTCGCAGAGACAAAAATAAGTCCTGAACATTTCGCGCATCTTGTGGCGCTCGTAGCGGATGAAAAGCTCTCAAGTCGTCTAGCAAAAGACATTCTTTTGAAGATGTCGGAGACGGGCGAAGACCCAGAGTCACTTATGGAGGCGTCCGGTGTGCGGATAATTGGTAATGAAGATGAGTTAAATGCGATTGCGGACGATATTATCGCAAAGAATTCCAAGGCGGTTGAAGATGTAAAAAAGGGAAAGGGAAATGCATTACAATTTTTGGTGGGGCAGGGAATGGCGAAAACAAAAGGTCAGGCAAGTCCTGATAAGTTGCGCGAGATATTTGCAAAAAAATTGCAATAATATATTTATCCTCCGTCGCTAAAGCTATGGAGGATGCTTTTATTGCGAAATAATAAAAGCAAAAACGCCCCAGACGGGGCGTTTGAATTATTCGGTTTTTGCAAATCTTAGGATAAGCACAAAACAAAGGATTCCATAATAGGTCCCCACGAGCGCAAGGCCAAAAAGGGGTGTGTGACGGAGCATGGCGCCAATGAATAGTGCGGGGCCGATGTTAATAGATGTGGCGAGTGTAAGTGTAAAATATGAGCGTCGCGGATTGATTATGAGACCAAGAATTATGCCAAGCATTCCCATAATAAGAAAACACGCGTGATCACCGTGAGTTATTTCATACAATCTACTACACCAGTAGCCCAGATGCATACCAATTACTGATGCAATGATTAAGCCGAGCACTACTTGCCACCGTCTTGTGAGCATTGTACCTCCTCCGCTTTGATTTGGTTAAGTTGTGAATGTGCAATAGCAATTTATAACTATGTTAGGTATGTGTCAATTAAAAATTGCAGTAACCCTACTTCGCTCCGACGTACGTCGGAGCCATGAAGGGTAAATAGGAATTTAAAAAGCGCCCCGAATGGGGCGCGTGAATTAATTGAACCATTTGTATTTTGTATACCGCATACCGAACACAAGGAAAAGAAACGCGTAATACGTTCCCGCGAGCGAAAGCCCAAGTATTGGTGTATGGAAGAGCATCGCACCGCCCCCAATCGCGAGTCCCATGCCGATGCACGCGGTAAGGCCTAAAGCAAAATCCGGGATGTGTCGCTTCAGTGTGTTACCAAAGATAATTCCGACAAGCCCGACGAAGAGAAAGCACGAATTACCACTATGACTGATTTCATGAAGCACTCCACACAAATGGCCAAGTGGCAGGCCGACGAGTGAGACAATTAATCCCGCGATGATTTGCCATTGTTTTGTAGGCATACGCTCCTCCTTAAATCGGCAGTGTTCCGCGTTTGTAGCGAATGAGCGTTATGATGAGGAATGCGATGTAGTATGTTCCGGCAAGTTTTAAGCCGAGCATGGTTGGCGCAATGACTATTTTCTTGACGATGATCATTGCACCGAGGCCGAGCAGAAGTCCCATCGCGACACATGCAGTGAACTCAGAGGCAAATTCCGTTGCGCTTGAATAACAGAGTGTCATCACAAAAACGAATAGGAAGAGCCAGTGATGACTACGAGTCGGCACGGCTTCGTATATCAACGCGAAAACGACGCCCATGGGTAGCCCATACAGCGAGTGCAATAGCCCGAGTCGCACGTCTTTATTCAGGGTTTGTTGTTGCAGTCGCATGCACTCCCCTTTTGCTTGATTTGAGCAAGTTCTCGTGCATAGAGGTAGGCGGTCAGCACATATAGCGCAATAGAAATGTAAATAAAAATCGGTTGCGGTGTAATTCCAAGCACTATATTAAACGTAGGCAGAAAATTCAGCATGAACACGACGAAAGGAAACAACCCAATTTTCTCAATGGTGAGATGATAGATAAGCACAAAGACAAGACCAACCAGCAAGCTGGTAAATTTATGGTAGTAAATGAAGTCGTTGGCACCATATCTCAGCCAATACATTCCTCCAAAAATGGCGCCAAAAGAATATCCTACCAAGGGTCCACCAAAAAATGCCAAGAGCATTCCTTCCAACGCCTGCCTGTATTTGTTGTTCATAATCCCTCCCTATTGGCTACGGTTAGTTGTAAAAGAACGTTTGTAATCTACAAGAAAAAGACGCAAACGTCAACTCCGGCCGTAACGCCGGAGTCAATTTTCTGACCTACAATTTATAACTAACAACACGCATAATTGCGAAAAAAACATGATTGGTAGACCTATGCATCATAATGTGGTTAGTACACCAAACGGCGTTTTTCCCATCACAGAATTTAAAAGGATTTATGGAGAAGTAGGGGCGCTGCGCTATAGCGTAGCGTCTTCGATCCATTCCAATATTCAATGATTAGAAAATATTTTGGATATACTTATTTCAAAAATGTTTTGGTGAGTTTCCATACTTCGGCAGGTTTGGTAATCCAATGGATGCGGTTGTCGGGTTTGAACCACGTAATCTGTCGTTTGGAGTAATCAAGAATCTGTTTTGTAAGGTCGTGCATGAATGCTTCTTTACCAAATTTTTTTTGCAAGAATAGCGCGCCATAGCGATATTCAAGTCCGAAGGATTCCAAACGTTTCCACGAAACGCCATGCGTGTGGAGGCGCTTAATTTCTGCGAGCATCCCCATCCTAACGCGCATTTTGAGTCGCACCTCAACCAAGTGTTTTAAAATATCCTGATTTTTTGCAATACCGATAAATAATGTGGGATAGGGAAGTGGATTCTTTTTCAGTTCCGGTACCTTGCCGAGCGCATCAATGATTTCAAGTGCACGTATTAATCTACGTGGATTTTTAGAGTCGATTGTTTCTGCGCGGTCTGGATCCTTTGCTTTTAACATCACAAAAAGTTCTCCCACCGATTTTTTCTCCAGCTTCTTTCGGAGTTTCGGATTCGGTTTTGCCTCAGGTATCACGAGGCCGTCCACCAACGCGCGGATGTAAAATCCTGTACCTCCACACACAATAGGCGTTTTTCCACGTTTTATAATATCCGCAATTGCTTTACGACCAAGATGCGCATAATGAGAGGCCGTAAATGTTCGTCTGGGGTCAGCGACATTCAACAAGTGATGGGGAACGCCCGCCATTTCTTTTTTGGTTACCTTCCCAGAGCCGAGGTTCATTCCTCTATAAACCTGACGGGAGTCGGCGGACACAACCTCACCAGTGAATTTTTTCGCAAGCAAAACCGCAAGTGAGCTTTTGCCACTTGCGGTTGGACCGACTACTACGATTAGTTTAGGAGTCTTTGTTTCCATTAACCCTTTCTTTCGGCAATTTCTTGTGCTACCCGCTCCACAAATTGCGTAAGCGGAACCGTTTCGGTTTCCTTCTTATGGCGCGTGCGGACATTTACTGTATTTGATTCAATCTCTTTCTCGCCCACGACAAGGATGTACGGCGTTTTTTCTAGTTCCGCATTTCTTATGCGCTTACCAAGTGTCTCATTTGCATCATCAACTGATGAGCGCACATGATGAGTCTTGAGTGCGTGGAGTACCGTGTCCGCATACGCAACGTGCTTTTCACTAATTGGAAGAATCTTCACTTGTACGGGCGAGAGCCATGTGGGGAAGTTACCCGCGTAGTGTTCAATAAGAAACGCAATGAATCGTTCGTGCGTGGAGAGCGGAGAGCGGTGAATCACGAATACTTCGGTATTGTCGCTACCTTTTGCGTCCTTATAGGTAAGGTCAAATCGTTTCTTTGCAGCGAAGTCCAACTGAATAGTAGACATTGTTTCTTCGCGACCTCCAACTGTCTTGTATTGGATATCAACTTTAGGGCCATAAAATGCTGCTTCGTTTTTTGCTTCAACGAATGGCACTTTGAGATTTTTCAAAATCTTGCGCAATATTTCCTCGCTTACCGACCAATTTTTTGGTTCGTTTATATATTTTTCTTTGTTTTTAGAGTCCCAGAGCGACAAACGAAATGAGTAATTGGTGAGTCCAAACAATTTGAAATAATAAAGGGTAAGCTCCATAACTTTTTTAAACTCCTCTTCAATCTGATCTTTCGTGCAATAGATGTGCGAATCGTTCATTGAGAGCATACGCACACGCAAAAGTCCCGCGAGCGTACCCGACAATTCATTGCGATAGACCGTGCCGTATTCCGCAAGGCGAAGTGGGAGATCGCGATAACTACGCGGTTCGGATTTATAGATAAGATGATGAATCGGACAATTCATTGCCTTTAGATAATACTTGCCATCATCAAGTTTCATTGGGGGGAACATACCATCCGCATAGTGGGGAAGATGCCCAGACATTGTAAAAAGCTCCTCTTTTGCCAAGTGCGGAGTTGAGACGCGTACGTAGCCATATTCTTCTTCTTTTTCTTTTGCGAGTTTCTCAATCTCGTCCTTGATGATTGTTCCCGCAGGAAGCCAGAGAGGAAGGCCCGGACCAATTAAGTCATTGAATGTGAAAAGTTTTCTCTGCTTTCCAATTTCTCGGTGATCGCGTCGTTTTGCTTCTTCCTGCATCAACACGTATTCGGCGAGTTCTTGCTTGGATGCAAATGCGAGGCCATAGATACGAGTCAGCATTTTATTCTTCTCGCTTCCGCGCCAGTAGGCGCCTGCGATTGATGCGAGTTTGAATCCCTCGGGATTTATTTCAGACGTATTTTTTACATGGGGTCCCGCACAAAGGTCAAAGAAAATTACTTTCTTTGTTTTTCCCACGCCACGCGCGGTCTCATAAATTGAAATAGACGCCTTTTTCTTTTTGAGTTCCGCAACCAGCTCCTTTTTGTAGGGCTCACTCTTAAAGGTTTTAGCCGCTTGAGCTGCCGTTATTACTTTTTTGGTAAATGAGAGTTTCTCGCGCGCGAGTTCGCGGACACACTTTTCAAGGTCGGCAAGGTCGTTATCCGAGATGGGCTTTGCAAAATCAAAGTCGTAATAGAAGCCGTTCTCAATCACGGGGCCTATGCCAAGCTTTGTTTTTGGGTATTTTTCTAATACTGCAGCTGCCAAAAGGTGCGAGAGTGAGTGTCGCACACTGAACATTTTGTCCGTTTTCATACCTCATTATTATAAGCCACCTTTTTGAGATTGGCGAGAAATAAAAACCCCGCCGAGCGGGCGGGGTGGGTGGTTTATTTACGTAGGTCAATGTGCTCACATACAACCGGTTCAAGGAGTTCAAGCATCTTTTCAAGTTTCACGACACGCTCCGCGGTCACGGTCTCCGCAAGCTTCTTATCAAAGCGCACGAGCGCCAAGACGTCGGGGGAAGCAATTTCGCGCAAAGTCCTATAATAACCACCGGGTCCATGACCAATTTCAAAGAGAATCGCGCTCTGGACCTTAGAATGGGTTGGGGCAATTACTTTGCCGAGGCCCTCCATGGTCACAATCCAGGCTTCCATGAGCTTTGTTCCGATATGGTCACCAAAACCTTCAACATATGCGTCATAGACCTTTTCAAATTGCGCGAGGGTAACGTCATACCGTTGCGCTTCACGCTTTTTTTCGAGGCGCGCTATAAGTCGCCACTGCACGACTGCGAGGGTGACGATAATGACTAGACCGATGACGATGTTCACGGGAACCTCCTTGTGAAATGTTCTTTTCTCAAACTACTACGAATCAATTTCCTGTCAATGAAAAACCCCCGCGATGTGCGGGGGCAGGGTGTGAATTAGAGGCATTCGTGTATCGCCTGGAGTCTCACGAAGCGCTCGACGTCCCAGGAATTTGATTTCCCGAGTAATCGCATGCGAATCGCATCCATTTCCTTGCGCAGTTCTGTATGGAAGGCAAGCCTGGCGCCAAGGTCCATCGACGTAGCAATGCACATTTTCATAACGTCCGGGACGCTTTCGGTTTCAAATTCCGCAACGCAGGCATCATAGATTTCCTCAAGCCTTGCGAGATTTAGTACAGGCAATCGGGCTTCGAGCTTTTTGATTTGCCTTCCTCGGAAAATGTTCTCGATTTCAAGGATGACGATGAGCGCAATCGCGACACCCAAAACAATATTCATACAAACCTCCTTGTGAAATGTTCTGATTACAAACTACTACGAACAAAGATGATGTCAACTCCGACGCAATGTCGGAGTTAATGAAAACCCCCGCAATGCGGGGGGATAGATGATTCATCTGGGTGATTGGATGAGCTCGTAGAGCTCTTTCATTTTCACAGAGCGTTTGTCGTGCTCCTCTCTCTCAGCCTCAAGGTTGTGGATGTATAGCCCGTACTCACGCGCTCCGTCTGCGATATCCGTAGTACACTTTTTAGATGCAACCTCAGCCTCGCCGTTTTTTTGGAGTAGCTCGGTTTCGAGTAGCATTCGCGCATCTAGGATTTGCGCGGTTCTGACACAAATTTGCGCTATAACTTTGGTGCTCCCTTTTCCAAAATGCAGGACGCCAGCTTTGTAGATGGCCTCAAATTTTGCGAGATTCAAAACGGGCTTTTGTTCTTCAAGTTCCCTTTTGTGCCGATTCGCCCAATATATTACGCGAAGACCAGGGGTAATGTTGAGCAGCAAACTGATGATTAACAAAACCATTCTTGCGGTCATACAGACCTCCTTGTGAAATGTTCTTTCTACAAAATAGTATAAAAACCGAGAAGTGTCAACTATTTTTTTGGTTCTACAAGTATGCGGGCCTCGTCGCAGATAAACTTCTGTTCGTCGTTTTTAAATGAGACACGGCCAGAGGCAGCAATACATTTGCCAACTTCCCACGCAAGAGGTGTCTTTTTTATTGCCTCCTCAAATACGAGCAGTTCAATTTTTTCCACGCCGTCTTCAATGGTCACAAAGAGCATTGGTGTACCTTTTTTCGTTACGATTTTTTCAATAACAGAGACCGCGCCCGCAACCCATTCTTTTGATCCGCCGTTGCGTTCGTATTTTGTGGGTGGCATCGTAAGCACTTCTTTGATGGGCTTTATCTTCCCACGCAAAAGGGGAATGAAGGGTTGGAAGGGATGTCCCGTCACATAAATTCCCAAAAGCTCCTTTTCCCATTTGAGAATTGTGCCTTTATCTACGGGTGGCGCGGGCTTTATGCGAAGTTTAGAAACACTCTGATCGGCACCAAAAAGCGAGTTCTGGTTTGTTGCTTTATTGCGCTTTGCGGTCTGATTGAAAAGGATAATGTCTTCAATGTTTGCGAGTATGTCTCCACGCGTAATGCCCAAGGAATCAAATGCACCCGCCATTGCCAAGCTCTCAAGCGACTTCTTATTGAGGTCCTTATGATGCATTCTATTTATGAAATTAGTGAAGTCGGCATACGGACCATTGTTATTCCGTTCTTCAATAATGTATTGCACGATATTTGTGCCCACGTTTTTAATTGCCGAAAGTCCGAAGCGAATGTTTGGGCCATCGACTGCAAAATCCTCAGCACTGAGATTAATATCGGGTGGCAAGACCTTAATATTCAAGTGCCTCGCTTCGCTTACAAGGAAATCAATGCGGTCAATATCTGCGCCGGACACATTCAGCAAGCTGGTCGTGAACTCAACGGGGTAGTGTGCCTTTAGGTATGCTGTCTGATAGCTGATGGTCGCATAACACGCCGCATGACTGCGATTAAAGCCATAACGCGCAAAAGGCGGGAAAAGCTCCCAGATTTCTTTTGCAGTTTTTTCGCTTATGCCGTTCTTCACCATTCCGTTAATGAGCTTCATTTTCTGTTCTGCCAAAAGTTCTTTAATCTTTTTCCCAATTGCTTTGCGGAGCGTATCGGCCTCTGCGAGTGTAAATCCCGCGAGGTCGCGCGCGATGCGCATCATTTGTTCCTGATAGACGCCGACGCCATAAGTATTTTTCAAAATCGGTTCAAGGCGCGGGTGAATGTACGCCACTTCTTCTTTGCCGTGTTTGCGCAAAATGTAGGAGGGAATAAGTTCCATCGGTCCCGGGCGGTATAAAGAAATCATCGCGATGATGTCTTCTAGCTCGGTTGGCACAAGCTCTTTCAAATAATGGCGCATACCTGACGATTCAAGTTGGAAGACACCCGTCGTGTCTCCTGCGCGAAGAAGTTCAAATGTTTTTTGGTCATCAAGCGGGAGCGCATCAATATCAATTACTACGCCATGGAGTTCGCGAATAATGCGAAGCGTCTTTTCAATAATCGTAAGGTTTTTTAATCCCAAGAAGTCCATCTTAAGAACACCCAAGTCTTCCACCGCATGCATCTCGCATTGCGTGATTATGGAATCATCTCCCTGTGGCGCTTTTTGGAGCGCCATATAATTTGTGAGAGGTTCCGCAGAAATCACGACACCGCACGCGTGTACAGACGCGTGACGCGCAACACCTTCAAGTTTTTTTGCCACATCAATTACTTTTTTCGCATCTGGATTTTTGTCGTACAACGCTTTTAATTCCGGAATTGCTTGCAAGCTCGCATCAAGCCAGCCCGTTTTCATTCCTTGTGTTGGGTTGAAGGGAATTAATTTTGCAATCTCATCGCAGAGTCCATACGAAAGTCCGAGCGCGCGCCCCGCATCGCGAACCGCAGCGCGCGCCGCCATCGTTCCGAATGTAATGATTTGCGCTACGCGGTCATTGCCATATTTCTCGCGTACGTAAGATACCACCTCGTCACGGCGAATATCGGTAAAGTCGGTATCCACATCGGGTGTCTGGATACGGTCAGGGTTCAAAAAGCGCTCAAAAAGGAGGTCATATTTAATAGGGTCAATGTTCGTAATACGTAGAATATATGCGATTACGCTGCCCGCCGCCGAACCTCTGCCTGGGCCTACCACAATGCCGTGGTCCTTCGCCCAGTTGATATAGTCCTGCACGATTAAGAAGTAATCAGAGAAGCCTGTTTTTTCAATGACACCGAGTTCCATTTCAAGTCGCGCAGTAATTTCTGGTGTAATTTTGGGATACCGCGCGCTGATGCGCTCGTTGATAAGTTGTTTCAAATATTCAAACGATGTGGAGGTTCCGTCGGGCGGTACGAATTTCGGAAGCAGAGTTTTTCCAAGTACGATTTCCACATTGCATTCATCCGCAATGCGTCCCGCGTTTTCAATCGCTTGAGGAATGTCTTTAAAAATTTCCACCATCTCCTCTTCGGAGCGGAGTGACAAATCATATTTTTTTAACGTAAGGCGGTCCTCATCATCAAGTTTCGTGGAGGTCTGCACCGCGAGAAGTATTTCGTGCACGGGGCGGTCTTCTAATTTCGCGTAGTGCGTGTCTTGTGTCGCAACAACCGGAATGCCGAGCTCGTGCGAAAGTTTTAGAAGTGGCGCGTGAATGTCGGGGGAGTGTGGTTGGAGTTCTAAATAAAAATCATTACCGAAAAGATTTTGGTACCAGCGCGCCGCCATCTTTGCTTCATCTATTTTTTTCTCTGTGATGAGTTTTGCAATCTCTCCGCTATAACATCCCGAAAGACAAATTATTCCTTCGTGATGTTCTTCCAATAATTCTTTATCAATGCGCGGTTTGTAATAAAATCCCTCAAGATTTGATTTTGTGACAAGCTGAATGATGTTTAGCCAACCCTGCGTGTTTTTTGCAAGCAAGATTATGTGATATCGCTTCTCGTCCACACCAGCGCGCTTATTGAGACGTCCGTAGGGCGCCATATATGCTTCTACGCCGAGGATTGGTTTGATACCGGCTTTCTTCGTCGCTTTATAAAACTCAATCGCGCCGTAGAGGTTGCCGTGATCGGTGAGCGCCAAAGATTCCATCCCGAGTTCTTTCGCGCGTTTCACAAGGTCATCAACTTTTGCGAGTCCATCAAGAAGTGAGTAGTGCGAGTGAACATGGAGATGAGTAAATCTTGTCATTGAGTTTCGGAATAGTTGCCCCGACCTATGCAAGCCCGTCGAGGGAAATTAATTTCCTTTTCATTCTACTTTTCTATTCGCAATGAAACAATATGGGGATAGTGAGATTTGTGGTATGATAGGGAAGCGTTCACATTCTTACCCTCAGAACCAGAATACATTTGTTCCCGCGACAAATGTTTCTTCCCCCTCGTCCTTTTGCTCGCGCCGAAAGACGCGAGGCCGCGCCAAAAGGACTGCGGGATGTTCTTCGGGGCAAGAACGGAGGCTTTTGAGAGCTATGGAAATCCAAGCACTCCCCCATTTTGAGTCATTTATTAAGACAATGGGGATAACTTGCTATGGTATCATTGAGATATGGCAAGAAATGAGAAGAAGACAGAAAGATTGACCCGCGATTTTCTTACAAAAACTGGAATTTATAACAATAATGACTTTATTGTTGAAGAGCAGAAAAGTGATAATCCAAAAATTCAAAAACTTTTACAAAGAGCTAGTAAATCTGGAAATGGAGTAGGAAAGCCCGAGTTTATTATACGAAGAAAGGACAACGACGACTTTTTAATGGTTATTGAATGCAAGTCGGATATAAAGCATCATGAGTCAAAAAGTAAAGATCAATATAGGGATTATGCAGTAGACGGTGTTCTTTTGTATTCTAGTTATTTGTCCGAAGGTTTTAATGTTATCGCTATCGCGATATCCGGCGAAGAAAAGGAAGATTATAAAATTAGCACCTTTTTTCAACCACTCGGAATTTCTACCTCGCAACCCCTTTTAGATGAAAGTCATAAAATGATTTCAGAAATAATTAGTTGGAATCGCTATGTAAAAAGTGCGACATTTGATCCAAAATTAGCGGAAGCTCGGCATGAAAATCTTTTAAAATTTTCTCGCGAGCTACACGATTATTTACGAGATTATGCAAAGGTGACAGAAGCACAAAAGCCACTGCTCGTAAGTGGAATTTTGCTCGCGCTTATGGAAGACTGGTTTAGGGTCGCCTATGTAGAATGCGAAGGTGGGGAATTGGCACGTAAAACCTTTCAGGCAATAAAGGATTATGTTGGCAAGGCACAACTTGGAGAAAATCAGGAGTCAAAAAAAAGCGCGGTTATAAACGCTTTCAGTTTTATTGAACATCACCCCGAACTTCACAAGATTGATGCTAAGAAAAATGAGTCTCCTCTTAAACACATTGTTCAGGGACTACATACTCGTGTAAAGCCGTTTATGCGGGACCATTACGACTTCGACATTATCGGTGAATTTTATGGTGAATTTGTTCGTTATACTGGTGGCGACAAACAAGGTCTTGGGATTGTTTTGACCCCGAAACATATAACAGATCTATTTGCGGAACTTGCAAAAGTGAATAAGAACTCCACCGTATTGGATATTTGTGCTGGAACTGCAGGATTTTTAATATCGGCAATGAATAAGATGACTAAGGCTAAGGATGTTTCAGCTGGCGAGAAAAGAAACATCCTCGAACACCAGCTTATTGGGGTAGAACAAGAACCATCAATGTTTGCCCTTGCGGTTTCTAACATGATTCTTCGCGGAGACGGAAAAACGAACCTGTATCAAGGAGACAGTCTAAAAGACCAGCATATTATTGAAAAAATAAAAAATAAAGCAGATACCGGCTTTATTAACCCGCCGTATTCACAAAAGGGCGAAGATGTTTCTGAGTGGCATTTTATCAGGCAAATGCTTGATTTGCTTACTGTAAAGGGTACGGGTATAGCAATCGTTCCAATGCAACTCGCGATTGATACAAAAAATCCAATGAGAGAGAAAATTTTGAAAAACCATCGACTTGAAGCCGTAATGAGTATGCCGGATGATTTGTTTTATCCAGCTGGGGCTGTTACGTGCATAATGATGTTTACCGCACATGTTCCGCATGATAGCGACCCTCATCATGAAAGTTGGTTTGGTTATTGGAAAGATGACGGATTTAGAAAAGATAAGGTGCGAGGACGAATTTATACAAGCGAAGAAGCGTGGAAAAAAATCAGAGACTCTTGGATTGATATGTTTAGAAAAAAAGAATTACCTGGGAAAAGTGTTTGGAAAAAGGTTTCAAAAGATGATGAATGGTGTTCTGAGGCGTATCTTGAAACCGATTACAGCACTCTTTCTGAGGAAGATTTCATTAGAAATATGAAGGAATATGTGTTATTTAAATTAAGCGAATCAAATAATTATGAGGTTATCTGATTTGTTCGAAATAAAAAATGGACTTGCTTCTAGCGAAGTAAAAATTAGCAATCAACAAACCAATGATTTTGATATTCCATATATTCGTCCATCTAGTAGCTATACAAACTTGGTAGCGGGTTATCTAAATATAAACGATGTTAATAAGAATTATATTTTTTCTCCCGAAAGTATAATTGTTTCCACGGATGGTGAGGGAAGTCATACATATAGCTATGTTTTGCCTGTTTCCTTTGTTCCGAATAGTAATGTTGCGGTTTTATTACCCAAGCGAGAAATGTCTTTGAATGAAAAAATCTTTTATTCCCTTTGTATAACAAAAAACCGCTATCGCTTTTCTTACGGCAGAAAACCCAAGGGTCAACGCTTAGAATCTATAAATATTCCCGATAAGATGCCTGTGAGTTTCGGAAATAAAAAATTTATCAATGTTTCAAAAATAAAAGAACCCATTTCTTTTAAAAAAAATCCCATTTCTACCCCTGCGTGGAAGTTTTTTAAATGTGGTGATTTATTTTATCTTGAAAGAGGCAAGAGAAGTTCATTGGATAGAATTGGCGTTGGTACAAAAACACCCATTATTTCAGCCGTAACAGGTAATAATGGTTTGCTCCGTTTTTCGAATGAAAATTTTGATTTTGAAGGAAAAAAGATAACTATTGGGAATACTGGACAAGCGAGTGTTGGAATCGCCTTTTATCAAGAAATCGCTTTTATAGGGACCAATAATATTACAGTTTTATCTCCAAAATTTAATATAAACGCATTTATTGGGTTGTTTTTCGTGAGTGTTTTTTCAAAAGAAAGATATAAATTTTCTTTTGGTAGAATTTTAAATACGGATAGATTAAAAAAATTCGAAATAAAACTTCCAGTTGATAAAAATGGCAATCCCGACTGGCAATTTATGGAGGATTATATAAAATCGCTCCCATATTCTAGCTCAATTTAAATGAGTTGTGGGTAAGTTGCCCATTCCAATTCCAGCGAGCCAGATTCGAGTCGTTTTTCAAAGAAGGAAGACAATTGCTGGCACTTTAGCAAATTTTTTGCTAAGTTTGTCGATATGACGAGCCCATCCGACCCACTTAAAGATATGATTGAGGTGCAACCAACCGAAGGCGAGATTGTATTAAACTCTCACGCAGAAACCTTGTATTCTCACGATTTCAAAAATGGTGCGGGTAAATTTATAAATATAATAACAACAGATGAGCGCGGTACTCCGAGTGAAATGGAACTAGAACTTACTCCAAGACTTAGAATTAGCCTAGTTTTTATAAAGGCTAAAAATGACATATCGGAGATAAGTCTAAAGAAGTTCCGTTTTCATAAAACGCGTGGCTGGATTGAAGAAAAAACTGAAGGTATAAAGCTATCAAACATGACGTTCAAAAAGCTCATTGGTTTTTTGCAGTTTCTCTCTACTATTGATCCATCTCTTATTAATGAGCGCAGAATCGCTCTTGCTGATGCTGGGGTACACAACATAGACCAGGAAACTGTGAAGAAAATCAGAACACTTCTTACCAGAAACGATGGTCCTAAAATCATTGAAGAGCTGTTGAATAGCGGGCTTATTACTTCCGCGGATATTGTGAATGTCGGTTATCGTAAAAAACAGCTTGAAATTTTCGAGAAACTTCTTAATGATGACGCCTATTTTGAAATATATAGAGCGGAAAACAAAATAAATACTTCCGGCAACGAGTCTATTTGGCAACATTTTTTTGAAACCAATAATTGGATATTCGGTCATGGATTGAATTATGTTTTCAATCAGTCGTTGGATGGTCAAAAACTTGAACAAATAATACAAGGTGCGGATGTTGCTCAGTTTGGCAAGCGCGCAGACGGTTTACTAAAAACGCGTGGCGCCCTGAGCTCTCTTTGTTTGGTTGAAATTAAAACCCACAAAACACCTCTTTTAAAAATTGTGGCTAACCCGTATAGACAAGATTGTTGGCAGGTTTCCGACGAACTCAATGGTGGCGTATCTCAATCACAAAAAACTGTTCAAAAAACAATTGAGAATACAAAAATTAGTCCAGAATTAAGACCAAAAACAGAAGTCGGCGATCCAACTGGTGAAATCATTTACTCATATCAGCCCAAATCATATTTGATTATCGGTAATTTGAACGAATTCCAATCAGAGCACGGCATTAATCGAGAGAAATTTGCATCCTTTGATTTGTATAGAAAAAACACACTTAATCCAGAGATAATTACATTTGATGAGCTTCATGAACGCGCCAAATTCATTGTGTGTCGTGATGAGGTGGTAAAGAATTCGTAGGGTGATTATTACATGTTATGAGTAGAGAATACCGAGTAGGCGTGGGCGAGCCCTTGTCAACAGTTACGCTACTCCGTAAATATGCTATAATTTGGGTATGCACCAAATACAAGAGGCATTGCTCAAGTTGGCGGGTGAGAAGAACTTGGGGCAGTTTACGCTCCGAGAGATCGGCGCGTTTATTGGCGAGTCCTCACCGCAGAAGGTGAAGCATCACATTCAGCAGTTGCAACAGAAGGGTTTAATCAAAATTGATAAGGTAAAAGGCACAATCCAAAAAACGAAACAAGAATGGGAGAAAAGCATTGCGGGTGCGGGGCGCTTGCTCTCCATTCCTATTCTCGGTGCCGTAAACGCGGGACCTGCCCAGATTTTTGCTGAGACGAATATTGAGGGGTTCTTAAAAGTTTCGTCCGCACTCCTTGACCACACGCCTCGCGACGCGCAGACATTCTTGGCGCTCAAGGTTGTGGGCCCGAGTATGAATCGCGCGGAGATAAATAAAAAGCGAATTGAGGACGGGGATTACGTAATCGTGGATATCGGTGACAGGAACGTGAAGGATGGCGATATTGTGCTTTCTATTATTGACGGAATGGCGAACATCAAACGATTTCGCTTGGATAAGAATAATGGCCATGTGGTTTTGATGTCCGAATCCACAAAGGACTTCCCGCCGATATACATTCACGAGAACGATAACTTTATGATTAACGGCAAGGTGATTCAGGTTATCAAAAAGCCAATGTTTGGGTAATCAATTCAATGGTAGATGCAACAATAGAAAATGTTGTATATGTATTTATTGATGCCTCAAATCTTTGGCAAGCGCAAAAGGTTAAAGGTAAGCTTTTTGATTTTGCAAAATTAAAGAATTTTCTTAAAATAAAATTTAATGCGACAGAGTTAAGAATTTTTTACTACACCGCATATCCTGCGGAAGGAACACGAGAACAAAGTCAGGATGGAAAACATAAATTTTTCACCTATCTTAAAAAGGGGCTAGGTTTTACTGTGCGCAAAAAAGAATTAAAGCAAATAGTTGTTCATAACGACATTGGCGATTCAATTGAGGAGAAAGGAAACATGGATGTTGAAATGACAATAGATGCGATCCACTTTTTTAAAAATTATAACATCGCAATTCTTTTTACGGGCGACTCAGATTTTTTGGCACTAGCAACCTATATTAGGAGTCGTCGCACAAAAGTTTATATTTTCTCATCAAAAAATAATATTTCTCAAGAATTGCGCACGGGGGGAGATGGATATTTCGATGTTTTACAAATAATGGAAGATGTTTGGGGCAAAGAGCTAAGACATAAGGAGGATAAATCCCAATAAAAAACAGCACTCCTCGCGGAGCGCTGTTCTTGGATGTAATACCCTCTCGGTTCAAATGAAAACCGAAAGACATTAGTACTATACACCAAAAGATAGAAAAGTCAAAAGATATCCACAGCGTTATATGATGAAAATTGCTATGGCTGAATCTGCTATACTTACCATATGAAACTAAAACATGAATTTATTCATGACGCAGACGCTCCACATGATTTTGAGCACAAGATTGGAACGCTCATCGCATCATCGCTCTCGGGATTTATTGCGGGAACTATTTTTGCGAGTATTGTATGGATACTCGGAATATATTTGTTTCGACTCTATTTTGTAGTGATATAGGTTGAAATAAAAAGACCCCCGCGAAAGCGGGGGTTTTGATTTGTGTGTTAATCAATAAAGAACGAAATACAAAAGAAGAGAAAGATGACAAGGAAAATGAATTGCAGGCTACCGAGGAACCAGAGACCCACAACGCCAAGAATGAGTTCTTGCCAAAACCCATGAGGGCTAAGGAAGTGTCGGACGAGAAAGAAGAGTTCTGTGGGAATGAGCGCAATTACGAGTGCGAGAAGAAAAAGAAGAAACGAAGTAATTCGTCCTTTGGAACGTCGGCGTGGACGGTACATAGAACCTCCTGTGGTAGGGAACTACTACAAACATACTGTGTGGAATAGCACGCGTCAATGAAGCGAGATATACTGAACCAAAATGAAGACGAGATGGATTATTGGCATAGACGAGGTTGGGCGAGGCGCGCTTGCGGGACCTGTGACGGTCGGCGTGGTTGCGATTCGCGCTAATGCGACGCGAATTAGTGCATCTGCAAAATTGCCCCTACGCGATTCAAAAAAACTCTCGCCAACACAGCGCGAGGCGTGGGTAAAACATATGCGTGTATGGAAACGCGAGCGAGGTGATATTTATTTTGCAACGAAAAGTATGTCGCACAAAGTTGTGGACAAAATAAATGTGGCGCAGGCGGCAAATCGCGCAGCGACCAGGGCACTCCAAGCATTGCTCATTGATTCCGCGATAAATCCAAAATATGCAAAAGTATTTTTGGACGGTGGGCTCTATGTAAATGGTAAACACAGCGTCAAATTCCCAAAGACGGAGACAATAATTAGGGGAGATGAGAAAGTGTCCGTAATTGCCCTCGCGTCCATTATGGCAAAAGTGACAAGAGACAGAAAACTTACTAGGTTGGATGCAGAATATCCCGTATACAAATTTGCGATGCACAAAGGATATGGCACCAAGGTGCATATTAAGGCAATAAAGAAACACGGCATCTCGGATATTCACAGATTGACCTTCACGAGCAAATGGGCTAATATCTAACCGATATGTCAAGAACAAGCCATCACGCAAAATCAAAAGTAGGACGAAGACGCTCGCAATTGGCGAGGAAACCACAGCATCTTACCGCATGCGTAAATTGTGGAGGACCGACACTCGCGCATAAAGCATGCCCACAGTGCGGGACGTATAAGAAGGCTGAGAAGAAGCCAGCAAAGAAGACCACAACAAAAGCGACCGAGGTGGCGAAATAATTCGCCTCTTTTGTTTTTCTACAGATAATTTACAATTATATAAGCATATTATGGCTACTAGACACCTTGTAAGAACAATAGTGCTTCAGTCCCTTTACGAATGGGATTTTTACAAACAGCAAACCGACCTTGCAAAGATCGTTGAGCGAAACATAGTTGAATTCGGACCCGGCATTGATGAGCCGAATTTTGTTTGGCGCACGGTGAAGGGGGTGATTGAACATCTTCCCGCAATTAATAAAGTAATTGAGAAGGCGGCACCCGAGTGGCCGTTAGCGCAGATTGCAATCATTGACCGCAATGTATTGCGCATCGGGCTCTATGAACTTCTTTTTGCAGACAAGGCAGAGGTGCCCGCAAAAGTCGCAATCAATGAGGCGATTGAGATTGCAAAGGCCTATGGCGGAGTGAATTCGCCAAAGTTTATCAATGGTGTGCTTGGCACGGTGTATAGAGAAACAACAGGCGAGGAGCCAGAGGAGAAAAAAGAAAAAAAGGAAGAATAGTATTTGCATTTTTGTAGCGTATCAATGAAAAACTCCAAAGAGCTGGAAGAGAAATTAAACATCGTTTTCAATAATCAAGATTTGTTGAAAGAAGCGCTCACGCATCGCTCATATCTGAATGAGAATCAATCGTGGGGCTACAAGAATAACGAACGCCTGGAATATCTGGGTGATGCCGTGCTTGAACTTATTGTCACGGAAAATTTATTTACACGCTTTCCCGATTTTCAGGAGGGCTATTTAACGAGCTTGCGCGCCGCGCTCGTGAACTATCAGATGTTGGGACGCATTGCAAAAGAAATAACGCTGGATAAATATCTTTATCTCTCGCGAGGCGAATCAAAGGATTTTGGAAAGGCGCGGGAAGTTATTCTCGCAAATGCGATTGAGTCGCTTATAGGCGCGGTCTATTTGGACCAGGGATACGAGGCTACGAAGGAATTGGTGGCGCGTGTGGTGCTCACACATTTGGAAGAAGTTATTGAAAAACGCCTTTATTTGGACCCGAAAAGTTTGTTGCAAGAATTTGTGCAGGAGAAGTATAAAATGACGCCCACTTACACAGTATTGAAAGAAGAAGGCCCAGACCACCAGAAGATGTTTTTAGTTGGTGTATTTATTGGTGAGAGAAAAGCAGCCGAGTCAACGGGTTCCTCAAAGCAGGAAGCGGAAACGAAAGCGGCTCTAGTGGCATTGGACGAATTTGAATTGGAAGGAAAATAATCATGCGGACATTTTTAAAAAAACTTGAATTACAGGGTTTCAAATCGTTCGCACAGAAGAGCGATTTTGAGTTTCCACATCGCGTAGTGGGTATTGTGGGTCCGAACGGTTCGGGCAAATCAAACGTAATTGATGCGTTGCGCTGGGTGCTTGGTGAGCGCGAGGCAAAGCAATTGCGCGGGGACACACTTCACAACCTTATCTTTGCGGGTACCCCAAAGCGTGCGGCGGTGGGGTTCGCAAAAGTGACACTCTATTTTGATAATCACGATAAGCTTTTTCCGCTTGATGCGCCCGAAGTGATGCTTTCGCGCCGTATTGACCGCTCGGGTAACTCGCAATTCTTTTTGCAGGACGCCGAAATCAGATTGAAAGATTTACTACCCATTCTCGCGCGAGCGAAGTTGGGCGCCAGAGGTCTCACTATGATTGGCCAGGGTCAGAGCGATTTATTCGTGCGCGCAACGCCGGACGAGCGACGATTAATGATTGAGGAGATTCTAGGTCTTCGCGAATTTCGTTTAAAAAAGAATCAGGCGGAGCGCCAACTCGCATCAAGCGAGGTGAACATGGAGAAGGTTTCCGCGACGCTTGAGGAAATTGCGCCACATCTTAGATTTTTGCGAAAACAAAAAATGCGTTTTGAAAAACGCGTGGAGATTGAGAAAGATTTACATACACTTGAGAACACCTATTTTGCGCATCGCTTCCATGCGTTGCATCACGATATTGAGGTACTTGGCAAACCGTTCAACGAAGCAGAAGTCACGCGCAATGCAAAAGAAAAAGAGGTTTCGGAATATGAAAAGGATTTGAAGGGAGTGAGCGGTGTGGAGACGCACGACGCAGAACGCGCAAAAAAAATACGCATAGTTCTTTCTGAAAGTTTCACAAAGCGGGCCGAGATTGAAAAATTACTCGCGCGTGCCGAGGCCAAGATGGAGTTCTTGGTGTCCACGCCAACCCACGCAGAACATTCATCAATTGAGATGAAGGCGATTTTGGAAACACTGGAACAGGAGATTCGTGTGATGGAGGATTGGCACGAGTTAGACAAGATTAAGCACTCACTTAAAACTATGGCGAGTCGTATTTCCGAGTTCTTTAAAACAGAGCCGAAGGCGAATACCAAGCTGTTTGAGGCAGAGATTGCAAAATTAAAGAATGAACTTCATGTGATTGAACGCGAGATTCAGAATGCGCGCGTAGAAGAAGAAAAAGTTGCCACAGAACAACAGAATGCAAATAAGGAATTTCGCGCAAAAGTGGAGGCATTGGAATTGAAGAAAAACGAGTTGAGAAAACTGGATCAAACGGCCCAGCAATATAAATTTGATTACGAGCGATTGAAAATAAAAATGGAAGAATTGGAGCATGATTGGGCGATGCTTGGCCGTTCTGGAGATGAGCTCCGCACCATTTCGGAGGTGCGTGACGTGGTGGAATTCGGTGACCTTGAACGAAAAATGCTACGCATGCGCGGTGAACTCGCTACTATTGGTGAGATAGATGAGACGCTTGTAAAAGAAGCAAATGAAACAGAAGCGCGCTTTGAATTTTTGAGCAAAGAATTAGAAGACCTTAACAAAGCGGTCGCAGATTTAAGAATACTCATTAAGGAGTTGGATCACAAAATCCACCTTGATTTTAAGAGTGCATTTTCTGCGATTAATGACGAGTTTAATAATTATTTCCGACTCATGTTCGGGGGTGGTAAGGCAAAGATGAAATTAAAAATGCCCGAAGTGCGTATGCAGGACATTATTCCTATAGCGGGTGAGGAGGACGCGCACATTGAGGTGGAGGAAGAGAAAGAAGAGAAAAAGGAAAAACAATCCGAACTTTCAGCTGGTGTGGAAATTGAAATCACGATTCCGAGAAAAAAGATTGGAAGTTTGGAGATGCTCTCTGGCGGTGAGAAAAGTTTAGTCTCGCTCGCGGCGCTCTTCGCGCTTATTTCCGTAAGCCCACCTCCATTTTTGGTCTTGGACGAGATTGACGCCCCGCTTGATGAAGATAACGCGCGCAGATTTTCTGATTTGGTAAAAGAATTTTCAAAAAAGACGCAATTTATTATTGTGACGCATAATCGCGCAACGATGGAGGCGGCCGATATTCTCTATGGAGTGACAATGGGGGATGATGGTGTTTCTCAAACCCTTTCACTTAAATTAGATATTGCAGGCATCTAGCCCGTGCGAATGTTGACTTAATCACGCTAGCGTGGCATATTTTGTTTAGTAAATTTATAACCCTGACCATGGGGAGCATGGCAACCGATTCATTTGGGGGAAGTCGTGAGTAAACCCGAACAAGTGAAGTGTTTCGAAGATATCGATGTTGACATGCTTGAAGGTAAGGTGAACACATGGCTCTCGGTCCACTCCGAGATTCTGGTTACTCAGAGAACGCAGAGCAGTTGTTATATACTCGATGCTCCCATTGGTTCTACCACAACGATTAGCATCTGGTACAAGGAGAACTAAGGATTCAGCCCCCGCGCTTGCGGGGTTTTTTCATATATTAAAGTTGACTCCGATGTTGCAGTCGGAGTTGACAACATTCCTCGTTGCATTTAATCTGTAGAGGATTATGTTAGCAATAAAACTCAAGCGAATAGGCAAAAAGGGACAGGCGACGTTCCGTGTTGTCGTGAATGAAAGACGCTCAAAAATGCAGGGCAAATTTAACGATGACCTCGGTTGGTATAATCCACACACAAATGAGGTGAAATTGGATGCGGTGAAGGCCAACGAATGGATTAAGAAGGGCGCACAGCCGACAGACAGTGTACATAATCTTCTCGTGCGCACAGGAGCAATCAAGGAGCATAAAGTTGCATTGCACGTGAAGCCGAAGAAGGTTGAGAAGAAATAAGTTTTGTATTATAAAACATAAGAAAGGTCGGGAGCACAGAAACTGATTTTACAAATATGGTATCTGACCAGGAATTTTTAGAGAAATTGGTACAGTCAATTGTTGACCATCCTGAAGACGTTAAGATTGACCGCAAGGTTGAAAAGATGGGTGTATTACTTACACTCCGCGTGAATGCAACGGATATGGGTCAGGTTGTCGGTCGTCAGGGCGTAACCGCGAAAGCGATTCGCACGCTTCTCCGCATTATCGGAGTAAAGAATAATACGAGCGTGAATTTGAAGATTGAGGAACCCGAGGGTTCCACCCGCGCACCGCACGTTCCAGAAACTGCAATGTAACCAAGTCCCGCCCCTTAAATTGAGGGGCGGGATTATTAAATACCAGGAAACCCCGCAGTTCCTGCGGGGAGGAGGTCATTTTTTTGTGATATTATCAATAAGAACATATGAAGACATTTCACATCATTTCGCTTTTTCCAGAGTCGCTTGATTCGTATATCAACGCCTCAATTATTGGACGAGCAAGAAAAAATAAATTTATTACAATTAATTCTGTAGCACTACGACCATTTGGCATTGGGAAGCATAGAGTGACCGATGAACCTCCATATGGAGGGGGTCCCGGCATGGTAATGAAGGTAGGCCCGATTTATACCGCGCATAAAAAGATAGTGAGTAAAATAAAAAAGGGTAAAACGCGAACCATTCTTTTTTCTACGCGCGGAAAAATTTTCACGAACATAGATGCAAAGCGTCTTTCAAAATACGATAATCTCATCTTCATCTGCGGGCGTTATGAGGGCGTGGATGAGCGCGTCGCAGAGCATATCGCGGATGAGGAGATTTCTATCGGCGATTTTGTACTTTCTGGCGGTGAGCTACCCGCACTTGTCGTAATTGATGCGATAGCTAGGCAGATTAAGGGCGTGCTTGGAAAAACCGAATCACTTGAGGAAATTAAGGGTTCGTATCCCGTGTATACCAAGCCCGCAGAGTTCATTGTAAAAGAGGGGAAGAAGCCCGCCCGACCCTCAGCGAGAGGGGCGGGAAAAAAGGTCTGGAAAGTACCAGAGGTTCTTCAGTCCGGTAATCATAAATTGATAGATGAGTGGCGCGCTCGCAATGCATAGGGCGGGGCCGTGTTTCGTGGCTTTAGTGAGGTAAGGGTTGCGCCCTACGAAGCTCCGACGAATGTCGGAGCGAAGCGGGGGTTTACAAACTAGGATGTATTGTATATAGTAGAACGCGTACAAAAAATATGATTAAAGAAAAGGAAATAACCAATGATGTGGTAGTAGAGCTTGTATCAGCCGGTGTAATTGCTGGCCACAAACGTTCAAAAACGCATCCGAAAATGAAGCCGTTCATTTCATTGAATCGCAACGAAATAGATTTTTTGGATCCTGATGCAACTATCACAAGCATTGATGAGGCGGTGGACTTTATTGCTGGCAGACTTGGTCCCGATGATTTTATGTTGTGTGTAGGAACGACTGTTCCTGCGCGCGATGCCATTACCGCATTTGCCGAATATTTTAAGTTTCCTTATGTCATCACGCGTTGGCTTGGTGGAACGCTTACGAATTTCAAAGTAATAACTGACCGCATGAAGTATTATGTTGATTTGAAAGCGAAGAAGGAGAAAGGCGAACTTGATAAGTATACGAAGAAGGAGCAGTTGAAGTTTTCAGAAAAAATTACAAAGCTCTCGGTCTCATTTGACGGACTGCTTCGTATGGGAAAACTTCCCGCAATTCTCTTCGTGATAGATCCTGCATCAAATGACACGTGTGTGAAGGAAGCAATGTTATTGAAGATTCCAGTAGTTGCAATTCTTGATACGAACGACAATCCGAAAGAAATTACAAAGCCGATATTTGCGAATGACCACTCAAAACAAAGCATTGTGTGGGTGATGGGAAAGCTGGTGAGCGGTATTGAGGAAGCAAAAATTGAGAAATTGAAAAAGGAGGCAGCAACGGCGGTAGTAAAATAAAACAATCACAAAATACACACACATGACTGACGACATTAAAAAGTTGCGTGAAGTTACTGGTGCTGGCGTAATGGAGTGCGGTAGGGCGTTCAAGGATGCCGGAGGTGATTTTGATAAAGCAATCGCACTTATCAATGAGCGTGGTATCGCGCGCGCAGAAACCAAGGCGAGCCGTACCGTGGGTGCTGGGATGTTGAAGGCATATATTCACAACGGGCGCGTAGCAGTTTTGCTCCAGATTCACGCAGAAACGGATTTTGTATTGAAATCAGACCTATTCCAAGAACTTGCGCATGACGTCGCAATGCACATTGCAGCAATGGACCCAGGGTCCGTGGATGCGCTTCTCGCACAACCGTTTGTAAAGAATGAAGCTACAACAGTAGGCGACCTTATCAAGAGTGTCACTGCAAAAGTGGGTGAGAATATAAAAGTGGAACGTTTTTGCAGATACGAGGTATAATTACCTCGTAACAATCTTAAGAGGCCATGTTCACATTTCTTCTCCAAATAACAATGGTGGTAAGTCTCGGCTTTATCGTGTATCTTTTTGGTCGCGTGGTTCCGCGTATTAGTGATACCGATGTGGCGAAGGCGCGAGAGCAATCGCTGTTCCATTGGCTTGTGGGTTATTTGGAACAAATTGACGAATGGCTTCTTGATTTATTTGAAAAGTTTTTGAGAAGGTTCCATGTGGTTATCCTGAAGGTTGATAATGTGGTTACCAAGAAACTCGGGCGTTTTAGGAGAGACGCAGACAAGCAGACGGGATTTGAAGTTACGCCAAAAAAGGAGGATAGTGGAGAGGCAGAAGTGAAGTAACGCGACAGACCGCCGCATTTTGCGGGGCAAGGTGGTCAATTGTATCTCGCCCGCAACTCATGGTATTGTTGCAGGAGCGAGTTTTTTAAAGAGTAAAAATGCGCAGGTGACAGAGTGGTCAATTGTAATAGACTGTAAATCTATCGCCTAACGGCTACGGAGGTTCGAATCCTCCCCTGCGCACCAATATAAAAAACAAAGGACTCGCTCCTTTGTTTTTTATATCTCGTATTGCTCGGAGAGGATTCGAACAAAGAAAGGGGTCAGGGAAACATTTCTGTTACTATTAATAAATGCTCTACAAAACATTTCTAAAGAAATTAAACCACTGTCCATTTTGTGAGTCAAAAGACAGAATTATAAAAGAAAATAAACTGGCGTATCTCACATACTCACTCGCGCCCTATCATAAACATCACATGCTGGCGATTCCCAAAAGGCATGACCACGCGATTTTAGATATCAAGAAAAATGAAATGGAAGATATTTTGGCTTTGGTAAGATACGGACTTTCATTGCTCCACGGGCTTGGATATCGTGATTGTTCGGTCTTGGTGCGTGAAGGAGTTGTTGGGCACGCAAAAAGTATTGAGCATATGCACTACCACATCGTTCCTGCGGTGGCCCTCGGCGACCTTGACCATTACGGGAAGCAGAGGAGAATTATGACGCGGGAGGAGATAAACAAGGTTATGGGCGACTTTAGAAAAGTAGCACCACGCAAGAAAAAGGAAGTAAGAAAATAAAATGACATCCTCCCCGCACTAAAGTGCGGGGAGGATGTCATTATTTATTGCGTCACATCAAAAAACTTGGTACATTTATGGATGTAATTAGTGCCACCTTAGCTCAGCGGTAGAGCAACGCTTTTGTAAAGCGTGGGTCCTCGGTTCAAATCCGAGAGGTGGCTCAAAAAATTTTCTGGACACCTCTTGGATTTGAAGGGGAAAGGGGTCGGGAAAACGGGAGTTTTCCTGTTGCGGAGGTTTTGGAACCGATGGGTTCCAAAGAGCGAGTGTGTTGCACGCGAGCGACGTTCAACTCCCGAGAGGTGGCTCACTTAGATTTTGCCACACGTAGTGTTCGCAAAATCAAGTGCCCAGAAGTAGCGAAGCGAAAGCAGGGCAAGTCTCTCGGGTTTGAACCGACCCACTGGGTGGACAGATAAATAAAATAAGGAGTACTATTAGCAAAACACATTATGCTTACACTTTCTCAAATGATTGCTCGGCTTCTCATTGCAATGGCACTCGGCGCCATCATGGGCTTTGAGCGAGAGTTGGTTGGCAAGGAGGCGGGTATTCGTACCGCCATGCTCGTGGCGGGCGGTTCGGCAATTTTCACAATGGTTTCAATCATAATGCCGTATATGGCTCAGCTTCCGATAGAAGAATTAAAAAATACATTACCCGATAGAGTGTTATCCAACATTGTGGTAGGCATCGGATTCTTGGGCGCAGGCGTTATCATAAAAACAGATGGGCACGTGCGCGGACTTACCACAGCAGCCCTCATTTGGTCTGTTTCGTCTATCGGCGTATTGGTTGGGTTGGGACTCATAAAATTCGCGGTAATTGCCGCGCTTTGTATGTCTGGTGTTCTGTATGTAATGCGATGGACGGGTTTGTATGAAAAAATGAGAGGCAGGAATATTCACCAGGACTAACTGCGGTAAATCATTAGAATTGATTCAACAATAACGGCGCAAAGCCGTTATTGTTTTATTGTTGTGGCCGATACCTTCATTGCACTAAGGTTTTTTCTACCCCGGATTTCCATCATTTTCAGGGAATAATCCTGTTTGGTGTACCTATTCATCATAATGTGGTTACTACACCAAACATGGTATAATGTGAGAGATGAATAAACGGGCGATTAAAAACAAAAGAAACACGCAGAAAGAGAATACACACAGAAATAAGGTGCCAATGAAAGATGCACTTGTAAAAGAAGTATTGGAGCGATTATACCGTAAGGAGGGAAATTCGATGATGGAAATAGCAACGCGCCTTAATTGCTCGCCACACAAGGTGGCGTATTGGATGCAGAAATATACGATTGCGACACGGAGTATCAGTGATGCGGTATATCTAAAAAACAATCCAAATGGCGACCCGTTTGTGTTCACGCCCCCAACAAACTTGAAGGATGCAGAACTCTTTGGATTTGGGCTTGGTCTCTATTGGGGCGAAGGCACAAAAGCGGACAAAGTCTCGGTTCGGCTAGGGAATTCTGATTATAAATTGATAGAAAAATTCATTGAGTTTTTGGTGGTCATTTTTAAGATTAAGCGCTCAGATTTGAAATTTGGTCTTCAGCTTTTTAATGATGTTTCACTGAGTGAGGTGCTGGACTTTTGGCAGAAAAAACTTAAAATAGACAAAGGTCAGTTCTACAAGACCGTAATTACCAAACCCCGTAGTAGGGGGACATATCGGAAGAAGAGTAAATACGGAGTTCTGACTGTCTATTATCACAACAGGAAAATGAGAGATCTGTTGGTTAATATGGTGCCGATGTAGCTCAGCGGTAGAGCAACTCCATGGTAGGTCGCATGACCCTGCCCATACCGATAGTAATGCCGGTATGAATCCCGAATAACGGTTAATATCTCAAATGAAAATGAGAGACAAGACCGTGGCGTGTATATTTGAGCGGTCCCTAGACAAGCTCAGGACAAGCCCGAACGACTGACAAGGGCTTCGGTGTCGCGAAAGCGAATACGAAGAAGATACAGTCTAGCCCTCTAATAATTCATAAGTAGAGGTGTAAGCGAAGGAGTAGGTCGTCGGTTCAATCCCGACCATCGGCTCATAAATCCACTTTTTGCGTGGTCGGAATTGAACCGCAGAAGGGGGTCGGGGAAACCGGTTTCCCCGTGGCGGAATCATTCAAACCGAGGGGTTTGAAAAACGAAGGTCGTGTTTCACGCCGAGTAGTGAAATCCCGACCCTCGGCTCACAAATTTTAGATAGATTTGAAGGCTGTGTGTGTTGTTTTGCTACCGCGCAAATGAATGTTTGGTGTACTAACCACATGGCAGTATATAGGTACACCAAACATGAGATAACGCGGGAAGGAGGAGATAGCCGTGATGAAGGTGTTGGTGATAAATAGGGCGTACCTGTGATGCGATAGGGTATTCTTTACAATTTCGGTCTCATATTGTAAGTTATATATAGTTAGTTTTAGACACAAACCAAATTCGTATGGCACAAGGAAAATTCAGCGAAAAAGTAATTCGATTGCGTTGCGTAGTATGCAAGCATTCCAATTACACAACGCGTAAAAATAAAAAGGTGGTCACGCGCAAAATAGAGCTCAAAAAGTTTTGTGGTTGGTGCAGAGCGCAAATCGTTCACAAGGAAGCTAAAAAGTAATCCCTGTTCGTGTTTGTGGGTCCCGGCTTCCTCGCTGGGACCTTTTGTTATTGATTGTTAATGAAATGCTATAATGAGTTATATACAGTGAGATGGCATATTCAATTAATACAAAAGAAAAAGCGACGGCAATGCGGACGCGAGGGCTTTCTCTGAACGAGATTCACGAGAAAATGAAAATTGCCAAAGGAACGCTCTCAATTTGGTTTTCTGATATCGAACTTTCTGAAAGTGCGCAAACAAAACTTCTGCAAAGAATTAAAAAAGGGCAATATATTTCTGCAGAGAATAAAAAGAAAAAGACGCGCGATACATTTCAGAAATATCTAAAAGAGGGAGATGCTGAAATTGATAGTGTGAGCATTGATATGCCCTTAGCGAGAATCCTATGCGCCCTTATTTATTGGTGTGAGGGCGCAAAAAGTGAGAAAACGGGTATCGCTTTTACCAATTCGGACCCTAATCTTGTGCGGACATTTTTGCATTTATTGAAAACTGGATTTGATATAGATGAGAAAAAATTCTCGGTATGTGTACATATTCATAAATATCACGACGCAAAAAAGCAACTTGATTTTTGGTCTAAAACAACTAACATTCCATTAGAGAGATTTATTAAGCCGTATCAGAAATCAAACACGGGTAAACGGGTGCGAAAAGATTATCAGGGATGTGTCTCAATACGGTATTATAGTAATGACCTCGCGCGAAGAATATTAATGCTTGGAAAGGCAACGATATTAAAATTGGGGGTATAGTGAAATGGCATCACAACTCTCTCCAAAAGAGTCGTTCTAGGTTCGAATCCTAGTACCCCCGCATATTGAGTTGGCTTAGCGAAGAACGAGCTTAGCAACTCTCATGCCCCGCCAACGTCGGCGGCACAAAACAATTTTGAATCAATGGCTGTAAAAATTATTTATTTTGTACATGGCACGACTACGGACAATGAGAAAGATGTTTCTTCGGGCTGGTCCGATATAGAGCTTTCAGAGTTGGGAAAAAAACAATCAATTAATCTTATTGATTATATTAAGGATAAAAAGTTCGATGTAGTTTTTTGTTCCGATTTAAAACGTGCCGTCGACTCAGCAAAACTAACATTTGAGCAGCGGGTGCCAATTATTCAGGATATCCGCCTACGCGAGTGCAATTATGGTATTTATAATGCCAATTCATCCGCGCTTGTTGAGCCGATGCAAGAGAAAAATATAACCACAAAGTTTCCCGAGGGCGAAAGTTATGAAGATGTAGGGGTCCGAATGGCGGATTTTCTTGAATTTTTAAAGAAAAATTATGACGGAAAGAGTGTGGCGATAGTCGCACATAAAGCTCCGCAACTCGCACTTGATGTATTGCTCAAAAACAAAACATGGGAAGAGGCTTTTGCCGAGGACTGGCGAAAAACTAAATCGTGGAAACCTGGGTGGGAATATGTATTACAAGCACGATAACCAAAACTACTTTATACTCTAACTATGACATTTTTAGATAACTTAGATTGGCGATATTCCACAAAGAAATTTGATGGAAGAAAATTACCCGACGAGGTGCTCTCGCAAATTTTGTTCGCAATCCTGCCTACCAGTAGGCAGGTCTGCAAGCGAGCTTCGTGTCCCATTTTCTTAGTGATATACTTGTATTATGGAATTCCAACTTCAAAGATATCCAAGTAATGAAAATCCAAATCCGATTCTTACGCCGAGAGATAATGTTGCGTGGGAAGCCAAGGCAGTATTCAATCCATCGGTCATTTATGATAATGGCATTTTTAGAATGCTCTATCGCACATATCCGAATATTTTAGAGACAACGACCCCAAGATTAAAAAGACCAGGATTTCGTTTCAAAAATCAGGTCTCATATATCGGTTATGCAGAAAGTAAAGACGGAATTCATTTTGAAAGAAGAGAGGTGCCGTTTATTTCTCCTGATAAAGATTATGATAGATATGGTTGCGAAGACCCGCGCATTACAAAAATTGACGATACGTTTTACATAACATATACGGCTATTGACACGTTAATTGAGAAGAAGGACCCCAATATAAAAATTCGCATTGCACTTGCTTGGACAAAAGATTTTATTACCATAGAAAAGCACGGGGTAATTGGTCCACCCAAACAATCAAAAGCATCCGCTTTCTTTCCCCAAAAAGTGAACGGCGGGAAAATTGCTTTAGCGATGACCATTTCTCCCGATTCAACAAATTCGCACATCGCCATCCGCTATTTTGATTCAATGCAAGAAGTTCTCGACCAGACGGATAAATCGTGGGTTGAATTTTTGGAAACTTCACAAAATACAGCAGTATTACAAACGCAATGGTGGCTACATCGAGGACCTGAACTTGGCGCCTCTCCAATAAAAACAGATCGAGGCTGGTTACTTATTTTTTCTGATGCATCAATGTCGGATTCGTGGACTATTGGAGCGGCATTGCTGGATACAAAAAATCCTCAAAAATTGATTGCGAGAACTCAAGGCAATATTTTGCAACCGGTTACGGACTATGAGCGAGAGGGACTCGTCCCAAACGTCACTTTTCCAGAAGGAGCAGTCGTTGTTGGCGATACACTTTACGTATATTATGGTTCGGCAGATACGGTAATTGGTTTGGCAATGTGCAAATTGAATGATTTGTTGGATTATATTGAGTCATTTAAAAATAAAAGAACATGACAGAAGAATATCTTGATATATTGGATGAGAGGGGCGAGAAAATAGGACAACAACGGTCTTACATTGATGCACACAAAGAAGGCCTAATTCATAAGATCGCACACGTGTGGATATTAAATTCAAAGAAAGAATTACTCATTCAGAAACGCTCGCACGATAGGTCAGCCCATCCTGATTATTGGGATATATCCGTGGCAGGTCATGTGTCTGCGGGACAGACAAGTTTAGAAGCGGCACAGCGAGAGACAGAAGAGGAACTTGGTTTGGTTTTCCCGCTAGAGGCTTTCAAATATTTGTTTACTACCGAAGAACATATTGTATTAAATCAAGGCACTTATATAAACAATGAATTTCAGGATGTGTTCCTAGTTCGTTCAGATGTGACCTCCTCAGACATAAAATTAAGCGATGGCGAGGTTGCTGAAGTAAAATGGGTGAGCGTGGAAGAGTTTAATACGTGGATTGGCAAAGAAGAATATAAACTAGTGCCGCACGACGAAGAGCATCGTCGATTACTCGCGCACATTAGTGAAATTTAATCCGTAAAAAAGTGTACTACAAGCACAATACACAAAATACTATATACTCTAACTATGACATTTTTAAGTAACTTAGAGTGGCGCTATGCTACAAAAAAGTTTGATGGGAGAAAGTTAACAGACGAAACAGTTGCGCAGATATTGGAAGCAATACGAATGGCGCCGACGTCTTTTGGCATTCAGCCGTTCCACGTGACGGTTGTTGTGGACGATGAATTGAAAGCAAAATTGAAACCGCACGCAATGAATCAGGAACAAGTGACGACCTGTTCGCATCTCTTAGTATTCAGCACGGATTCCGATATGGACAAAAGAACCGATGACTATGTGGCGCTGTCAGCAAAACTTCAAGGTAAGGAAGTTGGCGAGAAAGAAAGAAGTTTTAGCACAATGGTAAAAAGTTTTGCGAAGCAGGGTGGTGAGGAATGGGCGGCGAGACAGACGTATATAGCACTTGGGTTTGCGCTCGCAGCGTGCGCGGAGCTTCAGGTGGATTCGTGTCCCATGGAAGGGTTTGATCCGTCTGGATTCAAGGGAATACTGAACCTCCCCGTAAACCTGAATCCAAAAGCATTTATGACCATCGGTTACAGGAGTCCAGAAAATGCGCAAGCTCCCAAGATTCGTTTCGCGAAGGACAACTTATTTGATTTCAGATAACCCCACTTTGCCGAAACGGCTTCGAAGGGCGCGGTAAAATGGATGCGCGAGAGCGTGTCTGTTTTTTTGCTTATTTGCTAAACTAATAGAGTAATGGAAAAGAAAGTGCATAAATCAATGAAGCCAAAAAAACGCGTCGCGGTTCTTATGGGTGGGCCATCGCGTAAACACGAGGTTTCTTTGAAGAGCGGAAAGAAAGTTGTGGAGCATCTTCATAAAGAAAAATACGAAGCAATGCCGATTTTAATTTCTAAAAGCGGACATTGGGAACACGAGGCAAAACACTTAGCAAATAATGTTGACGTAGTATTTATTGCAATGCATGGAAGCTATGGAGAGGATGGTACGGTGCAATCAATACTTGATGCGGAGGGGATTCCCTACACGGGTTCAAGCGCGCCCGTCTCGGCGCTCGCAATGAACAAGTTTATATCAGGCGAATTATTTCGTCGCAATGGACTTGCGGTGCCACTCTCGTTTTTTGTGCATAAAAAAGAATGGAAGGAAAATCGCGATGGTATATTTGCCCAAATGAAACATTATCTTTCATTTCCATTTGTGGTTAAGCCAAATAATCAGGGTTCCAGTGTGGGTGTGCATGTTGCGCGCAACTGGGATGAATTTATGGAAGCAATGTACGATGTGTTTTCGGTTTCGGAAAGTGCAGTCATTCAAACATTTATTCATGGAATGGAAGTGTCGTGTGGAGTGCTGGATTTTGGGTGGTCGGGGAGTGAGTATGCGTTGATGCCAACAGAAATCGTTCCGCATTCAAGCCATTTTTTCAATTACGATGCAAAGTATGCGGAAGGCGGTTCGGAGGAGATTACACCTGCGCGCGTGCAAGATTATGTGTTGCGCGATATTCAACGGACCGCGATTTCGGCACATAAAGCAATTGGTGCAAAAGGGTTTTCGCGTACGGATATGATAGTGGACCCGCGTGGAATGATTTTTGTGCTTGAGATTAATACCATTCCCGGACTTACTGAGCAAAGTTTATTGCCAAAAGCTGCACTTGCGGGAGGTATCACCTTTCCAGATTTATTGGATAGAATCATCGCCTCGGCACTCGAAAAATAGATGGATTTGAATAAGCTAAATCGTTGCCCACGGGGGCTGTTTTTTTGTTGACATTCTTCTCCATCGGAAGAATACTGATGATAGCTTTTTAACAATCCCATAAGGAGGGAGCCATGAGTTACGACAATAAAGCGTCTAGAAAATCGTCAGCGTCGAAGCGTCGCGCGTACATCATCACTGCCGCACAAAACGTAACGCCGATTCATAAGAATTTTTGGGCGTCATTGATGCAAGCAGTTCAGTATTACAACGCGGAATTAAAAGTAATTCCGGGTCGGTATAGAAATCCCACTAGTCATTGGACTCAAAACAATGAGAGCGATGAGGCGTGGGCCGACGAGGTAATGCCTTATCTTTGTAAAGATAGAATCAGTCTTAACGAACGCATCATGATTTTGGGTGATATTAAAGTACAGTGGGCCACTGGGTCACCGCTCGCACAACTCGACGCACTTACAAAAGGAAAAAGTGGTGTTGTCGGGCACCCCAATCGTGCGCTACGATCCATTGCGACGCCGCAACACAAGCAACCGAAGATCATGTTTACAACGGGTGCTTGTACGATCGGCAATTATACCGATACGAAGCGAGGAAAGATTGGTGCATCCAATCATTGTCTTGGCGCGCTCATTGTTGAAATTGATGGAGATGTTTTCTATGCCCGTCAGCTCAATGCTGATAAGTATGGTTGCTTCATCGACCTTGATGTTGAGTTCACGCCAACTGGAGTGAAACGAGCACAGCGAGCTCTTTCCCTGACTCCTGGTGACGTGCATGACCGCTGGAAACGCCCCGATGTTGTTCGTGCGACGTTTACGGCAAAGGACAGCATGATGAAACGGCTGCGTCCTAAATACTTGGTTGTGAATGACTTGGCGGACGCATACGCGCGCAATCACCACCATCGAGATGACTGGCCAACCAGATTCGGAATCTGGAAATTCGGCATTGAGAGTGTGGAAGACGAAATCAGAGATTCAATTCGTTTTTTGAATCATATCATTCCCGACTACTGTCGAGGCGTGGTAGTGTCATGTAATCATCATGACGCAATTCTCAAGTACATAAAGGAATCGGATTTCCGTTTCGATTCTCCAAATACAATATTCTTTCTCAAAAGCGCGCTTGAAATCGCTGAAAGTGTGCGCAGAGGTACGGGAGGTATTACCTACAACGATCCATTTATCGCGTGCGCAAAGAAGTATGCGAAAAAGAACATTCGATTTTTGAAACGGGGCGAAAGCTTCGTTCTCGCAAATGTTGAATACAGCCTGCATGGCGACAAAGGTCCGAACGGTGTTCGTGGTACTACCAAAAACCTTTCTGCGCTTGGTGTGAAGGTGTCCAAGGGGCATGACCACAATGCAGGCATCATCGACGGTTGTTATTCGACCGGTGTGTGCACGGGTCCTCTTGAATACGAGGGCGGTGGTCCGAGTAGCCATTCCAACGCACACGTTATTCAGTATGCGAATGGAAAACGTGTAATCCTTTTTGTGATTAACGGGCGTTATTGTTTGCCTCGTCCAGCCCCTCCCGAAGAGTGATAATTATGCCCCCGTTTATCGGGGGCTTTTTTTGTCTCCCTTTGGGAGACAACCACGCGAAGCTTTAGCGGAGTGGGGTGCTTTGTTCACGAAACCATATTATAATTAAGTTATGAAGAAGGAATTGCTAGTAAAATTTCTCACCAAAAATGGCTACGTTAAGTCGCTACTTATTAAAGACGCGTTTATGCACGTGAACCGCGCGGATTTTATAGGCGAAGAGGCGATGGATGATGCGAATGAGAATTTGCCGATTGCAATCGGATTTGAGCGAACGATTCCACAGCCCTCTACTGTTGCGTTTATGCTGGAACTTGTAGAACCGAAATTTGGCGAAAAGATTTTGCACATTGGTTCTGGTTCGGGATGGCAGACCGCGCTTCTCGCGTATATTGTGGGGAGCAAGGCGGAGGCGGACGCTCCCGCAGGAAAAGTAATTGCAATAGAGAGTGTAGAAGAACTTTCTCAGGTTGCAACAAAAAATTTAGAAACATATCATTTTATTTCAAACAATATTGCGGATGTAATTCACGGTGATGCGAAAGAAGGATTTGCGAAAGGCGCTCCGTACGACAAAATAGTTTCCTCGGTTACGCTCAAAGAAATTCCACGCGCATGGAAAGATGAGGTGCGTATTGGTGGTCGCATTGTGGCACCTATAGGGGAACACATTGTGGTGCTTGATAAGACGAGCGCAGATTCATTTTCTCGCCGACAATATTTTGGATTTGATTTTTCGAGTGGAGAGTGATGGAAATATTATGTCATCAAAAACCGAGCACTCAAAGTGAGTGCTCGGTTTTGTTGAGGCCCAAGGTATCTATCAACGTACATTGCTATACAACTGACTGGCTTTTCCCTTACGGTACCTGCCTTCGAACTCCTTGGACCTCACTTGTATTATATAACATTCGAATATTTGAACGCAGTGCGTATCCTGTTCCTAACTTGTTTTGCATATAAGGCATGCAGATTTTAAGCAGTTATTATATGGGTAAAGGAAGGTGCCTGCCCGCCGTAGCCCAAAGGGCGGAGTAGGGTTGACAAGGAATTTGGCCTACTATACAATGTTCAAACGAATGAAAATCGTGTCCACATATATCGGCGGCTAGCCACAGATGTGTGCGATAGTTGTGGTGTCCGCCCTGCAAGGCGGTTTTTTTATCGCCAACGAAGGCGAGCGAAATAGGAAAGTATTTCTTTCATATTTCCGAGTCGAGGAAGGTGACAAGATATCGCCAAGCGTATAGATATATGCAAAAGCTTTCTCATTCGCGGTCATTGAAAAGTGAATAGTAATCTACAAATTACAAAGTAAAGTGATAGCAAGTGTTTATCTAAACGAAAAGCGATTCGTTTATGAGTAAACGAAATGAACAATAAGGGTAGATGGTGGATGCCTTGACATCAAATAGCGAAGAAGGACGCAGCGTAGCGGCGATATGCTTCGGGGAGGCGCGTAGCAGCCTATGATCCGGAGATTTCCGAATGGGGAAACCTACTATTGTGAACCAATAGTGCCTACTAACGTTAACTATGTGGTAGGAGCGCACCTGGTGAAGTGAAACATCTCAGTAGCCAGAGGAATAAAGACTAAACAGTATTCCCGTAGTAGCGGCGAGCGAAACGGGAGGAGCCCAAACCTATGTACATCTCACTAAGGTGAGATGTATTGAAAAATTGAAACGATTTAAAATTGAAAATTTTTCCGAATTTTTTAATTGTGCAATCTTCAATAATCAATACACCGAGCTTTAGTGAGGTGTGCGTGGGGGTTGTAAGATAAGGATTTTTTTAAGTCTGAAAGCTTGGAACTTAAAAGAAGAGTTACAAATTCGTGTGTTAGCTGAATCTACTGGAAAGTAGAGCCATAGCGAGTGATAGCCTCGTAGGCGAAAACGTACGAACTCTTTTTCTTTATCTTGAGTACTTCGAGGCAAACATACCTTGAAGGAATTTGCCAGTACTATCTGGTAAGGCTAAATATATTTGATGATCGATAGTGAACTAGTACCGTGAGGGAAAGGTGAAAAGCAGCCCGGCAAGGGCGTTGAAATAATACCTGAAACCATCTACTTACAAGGAACGGGAGCCCATTACCTGTACATCTCACCAAGGTGAGATGTATTGAAAAATTGAAAAGATTAAATATTGAAAATTCTGATGGATTTTTCAATCTTGCAATCTTCAATAATCAATGCACCGAACTTTAGTGAGGTGTGCAGCGGGGTGACCGTGTGCCTATTGAAGAATGAGCCAACGAGTTGATGCAAATTGCAAAGTTTAATTCCGTTCAGCGGAAGAAGGCGTAGCGAAAGCGAGTCTTAATAGGGCGTTACTTTCATAACTCACAGTACATAAACGCAAGTTTGTGTGCAGTGAGTTACGTTAGTTAGCAGTTTGTTTCAGACCCGAAACCAGACGAGCTTGTCTTGGCCAGGATGAAGCCCCGCGAAATCGGGGTGGAGGTCCGCACCGGTGAGTCGTTCAAAACTCTCGGATGAGCTGGGGCAAGGAGTGAAAAGCTAATCGAGTTTGGTAATAGCTGGTTCTCTCCGAAATAGTTTTAGGACTAGCGCCAAATGTTTTCTTTTGGGGGTAGAGCACTGGATGACAGTCAAAGGGCGAAAGCTCGGGCAGTCAATCAAACTCCGAATGCCAGAAGGCACGTCCTGTGTTTCACAAATAGTATCAATTTGACGGAATTAATTTTGAGTAAATTCGCGAAGTGACGAGTGGCAGGTACAAAAATGTACCTAACACGAGGAACGACAAAGAAGTTGCTCAAAATTAATCCGCCGAGTACGGAAATGTAATAATGGTTAATTTCTTTGTTGCTTCTCCTTGGCAGGCTTACACGCATGCCTCGTCGTCGCGCCTAGAAATTAACTAATTATTATATTTTCAAATTTGATAAAATTTGTGAAACACAGGACTTTAGTGTGGGAGTCAGACTACGGGGGCTAAGCTCCGTGGTCGTAAGGGAAACAGCCCAGATCGCAGTCTAAGGTCCCCAAGTGTGCGCTAAGTGTGAAAGGTAGTCATTACCCATTAACAGATAGGAGGTTGGCTCAGAGGTAGCCATCCTTTAAAGAGTGTGTAACAACTCACTATTCGAGGGTGATGGCGCCGAAAATTTATCGGGGCTAAGCGCGCCACCGAAGACGCGAATACGTGGACTTCATAGAGGAAAAGAATCCTCTCTTTGAGAAAGAAAATAAATTGAATTGCCTATGAGGCGGTAGCTCAGTGGTTTGTGCAACGTCACCTAGAAAGGGCGTTGTGCTAAGAGCGCGCGATTGATAGTCGCGAAGACGGGGGTTCGAATCCTTCCCGCCTTTCCAAGGCAAAACGAAAACAATTCCGAATTTACCAGTGGACCTGTAGCTCAGCGGGAGGAGCGCGTTGACGTGGCATGCCACCAAGACGAGGTCGGAGGTTCAATCCCTCCAAGGCCCACCATGGTAAATGGGAACAGGAAATTACAAATTACCTTGGGGACGGTTGTGGAGATGCGCGCGTAAATTCCATGAGACGGGAGCTCCGTGGGAGCTCGTGCGGGAGGTCTTCGGACCCCCACGCTCCGGTCGGAGGTTCAAATCCTCTCCGTTCCCACCAAGGTAAATTGGAAAACAAAAACTCAAAGATATTTTATGAGTGCGAGGCAGATGCTTCGCCTCCTCTATGAAGTCCATGTATGGTAGGAGAGCATTCCATGTGCACTGAAGATCGATCCGCGAGGGCGATTGGAGCGCATGGAAGAGAGAATGTTGGCATGAGTAATCGCTAATCCTGTGAAAACCAGGATCTCCGCAAATCCAAGGTTTCCTCCGCAACGAAAATCGTCGGAGGGTGAGTCGGCCCTTAGGCAATGGCGAAAGCTGTAGCTGATGGACAGCTGGTTAATACTCCAGCACACCTAGTATGAGATACCGATGGGGTGACGAAAGACATAAGTTCGAGCGTCTTAATGGTTTGACGTTCTTGGCGTAAGATTCGCAATCCAGGCAAATCCGGGTTGCTGCCTTTAATGGCAAGTTTCGGCGTAGAGAAGAGGTTTGGTTTTACCGAACCGATTCGAGTGAAGAGCTTTCCGAGAAAACCCCCTAAGGTGCGCTTACAAGGTACCGTACCGTAAACCGCCACCGGTGGATGAGGCGAGTAGCCTCAGGAGAACGGGTGATTCTTCGTTAAGGAACTCGGCAAAAAAGCTAGGCGTAACTTCGGGATAAGCCTTACCCATCGCAAGATGGGTCGCAGCTAAAGTTTCTCTGGCGACTGTTTATCAAAAACACAGCTCCCTGCGAACTCGTAAGAGGATGT
>CAYHGT010000002.1:0-1947 GCA_964356375.1 uncultured Candidatus Saccharibacteria bacterium
TGAAACTCTTGAACCCTTGCCCCTTGAAGCTTGCAAAAGTTTTAAGGGGATTTTTATAATGATGAAAAAACGCGAAATTGTTATTTCGCGTTTTTCTTTATTCTCGGCTTCTTCTCGGCTTTCGGTTTCTTGGCGGCGGATTCGCGGCGGGCTTTGAACTTTTCAACGCGACCGGCGGTGTCAATAAGTTTTTCTTTGCCGGTATAAAATGGATGGCAGTTGGAGCAAATTTCCACGCTTAATTCCGGCTTAGTGGAGCCGATAACAAATTTATGGCCACAGGCGCATTTAACTTCTGCTTTCGGGTGATATTGCGGGTGGATATCAGGTTTCATATCTATACATTATATAGCCATTATACTGGATAAGTCAACTATTGACAGACTGCTATAAGGTATGATATAATATATCCGTAAGATTGTTCCTAAATTCAGCCCACTTTTTTGGCCCATGAGGCCAAGGAGGGAATCATGGATTACTCGCGCTGCAATAAGGGTGCCGTGAGCAGGAATCGCGGGTCGGTCGTTCCGATGAATCGGGACGAGAGGGACTCGGGTCCGTCCCCGATGCCGACGTTTCTGTCGGCGGCAGAGGTGGCGGCTCTGGCTCCGCTGTCCCCGCCGCAAATGTTTCAGCATGTGGTTGTGGCCGGGCACTCGGAGATCGAGTACTCGGTCAACCTCACTGCCGGCTTGGGCAAGGCGGTGATCGCGATGGCCAGCGGGCGGAAGCTCGTCGTGCTGCTGAAGCGCGATTCCGCCAGGCGGTGGCGGGACCGGAAGTATGGCGGCTTCCACTCGCTGCTGGATCGGGCCATCGCCGCCGCGGGACGCAACAAGTAGCGTTCCGCCAAAAACATCAAGAACCCCCAGGGTATCCGCAAGGTGCCCTGGGGGATTCTTTTTTTATACATACGCTTGACACGCCCTGGGGTCTTCGCGTATACTTCTAATACAATTAAGTTATAAGCGAATAGCCGGATAACACATCCGCTCGGGTCTTGGTGTAAAACACAAAGATCGGAGCGGACGTATTATTGAATGGACATTTAAAAACGAATAGCAACTAAAAAATCGAACTTTTTTTAGTTGTCCCAAATAAAATAGGTGCAAGAAGTGGGAAATTAGAAATTGGAATTTTATTCTAATCTCTAAGTTCTTAACAACTCGCAACTATTCTTTAGAGGATTTGATCCTGGTCCAGGATGAACGCTGGCGGCGTGGATAAGGCATGCAAGTCGAGCGGACTTCGCAGCAATGCGGAGTTAGCGGCAGACGAGTTAGTAACGCCCTGGTACGTACCCCGAAGTCAGAAATAGCCCCGCGAAAGCGGGGGTAATGTCTGATGGTATAGCAATATTAAAGTCGCAAGACGCTTTGGGAGCGGCCTAGGTTTGATCAGCTAGTTGGTAGGGTAACGGCCTACCAAGGCTATGACCAATAGGGGACCTGAGAGGGTGAACCCCAACGACGGAACTGAGATACGGTCCGTACTCCTACGGGAGGCAGCAGTCGAGAATATTCGACAATGGACGAAAGTCTGATCGAGCGACGCCGCGTGCAGGACGAAGCCCTTCGGGGTGTAAACTGCTTTTCCGCATGAAAAAGTAATTGATGGTAATGCGGGAATAAGAAGCGGCTAACTTCGTGCCAGCAGCAGCGGTAATACGAAGGCTTCAAGCGTTATCCGGATTTATTGGGCGTAAAGAGCGCGTAGGTGGTTTTGTTTGTCTGTTGTTAAATTTTGGGGCTTAACTTCAAAGCTGCAATGGAAACGGCAAAACTAGAGGATGTTAGAGGTTACTGGAACATATGGTGTAGGGGTGAAATCCGTTGATATCGTATGGAACACCAAAGGCGAAGGCATGTAACTGGAGCATTCCTGACACTCAGTGCGCGAAAGCGTGGGGAGCAAAAAGGATTAGATACCCTTGTAGTCCACGCCCTA
>CAYHGT010000002.1:1957-89219 GCA_964356375.1 uncultured Candidatus Saccharibacteria bacterium
TCGACAATGGGCGAAAGCCTGATCGAGCGACGCCGCGTGCAGGATGAAGGTCTTAGGATTGTAAACTGCTTTTCTACGGGAAGAAGGTACGATAAGTACTGTGACGGTACTGTAGGAATAAGTGGCTGCAAACTTCGTGCCAGCAGCCGCGGTAATACGAAGGCCACAAGCGTTATCCGGATTTATTGGGTGTAAAGGGCGCGTAGGTGGTCCGATGCGTCTTCTGTTAAATTTCACGGCTCAACCGTGAAGCTGCAGAGGATACGGTCGGACTTGAGAGCGTTAGAGGCAAATGGAACTCATGGTGTAGGGGTGAAATCCGTTGATATCATGGGGAACACCGAAGGCGAAGGCAATTTGCTGGGACGTTTCTGACACTGAGGCGCGAAAGCGTGGGGAGCAAAAAGGATTAGATACCCTTGTAGTCCACGCCCTAAACGATGCAGATTAGTCGTCTCGAGTATCGACCCTCGGGGTGGCGTAGCTAACGCGTTAAATCTGCCGCCTGGGAAGTACGGCCGCAAGGCTAAAACTCAAAGGAATAGACGGGGACTCGCACAAGCGGTGGAGCATGTGGTTTAATTCGACGGTAAACGAGAAACCTTACCAAGACTTGAAATGTGCACGAAGACCAGCAGAAACGTTGGTCGCCTTTACTGGCGTGCACACAGGTGCTGCATGGTTGCCGTCAGCTCGTGTCGTGAGACGTTCCCTTAAGTGGGGTAACGAGCGCAACCCTTGCCCTGTGTTATATGTGTCACAGGGGACTGCCGTTTTATAAACGGAGGAAGGCGAGGATGACGTCAAATCAGCATGGCCCTCTGATGTCTTGGGCTACACACATGCTACAATGGTCGGTACAACGGGCTGCCAAACCGTAAGGTGGAGCTAATCCCATAAAACCGGCCTCAGTTCAGATTGAGGGCTGCAACTCGCCCTCATGAAGTTGGAATCGCTAGTAATCGCGGATCAGAACGCCGCGGTGAATACGTTCTCGAGTCCTGTACTCACTGCCCGTCACACCAAGGGAGCTGGTATTGCCTGAAGTTTCCGCAAGGGGATCAGGGTAAGATCGGTGACAAGGGTGAAGTCGTAACAAGGCACGGGTAGCGGAAGCTGCTCGTGGATCAATTACATTTATCTACTATTGAGTCTTCGGATGAAAGTAGCGGATGAATTCGACATTTTTCTTTTGAAATATGCGCTACTATAGGTAGCAAAAGGTGTTGGCCGATAAACCTTAAATATGTCTCGGCTTGGTATCCGCAAGGATGCTATGGGACAACTAAGAAAGTTCTTAATCTTATTGTGCGCGCATCTCTCGGAGAGAGAAACAATGAAATTTGCACAAAACCCCGCCTATAAATGCGGGGTTTTGTTATATGCAAATAAATTTAAGCAATACACAAAATAATTTACATGCCACTGCAGTTAACTGCAGTGGCATTTGTTGTCCGAGAACTAAAATTAATCTCTATCAATACGTTCACTATGCCGTAGCATAGCGCAGTATCTTAATGCGTAGTAAACAGATACGGATAACGAGTAGGTGTCCACGTATGTCGTAGTGCTCAAATGTTAGAACATATTTGTATATTGCACGTTCAAACAATAATCCTGGCGCACTATTTTTTCCTTGCGGTTTTCGGTGTGACCCAGAAGCCGAGTTTGAATTTACCGCCCAAAAGCATTCTCGTTTGCGCTTCAAGGGCGGGAACGGCGCTGAAGAATATGAATGCAACCGGGATGAGCGCCCACTGCGCGAGATAGTAGAAAACGTAATACCACTTTAATTTTCCGACACGCGGATGCTGTGGTAGGAGTACGATGCTTAAAAATGCAGAAGTAATAATACCAAAGGTGCTTAACTTCACGATTAACCCGGTGAGTTTCGGAAGATTATAGGACGTGACGGAGGTGTGGAATTCTGCGCCACCGATAATGTTGGGCATTACACCGAAAAAGAAAATAATGAATGAGCTCGTTGCCCACGAGGTGAAGCCGTCCACGAGCTTGAATGTCCAATACGCCTTTTTCTTTACTGCAATTTTTTTATTTTTCACAAAGCATGACATCGTATACACGAAGTTCTCAATGCCCCACGCCCAGCGACGCTGTTGTTTGTAAAGATTTTTCATTGCCTCCCACATCGTGTTGCCAATTACCGCATCCATATAGGTAGGATAGAAAAGTGGGACGACATGCCAATCGCCATTATAGTGATTAAAAAACTGATAAAAAATTTGCGAATCTTCAGACACGATAGTTGTTCTCCAATATCCGATTTCCACAAGTTCTTTTAATGGAACGCTGTGCGAGGAAAAGGACACGAGCTGTTCGGGACGCGCTTGTTGCATGAGTTGCCAGAAGGTACAGCTAAATGAGATAAGGCGCACCACTATTGGCACGTCATAAATATTTTTTGTGAATATTGGAATTGGTTGATAACTTGAGCGATGCGGATGAGGTGCAGTAAGGAATGTGTGGGTAAGAATCCCGAAATATTCAGGCCCCGCGAGCGTATCCACATCAAAGACGGAGACCAGTATATTCTCAATATGGATGCCGGACGGTTCTATCATCTCCTTCATTGCGACGCGCACCGCATACGCTTCGTTTGAACCCTTGCCCGGAATTTCCGTCTCGGGATTTACAATGTGTGCAGTTGCTAAAAATCCTTTGAATTTGTGGCCGAATTCTTCTTTAATTTTACGCACGGTTTCCATGGCTTCCAGACCGCTCGCGTGTTCTGTTGCGAGCAAGACGAACATCTTACTTTTTGGATAATTTACTTCCAAAAGATTTTCAAATGTTTCGCGAACCACTTCGTACGGCTCTTTGTACATAGGAAGCACGATGAAGTGATGAATTTTTTCCCATTCCAATTTTTCTGTATTTAATTTTTTTTGCCAATCTATTTTCATATTCGCCCACATTCTTGAGAATGAGAAACGAAGATGGAAAAAGAGATAGAGCGTTTTCAAAAACCAGTAGAGATCAAACAGAATTATGAAAACCGAAACAAAAAGAGGAAGCTTCCAGGATAGGAGGAGTAGCGTCAAAAGTATTGTCCAGGAAAGCGCGCCGGGGATTATTTCAAACATACGGGTCATTGGACCATAGTATAATGGCTTCCACCGATATTCAACTTTTTACTCCGACGTACGTCGGAGTTGACTCCGACCACAATGTCGGGGAGCTTTGTCGGGGAGCTTTGACACCGACGCTCCAGTCGTGGTTTTGATAAATTGCGCATTTCTCCATATAATTACGCGTATGAAGATATTGGCGATTGAGACATCGTGCGATGAGACGGCACTCGCTTTTGTGGAAGCAACGGGCGGACTTAAAGCGCCAAAATTCAAGATTTTAGGAAATCTGGTCTCTTCGCAGATTGCGTTCCATCGACCATTTGGCGGAGTAGTACCAAACATTGCAAAGCGGGAGCATCTGAAGAATCTTCCAATACTTTTTGAGGAAATTCAAAAAATTATGGGCAAAAGAAAGCCAGATATTGTGGCGGTGACCGTGGGTCCCGGTTTAGAACCTGCGCTTTGGACTGGTGTGGGGTTTGCAAAAGAAATTAAGAAAAAATATTTTCCGAAAGCAAAGCTTATTGGTGCAAATCATATGGAAGGGCATTTATATAGTTTTTTGCTTTCAAAAAGCCAAAAAAATGGACAGTTTTCCATTCCAAATCTTAAATCCGTTTTTCCGGCAATTGCCGTCGTAGTAAGTGGAGGCCACACAATATTATTGAGGGTGGATTCGCTTACAAACTGGAAAAAGCTTGGAGAGACGAGGGATGATGCGGTGGGCGAGGCGTTTGATAAGGTGGCAAGAATGCTGAATTTCCCATATCCGGGAGGTCCTGAGATAGAAAAACATGCAAGACAAGGCAATCCGAAGGCAATTGAGTTCCCGCGTCCCTTAATGCACTCCAAGGATTACGACTTCAGCTTCTCGGGGTTAAAGACCTCAGTGCTCTACTATATGAGAGACCATAAGAATGCAAATGTGGATGATGTTGCCGCGAGTTTTCAGGCGGCGGCAGTAGAGACGCTTGCAAAAAAAGCAGAACGAGCAGGGCGAGAATTTCGCGCGAAGTCCATCTTGTTGTCGGGTGGGGTTGCGGCAAACTCGGTACTTCGCGAGGCGCTTCACCTAAAAGCGGATGAGTTGCACGCAAAGTTTTTCGCGCCCGCATTTGAATACAACACTGACAACGCATCAATGATTGCAGTTGCGGGATACATGAGTCACTTGCGAAAGAAGAATCGGCGCATTTCGGCGAATGCTAATATCTCGCTCTAATCCTCACCAATTGACCACGACGGCGTCGGAGTCAATTGTCCACAGGAGTGGGGCTGGTTACGCTATTCGGATATGCTAATATAAGTTCAGTCCTTAAACATATTCGGTCAACCAACTTGGCTCATCCAAGACTATAATGAGTGCGTTATGTACTCAACAATTCGCTTCAAGCCCCCATTTATTATTAGGGGGCTTTTGCTTTTATCTCCCTACGGGAGATAACCCTTCGAAGCCCGCAGGGCGAAGTAGGGTGGGTATGTGTCTTGTATGTTTGAAAATCATTTTGTGCTTTACAAAAATTATGGTTTGGAAGAGAATGTAAAAAGAATATTAACAATGTTGAGGAGGTAGACAATGCAATCAGGAATGCCACTTGAACTCGATGTATTTGTGAATAGGTGTATTAGAGCCCTGAATTACGATGGGGTAAACCAGCATTGGGAAAGTCGATATAATAATCAGAAATATTGGGTGGTTGAATACGGGGCGCACGATTTTTTTATGGAACTCAAAGTTGATATTATTTCGATGCGGTGCCACATTGTAGTTAGTGAAAATGGACGACGCGTGCTTAATGCGGAGGGGAACTCCTTCTTTGGGCAGGCCTTCAACATGACGGCTGTTACCCGTGTGCGTGGTGACTGGGAAAAGAAGATTTGGTAGTAATATTAACAACACCAACAAAGGTTGGTACACCCTAAGGAGGTGTGGTATGGCTACACAGAAGCCCGATGGAGGGCAAGAGCTCCTTTTCAATCCGCATTTTTTCAAAGACCCATTCCAAGTTGAGGTCAACACGCGACCCCTTAAGAAAGAAGCGCTTCTTATGCCCGGCATCTTTTTCGACGATGAATTTAAGGATAGGGTCCTGCGTTACGTTCCCTCCGTCGTCCCCCCTCTTACGGGGACAATCTACGGCGCAGATTTTGCGAAGGATATGACGCCTTCCGAGGCGTATGCCCGAACGGCGGAAAATATTTTTACGCCGAGAGAATTCATCGCGACACTTGCTTTTTGTATCGCGCATGATCGGCGTATGAAGAAAGAAGAAAAAAAGATTTTACGCACTGGTGGGGATAGTTCGAATATATTTTGCGTCCGTTCCCGTGGTCGTCTGGTCTCGGTCTGGGTGGATATGAATCTGGTCATGGATCACTTCGAAGGAATCGGCGTGCATGGTTTTTACGACGTCAAATCCCCGCTTGAGGATGACGGAGAGGATAGATGGGATGACGTACGATTCTTCGTTTGATTTTCAAGCCCCTGCGTTTGCGGGGGCTTTTTAATTACATTTTTTAATACCTTGCGTAAAGAAACGAATCTGGTATACTACTTTTGAAGTCGTAAGTCCCGCCTAGAGCGGGATTCAATTTTAAACAAAACCCAAAAATGAATATAAAAGAATTAGGTGCGGCAGTTCAGCAGATTGCAACCGAGAAAGGAATTTCTGCGGAGCGGGTTATTGGCGCAATTGAGGCAGCAATCGCGGCTGCGTACAAAAAAGAATATAGAAAAAGAGGTGAAGTGATTCGCGCAAAATTTGAACCTAAGACAGGCGGGTTGAAATTTTGGCAGGTGAAGACCGTGGTGGACCCAGAGCAGGTTCGTATCGTGGAGGAAGTAGAAGAAACTGAGGCAGACGTGAAAGAATTTCGAAGCAGAGTGGAACGAAGAGAGATGCCCGAAGTGGAAGAAGGCGAGGCGCTCCCGCGCTACAATGCGGACCGCCACATTTTTTTGGCAGACGCAAAAAAAATAAAGAAGGACGCTGAGCTTGATGAGGAGCTTGAATTTCCTTTGGAATCACATTCCGATTTTGGCAGAATCGCAGCACAGACCGCAAAGCAAGTGGTATTGCAGAATATTCGCGACGCGGAACGCGCATCTGTGCAGGAAGAATTTGCAGGAAGACAGGGCGAAATCGTAAGCGGTATCGTCCAGCGTTTTGACCGCGGGAATGTATATGTGGACCTTGGCCGCGCAATTGGTGTGATGTTTCATGGCGACGGACTCCCTGGTGAACATTATCGCGTGGGTGACAGAATGCGGTTTTATGTCGCATCGGTTCAGCAAGACGTTCGTCATCCAGGTATAGTGCTTAGTCGCGCGCATCCAAAATTTGTATCAAAATTATTTGAACTTGAAGTTCCCGAAATCGCAGACGGCATAGTTCTGATAAAACAAATTGCGCGCGAACCCGGAAGTCGCAGTAAGATTGCGGTTGCATCAAAAGAAGAGGGCGTTGACCCGGTTGGTTCTGCGGTTGGTCAGCGCGGAACGCGCGTTATGGCGGTTACAAACGAACTTGGCAACGAGAAGATAGATATTATTGAGTGGTCTGATGACCCAGCAAAATTTATCGGAAATGCAATTTCACCCGCGAAGGCAAAATTGGTTGAGATATCGGATCGTCACGAAGCGCGAGTGCTTGTTCCTGATGACCAACTTTCGCTCGCGATTGGCAGGGGCGGGCAGAATGTGCGCCTTGCAGCAAAGCTTACGGGTTGGAAGATAGACGTGCGCTCACAGGCAAATCCCGATGCGACGCAAGAGGGCGGTGTCGCGACGATTGAGCCGACAGAAGAAGAAATAAAATAAAAAAGCAAAAAAATAATTTAAATCTATGAGTAAAGTATCGGTGATAGTAGCATCGATAACCGCGGTATTTATGGTGTTCGTGGTGCCTATCGCGCGGTAAGTCAAAAATTAAATTGGATGATACGCAAGCGAAAGCGTCTCTTGAGGATTCTAAGAAAGTTGTTGAGATTTGCACGAAATTTGCACAGAATGGAATATTCAACATTTTCTCTGTTGTCTTCTTCAATACGCTCGCGTTCGTTTGGTGCTCGTTCTATGGAATGCGCATTAAAACAAATTAACGCTGAAAAATCCCCCAACGCGCGTTGGTGGATTTTTATTTAGATATTCTATTCTATGAGGTGTATAATAAATAAAAGTAATTAGACACGAAGTTTCGGATACATGAAAAAGATTTCTAAATACAACTCATTCTCATCTGCCTTTATGGTTCGACAGTTCGATAAACTCACCACAAGCAAAGCTCAGGGTAAAACCCTAGAGAAGGGTTTTACCCTCGTAGAGCTCCTTATCGTCATAGGCATCCTCGCCATCCTCTCTGTGGCTGTCGTAGTAGTCCTAAACCCTGCAGAGCTCATCAAACAATCAAGAGATTCAAGTAGAATGTCTGACTTTGCAGCCATCTCTACCGCAATGAGCCTCTATACCATAGATCAACCAGGAGGCTTCACAGGTTCTTCAAGCATAGTATATGTCTCTATCCCTGATACCTCAAACACATGTGCGAATCTAGGTCTCCCTACCCTCCCCACAGGATACTCCTATGCATGCTCCTCTACCTCCACATACAGGAAGGTAGATGGCACAGGCTGGATGCCTCTCTCCCTAAGTAGTATGGCAACAGGAGCTCCCTTCTCTGTCCTCCCCATTGACCCCGTAAATACCACCTCATCAGGCAACTACTATACATATACCCCGAGTGGTCAGAAATATGAGGTTGCTACCCCTTTTGAATCAGCAAAATACAAGCTAGGAGGCTCTGCAGACCGTGCATCCAAGGATGGAGGCATCTATACAGGTCTCTATGAATCAGGCTCCTCCCTCACGCTTGCCCCCATTGATTATGGAGACCCATCTCTAGTGGGATATTGGACATTCAATGAAGGAACGGGAACCAAGGTCTATGATTACTCGGGCCACAACGCGAGTGGGACGTGGGCGGGAACATTAGGGAGCCAGTGGGTTGGGGGAAGAGTCGGCGCCTATGCAGGGAGTTTCAATGGGACGGATAACCATGTGAATGTTTCTAGTACCAATGCTTTGAAAATTTTAAACCCAATTTCAATGACTGCGTGGATAAACCCAACTACAACATCCTCTTTGATGTCGGTTTTGACAAAAGGACAAGACGGGACTGCATATGATTATGGTTTACTAATCAAAATTACTAGTGGTGTTATTACATTCAGAAACAGCACCGCCGATGTTTATTCAACATCCACCGTTACAACTGGAGTATGGCAATTCGTTGGTCTTTCGTGTGCTGATAACATATCGTGTAAGGTATATATTAACAATAATTTTTCAAGCACCATAACCCTAACCTATGGCGGGGCGATTCAAAGCAACTGGTCGTTAGATATAGGTAATGCGATGGGAACTTCCGTATTCATGAACGGTTCTATCGACGACGTTCGCATCTACAACCGCGCCCTTTCTGCCTCCGAAATCCTCGCACTCTACAACGCCACGAAGTAAATAGGCGAGATTTTGATACTCGTATTTTTCTATGGTATTATCCATTTGTTATGCGAATACTTACACGAGATATTGGAGAGCATGTAGGTGAGGGAATAGTCCTCATGGGTTCAGTGGACATTCGTCGTGACCACGGCAAACTTATTTTTATAGACTTTCGTGATTGGACGGGCTTGGCACAGGTGGTTTTTTTGCCGAACAACGCAGAGCTTCACGAAAAGGCGAGCGCATTGCGTTCCGAGTGGGTGATTAAACTTACGGGTACCATTCAGAAACGCCCCGAGGGATTAATAAATAAAAATCTTGCATCGGGCGCATTTGAAATCGTTGCGACGGATTTGGAAGTTTTGTCCGAAGCAAAAACACCGCCTATTGAAGTGCAGGGTGACGGACTTGAGATTGGTGAGGAGAGCCGAATGAAATATCGCTATGTAGATTTGCGTCGCGCAAGGATGCAGAAGAATTTGAGAATGCGCGCAAAAGTATTTCAACTGGTTCGCAATTTTTTGAGCGCAAATAATTTTGTGGAAGTTGAGACCCCAATACTTTCCAAATCAACGCCCGAGGGTGCGCGTGATTATCTTGTGCCATCTCGTATTCAGGAGGGTAAGTTTTATGCGCTTCCACAATCACCACAGCAATACAAGCAGTTGCTGATGGTTTCCGGAATAGATAGGTATTTCCAGCTTGCGCGTTGTTTTAGGGATGAGGATACGCGCGGAGACCGCCAGCCCGAGTTTACACAGTTAGACCTTGAGATGAGCTTTGTGGAACGCGAGGACGTAATAGCAATAAACGAGGAGCTTTTGATTAAACTTGTAAAAGAGCTTTATCCAGAGAAGAAGATTCAGGAGATTCCGTTCCCGCGCATTACCTATAAGAATGCAATGGAAAAGCATGGAAACGATAGGCCTGACTTGCGCGAAGATAAAAATGACAAAAATCTTCTCGCATTCTGCTGGATAATTGATTTTCCATTTTTTGAGCGAGTTGCCAAAGGCAATGAAGCTCACCCTGAGCTCGCTCGCGATGAGCTTGTCGAATCTGTAGAAGGGGTGAAAAGTGGTTCGACAGGCTCACCACAAACTTCTAGCGAAGTTTGGACATTCACACACAATCCTTTTTCCGCGCCGAAACCCGAATTTATGGAGGACTTACTTGCAAATAAAAACATCGGAGAGATTCTTACCACGCAGTATGATATCGCACTGAATGGATGGGAGATTGGCGGAGGAAGTATTCGCAATCATCGTTCGGATGCATTGCGCGAGGTATTCCACATAATGGGATTCAATAATGACCGAATTGAAAAGAATTTCGGACATATGTTGGAAGCATTTGATTTCGGCGCGCCACCGCACGGAGGCATCGCGTGGGGTATGGATCGCTTGATGATGATTTTGGAAAATGAGGCGAACATCCGTGAGGTCATCGCATTCCCGAAGACGGGTGATGGGAGGGACTTGATGATGGACGCGCCAAGTGATGTTTCCGAAGAACAGTTGCGAGAACTACACATAACAATAAAAGAAAAGAAAAAATAGTATGGCACACCAAAAAGAAGAAAGAACATTTGTACTCATAAAGCCTGATGGCGTTCAGCGCAGTTTGATAGGTGAGATAGTACATCGCTTGGAGCGAACCGGTCTAAAGTTTGTCGCATTCAAATTTTTGGTACCGACTCGGGAACAATCCATCGCACATTACGGCAAGGACGATGTGTGGTGTGAGAAAGTTGGTGAGCGTACGATAAATGAAAGAAAAGAGAAAGGGTTGCCGATAGAAAAATCCGCGGTTGAATACGGCAGAATTGTTTCTGATAGACTTATAACATTTTTAACATCAGGCCCCGTGCTCGCAATGTCTTTGGAGGGTAACCAGGCAGTTGGAATCGTCAAAAAACTTGTGGGAGGCACGGAACCGCTCACGTCAGATGTGGGAACGATTCGGAGTGATCTTACCATTGATTCGTATGCGATATCTAACGTGGATGGACGATGTGTACGCAACCTTATACATTGTTCGGATGCGACAGAGGAGGCGGAAAGAGAAATGAGGGTGTGGTTTAAGGAAGAAGAATTAATAAAATATCACCACATTAACGAGATAACTCTCTATGATGTGGACCTCGGCCATATACTCGGAAATAGCTAGGTTTTATCGGCGTTAATTACCTGTACCGAGCAACGTCGAGGTGCCTGTACCGAGCAACGTCGAGGTATCCCCAAGCGAGGGCAAAAAGTGATAAAAATAATGCTATACTATAAGTAGATCCTGTTTAATAGAATTCGGCTCAAAATTATACAAAGGGATTCCACAATTGTGTTATATCGCTGGTTCGTCCTGGATACTATGCAGAGGAAACCCACTTGACTTCTAGCCGGAATTCTAAAAAGCTGGATCGCAGTTGGTAAAACAACTGGAAAGGGCGCCTGCAAAGGCGTTCTTTTCATATTTATTTCACAAGCATAAAAATCTGTGTATACTAAACGCTGTGAGTTCGGGGTGTCGTATAATGGTAGTATGCAAGGCTGGGGGTCTTGTAGTCTGGGTTCGATTCCCAGCATCCCGACAAATGACAAGCCATTATGAAAGGTCGTTCTAACAAAACAAATAGAGTATGGATGATAATAAAAAACAGAATTTTTTCTCTTCGCCAAAAAAGCCAACAACAAAAATTAATTTTGGTTTAGTTTTGGTGCTTTGGCAACTAATTAGCGAAAATTACGGATTTGTGTTGGGGTCTGGGGCCCAGGTTGTCGGTGCTAATTTGGTCCCTATTTTAATATACGGCACTGGCATTTGGCTTTTGTATTCTGGAATCAAAAATTATAAAAGGGAAAACAAATAAGTCACAGAAATACGTGGTTGTGAAACAAAAAACCGCCCTGAGCTTGTCGATGGGCGGTTTTAAGTTACTTTGTTTTGCTGAGTGTTCGGAGGCACTGTGTACAGACATAAGAGCGTTTGCCCTTAATTAAAAGACCTGTCCATTGGAGATTGGCTTTCTTTTTGCTATAGGTGGTCGGATTATAATGACCGCGAAGAAGTTTTCGGGTACTACCGCCCTTTGATGATTTTTTACACTTTTCGCATGCGCGCATAGTTTTGGTATTCTAACCTCTGAATCAAAACGAGTCAACCCTGCCTGCCGGCAGGCAGGTCCGACGCTACGGTTGGGGCTAGCTCCTAACCAATAATTGTCTCTTTATAGCTCTTCTTTGCGAAATCAAACTCGTAGAATTTTGTATCATCGCCTGTGCCTACTTGGAAGATATATGAGTTACGGTCGGATGTGGGCTTGAAGATAACCTGGACAGATACCGAGCTCTTGGGGGGCATAGAACTAAACTGTCCTTTTGCATCAGTTGCTAACTCATCGGAGCCATCCACATTGATAATCCAAAATAACGACTTAGGGTCTATCGCGGTATAGGATGAGGCATTGCTTGTGAATGCTTTGATGTCCGCTGTAAGCGTGCCATCTTTCAATTTACTCACATTTTCTATTGTAATTGTTGTGCTTGCCTGTGGAAGAAGTGTGGAGCTTGAATTTACATCAAAAATAATCGCGGTTGAAATTTTTGCAATCACATCTGTCGCACTCGCTACCAGCTGACTTGTTTGTGTTGATTGGTCCGTGGTCGCGGGTGCGGTGGATGGCGCGGGCGTATTGGTCGTGGTGTCGCTCAACTTATTTTTAATCTGGTTAACCAATTCTAAGTTGCTTACCGTGGTTCCAAGTGTTGCAATCTTATCAAACGCGACATAAAAACTGACGATTGAGATGAGCACGAAAATGACGAGAATCGTGAGAAGTGTTTTGTTATTATCCATATACATTCATTATACCAATTCGCTTATTGTGATATAGTAAAAACACGCATGGAAGCAATACTATTTATTTTTAAAATCATTGTGCTCGTATTTTCCGTTGTGGTACACGAAATCTCGCACGGATTTGTGGCAGAACGATTTGGAGATGATACGGCTCGTCGAGCGGGACGCTTAACCCTAAACCCCATTCGCCACATTGATTTATTCGGTTCTATAATTTTTCCACTTCTTATGGCACTAATCCCAGGCGGGGTAGTATTCGGGTGGGCAAAACCCGTACCCATCAATCCACGCAATTTTAGAAACCCTGATCGCGATACGGCATATGTTTCAGCCGCGGGGCCCTTGAGTAATATCACACTCGCATTTATTTTCGGAATGCTTATTCGCGCGCTCGCGCTTGTGCCACCAACCAATTGGTCTACCGCGCTCATCGGGCTTTTCAGCATCATCGTAATTACGAACGTGGCACTCGCAATATTCAATCTTGTGCCGATTCCACCACTTGATGGTTCGGGTGTGCTCTTCGCATTTCTGCCAAGGTCAATGTATTCGGTGCGTGTGTTCTTGGAACGCTACGGACTTTTCATTTTTCTCGCATTCGTGTTTTTCGGCGTTGAGCTTATCGTTCCCGCGATTCTCTGGGTATTCCGATTATTTTCAGGAATTGCTTAGTAGAAAAGAGCTATTAACTCCGACCTCGTCGTCGGAGTTGACGTTTTTTCGGACACCATTTATACTGAGGGCTGTTTTTATGCCAACTATTAGACAACTTATTAAGAGCGGAAGGACGAGCAAAAAGGCAAAGGATAAGACCCCAGGTCTTAGTTTTTATTTTAACTACATTCAAAATCGTCCAGTAGTTTCCGCATCACCGTTTAAGCGCGGCGTGTGTCTTAAGGTGTTCACCACAACTCCGAAGAAGCCGAACTCGGCGCTTCGTAAGGTTGCGCGCGTGCGTCTCACAAATGGCTCTGAAGTTACGGCATACATTCCTGGTGAGGGACACAACCTTCAGGAACACTCTGTGGTGCTCTTGCGTGGCGGTCGTGTAAAAGACCTTCCGGGTGTGCGTTATCACATTGTTCGCGGTGTTCTTGATACATCGGGCGTGGACCGCACCGCACAGAGGTCAAAGTATGGAGCAAAGAAGAAAAAGGCAAAATAATTAATTTATGAGAAAGCAAGGATATTTTAAAAAGAAAGCATTTGTACCTGACACGAAAACCAATCGCACGGACATCGGTCGTTTTATTAACTACATAATGGAAGACGGTAGAAAAGCAGCGGCTGAAAAAGTTGTCTATTCCGCGTTGGAGTCCATCAAGGAAACAACGAAAGAAGATCCGATTCACATATTTGAAAAAGCATTGGAAAACGCTAATCCGCTTTTGGAAGTTGTTTCAAAGCGTATTGGTGGTGCAAACTACCAGATTCCTCGAGAAGTTCGTCCAGAACGCCAGTTTTTTCTCGCAACACATTGGATAATCAAGGCGGCAAAGGCAAAAAAGGGAAAGCCGATGGGTGAGCGTCTCGCAGAAGAACTCATTCTCGCGTCAAAGAACGAAGGAACCGCAATCAAAAAGAAGCAGGACACGCATCGCATGGCCGAAGCGAATAGAGCATTTGCATCACTCATGCGTTCATCGTCTTAAAAGAGTCAGCAAGGGCTCGGCTCTCATAAGAGAGCCGATTTTTTAAGAATCACAAAACATACCAAAACAAATTTATGCCAAGAGAATACCCAATTGAAAAAGTAAGAGATATTGGAATCATCGCTCACATTGATGCGGGAAAAACAACCGTATCGGAGCGCGTGCTTTTTTATACAGGCGTGTCGCACAAAATAGGCGAGGTACACGAAGGCGAGGCGATTATGGATTGGATGGACCAGGAGCGAGAGCGCGGTATTACGATTACATCGGCTGCGACAACTTGCTTTTGGACGCCAACCTATGTGCCCGCAGATAAGAAAAAAGAATTTGAGTATCGCATTAACCTCATTGATACACCCGGACACATTGACTTTACCGTTGAGGTGAAGCGTTCACTCCGCGTGCTTGATGGCGCGGTCGTCGTGTTTGATGGCGTGTCTGGTGTGGAACCGCAGTCGGAAACAAACTGGCGCTATGCAGACGAGTACGGTGTACCGCGCATTTGCTTCATCAACAAACTTGATCGTATGGGTGCGAATTTTGAAAACAGTTTTAATTCTATAATTGAGCGTCTTACTCCGAATGCAATTCCAATACAATTGCCAATTGGAATTGAGGAAAATTTAAGTGGCGTCGTAGACCTAATGGAGAAGAAGGCATACAAGTTTGAGGGAGAGCGCGGAGAGCGCACGGTTGAGGTTCCGATTCCCGATGATATGAAGGAATTGGTGGACAAGAAGCGCCACGAACTTATTGAAAAGATTTCTGAAACGGATGATGTGCTTATCGCAAAGTTTTTGGATGGCATAGAGCCGACACTTGCCGAACTCAAGAAAGCGCTTCGCGCGGCGACACTCGCAGTGAAAATTGTTCCAGTGCTTGCAGGTTCAGCACTCAAGAACAAAGGTGTGCAATTTATGTTGGACGCAGTTATTGATTATCTTCCGTCTCCTATTGATTTGCCTCCGATGAAGAGTATAAATTCCGAGACGCACGCAGAAGAATTTCATCATCCTGATGATAACGAGCCATTGACCGCACTCGCATTCAAGATTGCAACCGATCCGTTTGTGGGTTCGCTCACATTTTTTCGCGTCTATTCAGGCACATTGAAGAGGGGTAGTTATGTATTGAATGCCACGAAAAATAAACAGGAACGCATTGGTCGTATTGTGCGCATGCACGCAAACCACAGAGAAGAAGTAGAAGAAATTTATGCAGGCGATATCGGCGCGCTCGTGGGTTTGAAAGACACGACGACGGGAGATAGTTTGACTGATCCTGAGCATCCGACAATTTTGGAGCGCATCGTGTTCCCGGAGCCCGTTATCGCAATTCGTATTGAGCCAAAAACAAAAGCGGACCAAGAAAAAATGGGTCTTGCGTTGCACAAGCTTGCAGAAGAAGACCCGACATTTAAAGTGCACGGAGATGTGGAAACCGGAGAAACAATTATCGCGGGCATGGGTGAACTTCACCTTGAGGTGCTTGTGGAGCGTATGAAGCGCGAATTTAATGTGGAAGCAAATGTGGGGCGTCCGCAGGTTGCCTATAAGGAAACTATCAAGGGCAAGGGAGATGCGGAAGGTAAATATATCAAACAGTCCGGTGGTAAGGGTCAGTACGGACATGTGAAGCTTAGGGTAGAAGCATTGGAACGCGGTGGAGGATTTGAATTCGTGGACGATATTAAGGGCGGTTCAATTCCAAAAGAATTTATTAACCCGGTTAAAAAGGGTATTGAAGAAACAGTTGCGCGTGGTGTGCTTGCCGGGTATCCAGTGGTAGACGTGAAGGTCACACTCTACGATGGATCATTTCATGAAGTTGACTCATCAGAATTTGCGTTTAAGATTGCGGGCTCAATGGCATTCCAGGAAGCAACGAAGCAAGCAAAGCTCATACTCTTGGAACCTGTTATGAAGGTGCAGGCAATCGCGCCCGCAAATTTCTTGGGCGACATCACGGGAGACCTTAGTTCACGAAGAGCGAAAATTTCCGCGATGGGTGAGAGAGGTAATCTTCGCGTGATTGATGCAACGTGTCCGATGGCTGAAATGTTTGGCTACGTGACAACGCTTCGCTCAATGACACAGGGTCGTGGAAGTTTCAGTATGGAATTCTCGCACTACGAAGAAGTCCCAGGCAATGTGGCAATAGCCGTGATTGAAGGGAGACAGAAAAAATAACAGTCGGTAAAAATATAAGTAACTGATAATACAGCGCTGTGCTATAGCCGGCGCTGTATTATAGATGAGAAATAATCTTGACACATTTTTTTGTGTGTTGTATTTTTGGAACAGCTCTTAATAGCTATAAGGAGGAAGGTAATGAAAAATTTTTCGGGCCCTGAAAAGATGACGGGGATTTCCGTCGCAGCATTTACTGATATGTTGGGCCTTTCTGATGCTTGGCCGTTTCAACCCGAACATGAATTAAATTGCTGTCGAGCATATACAAACGGTTCTGACGACACGTCCAGTTACGGGGTATATCGCCAACAAATCATTCTGGAGCAATGGGTTGCGATTTCTTTGAAAAGAATCGAAACCGCCTCCGAGTACAAGGAAATAATGTGGGCCTTAAGCCTCACTCCAGACCAAATGGTTGGCGTGCGTACCATCGCAAAACAAGCCGCCATTGAGAAATGGTGCGAGATTGCCATGAAGGCGGTTCGGGGCGCGTTTACCTACGATCAAATGTGGCGCGTGTCCCGCGAGTGCCCTCCCAACAGTCCTGAGAAGAATGCGCTGCGAGTGAAGTGGCAGGAAATTTCTGCGAAGTGGATAAAAAGAGCGTCTACGCTCGAAAAGGCGCGACTGGCATACGAACGCTCACTTGATAGAAGTGAAGAGCAAGAAGAAGCGCTTGAAAAGTGGATGAGCTTTTGCACTACGATTGAGGACTGGCATCTATTGCGTTTACGTGTTCCAATCGGAAGCGTGGAATCGCATACCGCATTGCGCAAGATGGCTGAGCTCTACGAGCTTATTCCAGAATCCGAAAACACTTCCTCATAATTAACAATCTCCCCGCACCAAGCGCGGGGAATTTTTATATTTGAAAATCGTTGTGCAATGTTTATAATGATTCGTATGGATAAAAAGAAATCAGTATTGATACAAGTGGTGGTGGTCTTAGCAATCATCGGTATTGCGATTGGCGCATATACAATGATTGCAAAGAAGGTGGTACCAAGGAATGATGGGCAGATAGAACAAGCTGTCACGACTTCAACTCCTACGCCTTCTGCGCCCGTCATCACCCGTTCCGCAACCTCAACTGTAAAAAAGGTGAGTGATATATCACAGCCAACAGCATGGAAAACATACACGAGCGAGAAATATGGATTTGCATTTCAGTATCCTGCACTATCAACGGTGACTCTCGCATCATCAAGTAGCTCGGTTGCGACAACGGTGAGCGTGAAATTACAGGATTCAAACATTGCCTACCTTGGCAACGGAAAATTTATTAAATTTCAAGTATACGACAAGGACTCGTTCGTTCAGTATTCCGAGGCATCTCAATGTAAATCATTTGCGCGAACCTCGCTTACCATAGATGGAAAAACGATGGATATTGTGGAGCATGATAAATGTAAGGGTGAGGAGGGCATAATTAGCTCAACACACTACACACATGCGATTATTCCGCTTTCTGACACACAAGACATTGTGTTCACAGCAAGTTTGGGAAGCTTACCATTTGAAAAAAATGATTTTGTAAATGTAATTTTGAAGACATTCAAGTTTATTCCGCGAACATAATAACGCGAGAATAAAAAATACCGCCACTATAGTTAACTATAGTGGCGGTATTTTGATGGATGAGTTTGACAAATAATCGTTTACTTTATATAACTCATATTAGTTATTTCACAATGAGTGGGTCGCACATGAAAGCGCGCAAAAAGATTGAGGAGTTGGAGCTTATGCAAAGCGCACTCGCAGAGAAAATGAGCGTGCTGGCAGACAAGATTAAAAATCTTACACACAGGCGCATAGACGTACTTCTAACCCGATGCATCAATCTTCTTATGGGCAACGGTGAAATTACAACTCATTGCACGGATAAAAAGGGCGTAGGGGTTGCGTTGTTGGCGTACCATAACAGTTCCCTTTCCCTTGAGTGCAACCTCTTTATGTTGTCATCAATGAACGCTTGTTACAGAGTTTCTGCATATTTTGAAGGGTGGCAGGTGCTTGAATGTGTAGGCCGGTGGACCAAGAAGACAGGTATTGTGGGAACACTATTGATTCTCTACACTCCTGGTGATTGGGAAGACCAGATTCAAAAAATAAGACCAAAAAAGTGGCAGAAGGATAGCCAATAAATTTCAATGCCCCGCGTATGCGGGGTATTTTTGTACTTGCATCTAGCTCAAGCGTATGCGATATTCAAATTGTTCATTCCCAATATTTCTTTCAGAAAGGAGGCGTTGTGGGAAACGAAATGTCATTTGTAAATGAGGCGGCTACTTTCGCAACGCGTATCGTAAGCGTCGCGCTTCAGCAGTTAGAAAAAATTCAGCAAAATGGAAATTTTAGAGCAAGATACGAAAGCTCGGAAATTCAAGGCAATGATGCGCGAGGGCGTCAGCTCGTTGCGCTGGACATCGTATTTGACGAACGTGTTCGTGTGAATGCAACCTGTCAGGTTCATTGTGTGGATGGTAGATGGCAGTATGGCATGGCTAGCATCCTCTTTTTGGATGAAACAAGGGAGTATAAGAAGTTTCACCGAAACTTTTGTGGACGCCTGAATACCGAGAACAAGTTGGAGGTGTACGAATTGTAAGGTTTTCATTCAATTATTCCGCTCTGCCGTTTGGCGGGGCGGCCTTTTTTACTTGGAGAGGGGGCTACGTTGTATACAGGGTTGACTTTTTTTGAGGAATAGGTAAGAATTATCCTTGCTTGAAATAAACCTAAACAGGTCGAAAAAAACAAACAAAAAAGCAAAAACATATGGCAGAAAAAGCAAAATTTGAACGTACCAAGCCACACGTAAACATTGGTACCATCGGTCACGTTGACCACGGAAAGACCACTCTTACTGCGGCAATTACGCACATCCTTTTTATGAAGGGTCTTGCAAAGAAAGAAGAGGGGGTCGCTAACATTGACAACGCACCTGAGGAAAAGGCACGCGGTATTACAATCGCGCTCCACCACTCGGAGTATGAGTCAGTGAAGCGTCACTATGCGCACATTGATGCGCCGGGACACGCGGATTACATCAAAAACATGATTACGGGTGCCGCCCAAATGGATGGCGCAATTCTCGTGGTTGCTGCAACTGATGGTCCTATGCCCCAGACAAGAGAGCACATCCTTTTGGCCTACCAGGTTGGTGTGCCGAAAATCGTGGTCTTCTTGAACAAGGTTGATATGGTTGATGATCCTGAAATGTTGGATCTCGTGGAATCAGAAATCCGCGAACTTTTGAAGAAGTACAACTACGATGGTGATGCAACCCCGATTATTCGCGGTTCTGCATTGAAAGCGCTTGAAGCAAAGACGCTTGATGATCCTGCGGTGAAGCCAATTTTGGATCTTGTGCAAGCTGTTGATGACTTCATCCCTGAGCCAGTTCGCGAAACCGAAAAGCCGTTCCTTATGCCCATTGAGGACATTTTCTCAATCGAAGGTCGCGGTACCGTCTGCACGGGTCGCGTAGAGCGCGGTATGTTGAAGGTAAACGAGGAAGTTGAAATCATTGGCTTGAAGCCTACGCAGAAGACAGTAGTAACCGGAATAGAAATGTTCCAGAAGCTTCTTGATGATGCGCAAGCAGGAGATAACGTTGGTATTCTTCTTCGTGGTTTGAAGAAGGACGACATTGAACGCGGTCAGGTTATTGCTAAGCCTGGTTCCGTAACCCCGCACACAGAATTTGAAGCAGAGGTGTATGTTCTTTCCAAGGAGGAAGGTGGACGTCACACTCCGTTCTTCAAAGGTTACAAACCGCAGTTCTACATTCGTACCACAGACGTTACCGGTGAAGTAGTTTTACCGGCAGGAGTTGAAATGGTTATGCCTGGCGATACGGTCGGCATCACTGTGAAACTTATTGCGCCAGTTGCGCTTGAAGAGAAACAGCGTTTTGCAATTCGTGAAGGAGGCAAGACCGTTGGTGCGGGTGCGGTAGTAAAAATTCTTAAGTAATTAAAACCCTACATTCATGCCCCTTCGGGGGCATGAGTCGCATGGTATACCTATAAATGGCAAAAAGAGACGAGCAACTTCAAAAAGAAAAATTGCGCCTTCGTATTAAATCATACGATGCGAAACTCATTGATAGTTCCGTGAGGCAGATTGTTGAGGCAATCAAGCGACAAGGTGGGGACGTAATCGGCCCAATTCCCTTGCCTACAGAGTTCAGGAAATATTCCGTGAACCGTTCAACATTTGTACACAAAAAATCGGTAGATCAATTTGAACTTCGCGTGCACAAACGCCTTATTGATATTATGAATCCTCAGCAGAAGATTATTGAGTCATTAACCAATTTGAATCTTCCCGCTGGAGTTGATGTTGAGATTAAAATGGGCTAAGTGCGTAGAAAAAGTATTGATCCTGTTAGAGGCAATAAGCTGTACGGGTATCAATATTTTTTACCCAGCATGAACAACCTCAATTCAACAAAAGATTTGTTGACTTAAGTCTCTAACGGGATTGACTTTAATTGAAGAGTAATTTACGATAGGTAAGGTTTAGCCAGATTTTTTCTACCGAAAACAACAGGGCTTGAACCTTGTTGTTTTCATTTAACATGGAAAAAGTAATTGCAAAAAAATTGAGAATGTCCCAAATCTGGAAGGACGGAAAGGTAATTCCAGTAACCCCGCTTCTTTGCGAAAAGGGCGATATTGACGCACTTTTTGCGTCGTTGAAAGACGGCGAATTAGTAATTGTATCTGGCACAAGCCGTGGAAAAGGATTTCAGGGCGTGGTGAAGCGTCACGGTTTTCATGGCGGTCCTAAGTCACATGGTCAGAAAGACCGTCTTCGCGCACCAGGTTCTATCGGTCCAACAGCGCCACAGCGCGTGCTTCCGGGAAGAAAAATGGCGGGACACACAGGTAATCGCCGAGTGACCGTAAAAAATCTTATGGTTGCGGAATTGAAACCAGAAGAAAAAATCGTATTGGTCCGTGGCGCGGTTCCTGGGAATCGTGGTGGTGCAATAGAACTTAGAAAATAAGAATTATGACAACCGACATTTACAACCAGGAGCATAAAAAGGTAGGAACGGTAGAATTGCCGAAACCGCTTTTTGGCGCAAAATGGAACCCTGATCTCGTGCATCAGGTGATCGTCGCGTATGATGCAAATATCCGTAAAGTAATTGCGGTTGCGCGTGGTCGCGGTGATGTAAGTGGTGGTGGTAAGAAGCCATACAAACAAAAACACACAGGAAATGCGCGCGCAGGTTCTACCCGTTCTCCAATTTGGAAGGGTGGTGGTGTGTCGCATGGTCCAAAAGCAGAACGAGATTTTTCAAAAAAGATAAATAAAAAGATGAAGCGTGGCGCGCTTGCATCGGTATTGTCAAAGAAACTTACTGATGGCGAAGTGCTCATCGTTGATTCATTGGAATTTAATACACGAAAGACAAAAGATGTAGCGGGTATGCTGAAGAACTTCTTTGATAAAAAGCAGAGCATTCTTTTTGTGTCTAGCAACGAAAACAAATCACTTTTCCTCTCAGCAAGAAACATTCCGAAGGTGGAAATCACGCACGCGAGCGAATTGAACGCAAAAAATGTAATATTGCACAAGCATGTGATGATTGAAAAGGGCGCGGTAGAAGAATTGTCTAAATCGAAATAACGAACACGGCAATGAATATTTTTAAAACTAAAGACGAGCAAAAGGAAGTGAAAACCGAGGTTTCGGTTGCGCCCGCAAAGAAATCTACGCACGGTGCCGCGCATTCTGTTATCCAGAGTGTTATTAAACGTCCACACGCAAGCGAGAAAGCATATAGTTTGCATGCGAAAAATCAGTACGTATTTATTGTGGAAAATTCTGCGAATAAAATCCTTGTTAAGGAAGAGGTACAACGCAGATACAACGTAAAAGTGGTTGACGTGGATATGCTTGTGAACAAAGGCAAGGTAAAAACTTTCCGCGGTCGCCGTGGAAAAGCAGAGATATCCAAAAAGGCATACGTAACTTTGAAAGAGGGCGATAAAATAGAAATCGCATAACATGAAACAGTATAAGCCAACAACTCAATCGCGCAGGCACATGACCGTAGTGGACTATGGAACGCTCACAAAAGGTGTGACGCGTTTAAAGTCACTTACGCGTGGTAGGAGCAATAGGGCGGGACGTAATTCACAGGGTCGCATCACAATGCGTCACCAGGGAGGAGGCAACAAGAAAATCTACAGAGAAGTTGATTTTGTACAGAAAAAATTTGGTGTTCCGGGAAAAGTTGAGTCAATTGAATACGATCCATATCGCACTGCATTTATCGCGCGTATAAGCTATAAGGATGGTGATCGCAAATATATTTTGGCACCGCACGGAATGAAGGTGGATGATATTATCATTGCGTCGGAAACCGCTGATTTCACATCGGGCAACCGCACCTCATTGAAGCGTATGCCAGTAGGTACATTCATACACAACATTGAACTTGCGCCAGGCAAGGGTGGGCAGATGGCGCGTTCTGCTGGTTCGTCAGTCCAGGTACTCGCAAACGAAGATGGTTATACACACTTGAAGATGTTATCGGGTGAAGTACGTAAAGTTTCTTGGGATTGTTATGCAACAATCGGCCAGGTTTCAAACATTGAACACAACCTTGTGGTGGGTGGTAAAGCTGGACATTCGCGTTGGCTCGGCATTCGTCCGACAGTTCGTGGTAAAGCTATGAACCCGCGCGATCATCCATACGGTGGTGGAGAAGGTAGTACGCAACGTGGTACGAAGCGTCCAAAGACGAAATGGGGCAAGATTACGGGAGGACGAAAGACTCGTAACAAGAAGAAATGGTCGTCAAAACTTATCGTATCGCGCAGAAAGAAATAAAAGTTGTCAGATACGTGCATTACAGATATACTAATCACCGCATTAAATAAACAATTATGAGCCGTTCAACACGAAAAGGTCCCTGGGTAGACCCGAATATCCTAAAGAAAATCTCCACCATGAAGCATGGCGATCACACCGTCGTAAAGACGTGGTCTCGTGATTCAGAAATTTCTCCAGAAATGGTTGGATTTACGTTTGGCATACACAACGGGAAGGACTTCATTGAAGTAACAGTGGGCGAGGATATGATTGGCCACAGGTTTGGCGAATTCTCGCTTACACGTAAATTCGTGAAGCATGGTGGAAAGATGCAACGTGATTTGGAAAAGACAAAAACAGCAGCTCCTGCCGCAACTCCGGTGACGAAAAAATAATAACGAATATGGAGACCATTATCGCAAAATTGAAATACATGAGGATGTCACCGCGCAAAGCGCGTATTTACGCGAACATTATTAAGGGTCTCCAGGTAAATGAAGCCGAGGGACAACTTATTTTGTCGCCACATCGCACGCGTGATTATCTTTTACGTCTTTTGCGTAGTGCGGTTGCAAATGCAACACACAATAATAAACTTAACCCAGACACGCTTTATGTGAAGAACATCATCGTGGATAATGGTCCCATGACATCACGATGGACACCTCGTGCACGCGGAAGTGTAAGCCAGATACAAAAAAAGACATGTCATGTAACAATTGAGCTTGGTGTGCGTGAGCCGAAAGCAAAGCGATTTACTATAATTACAAAAAAGAAAAAGAAAGACGAGAAACCAAAAAAGAAAAAGGGCGGTTCAAAAGATGCAAAGCACGCACATGATGAAAAAGGAGAAGGTGCGGAAAAGCCAAAAGCAAAGCGAAGTGGCGGTCCGAAGATATTTAGCAGAAAAGTAATTTAGAATGTATGGCACAGAAAATTAAACCAACAACATTACGCATCGGAGTTACGCTTCCTTGGGCAAGCCGTTGGTTTTTTACGCGCAAAACAAGATATTTCCTTGAAGAAGATTATGCAATTCGCGAATTTGTGCACGAGAAATTGAAAGAAGCGGGCGTTGCCGGCATTTTGATTGAGCGCACAAGCGAAGTGGTACGGGTAAGTATTTTGGCAAGCCGTCCAGGTCTTATTATAGGACGCGGTGGCAAAGGCATTGAAGAACTTCGCGAGAAACTTCTCCGTAAGGTGAAGGCGCTTCGCAAGGCAAACAAAGCGCCAGCCAATTTTACACTCAATTTGAATATAGAAGAATTAAAACGAACCGAGGTTTCTTCTGCGGTGTTGGCACAGCAGATTGCGACCGATATTGAGCGCCGACAGCCGTATCGCAAGATTATGAAGCGCGCAGTAGAAACAACGATGCAAAATCGCGACGTGAAGGGAGTAAAGGTAAAACTTTCTGGTCGTTTGAATGGCGCAGAAATTTCGCGTACCGATTGGCTCGCAAACGGACGTATGCCACTCCAAACACTCCGCGCAAATATTGATTATGCCGAAGCAACCTCGTTCAATAGTTATGGAACGGTGGGGGTGAAGGTGTGGATTAACAAAGGAGAAATTTTTGACGAAAAGAAAGGGAAGTAGTTTTAATATATGTTACAGCCAAAGAAACAAAAACATAGGAAGCAGCAGAAAGGACGCTCACGAAGGCGCCTTGTTGAGACGCGCGGATTAACGCTCTCCTACGGCAAATTTGGACTTCAGGCGCTTGAGGCCGCGTGGCTTACAGCGAACCAGATTGAGGCGGGAAGAAAAACGATTGCGCACTCAATGCATCGCGAAGGTCGTCTTTGGATTCGCATATTTCCTGATAAACCAGTAACGAAGTTACCGCCTGAAGTGACGCTTGGAGGTGGAAAGGGTGAAATTGATCACTATGTATTTCCGGTGAAGCCTGGAAGAATTCTTTACGAAGTTGATGGCGTGAAGGAAGCCGTTGCAAAGCGCGCGCTCTTGATGGCGGGGCACAAGATGCCAGTTAAAACAAAATTCATTACACGTTAAAAATATGAAAAAGAACGAATTTAACGCAATAAAAAATAAGCCAGTTGCCGAGATTGAAAAAGAACTCGCGGAGCTTCGTACGAAGCGTGTGAATCTTAAATTTGATTTGGTTGCAGGAAAAGTGAAGAATATTCGCGAAATTCAGAATGTGAAGACGAGTATTGCTCAGCTTCTTACTGTGTTGCAGGAAAGGTCAAAAACCGAAGTGAAAATGAGCAAATAATATGAGAAAACTTCAAGGTATAATTGTTTCGGATAAAATGATGAAGACTCGCGTGGTCGCCGTTGATCGCATGAAAAAGCATCCGCGATATGAAAAGTATTACACTGTAACGGAGCGATTCAAGGCACACGACGAAAAGAACGAATATAAGACGGGGGACAAGGTAATTATTCAAGAAGTTCGTCCGATGTCACGTGAAAAACGCTGGACAATTGTTGAAAAAGCGTAGATACTATTGAGACACTAATTTCGGCAATATAACACAATGATTCAAGAACGATCCATATTAAAAGTGGCTGATAACAGCGGTGCAAAGACCGTGCGTTGTTTTCGCGTGCTTGGCGGAAGCCGTAAGCGATATGCAACAATCGGCCAGATTATCGTGGCATCTGTGCAGAAAGCCGAGCCAAGAAAGCAGGTAAAGAAGAAGGATATAGTTCGTGCGCTTGTGGTGCGTTCGCGCGCTCCTACGAAACGCGCAGACGGTTCAAGAATCCGATTTGATGATAACGCAGTGGTAATCATTGATAAGGGCGAGCCGAAAGGAACCCGTATCTTCGGTCCGATTCCTCGCGAGATTAAAGAAAAGGGTTATGCAACCATTGCATCGCTCGCAGAAGAGCTCGTATAACAATTCAAACACTTGAGTATGAATCCCGTACAAAAATTAACAAACATGATTTTAAAGAAATACAAAGTTAATATTGCACCAGTGCAATTAGTCGTAAGACGGGGATTTTTAATTTTCTAACGAGATGAACATCAAAAAAGGCGATACAATTAAAATCTTGGTAGGAAAAGACCGTGGAAAAACCGGTAAAGTTGTTCACGCGGATTCAAAAGCCGGCAAGGTGTCGCTTGAGGGTTTGAATTTGTACAAGAAGCATGTGAAACCGAAAAAGCAGGGGCAGAAGGGAGAGATTGTATCAATCGCCCGTCCGATGGATATTTCAAACGTTGCGATTGTATGCCCGAACTGCAATAAGCAGACACGCATTGGATTTCGCATGGACGTGGATAAAAAGGTGCGGTATTGCGCAAAGTGTAAAGGAGCAATCTAACCCATGAAAAAGGAACCGAAAACAACTAAATACACGCAATCAGTACTTGCAAAACTCGTCATAAATTCCGGTGTTGGCAAGCTTCGCAATCAGGCGCAATTTGACGATAAGATTTTGCCGGAAATTGAGAAAGAGCTCGCAAGCATCACGGGTCAGAAACCAGCAGAGCGCAAAGCAAAGAAATCAATCTCCACATTTAAGATTCGCGAAGGCGAAGTAGTGGGTTTGCAGGTGACGCTTCGCAAACAACGCATGAATGATTTTCTTTCCAAGGTGGTGAATGTGGTGTTGCCCCGCGTGAAGGACTTCCGAGGACTTGAGATTTCAAGCATAGACCATGACGGTAATTTGAATTTTGGTTTTCGTGAACAAACCGTGTTCCCGGAAATCAATCCGGAAAAATCGCATGTGACATTCGGCCTTCAGGTGACGGTGGTCCCGAAAGAGAAAAATCGCGAGGCAGCAATTGCGTTATACAGGTCGCTTGGAGTACCATTAAAAAACTCTGAAAAGTAATCATGGCTAAAACATCTGTAATCGCAAGAGCAAAAAAGGTACCGAAGTATTCTACGCGCATTGTAAAGCGATGTTTTCGTTGCGGAAGGAAGCGCGGATATATGAACGATTTCAATTTGTGCAGAATCTGTTTCAGAGAGTTCGCAAGTCGCGGAGAAATCCCGGGAATAAAAAAATCATCTTGGTAATATGTATATAGACCTTTTGATAAAAATGAAAAATGCGGAGGCCGCCGAGAAATATTTCCTTAAAACGAAATATACCAAGATGGACAGCGCGGTAACTGAAATTCTCACACGATACGGATTTGTGAAGAGTTTTGATATAAAAGGAAAATCATACAAAAAAGTGATTGAGATGGAATTGAGCGAAAAGCGCCCCATTAAGGGAATTAAATTTTTGAGCAAGCCATCCCTTCGTCGCTATAGCGGATATGGAGATTTTAGACGCGTAAAAAGCGGATTCGGACTTCTCGTTGTATCTACTTCAAAAGGCGTGATGTCTGGCGATGAAGCAAGAAAAGAAAAAGTAGGAGGACAGCTCTTATTCCAGATTTGGTAATTATTCAATATATATGTCTAAAGTAGGAAAAAAACTTATTGAGATTCCGACAGGCATCACGGTAACCGTGGAGCCAAAGCGCGTTGTCGTAAAAGATGCAAAGCGCGAGCTTGTAATTGAAAAATTACGTGGTATCAATGTAAAAGTGGAGGGCAATGAGGTAACACTTACTGCGGACAGTACCGCAAAGCAGATTCGTAGTAATTGGGGAACGCTTCGCTCATTAATTCAAAATGCTATTGAAGGACTTGTGAAAGGATACGAAAAGACCCTTATTGTTGAGGGAGTTGGATTCAAACTCGCAAAAGAAGGCAATGACCTTACCATGAACCTTGGATTTTCACATCCGATTAAATATAAGACGCCGATGCATATTGAGTTTGAGATTGAGAAGAACACTATTTTAAAAATTAAGGGATTTGATAAAGCGCTCGTGGGTCAGGTGGCCGCAGAAATTCGCGCACTCAAGAAGCCCGAACCATACAAGGGCAAGGGATTCCGATATTCCGACGAAGTCATTAAACGCAAAGCCGGCAAGAAAGCTGCTGCAAAATAATAGCAACTATATATGAACGATAGAAAGAAATTAATGGAGAAGAGAGAACGAAGAGCAATCCGCACCCGCGCGCGTATTCGTGGCACCGCAGAACGTCCTCGCTTGTCGGTGTTCCGAAGCAATAAATATATGCTTGCGCAGTTGATTGACGATGTGGCCGGAAAAACAGTCGCCTCAGCAACTTCAAAGGAGATGAAGAAGAAGGAGCCAAAACTTACTGGCGCAGAATTTGTAGGAAAGATAATTGCAGAGCGTGCAAAATCAGTGGGAGTAACCACAGCAGTGTTTGATCGCGGTTCATATCGCTATCATGGTCGCGTAAAGGCGCTTGTGGAAGCGGTTCGCAAAGAGGGAATCAATATTTAATATGTTTAATCCTAACCAGAAAACAAATCCAAATTCGCCGAGAGGGCCACAGAGAGGAGGACCGAGGCGCATGATGCCGAAGCGCGTTACCGAATTTAAGGAACGTGTGCTTGAAGTGCGTCGCGTGACTCGTGTGGTTGCTGGTGGAAAGCGTTTCAGTTTCCGTGCAACAGTGGTTGCTGGTGATATGAAGGGACGCGTAGGCATCGGCACCGCAAAAGGTTTGGATTTTTCAGCGGCGGTACAAAAAGCAACACGTCAGGCGGAAAAAGGCATGGTTCGTATCAACCTGAAGGACGGACGCACTGTTCCATACGAAATTAATGCAAAATATGATGCAGCGCGAGTCCGTATCAAACCTGCGAAAGCTGGGCACGGTCTTATAGCGGGAGGTTCGCTTCGCGTGGTTTTGGAACTCGTAGGTATTAAAGATGTGTCAGCAAAGATTATAGGTACTACGAAGAATAAGATTGCAAACGCACGGGCGGGAATAAAGGCCTTGCAGTCAATAGAAGCAGTTAACTAATTTTCAAAATATGCAGCTTAACGATTTAAAACCAAATGCAATAAGAAAAAGTCAGAAGCGCGTGGGCCGTGGTGGCAAGCGCGGAACGACCTCGGGACACGGACAAAAGGGACAGAAATCCCGCGCCGGTCACAGAATCCGCCCCGCAGAGCGCGATCTTTTGATGCGCATTCCGAAATTGCGCGGTATCAAGAACAAGCCGAAACGCCCGAACGCATTACTCTTTACTGTGGGCGAGCTTACAAAGATTTTCCCAGAAGGCGTGGTTTCAAAAAAAGTTATCGTTGAAAAAGGATTGGCACTGGGCACACACATCCGCATAAAGATTTTAAGCGGTGGCGAGATAAAGAAGGCAATCATGGTTGAAGGAGTAGAAATTTCTAAGAGCGCAAAAGCAAAAATAGAAAAGGCGGGCGGAATCGTTAAGTAATACGAATCAAAATGAATAAACTGGTTCTTATCTTCAAATCTCCGGATCTTCGCAAAAAAGTACTCATGGTGCTTTTTTGGCTTTTTGTGTTCCGTCTTTTTGCAGCAATCCCAATACCAGGTATTGATGCGTCGCGCTTGCAGGTCTTCTTTGAATCAAACCAGCTATTTGGTTTCTTAAACATCTTTTCGGGCGGAGGTCTCTCTAATCTTTCAATAATGATGCTTGGTGTTGGTCCCTATATCACCGCAACCATCATAATGCAGCTCTTGACCATCATCTTCCCGAATCTCAAAAAAGCATATTACGAAGAGGGCGCAGCGGGCCAGGCGAAGTTTAACCGCATCTCTCGTCTTATCACGGTGCCACTCGCAATGCTTCAGGGTTATGGATTTTTGAACTTGCTTATGTCTCAGGGCGTTATTCCTCGTCTTGATTTATTTTCAATCGTGACCGATGTGCTCATCATAACCGGGGGCTCGGTCTTCCTAATGTGGATTGGTGAGATTCTCTCCGAATACAAAATTGGTAATGGTATTTCGCTTCTCATTCTCGCAGGCATTGTGAGCGCTTTGCCACAGACAATATCTTCGGCGTTCTTAAACTATACTCCCGCGGTGCTCCCAACCTATCTGCTTTTTACGGTAATCAGCGTTATTGTTATCGCGGGCGTGGTGTTTGTGAACGAAGGAGAGCGAAAAATCCCGGTATCATACGCAAAACAAGTGCGCGGTATGAAAGTGTATGGCGGCGCATCGTCATATCTCCCGCTTAAGGTTAACCAAGCGGGCGTAATTCCGATTATCTTCGCAATTTCCATTTTGCTTTTCCCTCAGTTTATTGCACAATCTATCGCAATTTTTTCACCCGACCTTTCATTAAAGATGAATGAGATTGTATCAAAGGTGTTTAATAACCAGCTCATCTATGGCTCGCTCTATTTCTTCTTGGTCGTGATGTTCACATATTTCTATACCGCTATCACATTTGATCCAAAGGAAATCTCAAAAAATCTTCAGCAGAGCGGTGGATTTATTCCCGGTATTCGTCCGGGTGAGGCAACCGCAGAAGTCATTGCAAAGACGGTACATCGCATAACCTTATTTGGTGCGTTGTTTCTTGGTGTGATTGCAATCTTGCCAAACGTTACGCGATTCTTCACAGGAGTTCAATCATTCAGTGTGGGCGGTACGGCACTTCTCATCGCGGTTGCGGTGGCTTTGGATTCAATGAAACAGATTGAATCACAACTCACAATTCGCGAGTACGAGGGAATATTCTAAGAGATAATCGCTTCTCGCTCATACGCCTAAAACATTAAAATTCACTGTTTGCTACAATGTATATATGTCAGCAATCGTAGCTCTAATTGCACTCTCGTTAATTGGTATTGGCGAAACAATCTACCTTATTCGCAAAAGAATAAGAACAGAGAGACCAATTTGCGTTCTTGGCGATAGTTGTAGCGCGGTGCTTGAAAGTAAATATAATAAACTTTTTCTTATCCCTAATGATATTTTGGGGCTTCTCACCTATGGAATGATATTTCTTTTGTCTGTGTTTTATCTGTATGGCATTATACCGACAGAATTCACGGTACTTGGTATTATCGGATTGGTTAGCTTAGGATGTTCGGCGTCGCTTATATTTTCTTATATTGAATGGAGAATTATAAAAGCGTGGTGTTTTTGGTGTCTTGCATCTACATTTACATTTTTTGCAATTGGAATTATATTAATACTCTATGGCTTCTAACACAACCAAATGCTGGAAACTAAAAACAATAATATACAAACATAATGTTCGCACAAACACTACAATACAGTGATATCGGACTCTTCGTGCTTCGTTTCGCCGTTGGAATAATTTTTATCGTGCATGCGATACCAAAATTCAAGCATCCCAAAGATATGGCGCTTGGTATTGGTATCTCAGGCATGAGCTTCATGATTGTGCTTTTAGGGTTGGTTGAAATGGTTTCAGCGCTTTATTTGATATTCGGGTTTTATACGCAACTCGGCGCATTGCTTTTAAGTTGCGTAATGGTCGGCGCAATCACCATAAAAATAACCAAGTGGGGCGTTCCATTTTCCACAAATGACAAAATGGGTTGGGAGTTTGACCTTGTGTTGCTCGCGGCAAATATAGCGATTCTTTTGGTTGGTGGAGGCTCGTTGGGAATTCAGCAGTAGCAAAAAAGATTTAACTTTAAATTTATGGAAGAAAATAAAGAAACGAAAAATAATACGCCGTGCATGGCATGCGAATGTCCATGCGAAGTGCACACCGAGCATACGCATGGCGATAAGCCAGGCAAAATCTGTGTCGGTTGCGGACACAAGAAGGTGAATGAGAAGATGTGTGAGAATTGCCCCAAAAAGTAACACTAATGCCGTATAGGGCCGATTGGTCAGCCGACTTTTAAAGTACGGCATAATGAGGCATACTTAAAATTATGCAAGTTATAGAGCCAAAATTACCAGGTGGATTCAGGGATTATCTCCCCGAAGATATGATACCGCGTCAAAAGATGTTTGATGCAATACGTGAAACATTTGAGCGGTTTGGCTTTGTGCCCCTTGATACACCAGGCGTGGAAAGGACGGAAATCTTAACTGGTGGCGACGAACATTTTAAGAAACAGATTTATGGCGTGGTATCCGAGGGTGGCGACGAAAACGAGCTATCGCTTCGGTTTGATTTAACTGTGCCACTTGCGCGCGTGATGGCCGCAAACTCGGGTACGCTCAAAAAACCGTTCAAGCGATATCAGATGGGCAAGGTCTGGCGCGGTGAGCGCCAGCAGGCAGGGCGATATCGGGAGTTTGTACAGTGCGATGCGGATATCGTTGGCTCCTCGCGCGCATCTGCCGATGCAGAAATTATTGCACTTATGTATGCGACAATGAAAGCGCTCGGTTTTTCTAATTTTCTTATTCGTGTAAACAATAGAAAAATCTTAAACGGGCTTGCGCCATGTGCGGGATTTGAAGAATGGAAAATAGAACCCGTGTTGCGTTCGCTTGATAAACTTGGTAAACAATCGTGGGACGATGTTGCAGAAGAACTCGCAGATGAAAAGTGTGCGTATCTTAGCGTCAAGCAAATTGAGATTATCGGAAAATTTTTGAAAATTAAAAGCAAAAATTACAAAAAAACACTCGAAGAGGCGACCGAGCTTATGCGAGGTATTGCCATTGCAGAAGAGGGCATACAAGAGCTCACCGAGGTGGCAAAGTATCTTGAATGGCTTGGCGTGCCGGAGAGTGCGTGGACGATAGATTTCTCCGTCGCACGAGGCCTTGGATATTACACAGGAACAATATTTGAAACCACACTCACAGACCTTCCGCAGATTGGTAGCGTGTTTTCGGGTGGGCGCTATGACAATTTAATTTCGCGTTTTGGAAGCACTATAATTCCTGCGGTTGGCACATCTATCGGCATTGACCGCCTTTTTGCAGCAATGGAACAGCTGAAACTTGTAAAACAAGAAAAGACGGTTACGGAAGTTCTATTCTTGAATTTTGATGAGGCGAGTGAGAGCGATGTTATTAAAAATGTTTCTCTGTTGCGTACCGAGGGAATTAACACGGAATTCTATGTAGGAAACGAAGAAAATTTGAAGGGTCAGCTTGCGTATGCCGTGAATACGGAGATTCCAATTATAGTAATTATAGGCGCAATTGAGACCGCAAAATCGGTAGCACTCATAAAAGATATGAAGGCAAGAACGCAAGAAGAAGTGAAACAAAAGAAATTAGCAGAGAGGATAAAAGAAATTCTCAAGAAATAAGCGCCGAACCCCGTCACAAGATGGGGTTTTCTCAATTGATATTTTCTAATGGTAAAAGGATTCTGGAAAACAATTAAAAAACCGATTTTTGTACTTGCGCCTATGGCGGACGTTACGGACGCGGCATTTAGGCATATTATTGCAAAATATGGCAAACCAGATGTGCTGTGGACGGAATTTGTTGCGTGTGATGGCTTATGTTCGGATAAGGGTCGCAAACGATTACTTATTGATTTGAAGTTTGATAAATCCGAACGCCCAATTATCGCGCAACTATTCAGCAGTCGCCCCGACCATATGGAAGAGTGCGCGCGACTTATTGAAAAGTTGGGTTTTGACGGACTGGACATAAATATGGGATGTCCCGACAAGACAATAGAAAAACAGGGTGCGGGTGCGGTGCTCATCAAAAACCCTAAACTTGCCGCAGAACTTATTGCAGCAGCAAAGCGTGGCGCGGGCGATATGCCAGTGTCTGTAAAAACTCGGATTGGTTATAACACAAATATTTTGGAGAGCTGGTTGCCAATTCTTTTGGAAGCAGAACCCGCAGCCATCACAATTCATGCGCGCACACGCAAAGAAATGTCAAAAGTAAATGCGAATTGGGACACAATTGGCGAGGCGGTCAGTATCGCGAGAAAATACGATTCATCACCTTCACGAACGCTCATCTTGGGTAACGGCGACGTGCAAGATATTAAGGATGCGGAAGAGAAAGTAAAGAAATATGGCGTGGACGGTGTGATGCTGGGGCGCGCCATATTCGGCAATCCGTGGCTTTTTAGTCGCAAATATGAAGGAAAAGAAATTCCGATTAAAGAACGACTCGTGGTTATGGTTGAACACACGAAACTTTTTGAAAAAATGTATAAAGGCGTAAAGAGATTTGATGTGATGAAGAAACATTATAAAGCATACGCATCGGAATTTGATGGCGCAAAAGAGCTTCGTGTTGAGCTTATGGCAACGAAAACTACAAAGGACGTGGAACAAATTGTGAAAAAGTTTCTCAAATCGCAATAATAGGGGTATTATAGAGACGATGCGAATTCAGAAATACATGTCGGAGCGAAAGATCTTGTCCCGTAGAGAAACGGAGGATTTTATGTTAAAGGGCTTCATTACCGTAAATGGCAAGGTGGTAAAGGAGCTTGGGACCCAGATTGACCCCCTAAAAGACAAAATAGAGATTATCCAATCAGCAAGGCCAGCGCTTGGAAAGAAAATAACCATTGCGTTCAATAAACCGCGTGGCATTGTCTCCTCAAAAATTAAGGAAGAGGGACCCACGGTATTTGATTTGCTTCCTGAATTTACTTATTTGAATACTGTTGGTCGGCTTGATAAGGAAAGCGAAGGTCTATTGCTTCTCTCTAACGATGGCGCGATTACCTCAACAGTTACAGGAACCGATCATCTCATTGAAAAAGAGTATGAGGTGACAGTAAGCGAACCGCTAACCCCCGGAAAGCTCAAAAGAATTGAGGGCGGTATTATGCTCACCGAAGGGATGACCTTGCCCGCAAAAACAAAAATGATTGGCCCCCATATTTTTAAAATAATTTTACGGGAAGGGAAAAAACATCAGATACGCAGAATGTGCGCAGCAGTCTATCTCACTATTACCAATTTGAAACGAATTAGAATCGGAAATATTACCTTGAAAGATATTAAGCAGGGAAAATATCGACAGCTTACCGACGCCGAGGTCGCCACATTAAAAATAAAGGTTTAATACAAAAATTCTGTTTAACGGTGGAGTTTTTATTGCACGAGTTATGCCTTAGGCATTTCGCACATCTTGCAGGTTCCCTTGTGAGTGAAAATCTGCACAAGCGCTGAGAGACCGACGAGGACATAGATAATTCTTGAAACGGAGGCCATCTGACCGCCGAAAAGCATACCGATGTCCCATCCTACCAAGCCGACCAAAAGCCAGTTCAATCCACCGATGACCAAAAGAATAAATGAAATTTTGTGTAACATAGTTATAAATAAATTATGTGTACGACCTTTACACCATTATATCATTCACATAATTCAAATCGCTCCTTGTGGCCAAAAACAAACAATTTGACCACACGTACAAATGGGGCTATCGTGGAAACAGCACTCTAACACGCTGAAAGGGGCCGATATGAGCGATAATAAACGACTGGTAAAATGGATTGGTTCCATCACAGAAGAGGGGTTTGATCGTGTGCTTGGGGAAATTCTCAAATTTCAAAATGAGGCTCCCAAAGAACTGATTGAAATGTATCTTTGTAGCGACGGTGGAAGCACCGACGTTGGGCTCGCGTTTTACGATGCAATACAGCACTACAAGCCACGACTCGTGATAGTTGGTAGTGGAGCCGTGGGTTCTATAGCGCCAATCATCTTGGCTGCGGGAGAGATTCGCGTTCTTACGGAGCACACTTCGCTTTATTTTCACAATTTCCGCATTACAAACCTCGGAGCGGAAGGCCCGCTTGAACGCAAGGTGTTGCTTGCATCCGCAAAGGACATCGAAATGCAAATGGCAATGTACCGCGAGATACTTGTCACGCGATCAATGGGAAAGCTCACGCGGCGCAAACTCTGGACCTTGATGGAATGCAACTCTTTCATTTCGGTGAAGAAAGCAATCGCGCTTGGTTTTGCCGATTTCATGGCTGATAAAAGCGAATTTAAATTAGGAAAATAATTCACACCCCCGCCTACTGCGGGGGATTTTATTTTATTGAAACGATATCAAAAAGAAATATTTGCTATATTCTGTCAATGTGTTATGATAGTCGCCGATGACAAATGATGAGAGAGGATTTGAAGGACTTGGGATTGCCCCTGGAATTCTTGGAATCTTAGCAAAACTTAAATTTACGAAACCTACACCCATTCAGGAGCAGGCTATTCCGACTGCAATGGAAGGCAAGGATGTGATGGGTGTCGCGCAAACTGGAACCGGAAAGACACTTGCGTTTGGAATACCAATGATTCAGCGCATCTTAAAAGGAGGTGGGCTTGGATTAATTGTTGTACCAACGCGCGAACTGGCTATTCAGGTTGCTGAAGCGTTAAACACGGTAGGCCTTCAATTGGGTGTAAAAACAACGGTTATTATTGGTGGTGAACCTATGCAACGCCAGCTTCGTTCCCTTGCACGAAGACCTGATATTGTTATTGGAACCCCCGGAAGATTAATTGACCATATGGATCAGAAAACAGTCAATTTGAGCAAGGTTACCATGCTCGTATTGGATGAGGCGGACAGAATGCTTGATATGGGATTTGCCCCGCAACTGAAGCAAATCATTATGGCAATTCCCGAAGAGCGTCAGACAATGCTTTTTTCGGCAACTATGCCCGAGGAAATCGTGTCTATTGCGCGCGCATATATGAAATTGCCGATTCGTATTGAGGTGGCGCGCTCGGGCAGTACCGCGAAGGACGTTACACAGGAATTGTTTATTGTAGTGCAAGAAGACAAGGCGCGACTTTTAGAAAAATTATTGCAGGAATATAACGGGTCAGTACTCATATTTTCTCGTACCAAGCATAATGCAAAAAGAATCGCCGCAACCGTTCGCTTTTTAGGACACGCTGCAGCAGAAATTCATTCAAATCGTTCACTTGGTCAGCGACGCGAAGCATTGGAAGGATTTAAAACAGGAAGATTTCGCGTGCTTGTGGCAACAGATATCGCTGCGCGTGGTATTGATGTAAATAATATTGAGGTGGTTATTAACTACGACCTTCCTGAAAATGCGGAGGATTATGTGCACCGTATTGGCCGCACCGCCCGCGCAGGTGTAAGTGGACACGCAATCTCATTTGCGCGCCCAAACCAACGCGAGGACATTCGTTCCATTGAGCGACTTATTCGTTCTACATTGCCAATTTCAAAACTGCCAGAATTGCCACAGGCATTGCCCGCAATAAGAACTGGTATTCCTCCTGAGCGACCAGAAAGACGGCAACTCTCTCGCGGATTTCCACATATGAATCGTGATCGCGCACACCGTCCGGGCTCATCTGGTCGTTCAACACGTCCGCCTTTTGCATCACACGCTCCACGCGCAACGAGCACGGGAAGTACAACACCGGAAAGAAAAACTCCACGTTTCAGAAATCGTGGAAGTAGCGTAAGACGATTTCATGGAAGATAATAAAAAAATAACACCCAACTTATGTCGGGTGTTATTTTTCAAGATTAAATATCTCGTCAATACGAATCTGCTCAATGAATTCGGGGACATGGCTTACCAATATCATCGCGCCATCATATTTATTGAGCGCTGCAGCAATAATAGGAATATGGCGAAAATTAATGTGGTTTGTCGGCTCATCAAGAATTAAAAGTCCCGGCCTAAGAAGCACAAGTTGTGCGAACGCCACAAGTCCCTTCTGACCCTCTGAAAGTGAACCAATCTTTTTTCGCATCATTTCTTCATCAATTAGGAATCCTGCGGCCGCCGAACGAAGCTGTTCTTCGCCAATTTGCTCGGAAACTGATGCGAGTGAATTATAAACAGTGTCATCAAAGTTCAGTGTTGAAAAATCCTGTCGGTAATACCCAACGCGAACGCCCTCCGCAATCGTAGAGCCCTTGTTATCTTTGTGTGTAAGCGCCTCAAGAAGCGTACTTTTTCCAATGCCGTTCATTCCGGTAAGAAGGAGGTGCTGATTTTTCTTCAATGATATTTTTACCTTTTTGACCGTTGGTTTGTGGTCCTTAAATATTGAGACCGATGAAATATTCATAATCTCTCCAATAAAATCGGGTTGCGAGGGGATTATAAATTGGCGGATTGTCTTATCTTCCTTTCTTACATCAACTTTTGCTTCCTCCATTTCTTCCACTTTCTCACGCATCTTTTTTGCTACCAATCTCATCTGACCACCCTTGTGCGCAAAAAAGTTAACCTTGTCTTTATTCGCCTGGATTTCTTTCTCAAGCAAGGCATTTTTCCTATTTTCCTTTTCTATACGCAACGCAATCTCAGCAACCACATCTTTGTAGTTACCGACATATTGTTCAACTTTGCGTGTAAAAATATCCAAATAAAGCACGCCATGCGTAAATGCATTCAAAAAGTCCGCGTCGTGCGAAATAACAATGCATGTCTTCTTATAATCAATAAGGAACTGGGTAAGGTGAGCAATGCCCGCCTTATCAAGGTTATTAGTCGGCTCATCGAGCAAGAGCAAGTCCGGTTTCTGAATCAAAGCCGAAGCAAGCAAAAGGCGCGCTTGCTGACCACCGGAAAACGAACCAACCACTCTGTCGTGCGGGGCGTTCAAGTTTACCACCTCAAGTACCTCGTCAATGCGTGGGTCAATATCATATATTTTCGTATCAAAACACTTTTCAAAAAATTCACGAATAGTGAGTTGCATTTGGTCTCGTGGAATAACCTGAAGCGCAATTGCAATAGAAAGATTATCGGCAATGTGAATGCCACCCGATTCTGGTGTTAATACTCCAGTAATAAGTTGAAATATTGTGCTCTTTCCAGCTCCATTCTGACCCATAAGGGTGACCTTCGTACCCTCACGTACCGAAAAATCCACCTCCTGTAAGATGGGGGAACGATGTCCAAATTCAAAAGAAACTTTATCAAATCGTAATATAATTTCGTTGCGTGCCATTGGTATGCGGGTTTTACGTCCGGACGTCAATAATGACAAATATTTTTGTCCTTGTCAATCCATCTATTGACAAAACATAGTAACTATGCGATATTTACGGTTGCACATTTGCAGAGGAGAAAACATGAACAACGCCGCCCTTTCCTTAAGGGAAGAGTTAATGCAATTTCTTACCGAGCAAGGATTCAAGGCAACAGGAAATGCAGAAAATGAATACATCATTAATGTGTTCGAAAACGGAGAACCTTTTGGAGCTCTGGACATTTCCGATCCGGTCCTTCTTAGGTTCAAGGCGAATCAATCGGTAAGCCTTGGAACGGCGAGTGTGCTCGTAATGAAGATTGTTGGCATACTCAAAAAGTCTGTAAGCCTTGCCTAAGGCTCAACCTCTCATGCCGCGCAATTGCGCGGTTTTTTTGTTCTCAATCTAGCGTGTTGGATATGCGGTTTCCAACCGTCCACGCACATCTTTTGTTGTGCAATTCAGCGGATTCCATAGTCCCAACTTATTGTTACGTGCATATTCCTCCGCTATCTTATATTCAGCGCGATATTTATAATATGCGTCGTAGGTATATTCAAATGCATATCCTTCTTGAATCATCACTTTTTCCACATCAGTTCCATCTTCAAGAAATACGAACCTCAAAAGACGCCCGTATTTATCCTTATCTCCTTGCGTTGCATCCGCCGCAAGCCGAACCGGCTTTCCCAAAACAAGCTCGTTCATCTTTTGCGATGCTTCTTTGCCAAAACACTGCACTGGTTTTTTGGGGTCAACAGTCTCTGGGCTATCCATTCCAATAAGGCGAATGGTGTCTGTAGTATTATTAACGCTAATTTTGATAGTATCGCCATCAACTACTCGCAACACAGGAATGAACGCGCTGATTGTTGGGTGGGGTATTGCTGTTTCAATTTTTGGTTCGGATATCTGATTCGTATCTTGAGTGATTAAAAATAAAACAAAAATGCCCGCCATACCCGTGGCTATAGTAATAAGAAAAATAAATGGTAATTTCGTGCGCATTGTATAAATATAGTCGTTAAAAAATGGGGGCGTATATGCCCCCATTACTCATTTATCTGACATCAATCTTGGACATTTTGTTAAGTATCTTTGAGGTTACTTCATCTTCTTCAAGCGACCCGTCAACCGCAATCCAGTTCGGTAACATTGTCGCAAGATGCTCTAAAATATCGGACTGCGTTTTCAAAAATACCCGAGGAAGCACATCAAAGCGAGAACGTTTGTGCCGGTTAAGAATTCGCTTGAGTGCTACGTCAACGGGCACATCAAGAAGAATAGAAACGGCTGGAATTTGATGCGCATTGGCACGATCATGCAAACGCTCCAGGGTTTGAATGCTGAGACGCGTGTTTATATGGTTGTAACTGAGAAATGAACCTCGGCCCCCATCCCGAAATATTATATTGTTAGGAAGCCTATCTTCCAAAGAAATAATCTGAGAATGTAGTTCTGCTTCTTTCGCAAGAAATAAGAACATCTCGGTAATCCTATCTCTTGGTGTATTCGAACAAAGTATAGAATCAACAGTAGTTCCCATTTTTGTCATATCGGGTTCGTTCACTATTGTCACGGAATATCCGACATTCTCCAGTATGGGTTTTAGCAACTCGCATTGAGTTGTTTTACCGGAACCACTAATGCCCTCAAATTCAATAAACATGGCCCCTCCTTTTTTATGTTCTGTGATAATAATGCGCTCGATTTTGAAGCGCGTCAAACAAACACCCCGCATAGCGCGGGGTGTTTTATCACAACCGATTTACTAAATTTTACCTATCAAATCTACGCCTGGGGTAAGCACGTCCTTTCCCGGTTCCCAACTCGCGGGACATACATTTCCCTTATGCTCTCGTACAAACTTTGCCGCCTGAATTTTTCGTACCAATTCTTTTGCGCTTCTTCCGATACTATTGTCATGAATCTCAATAGTTTTCAAGATGCCATCAGGGTCAATAATAAATGTGCCACGAAGCGATAATCCTTCACCATCAATGTACGTTCCGAACATTCGCGAAATATTTCCCGTTGGATCTGCAAGCATTGGATACTGAACCTTACCAATTGCGGGTGAGTTATCGTGCCATGCTTTATGTACAAATGCGGTATCAGTACTTACGCTCATAATCTCACCTCCCAATGCCTTAATCTCATCGTAGTGTGATTCCGCATCTTCTAACTCGGTCGGACACACAAATGTGAAATCCGCGGGATAGAATATGAGTACAACCCACTTCCCTTTGTAGTTGGATAATTTAATTTTTGTAATCTCGTCGTTTTGGTACGCATCCGCTTCAAAATCGGGGACGTTTGAATTTATAGTAATCATGTGTAGTATTATACCAAAGAAGTGAGTTATAATAAACAAGATAAAATATGAGGAAAATAGTACAAAAACACTCCAGAGAGGGGTGCTTTTGTGCGCTTGACAGAATTATTATAACATGCTATCATACGAACAGAACTTGAGATATCCTAGGCTTTGCACATACGCAAAGATAAGGATTTCTCTTAACCAAAAGGGAAACGTCATGGATAACGGCTGGGAAATTCTAAGCCCAAAAGACGAAGAAAAATATCAAAAACGAGTGCAAACAACCGCAAAGTTAATCGTTTTTGTTGGCATTCCGCTTTGGGTAGTAGCACTGATTGCGGGGCTGATTTCGTCAATTTAGAGGTGACGCATACAAACAAGGGCGACCATATGGTCGCCCTTCAATTTTTATTATCTACGCAAACCCTGTGAAAAAATCGGTCTTGATTTTACTACTTTTGACGCCCATTCCTTTCAACGTAACGCGGAATGCGTCCACCATAACTTTTGGTCCTGATATATAAAATGTTCGTTCTTTATAATCGGGGGTCGCGCCCATTATCATTTCTTTAGTGATAAAACCTTTATATGCCCACGGCGATATCTCGCCATCAGTTACTGCATATATCGTTTTTATACCAAGCCTTGCTCCTGCTTCATCAAACAACTCCTTGTATGCGGTCTCATCGGCGGTTCTATTGGAATAGAAAAGTGCAATATCTCTTTTCTCATCTCTATCAACCAAATATTTAATCATGCTTCTAAACGGCGTAATACCGATTCCACCTGCGACGCATGCGGACTCAACGTTTGTGGGCGCATTAAATACAAATGCAAATGCAGTATTCACACCCCAACACACACCCACAATAATCGCTGTAGAAATAAGGAATGAAAAAGGAGTAAACGGAAGAAGGCCGAAAAAACTAAGCACAAAAGCAACGCCCAAAAGAAGTTCAAGGTAATAAAGTATCAGTCGATACATCGTCGTCCGATTAAGAAAATTATCAATAATTTTAAGTACGCGTGGTTGTTTCTATAGGAACAAATGATTCAAAGTGTTCTGTCATTGTAGCAACACCATTTGCATCTATCATGCACGCTTCCAAATGGGGGATGGATGAGAGAAATTGAATACCACTCTTACCCATGGCGAATGCAGCAGTTGCAAACCTATCTGCCTCATACACGTTATCTGCAAGAACAGTCATGCTCACAATATCTTGTATATCCTTGCGACCCGTGTGCGGATTATAAATATGTTGCCCGCGAATGTAGGTGCCCGAAGTTGCAATGCCCATGTCCGTTAAAGCCACCATCTTAATAATGCTGTTTTTCTCAAAAGGGTTTCGAATACCTATGCGCCATAGTTCTCCTTCCGCATTTTTTCCACACACCTCAATATCGCCACCCGCATCTACATAAAAATTCTTGAATCCTTTCGTATCGAGCATTTTTGATGCCTGATGAATTGACCAACCCTTCACCACGCCCGATGGATCAAACACGCCATCGTGCCACACATCGAAAAAACCGTTCGTGTCTTTTTTTGTTACCTCTGCAAGCACAAGAACCTCGCGCATCTCTTTGCTGTAGTCATTCTCTTTTATTTCTCCATTATTTATACGCGTTACCTCGCTCGTTGCTTTGTACGGACTGAATTGCTCGTCAATTGAACGAAAATACGAAAATACGGCCTCAAAATCCTCCTGTGTCGCCGTTGCGTCCACGATTTCAATCGTGATTGGCATGCCCATGATAAATCGTGCTTGCTTCATAGTATTATGCCCTCGCTTTCGCAAGCGCGGAGGTCAGTGATTCAATATATGCGCCGGTCGTATAGGTCGCGCCAGATACCGCATTCACATTCGTACTCTGTGCTTGAATTGTTTCTGTCTTGAGCGTTGGAAGCGCATCCGCGTTAATTTGTCGTGAGGTACGATTTTGTGAAGCATCAATTACTTGCACATCCGCAATCTTTCCAACACTAATAATTGTGGTAACTTGTATTCTGCCCGTATACGCATAAGATGCGGACCCCACATAACTGCCGTCTTTATACGACATGCCCATCATTGAAGTCCTAGAGGTCGGCATCGTTACGGGCATCTTACTTGGCATTGGAGTCGGTGCTGGAGTTAGTTTTTGTGTGGAGGGCGGTATGTAATTATCTTCCTTTTCGTTCTTGCCCGTATATTTGCGAATTATGTTATTTATGTCTTGCACAGAAACCGGCTCTGGCACGGCCACGTTAGTAGGTACGTTGGACGTAGTCGCATCTGTAGGCGATTGCTTGCTCGGCAACAATAATACTGGCCGTGCTATAACATCGGTACGAGCGCGCCAAAATGTATATATGCTGAATGACCCGATAAGAAATAGCGATAAAAAAAGTTTTTGAATCTGCTTAAACGTCATTGTAGGCCTTTATGTATTATATAATATAGCCATAAGTAATACGGCCTTGTGCGGGAGAATATTTCAGGAATAGTATGGTATACTATAAAAAAGTTAAGTAATCTACATAGTATGGAAATTGAAAACGCGACAGAAGAAATAATAAAGGAAGCATTAAAATTTGCACAAGGCGGGAAGCTTGCGGTTATTTCCACCGTTGCCTCAAATGGCGTTCCGGAATCCGCAACGATTCTTTATTCCATTGATAATGATTTTAATTTTTACTTTATTACACGTAATGATTCGCGAAAAGCATCAAACCTCGCAACAAATAAAAACGTTTCAATCGTAATTGGAACAGACCTTGGTCCGTCTACGTTACAAATGAACGGTGTTGCCGATCCGCTTTCCGTAGAGGGGCAAAAAGATTTCATTGATAAACTTACAAAAAATGAAGATTTAAGCACGCTGTACTACGGCCCCTTCCTCAATATTTTGGGCGTTAACTTTACGCTTTATAAAGTGAGAATAAATTGGGCTCGCTGGCTTACGCTTGATATGGCGCGAATTAAGGAGGTGTACTATCAAATTATTCCGCAAAAATAGGTGTACAAAAAAGCCCCCGAAATATCGGGGGCAATTGAAATTGAAAAAATTACCTAAACCAACCAATTAAACACGCGATGATATGGACAATTGTTGAACATCCACCGCAACAAGGTAAATACATACTGCTTACCTCCACCCAAACCAGAATTTACCGAAAAGCGTCACCGTACTTGCAGAAATGCCCGACCTGGAACGATTCTCTCGCTGATACGAAGTACCAAGCTCGTACGCACCTTTCTTGCACGGGAATATGGCTTTTACGCCAGTCCCGTAGATGGTGCGATTGTTCCAGTCATATCCGTAGGAATCGGCTGAGACCAATCCTTCTACGAATGGGACGAATGAAACGCTTCCAATCTTCGCCACACGAACGCCTTGCTGGGCATACACTGTTGAAATGAAATTATTTCGCTCGGCAGGACTCACGTGGCCCGCGACCCCCCAAGAGCTTCCTGGGAATCGTTCGCACTGATTCCAGCCAAACCAGTAGGTCGCTTGAATCTGTGAAGCGCTTTTCTGCATACCACCCTTACGGTATTCGGTCGAATAACCGGCACCGAAAGAAATCATTCCGTTCGAAAAACTTTTCACGAACTTCGCGCCACCGATAGCAATCAGGCGATTGTTCCACTCGTACCCCTTGGTATCAAGTGTTCCATTGAGAGATGCGTAAGGGACAAGCGAGAGCGTCCCTTCCTGAAAAAGTGTGAATCCTTGCTCGAGATACACCGACTTAATAACATTACCTTTCTCTGTGGGACTTGAGTTGCCCGTTGAACCCCACGAATTGCCGGGTGTCTGGGCATTCAAGCCGATGCATAACAGCATCAAAAGAATGAAGCGTAAAAGTTTCATTGACCCTCCTTAGGTCTCTTCAGTATAGCGGTTAACGAAGAACCAGCCAGAAATTGTTTTCCGTCTGATATTAATTGACCAAAAGCAGTACACAAGAATGAGACAATCAATATATCGCAGAATCTGAAAGATTGGCGAATAAAGAATGACATCTTTCCTTTTTTCAACAATTCCCGCGACGACACACATGGTCATCATCCACAGCCAATCAAGTGATAAGACGAGAAGGGCGGTGCGCGGAAATAGAACAAGCCAAAGTGGCAAAAGCGATGCGATTAAGGAAAAGATAAGACCCTCTCCCATAAGCAACGCAGATTCAAGATTGATTTTCTTTGTACCACGAAGCAACTTATATTTCTTTACAATCTGCCACGCGCCCACATACCAGCGACGCATTTGCTTCATGTAATCACGCAAGATTTTTGGGTCTTGCGTGTGTACGACCGCATCGTGCTCATAGGCAATCGTGCCAAGCTTTTTTAGGTGAATCTGGACGGTTACGTCCGCATCTTCAACGAGCGTGTCGTTGTCCCAATGGAGTTCTGGAAAAATGGAATTGCGATAGGTGGCTGCACATCCCGGCGCGACCGTAATCACGCCCATTGCACTCTGACCTTTTTTGTAGATAAGGTGCGTAATGAAATAGACATAACAGCGATATGCCGTCAGCCAATTTTGTGGAACACTTTTCACTCTTCCACATACCACGGTTACTTTTTCATTACTTTCAAAACGAGCCCATACGGCATTGAAATAATTCGCATCAACGCGCGTATCTGCGTCCATGAGCGAAATTAAATCGTACCAAGGAACAAGTTGAAAATACGAAACAGCAAGCGCGATGCTATGGGCCTTACCGACGTTTTTCGGGTTTCTCATAACATTTACGTCATACCACTTTGCAATGGCGAACGTGCTGTCACTTGAACCGTCATCAACAACGTAGATATCTTCACGGGCAACGCCCGCAAGGAGTATGCTCTCAATCGTTCTTCCTATCACGAGCTCCTCGTCCTTTGCGGGGACGAGAACGCACAATCTTAGCATGGTGAACCTGCCTTTCTGCAGTAGTTTAAATTCTGAATTTGGTTTGTTAAGGAGCGGAAAACCTTGGAATTACCAAGGAGTTCTGTGTGCATAAATTAACATCATTGACTTAAAATGTCAAAGAAAAATGCCCCGCGATTTGCGGGGCAGAATATTTCAATGCATTTTTTGGATTCCTTGAACCACGGTGACCGTCTTCACTTTGTTCGCGCGAAGATACTCAATAGTTGTCTGCAACGTTTCAGGTGTTGCGGAATAGGGGGAGCCGTTACGGTCAATGCTGTGAAAGAGCAGAATGAGCCATGTACGATTCGCAACGGCCGTATCAATCCATTTCGCGATTTGTTCCGGCGTAATAGTGATCACTACAGTTTGGTCTTTCAATAAAAATCTATTGCCGTTTCTAAAATTGAATCCAGGGACACACGTCCTTGCGCCGATATAGCCACTATGTTTTACAACTTCGACCACGCTATTGTTGTAATCATCATATGGATAGGCAAATGTACGCGCACGAATCTGGAGCAACGCGAGGTCCTTTTTGGAACCCACGACTTCTTCTTTCATCTTATTTTCGGGAATCCGCGTAAGATACGGATGTGTGCGCGAGTGCGAGCCGACTTCCTGTCCTCTAGATGCGAGCTTCCGAATGTCGGTCTCACTCATATACAGGTGGTCCGCCTTGCGAGGCGCGTCGGTTATCACGAAATAATTCGCGTGCATTTTTGCGGAGCGGAGCATGGGGAGCGCTACATCGTATGCGCTCTTATAGCCGTCATCAAAGGCGATGGTGACCATGCCCTCGCTAAAGGGCTCGCTGGCCGACTCCTTCCCGCCACTTACAAGTGGTTTTGTGTGTGTCGCACACGGAAGAAGTAATGCCAAAAGGCATGCCGTTATGAGTGCAAAGATTAAGCTCAGCCCTCTGATTGATTTCACTGAACCCTCCTATGGGTGGTAAGTTTCTAAATATAAAATACATAAAATAGGTTTGTTCGTCAAGGATAGCGGTGAAAATATAAATTGTATACTTATAGAAGGACTCGAAATCCTAAATTATTTTTTTAATCGGTATGGACAAAAAGATTTGGCTCGCGCTCGCGGTGGTGGCGCTTCTTGCGGTGGGGTGGTATGTGGTAAGCAAAAATACGTCGGCTCCCTACGCGTCACAAACAGGTGGCACGGAGGATGTGAAAACATTTGCGGTCTCGGGAAATGAATTTAGTTTCGCACCGAGCGCAATCAGTGTGAAAAAAGGCGAGACAGTAAAAGTCGTATTCACAAATACGGGAAAGTATCCGCACAATTTTGTAGTAGATGAACTTGGTGTGAAGTCGGAAACCATAAATCAGGGCGCAACAATCGAAACAACGTTTATCGCAAGTAAGGCGGGTGCGTTTGCATTCTATTGCAGTGTGGGCACGCATCGCACAAAAGGAATGGTTGGCACGATAACCGTCGGGGAATAAAAATTGTTTGATAAAACCCGAGAATCTAGGTAAAACGTAAACAGTTCATTAATCGCAGTTTCATTCTCACAAGGAGAGAATAATGAAAACACTGATAGAAATCTCCGCACTTCTTGGGATTCCGCTTTCCGAGGTTGAGGAAGCGCTTAATCAGAAGATCGCTCAAAAAGATTTTGAAGATTTTTCAAAGGCAAAAGAAGGTAGTGACGAACAGAAATCTGCGCTTGAAAAGCTAAATAGAGGGGGCTTAGTCCGAAAGGCCTACGAATCTTTCGGTCCAGATTCGGAAGACGTGCACCATTAGTTAATATGCCACCCAATTGGGTGGCGTTTTTTTTGCCCTTTGCCTCATGCGATGCAGAGTGGTATATATAAAAGTAGTTCATAACAATTTAATACGACCAAAAAGGAGGGCATATGAGTAGCCCAAAAATCATTCAGGGTGGTATGGGCGTCGGTGTCTCTGGATACCGTCTCGCGCGAACCGTAGCAATGCTTGGACAACGTGGCACCGTTTCAGGTGTCGCGCTTGAACGATTAATGACGCGTGTGTTACAAAAAGGCGATCCGAATGGCGACATTCGACGCGCGCTTTCGCATTTTCCGTTTTCGGAAATTGCCGAAAAAATCATTGCTATGTATTTTGTGGAAGGCGGAATTCCGCAAGGGAAGTCCTACAAAGCCATGCCATTCTTTAGCGTAGAGCCCTCGCGCAATCTCATTAATCTCGTAGTCACAGCAAACTTCGTGTGGGTCTGGCTCGCCAAAGAAGGTCATTCTAATCCGATTAGTATTAACTACTTGGAAAAGGTCTCAATGCCACATATCTATGCGGTTACGGGCGCAATGCTCGCGGGCGTGGACTATGTGACAATGGGTGCGGGCATTCCGCTTGCAATTCCCAAAGTGCTGGATGATATTGCGAGTGGCAGGGAAGCGAGCTATCGCGTCCCCGTGGACGGTACTGATATTACAAGTTATTTGATGAGGTTTGACCCCGCAAAGTTTTTTGGGCGCGAACTGCCTAGGATGAAGCGACCGGGTTTTATTCCCATCATTGCATCCAATATGCTTGCAAACATCTTTATGAAGAAATTGCCCGCGGGAAGTGTGCAAGGATTCGTAATTGAAGAGCCGACTGCGGGTGGCCACAATGCGCCTCCGCGTAAATTGATTCTTAACGATTTTAACGAACCGCTTCCCATCTACGGCGAAAAAGATGTCGTGGACTATGAGGCGCTCACCAAACTCGGCGTGCCATTCTGGATTGGCGGTTCATACGCAAGCCCCGAAAAACTGAAATGGGTGCTCTCGGTCGGAGCCGAGGGCATTCAGGCGGGTTCCATCTTCGCGCTTTCCAATGACTCCGATATGAATGCGGAAATTCGCAGACGGACACGCAAACTCGGATTTGAGGGAAAACTCATTGTCCGCACCGATATGCGCATCTCGCCCACAGGCTTTCCGTTCAAAGTAATCGTTCTTGATGACACGATTGCCATTCCCGAAATCTACGAAGCGCGAGAGCGCGTCTGTAGCCAAGGAGGACTGATTGTCCTTTATGAGCGTCCTGATGGGAAGATTGGCTACCGATGCCCAAGCGAACCCGAAGCAATGTACGTCGCAAAAGGCGGCGACCTCGCGGATACCGTGGGGCGCGGCTGTCTCTGCAATGGCTTGATGGCAAATGCTGACCTCGGCGACTCAACCGAAGACATTGTTGCCACACTCGGCGACGATGTAAGCTTCCTCCCGTTCCTGATGAAGGATAAGAATGATTCCTACTCCGCATCCGATGCCATTGGATATCTTCGCGGCAACTTGCCCTGAGCGAAATCGAAGGGATAACTATTTCGCCACCCGCAAGGGTGGCGTTTTTATCAATAATTTTATTTATTAATTTTTAATAGTAAATATCTGAACTGATTTCCTTTTTCTAAATCTGAGATTTTTGAATAGTCTTCCCAATGAATTTTATAATTACCAGACAAATTAAGTGGCATTGATCTTCTTGCGCGAGCACCGCGAGCGGTGCGTGGGTGCCATTTCATATTTTTACCATTATTTATTTGTCTGCCTTCGCACAAAGAAAATTCCGCACCATTTCCTCCCGCAACGCCATCCCAATAAAGGCGGTCGTTCGTGAGCATAATTGCATAACCCCCGAACGCCTTGTCTTCCCGAGTAAATTCCGAAGTAAATTTTTCGAGTCGCACGACATCCTTAATAAAACCATATCTACCGATATCCCTCGCCAAATCCGGGCGCAAAACAAATCTTTCTCCGTTATTAATAATATCAATTTCAGTCTTTTTATATTTTAGTTCAATCGCATAACCCCGTTCTTCATCTCTTACAATAAGATCTGTGTGTTCTTCCAAAAGGAACCTCGAGCCGAATAATTGCGTTTGGGTGGTCTTCATGTATTTGCCACGCCAGTGCATATTGAAAATCCGCCTCGGAATGAAAAAGTGGTCTATTGACGCTTAGTTTGGACAAGATGGATTCAAAATCAATCACAAATTATATATATTTAAATCGTATCTCATCGTTAATCATAACGCTCACAAAGTTCTACGCAAGTATCTAGTGTATACTCTCCCATTTTTCTGCTACGATGGCGGGAATGGAGGATAAAGCCCCAAAAGACATACTCTGGGATGTAATCGTAGTGGGTGGCGGCCCCGCGGGCATGATGGCAGCGGGAAGAGCAGCCGAACTGGGTGCCCACGTCGTTTTGCTTGAAAAGAACGAATCCCTCGGCAAGAAGCTTCTTATTACAGGCGGTGGGCGATGCAATGTGACGAACGCCGAGACCGACACTCGCAAACTCTTGGAAAAGTTTAAAGACGCGGGAAGATTTCTTTTCTCCGCCTTCTCACAATGGTCAGTTGCGGAAACTTTGGATTTTTTTCATTCAAAAGGAATGCCCACAAAAATAGAGGGGGGCTTGCGCGTCTTCCCCGTTTCCGATTCCGCAAAATCCGTCTGGACGGTTATGTTTGAATATATGAGGAAAAATAGCGTGATGATTCTCCCTAATTCTGGCGTTGTTGAAATCGTGAAAGAGGAGGGGAAAGTTGTTGGTGTAAAGTTAAAAAACAAAAGAGTAATTCGTGGTAAGTCCATCATCATTGCAACGGGTGGAACCTCCCGCCCCGAGACGGGTTCAACGGGGGATGGCTATACGTGGCTGAAAGACATCGGCCACACCGTTATCACTCCCGAGGCCTCGCTCGTACCAATTGCGTTAAAAGATAAGTGGGTGAAGCGTCTCGCGGGTGTGAGCTTGGCGGACGTGAAAATCATCGTTTTACAAAATAGCGAGAAACAAGGCGTATCAAAAGGTAAGATTCTTTTTACACATGTCGGAATTAGTGGTCCGACCATACTCAATATGAGTAAGGATGTCGGCGAACTATTAAAATATGGTCAGGTCATACTTTCCTTGGATCTTTTGCCAAAGGAGGATTACGGCACACTAAACACGAAGCTCCAAGAATTATTTAAAGAACACGACAAAAAGAATTTCAAAAATGCACTTGTGAATATTGTCCCATCCGCGATTGCTCCTATTGTGATAGAACTCTCGGGTATTAATCCCGAAACCAAGTGCAATAGCGTAACGCGCGAAGAACGCGTGAAACTGATTCATTTATTAAAAGCTATCCCGATGCACGTAGATAAATTGCTCGGCGTGGAAAAAGCAATCGTCACAAGCGGTGGAGTAATACTTAGCGAGGTGGACTTCAAAACAATGTCCTCGCGCCTCTATCCAAATCTCTATCTTGTGGGCGATATCTTAAACGTTGACCGCCCCTCCGGTGGCTACTCCCTCCAACTCTGTTGGACTACGGGCTATGTTGCAGGAACCTCTGCCGTAGAACACACTTCATAATATGGAAAAACTAATCTTCCCAATGCGGATAAATAAATATCTGGCACTTAAAAGAAACTCCACACGAAGAGAAATGGATGTGCTTATTAAGAAGAATCAGGTTTTTGTAAATGGTGTCCTCGCTAAGCTCGGCGATAAGGTATTGGAGAAAGATGTGGTTGATGTCCGCTATCGTGGGAAGATGGAGCAATAGCAAAATCAGTTTGTGGCATACTAATAGCATAATGAAGTTACTAAACAAAATACTACTTATCGCATTATTGCTTTCGTTTTCTGTAATTGGAAATATTTCGCATGCAATGGGTGCTACATTCTCACGCGCTCTTACGATCGGCGCTCGTGGCAATGACGTGCTCGCGCTCCAACAAATTTTAATTACTGGTGGCTTTCTAAAAGTTGCCACCCCAACAAACTACTTTGGTCCCGCAACAAAAACAGCGCTTGCAAAGTGGCAGGCATCAATTGGTATCTTTCCTGCGACTGGAAAATTTGGTCCACTTTCGCGAACAAAAATTACCGGACTCACAAAAAAGGTGTCGACCGAAACATCAACCACAACAAACACATCCAGCACAACACAGAGCGCGGTGCTTGGAAATACAAAAAACGGCTCGCCAATACGAATTACCATTCCAAAACTTAACGTAGATGCAAAATTTCAATATAACGGACTTAAATCCGATGGAACGATGGAAATCCCAAATAATGTGGTAGATGTTGGTTGGTTTACGGGAAGCGCGCGCCCAGGAGAAAAAGGTGTAGCGGTTGTAACGGGACACGTGGCACAGATACGCGGTGGGATACTAACGAAACCGGGTGTATTTAAAAATTTGAATGAGTTGCGCGCAGGAGACACGATATATGTTACAAACGACAAAGGAGCAACGACCACCTTTGTGGTTCGCGAGAGCCGTTTGTATGACCCATTGGCGGATGCCACGAGCGTATTCACCGCAAAAGATAATGGCTCGCATCTCAATCTTATTACGTGTGAGGGCACGTGGAATGCAGCAAAGCAAAGTTATAGTCAACGCTTAGTAGTCTTTACCGATGCGGTAAAATAAAACTTCCCAATCCGTGCTATACTCTAAGCACGAAATGCTTATTTTTGCAGAAACATTATATTATCTCGTCGTATCTTTTGCCATATTGGTAATTGGCGCGTTAGTTGCGATTATTGCATACCACTTGATTCACATCGCAAAAAACTTGCGTCATATTTCCGATAATCTGGATGATAGCTCAAACGACCTAAAGAAGCGGATAGAGGAGATTGTTGAGCGTCTTTCCTCGCTTCCCATACTCTCATATTTTTTGAAACAGGACGGAGGACAAGGGTCTCGGACATCACATAAGAAAAGGTCGTAATATATGACTAATAAAACTATGAAAAAACAAACAACAAAAGGGAATGGATACGCATGGTTGGCAGGCGGACTTGTCGGCGCGGCACTTGGTGTAGGCGCGGCATTACTCGCTGAATCAAAGACGGGAAAGAAAATGGGCAAAGAAATAAAGCACGCAGCTTCGGATTTCTACGCATACATGGCTCCCCAATTAAAGAAGGTGAAGAAGATGGGGGAGGTAGAATATAAGAAGTTCGTAGAAGAAGCGATGAAGCAATACAGCAAGAAGAAAAAGATTTCCGCGATAGAAGCAAAGAAGCTTGTAAAAGAAGCTCAAACATCCTGGAGACATCTTAAGAAGAATCTATAAATTCTACTTGTTACGCAAAAACATCCTCTCAAGAGGATGTTTTTTAATCATTCTTGATATAATAATGGGGTGAATACAAAAACTTTTGTTTGGATTGGAATATTTGTGGGCTCTACAATTGGCGGATTTGTCCCGCTTCTCTGGGGAGGGGATTTACTCTCCTACTCATCAATTATTTTTAGCGGAGTGGGAGCGATAGCCGATATCTGGCTCGCGTACAAACTAAGTAAGCGCTTTTAAATCGCGGAAATTGTTTTTACCGCAACTCGACATGTGTCTTCTAATGTATTAAGCATTGGAACATTAGGCGCTTTTTCTTTTATTGTTTTTCGTAAATACCGCTCATTAGAAAACCCTTTTTCAATTCCTACAACTACTTTTATACCTTTAAGATAATGGCGGGCGATTGCTTCGCCCAATTCAAAGCGTGTGGTTTGCGCATACGCCCGTCCCGCTATCTGCTCCGCTTCTTTTGCTAACCAAAAAAGTATTACGCCGTGTTCCGCTGCATAATCTAAATAATGATGCTCCCATTCCACTTGTCCGTGATAGTCTTTCTCAGAAAACTCGCCAAGCGCTCTTGCTGGCCGTCGAGGAGAGGTTATATGTACCACAGAGCTTATCTTCTTCAGTATCTCAATTGCTTCCGCCTGCCAATCGGGAGCGCCCTGAATTGGCCCCGCCAAGAAAATTGAAGGACCGCTTAATTCTTTATATTCCGGTGGGATTAGTATTTCTTGATTCATATTTTGTTTAAAGATGAGACTGGTCGTTCCAAGTGATAAGTTTCCATGCACCGTTTTTCCAGTCACATACCGTAACCCCAGTATTTTCAAGAAAGAAAAAACTAAAATGAGAAAATGTGTCCGGGGTTAGCTCTTCTCCGAACATCATGAGCGCAATTACACATCGCAATATAGTACCATGTAGCACCACGAGAAGATTTTCTTCGGGTCTATTCTTTAAGTAACCAACTAGTTTTATTGCCCTTGTCTTCAAATCAAGGAAATTTTCTTCATCAGAATAGTGGAAATCAGGATTGCTAAAATTTTTATTGGCAATATTTTGTATCGCTTTCGCTTCAGAGTCATGAACGGATTTTCCATAAATCTCGCTGGGTGCATTTCGTTCACGAGCAAGCTCTGTCATAGTCAATTCTTTTTTTAATATGTTGGCAATCTCTTTTGCGGTTTGGTGGGCGCGCTCATAATCACTCGCAATTATTGCGTCTATGGGAATATTTAAAAAACGTTTTGCAACAATCCGCGCTTGTTCCGAACCTTTTTCAGAAAGTGGGGTTGTGCCTGACTGGAATATATTTGCTTGGCCATCGCGGCTTTCTCCGTGTCGAACAAAATAGATTCTCATAAATAATGTATTAAACCAAGTCATCTCATAGTAATGCAAAAACAGAACACATCAAAGTGTTCCGTTTTGCATTGGCTGGGGGACTAGGAGTCGGACCTAGATTCACGGCTTCAAAGGCCGCTGTCCTACCATTAGACGATCCCCCAATAGTAACTGATAAACGTTATTTCAAACTCTCTATTATTGCAACCTCGAGCGGAATGATAGGGAACTGGCTGTAACGCATCTCACCATATGCCTTTATGAGATTTCTTAAAAGGACAATGTGCTTATCCTCAAATTTCTTTGCGTGCAGTTCCAATTTCGCCACGTGATCTGCCATAAGTTCATTCGCAAATAATTTATTCATGTCCGCATTATGCGAAAGCACGGCAACACGACGCATATATTGAATGAGGTCTTTTGTGAACTGCACAATATTGTAGCCACCATCATAAATATCCGAGAGCGTTTTTAGTGCGTCCTTAATATTTTTATCAAGTAAAAGCTCTGCGAATGTGGAGAGCTTATCAAATCCAACCTTGCCGACCATCGCCTCCACTTCGGACAGTGAGATTTTCTTATCATTAAACGCCACAAGTTGATCCAAAAGCGACTCGGCATCACGGAAGCTTCCTTCCGCGGAAGATGCCACAAGTTCCAACGCATCAGCCGAAATATCAATGCCTTCCTCCTTCGCAATACGCTTCAATTTCTGCACAAGCGTACCGAGCGAAATATGCTTGAAGTGGAATTGCTGTGTGCGCGAGACAATCGTTGCGGGAACCCTATCCGCCTCGGTCGTCGCCAATATTAAAATTACATACTCAGGAGGTTCCTCAAGAGTTTTCAAAAGCGCATTCCACGCATCCTTTGTAAGCTGGTGTGCCTCATCAATAATAAAAACTTTGTTGCGTGCAGAGCTTGGGGAAACGCGCACATTTTCTTTGAGGTCACGAATATCATCAATGCCCCGCGTGGATGCCGCATCAATCTCAATCACGTCCATACATTTTCCCTCGTCTATTTCCAAGCAGATTCGGCATTTATTGCACGGCTCTCCTTTTGCCATAAACTTCTCATCGCTAAGTCGCTTCTCACAATTTGCGATTTTTGCGATGAGACGTGCAGTTGTTGTCTTACCCGTGCCTCGCGACCCCGCAAAAAGATATGCGTGTGCAAGTTTATTCTGTCGCGCTTCTTCGCGTAAAATCTGCGAAATCAAATCCTGCCCGAGCAGATCCTCAAACGTGGTTGGGCGATATTTACGATAAAGCGCGAGTGCCATACAAAAAGGATTATACCCCAAATACGTGCTATAATAAAATAGATAAATGGAACAATTCAAACTAAAAACTTCGGCATTTAAGGAGGGGGAAACAATCCCACCGAAATACACCTGCGACGGCGAGGATGTAAATCCGCTTTTGGAAATCAGGAACGTGCCACCAGAAACGAAATCGCTCGCGCTTATTATGGATGACCCCGATTCATCAAGGGGTGTACCGTTTGACCACTGGATTGTCTGGAACATTGACCCGAAAACACAATATATTTCAGAGGACAATCTTCCATCAAATGCGGTGTTCGGCGCAAACAGTTGGGGTAAGCCAAAATATATTGGTCCATGCCCGCCAAAGGGAAAGCCCGCACATCATTATGTATTTACACTCTACGCTTTGAGCGAGATGCTTCAATTACCGACTAACTCCACAAAAGATGAGCTTCTCCGCGTAATGGAACAACACATCATTGAACATACGAGTGTTATCGGTATGTATGGCCGATAATTTTGAATTTAAGATTGAATAATTAAAAATTGAATAATTTTTTCTTACATAAGAATTTTCCCGTTGAAACATAATCTTTCAATTTTTCAATCCTTCAATTTTCAATAATCACCTAATGAAACCGCCAAAAAACGATTCCAAATATGTTTGGACATCGCACGCGTGGGGAAAAATGCAACACTACGCAATTTCGGAACAACGCATTAAGCGCATTGTCCGATTTCCTACGCGTGTAGAAGAGGGAATTGCCGAAGACACAATTGCGGCAATGGTACCCGCGGGCACAAAAGGGCAACAAGAAATCTGGGTGATGTACTCAATCGTAACTCCGAAGAAACCGGAAAAAGCGAAAACTGACGATGCGGTTGAAAAATCCATTGCAAATTATTTTTTGCCAAACAAAAAAATCCGAATAATAACCACGTGGCGCTATCCGGGTAAAAGCCCGTCCCGCGACCCGATTCCTGCAGAAGTATTAGCCGAACTCCGCGGTCTTTTGTAAAAAAGTTTAGACTTGTATGCTAAGATTTAGCATACTAGCAAAAGCATCAACGGGAGGAGGTAGTCCATGGAAAAAATCCATATAGAATTACAGGAGTTGGTGGTTACTTTTTTAGCAGTCCATCCTGGATTTGAGGGAAAGAAGCAGCTTGCCGACAAGCTTTACGTGTCTATGCCGACCGTCGAGCGTTGGGCCAGAGGAAAGAATCTTCCCTCTACAAAGCTTGCCACGACACTTGTTGGGGCCATGAATGAGTAACGCCATGAGCGGAATTGTATTCCGCTCATTTTTTATTTGTGAAACTTCAAAAAAATCGGTAGAATAAACTAAACTATGAAACTTTCTATTGGCATTGTGGGGCTCCCAAACGTAGGCAAATCAACCCTTTTCAAAATCTTAACGAAACAGGAGGTGCATATCGCAAACTATCCGTTTGCAACTATTGACCCGAATGTAGGCGTGGTGCTTGTACCCGACGAGCGGTTGGAAAAACTCACCAAACTTTCAAACTCAAAAAAGACCGTGCCTGCGGTTGTAGAATTTTATGACATTGCTGGGCTTGTGAGGGGCGCGCACGATGGCGAGGGACTCGGCAATCAATTCCTAGCAAACATTCGCGAGTGCAAAGCAATCGTACAAGTGCTTCGCTGTTTTCCGCTTGGCGATATTATTCACGTAGAAGGGACGACGGACCCACTTCGCGATATGGATATCATCGCAACCGAACTTATGTTCAAGGACTTGGAAACAGTCACGAAGCGGTTGGAAAAGCTTGAAAAAGATATTCGTTCTGGCGACAAAAAAGCAATGCACGATGCGGGCGTTTTGAAACTTGTAAAAGAGGATTTAGAAAGGGGAAATCCTGCAAAGAAACATAAAGGCGAGGGTATTGTGCGCGAACTTGAACTCTTAACCGCGAAGGAGCAGGTCTTCCTTTTGAATGGCGACGAGAGCGACATTTCGGAAGAACTCAAAAAGAAAATAGAAGAGGTTGGCGGTGGCTACATAATTTTAAATCTCGCAAGTGCGGACCATATTGATGAGCTTATTAAGAAGGCGTACGAAATCTTGGATCTCATCAGCTTCTTAACGACTGGTGAAGATGAGACGCGCGCATGGACAATTGAACGCGGGTGGAAGGCGCCACTTGCGGCTGGAACAATTCACACCGATTTTGAAAAAACATTTATCCGCGCCGAAGTTGTAAATTGGCAAAAACTTCTGGAGGCGGGTGGCTGGGGTCAGGCAAAACAAAAAGGTTGGTTGCGCCTTGAAGGAAAGGATTATGTCGTGCAAGACGGCGACGTAATGGTCATTCGCCACGGATAAAAAACATTATGCCAAATTTTGAATTGCGTCTGGAATATTTCCAAGGACCCTTAGATAAACTTCTCGGGCTTATTGAGGAGAAAAAAATGGAGGTATCGCAAGTGAGCTTAGCAAATGTCACAAACGACTTCCTAAACTATTTAGGTCAATTCAAGGTGGCGTTTACAGAAGGTCAGATCAATGAAAATTCTCCGCTTTTTGACGCGCCACCAGAACTCCTTGCGGATTTTTTGGTTGTCGCCTCACGCCTACTTCTTATTAAATCAAAGTCGCTCTTACCGTCACTTGAATTAAGCGCCGAGGAAGAGGGAGAGATTAAAGACCTTGAACACCGCCTCGCCCTTTACCGCGAATATAAAAAAACGCAGGAACACGTAAAAAGCTTGTGGAACGAGATGCCACAAATGTATACGCGTGAGTTTTTGACATCCAACGAACCGTTTTTCTATCCGCCAAACACACTAAAACCAGAGGACATGCTCCCGCCTATTAAAAAGATTGTGGGCGACTTGGAACAACTCTTCAAACCCAAGGCGACGGTCAAAAATCAGATAATAAATATACGCACGAAAATTCAGGAGATTGTCTCACGCCTCACAAATGTGCCTACCACATTCCGTAATCTGCATGGAGGAAATGGAACTCGCGAAGAAATTGTGGTCTTGTTTTTGGCAATCTTACACCTCATTAAGCAACAGCTCGTGCAAGTTGAGCAAACGGGACACTTTGCCGAAATGACAATTGCAAAAACCGGCTCGCGTGAATACAATAATGGAGAAGAATCAGAATAACAGTATGAATCCCGTTAGAAGTGTCGGAACGGAAGCTCCAAAGGGATTCGTCCAGTTAGAATTTTACCAGCCCGAATAATGGAAATTGTAGAGAAATGAAAAGTCATGAACACCAAAATAAACAAATTTATAAAACTCTAACTGGATGAATATCATTGCACAAATTGAAGCGCTTTTATTTTACTACGGAGAACCAATAGAAATCAAAAAGATTGCGGAAATTTTGAAAATTGAGATAAGTGTATGTGAAAACGCGCTTACCGAACTTGAAAAAAACTTGTTAGAAACAGAAACGAGAGGTCTCTTGCTTCTCCGCAAAGAGAGAAAGGTTCAACTCATTACAAAGCCGGAGCTTAAACACATCGGCGAATCAATCATTAAGGATGAGTTCCGCGAACAATTGACACCCGCCTCGCTTGAAACGCTCTCGCTCATTGCATACTTGGGACCCGTACCTCGCGCAAGTATTGATTATATTCGCGGAGTAAACTCAAGCTTTACCATTCGTAGTTTGGTGATGCGCGGATTGGTGGAGCGCGGAAATGAAAAAGGAGCATCTTTCCATTACCGAATAACCGAGCGATTTTTAAAACATATGGGGCTCACGTCCATAGAGCAAATGCCGGAGTATGCAAAATATAAGGAAACATTGAAACAATACGAGGAGCAATTGCAACAACCTGCAGAAACGCCCACAATACAGATTCCGTCCGAATAACTAATTTAAAATTAAACAGAATGTCGCTTCGCATCCAAATAATAATCGTTATAGCGGTTCTCTTGTCCGCGCTGACCATTACAAGAATATTTACCTCCTCCATGATAGGTGACACAAACGCGCAAAATGATTCGGCGCTAACGACCGAGGATTCGGGAGCAATTTCCCCCACAAATCAAAAGGTGGAAGCAAAAAAAATACCGGTCAGAAAAATGGAAGTATTGGACCCGCAAGTAGACGCGGAGTCGGTACTCGTGCAATCGCTCAATCTTAATTTTCCACTCTTTAACTATCAGACATCAAAGAAGTGGCCTATTGCGTCCATTACAAAACTGATGACGGCGATTGTTATTTCCGAACAATTCGGTCTCACTAAAAAAATACCGATTACAAAAACTGCGGTTGAAGTTGAGGGGATTGCGGGTGACTTAAAAAGCGGGGAAGTATACTCATCAGAAGACCTTATGAAGATTATGCTTCTCGTTTCTTCCAATCGCGCAGCAACCGCATTTGAAGAGTTTGTTGGGGGTAGAGAGCTGTTTGCCAATCTGCTCAACACGAAAGCGAAGAATCTCGGCATGACGCAAACCGTTTTTTATGATGGCTCAGGTCTTTCCACACAAAACGAATCAACAACAAGCGATCTTTTAAAACTTGCGAAATATCTCATTGAAAAGCACCCCGAGATAATAAGTTGGACCCGATTACAAACGATAAAGGTACAACCGATGAATACTGCTGTGAGCAGAAACGTGTACAATATAAATACGTTTGCATCAGAAACCACATTTCTCGGCGGGAAAACAGGTACGTCGTACGAAGCGCGTGAAAATCTACTTGCGCTCTTCTCATTTGATGACGACCGCGTTGTCTACATAATTCTTGGCACACACGACCGCGTAGGACAGACGGACAAACTTCTGAAATGGATACGACAAGCATACACATTTAATTAATATGATAATCTTTGAGGCAATTCGCATTCTGATACTCTTCGCGCTCGCGTTCGTTGTTGCGATGCTTTTTACGCCATTTGTGGTTAACCTTTTGCAAAAACTGAATGTTAAAAAAACAAACATCCGCGACGAAAGTAGCGCGCCAATTTTCTATCAATTTCATAAAGGGAAATCGGACACACCTACAATGGGGGGCATCATTATCTGGGGCACAGTAATTGGTCTCGCGATTATTTTTTTCCTTTTGCAAAAAACATTTGACGGATTTGCAAATTATTTTAACTTTGTAAGTCGCGCCGAAACATATCTACCACTAGCATCGCTCTTTTTTGCAGCAATCATCGGGCTCGTAGACGACATCTACGGCATCGTTGGAAAAGGCCCTCATGGCGGGGGATTGAGCGTGAAACAAAAACTTTTGCTCTACACCGTCATCTCAGCGGTGGGTGCGTGGTGGTTTTACTTCCGTCTTGGATTTAACACACTCTACATTCCGTTTTATGGAAACATCACAATGGGCTGGTGGTATATTCCATTCTTCCTTTTTATTCTAATAGCAACTTCATTTTCTACAAACGAAACAGATGGTCTGGATGGGCTTGCGGCGGGCACCCTTTTCTTTGCATTTGGTGCGCTCGCAGTTATTTCTTTTGCAATGCATCGCTTTGACCTCGCAGCAATGAATGCGGTTATTCTTGGAGCAATCCTTGCATTCCTATGGTTCAATATTTATCCCGCTCGTTTCTTTATGGGCGATACTGGTTCAATGTCGCTTGGTATCACGCTCGGTGTGATGGTAATGCTCACCAACACCGCGCTTTTTCTTCCATTCTTTGGTTCAATACTTATATTTGAATCTGCAACTGTTATCATCCAGGTCACAAGTAAAAAATTGCGAGGTAAAAAAGTTTTCCTCTCCACGCCAATACATCACCACTTTGAAGCACTCGGCTGGCCGGAAAGCCAGATTACGATGCGTTTCTGGATTGTATCCATCGTGACAACCATCATTGGTCTCACGCTTTTCTTCCTCGCAAGGTTTTTGTAATCAAAGAATGCTAAAATAAGAGAGTAGATGTCTACGCTTATTAAAAATGGCTTGGTTTATGACGGAAGCGGAACCGCACCCATAAAAAGGGATATTTTAATACACGGAAAATATATCGCAAAGATTGGCACACTTTCGCGCGAACATGCGGACCTTGTAATTGATGTTGGGGGCGCCTCGGTAATGCCGGGATTCATAGATGTTACCTCACACTCCGACCATTATATGTCGCTTTTCTATGAACCATATCAAGAAGATTTTATCCGTCAGGGCATCACCACAATAATTGGGGGTAATTGTGGCGTCTCACTCGCGCCACTTTTAACGGGTTCGCTTGAATCAGTGCGTGAATGGGGAAGTGAACACGGCACGAACGTCAGCTGGTATTCCATAAAAGAGTTTTTGCAAATGCTCTCCAAGCGAAAGCTTGGCATAAATTTCGGAACGCTCGTGGGACACACATCCATACGCAGAGCTCTGACTCAAAATAAATTCCGCGATCTTACCGAAGAAGAGCTTGAAATGTTTAAAAAAATAGTAGTGGATGCATTAAAAGATGGCGCATTTGGACTTTCCGTGGGACTTGAACATACGCATGCTACCCGCACACCATTTTCCGAATTGCGTGAACTTGTAAAAGTGGTTACGAAGCACAATGCAATCTATGCGGTACATTTGCGAAATACACATGAAGGACTTACCTCGTCTATTGAGGAAACCATTGAGCTAGCAACGGAAACAAATGCAAATATTGAAATCTCGCATCTACAACCACTCAAAAAATATGGAGATGCGTATGAAGAGGTGGCAAAGCAAATTGAGAAAGAATCGGCAAAACATAGAATCAATTTTGACGTGAATCCATTTGATTCTGTTCCGATGCTCATTTATGAGTTACTTCCGGTGTGGTTTGGCGAAGAAAGTATTGAATGTATGCACGAAAAGACGCTTACCAAGCCGGGACGCGAACGACTTCTCCCATATCTCAAAGAAAACGCGCCGCGTGATTGTATCATCACACACGTACCTGATGCATCGCTAAAATATTTAGAAGGCAAATCCATAAAAGAGTTTTCAACGCGCAACGAACTGAGGTACGAAGAAGGGATTTTGAAAATAATGGAACTGACCCACTTGCGCGCAACGCTTGCAGTAAAGATTGTGGATACGGATATGCTGAACGCATTTCTTGCACACCCCAATTCAATTGTTTCCACAAACAGCGCAAGTTTTGGGAAAAAAGAATTTAAATTCACCCCAAGCACAGAAACGTTTCCTGCGTTTTTACGATTTGCGGACGGTTCAAAATTATTGAGCATGGAAAAAGCGGTTGAAAAATCAACTTCAATGCCGGCCCAAAAATATGGCATCGCTAAGCGTGGACGCGTTGAAGAGGGTTATTTTGCAGACATCGTTATACTTTCAAACTTTGAACCGACACACGTGTTTGTAAATGGCGCATTAGCATTAAAGGATGGCGTGCCAACACACACATTGGAAGGAATGGCGCTTAAACGGACATAATACATGAATTTTAGTTTTTCAAATCCAAAAAGTTACGGGGTGGATATCGTCTTTATGGCATTTCTTGTCGTGCTCGTTATATTCGGACTCATCATGCTTACAAGCGCTTCGTCCGACCTCGCAAAAAATGGGTTTAATGACAGTACCTATTTTTTGAAACACCAGCTTCTCAGCGGACTTTTGCCTGGTCTTGTTGGGTTTCTTATCGGCTACTTTGTTTATTATAGAACGTGGGAAAAATTCGCTCCCCATATTTTAATAATTGGAATTTTTCTTTTGCTCCTCGTCTTTATTCCATCAGTAGGACTCACATTAAAGGGTGGAACGCGCTGGATAAATTTTGGAACCTTTTCATTTCAACCGGGCGAGGTAATGAAGCTCACATTTTTTATTTACCTCGCAGCGTGGATTAGTAAAAGTCAGCAACGCGGAAAAAGCTTATTAGGTGGTCTCGTGCCATTTTCTATCTTGGTCGGGCTTGTGATGTTCCTCCTCTTATTGCAACCAGCGACCTCCATGGCGGGACTTATTTTCCTAACCTCGCTTCTGGTGTATTTTACTTCGGGCGCAAAAATAAAATTCGTGGCAGCGCTAGTACTTATTGCGAGTCTTGGTGCAATTATGCTTGTTTCGTTCACATCATATCGTTCTACACGCGTGAATACATTTTTAAATGTGGCGAGCGATCCGCAGGGGAGGGGATATCATATCGCACAAGCACAACTCGCAATCGGTTCCGGCGGACTCTTTGGCGTTGGATTTGGCAAATCAACAACAAAATATTATCTTCCCGAACCAATGGGTGATTCTATTTTTGCAGTCATATCGGAAGAATTCGGATTTATGGGCGCCGGGACACTACTTATTGTCTTCCTAGCATTTATTTGGAGAGGACTCAAAATTGCGCGAGACGCATCGGATAATTTCGGCAGGTACCTCGTGACCAGTTTTATGTGCATGTTCGGCTTGCAAACATTTGTGAATGTCGGCGCAATCTCCGGCGTCATCCCAATGACTGGCGTCCCACTCCCATTCATAAGTTACGGAGGAACAGCGCTCGCGGTTTTTTTGACCATGTGCGGTATAGTTGCTAACATATCCAAATACAAGCACTAACTCATGATTATTCGCATCGCACTTGTGGGAGGTGGAACTGGAGGACATATGAATCCGCTTCTTGCGGTTGCAGATGAATTGCAAGCAACCCCCGGATTAAATTTACGCATCACATATTTCGGTCCGGAAACCACAATGGTGGACGAGTTTGAGATTCGCGATATTGCAATTTTTGGAATTGCATCAAGCAAGCTTCGTCGTTATTTTGATTTTAGAAACATCATTGATATTCCAAAATTCTTTTTCGGTATTCTCCAAGCACTCGTAAAACTCTACAATGAAATGCCTGATGTCGTCTTTTCAAAAGGCGGACCCGGCGCACTTCCTGTTATTATTGTCGCAAAGTGGTATATGATACCGGTCGTCATTCACGAATCAGATGCAATCCCGGGAGTGACAACGCGCCTCTCCGCAATATTCGCAAAAAGAATCCTTCTGGCATTTGAGGAGGCAGCACAATATTTTCCAGCGAAAAAGGTTCGCGTCGTAGGCAATCCGATACGCAAAGAACTCATGAGCAACTATGGCGATACCGCATCGCTAAAAAAAGAAATGCAATTAAATGAGCATCTTCCAAATATTCTGGTGCTTGGTGGTTCACAGGGCTCAACGCGTGTAAATAACTTTATTCTTGATTCGCTTCACAAATTCCTTCCGGAAATGCAAGTAACGCATCAAACAGGCACGGCTAATTTTGAAGAAGTACAAGAACAAGCAAAATCAATACTCAAAGATATTGATGAATCGCTCCGTGCGCGCTATCACCCATATGACTACTTTACAGCAAACAGATTAAAAGAAGCGCTCGGTGCTGCAGACCTCGTTATCTCCCGTACTGGGGCAAGCGCAATATTTGAGATTGCCGTAGCTGGAAAACCCTCAATACTCATTCCGCTAAGCGACTCTGCAAACAACCATCAACGCGCAAATGCATATGCATATGCGCACACAGGCGCGGCATCCGTCGTAGAAGAAGGAAACATGACAACTAATCTTGTATTTTCTCTGATTCATGGAATGTTGAAGGATGATGCGAGCGTTTCTAAAATAAAATTAGCGGCAAGAGGCTTCTTTAAACCGATGGCGGCACGCGATATTGCCGAGGAAATACTTCAGTTTGTGCGTGGCGTTTCATTCTAAACCTACCCGCCAGTAGGCGGATCTGAATGACAAAGTGCGTATTTCAGGGTATAATCTGAAATATGGATGTACGCGTGCGTTTTGCGCCATCACCAACGGGATTCCTGCACCTTGGAGGGGTAAGAACAGCCCTATTTAACTGGCTTTTTGCACGACACGAAGGCGGAAAATTTTTATTGCGCATTGAGGATACTGACAAGGAACGCTCGGAAAAGCGCTTTGAGGATGACATACTTCAGAATCTGGAATGGCTTGGCATACTGCCGGACGAACCAATGATTCGCCAAACAGACCGTCTGGGTGTCTATGAAAAATATTTAACGGCGCTACTTGATGAACGCAAAGCATATTATTGTTTTTGCACACCGGAAGAACTTGAAGAAGAATATCGCGCACAACTTTCGCAAGGCATAATTCCGAAATATAGTGGAAAATGCAAATTACTTTCCGAGGATGAGGTAGCGGAAAAACTTAAATCAGTTTCCGCAGTCATTCGCTTAAAGATGCCGGAGCAACTCATTTCGTTCGCCGATATGATACGCGGAAAAGTTGAATTTGATACGACACTATTTGGCGACATTATTATTGCAAAAGGTCTTCGCGAGCCACTTTATAATTTTGCGGTTGTAGTAGACGATGCAGAACAAAAAATCACGCACGTTATTCGTGGCGAAGAACACCTCTCCAATACACCGAAGCAAATTGTTTTGCAAGAAGCGCTTGGATTTCCACTCGTAACCTACGCACACCTTCCGCTTATTTTAGGCGCGGACAAGAAAAAGCTTTCAAAACGATTTTTAACCAATTCGTTAAACGATTATAAGAATCAAGGATATCTGCCCACCACACTTTTAAATTTTCTCGTCCTGCTTGGCTGGCATCCAAAAGAAGATAGGGAAGTACTCTCAATCCTTGAAATGATAGACGAATTCTCAATAAAGCGCGTACAAAAAGCGGGCGCTGTCTTTAACCCCGAGAAATTGGATTGGTTGAATTTTATGCATATCCGCGCAATGGATAAGGATGAACTTGCAAAAAACCTTGTGCCGTTCGTTCATGCAGAGTGGACAAAAGATACGGAAAGATTCAACCGTTCGGTTGAAATCTCAAAAGACCGCTTAAAAAACTTGTGTGATTTTCAAAAAGATTCCGAATTCATATTCGCGCTACCGGAATACAGCTCCGCGATTATTTCGTGGAAAAACGCGCCAAATAAAACCATGGCAAAAAATCTGAAACACGTGCGCGCACTTATTGAAAATGCAAAGGATGCCAATTTCCCGAATGAAGCGCTGAAAAATGAAATTCTGGAGTTCGCGGAAAAAGAGGGGAGAGGTGATGTTCTCTGGCCACTTCGTGTCTCCCTTTCTGGCTTGGAATCGTCTCCAGGCCCCACAGAACTCCTTTATGTCTTGGGTCGTGAAGAATCACTTATGCGCATTGATAGTGCGCTCCGTAAGTTAAGCGAGTCCTCATAATTTATGCGCCGCATACTCGCACAATTAATGCTCCTTGTCTTTATGTCGGCATTTTTGTCCGTTCCATTAACGCGCATAAATGCGGCGAACGACATTGATACGCTCCAAAAGCAGATTGAGGAAAAGGGATCGGAGCTTCAAAAAATTCAGGCACAACGCGAAACATTGAATAAAGCATTGGAGGAAATAAGCAATTCAAGTAACTCCATCAAAAAAGATATTCAGACATACAATTCAAATATCAACGCGCTCAACCTTTCCATTAAAGCGAACGCGACAAATGTGCAAAAACTTGAACTTGAAATTCGCTCTCTCTCAGGACAGATTGGGAATATCGGCTCGTCCATTGTCATAAAAAGACAAGCGATTGCAAATCTTCTTGCGGAGTTGCAACAAAAAGAAAATGAGGACCTTTTCATGCGAATAATGAGGGGGTACACCTTAAGCCGAAGCATTGCGGAAATAGAAAGTATCACGACATTTAACAACGCCCTTCGCACAAATATTTCCGAACTCCAAAATCTTCGCAAGGACTATACGAATAAGATTGACCAAAATAAGAAAAAGAGGGTGACCAAAGAAGTACAAGCGAATGATTTGGTGAACTTGCAACAAATTGTGAAGGAACAGAAAAATGAAAAGCAGAAAGTTCTTGATCAAACAAAAACTCAAGAACAATTTTATTCTCAACAAATTGACGAGCTTGATAAGAAGCAAGCGGAAATCAGCGCAATTATTGATGAGGCCGAGTACAAACTTCGCTCATCATTTGATCCAACATTATTGCCACTTAAACGCCGTGATGTCCTAGGATTCCCGAATGCTGACCCATATATCACGCAATGTTATGGTCCCACAAAATTCGCAGCAAAAGCATATCGCTCAAAAACACATAATGGCATTGATTTTGGCGCCCCAATAGGAACGCCCGTACTGGCAACTGAATCGGGAAAGGTAATTAAGGTGAGCAATAATGATCGCGGAACTTCTCGCTGGAATAAATATCAATACGGAAAATATATTATCGTGCAACACCAAAATAATCTTGCAACACTATATGCGCATCTCTCCCGCCAAATTGTGAAAGAAGGGCAGACCGTAAATCGCGGTGATGTGATAGGTTATAGCGGTAACACTGGATATTCATTCGGTCCGCACACTCACCTCACGGTCTTTTGGGCGCCAAGCATTCAATATAAATCGGTTCCTCCGGCTGCTGGCGTTGTTCCGATTGGTGTAACCATCAATCCCGTTGATTACTTACCTGACCTCGCAGGAATCTCACACTCAAGCGATTCGGCCTGTAAATAGAAAAAAATAAAAATGCTATAATTAGGTCAATGAAAAGCAAGAATCTATTTCGTCGCATGCTTGTAACACTCGTAACGGTTGTGATTTTTGTCTCATTTGGCTTTGTTTTGACCCCAAGGCCCGCGATAGCACAAACGGGCGTCACAAGCCCTCTGGATGAGCTTAAAAAGCCATTTCAGGCCCTTGCTGACACCTTATCAAGCAAAGTCCCACAGATTGGCTCGAGCGAAAACGCGGGCCGTTTTAAGAGCTTTTTAGAGCGAAATGGCGTCAATTATGGCTCCGTGGGCTCATTCCTTGATGGTATTGTTGATTGGTTCAAGGGACTTCTAAATTCAGCAAATTCACCGGCGTTTATCGCGTGGGTGATAGATTTTATAAAACGGGTATTCTTCCTGTTATTTGAACTTCTAAATAAATTAGTAAGTTATCTGTAGGGTAGTGGCAATAATTTAGTAATCTTCATTTCTTAAATCAGTTCGCGTGCAACACAGCAAGTCCGTTGTGCGTCAGAATCGTTCTGACGCACAACGGACGCTATCTTTTGCGACAGGACCAGACCCAACAGGCATAGTCCTGTCGCAAAAGATATATTGTGCGACAGGTACAATCTCTTCTAATACCACCTAAACCTCACCTACCCCCACACTTCTCTCCCTATAAACAGGTAGGCCGGGAATTGCGTGTGTATCGCCACATGTGGCGATTATTTTTTATTCCGTACAAAAACTTCTCGCAATATATTTTCACGAATTATTTTTCAATTTGTTTTTATCAGATTTGCCATATCACACCGAATACACATATTCCCCCACTTATGCAATTTTGGGTCAATCTGCCATCTGAGCCGATTTACTGGTATCATACGAAATACACATATGGATGATTTCAAAACAGCGGAAGAATTTAAAAACGGTTGTGGGTATGAAATTGAAGGCGTTTGGTATCCGCGCGTAACACGAATTTTGGAAATTAAGGCAAAGCCCGCGCTTTATCGATTCTATGGAAAAGTGTCTAGTTTTGCCGAAGGCGAGCGCATTAAAAATAATTCAGCTGTGGAAGGCACATTGATTCACGAGACCGCAGAAAAAATATTCTTAAATCAACCAGTAGAAATTCCAGAATCTATTGCGCCATCTATTGATGCGCTAAAAGAATTTATGAGCGAGAAAAAAATTCAGGTTGATCCGGAATATGTTGAAGCACGTCTCATAAATTACGAACATCGTTATGCGGGAACTTTGGACGCAATCGCTTTGATTGACGGTAAGCTTGGCGTCTTAGACATTAAAACCTCGCAAGAAATCTATCGCGATTATAATCTGCAGACCTCCGCATATCTTGTGGCGATGAAGGACGACGTGAAGGGTTTAGAGACGCGTTGGATATTGCGTATAGATCAGAGTCAGCCGTGTCTTTTTTGTGGTGGACTCTTACGCACAAAGGGTGGCAGACCTCAAGTAAAGATTCAATGGAATAATCCGCTTATGCGCGCGTGCAGACACGAATGGGGCGCGATGCAGGGTCACGTAGAACTCAAAGAATCCCCTTTCTGGCAGGAGGACTTCAATGCATTTCTTGGCGCAAAGAAACTTTGGGAATGGGAAAATGCAGAATGGTTGAAGAAAGTTGGTTATCTCAAATAAGTTGCGTATTTTTTAGCGTAAGAATAAGCTTACAAAAGCTACTTAAAAGGAGGTTTTATGGCTAAGCCATTACTACCATGGAATCGCTTGAAAACAGCGACTCACCCACAGCTTGTCTGGTGGATTAAAATGGATCATCGATTTCTTGTTGAGGTCCATCGCACATTAAGTGACAGCGACAGACTCCACGTGTTTGATCACGAAAGGAACGATAAGGAAATTCTTTGTTGGGATATTGGCTGTTCATATGGCGCAGAACAAAAACCAAGTGATTCGAATATCAACGCGTGGAAAGAAGGCATTGCTGACTTCATAGATAACACATATCCAGGGCGGGAATAATGAAAAAAGATGACTCTACCGATGGAGCGCGCTCAGAGGAAATTGTTATCTACCGTGGTTTAGGAATTATGGGTGGCGCATTTGTGGTGCGCTGGCACCCGAAATACGGAACCGTGAATGTCGCGTACGAACTTCGCGATGGAACACGACTCGGATTTCCTGAAACACGTATTCCGGATATCACAAAAAAGGAGTTTGGAAGACCACGATTTCGTATATTTCTTGATACACTACTTGATAAGCTATTCTAATCCCCCCATTACGCGGGGGATTTTTTTGACAATTAAATCTTATTTATGTAATATAGGGTCAGTTCATACCATAAGGAGGTGTTCAATGAACCGTAAACGTTCTGCTCCCAAATCAAAGGGCCCGCCCAAAGGAATGTTCCCGAGTCAACGAATTCCGGAGCAACCAAAGCAATTGCCGAAGGCAAGGTGGATTCTTCATCACGATGACCCGCCTTGCTATGGCAAATTGGTTAACTGGTATTGCCCGGAATGTGACATTCATCCTGACACGCAAAGCACTGCCCTCCACGCCTATTGCCCGACATGTATTTGCGAATTGAAAAACATGAAATGTCCGAAGTGCAAGAAAACCTTCGAGCCGTGGAAGCAATAAGATAATTCAAAACCCCCTTACGGGGGTTATTTTTATGATTCGTCCAGAATAATTCTTTCCTTAAAAGCGCCTCGTTCCTCTGCCTTCTTGGCTTTTACTTGTTGCGCTTCTCCCCTATCAAACTTCTTGAAGTCAATAATCGCATCAAGCACTTCCAAAATATCGGCAAGCTCTCCGATGTTCTCATCCTTTTGGAATTCCTGAACTTCTTCCAGAAGTTTTTCTTTCAGTTTCTGCCAATATTCTGCATCGTCCGCAATATGCGTAATTGCAACCTCGCCTTTTTTGCGAATGATCTTGGGAATCTTATCTCGCACAAGTTTGTTGTACTTGCGCCTTCCCGCTCCACTCATATCCACGTAGTTACCCTTGCCGGGAATGATATTGCGCACTCCTCCGCGCGGATTTTCCACGTCACCGACATATCTCGGAATAAGATGGATATGAAGATGGTCAATCGTTCTACCTGCGACTATGCCGTCGTTTACGCCAATATTGTAGGCATCGGGATGAAATTGTTCGTCAATGACGCACTTCGTCTTTCCAATCAAATCATACATATCCGACACTTCCTGCGCCGTTAAATCAAAAAATGATTCTGCGTGCTTTTTTAGCACAATCTCTGTGTGCCCGGGAGTTACGGGAAACAAATCGAATCGCGAAAAGAAGTAATCATTCTCCAGAATCTTCTTGTCGGTAGCACCGGCTTGAATGTCGCAGAAAAAACAATTCATATTATTTCCATTCGCTAAGATGCTTGAAGACTTTATAAAAACTCTTTTTGCTGTTGTCCACGATTTCCACATCGTTCGCAATCACAATTTTCTTCTCTCTGCCCAACATTGCTACAAGCATGAACACTCCACCCATATCGAATTTCGAACCACCGCTCGTCTCGTCATACCAGATATGAACTTCGTCCGCCTTTAGGATTCCGTCAAAATTGGTCCTGCAAATCTCGTAACCGCCGATTGGGTCATCTTGCTTTGTATCCCTAAACGGCCAGTGAACTTGGTGACCGGCGTTTTCGAGTGATGAAACGTATTCTCTAACTCTTTCCAATGCCTTTGATTCGGCATCTTTTATTGGGGAAATAAGAAAGATTTTCACTTTGCGCCTCCTAATGTATATGAGCTACCCACAGCTTACAAGAACAGGTTAGTTTGTCAAAACATAACCATAAACGAGCGGGCCTCTTATACTCCTCATCAATTTTTCAAAAACTTTTGAATTCCTTCGTTGTCCAAAAATAGCTTTAAGTCAGGATAAGCATTAAGTTCATGCGCCATAACCCATTTTACTTCCGAATGATCTTCTGGGTGAACTTCAATGTCTGATGTGTTAAGTTCTACCAAGAATGGAATAACTGTCCAATTCCCCTCATCATCAACAACGTCGAACTGAGTCGACGTATCAATTATTTTCCCCTCAACACCAAGTTCTTCTTTAATTTCTCTTAGGATTGTCTCCTCCGCGGTTTCTGGGGTATCCATAAATCCAGATATAAACTCCCATTGATTGGGAGCAAACTTTTTTGTCTTAGCTCGTTTGGCAATAAGAAATTTATTTCCATTCCGAATTATCGCGGATGTGATAACATAAGTTTCCATATTATTCGTTTGCACCATGACACTTCTTGTACTTCTTTCCGCTTCCGCAGTAGCATGGATCGTTACGGCCAAGCTCTCGCGCTTCTTCTGGTTTTATATGCTGAGGTGTAGGTGCTTCAACTTTTATTTTATTTTCGTCTAGTGTAAACAATGAAAAAACGGAATTGAATGCATACTGCTCAAAGTTTGTCTGCAATTGCTGATAGAGTGTATATGCCTCATTACGATATTCCACGAGCGGTTCGTGATGACCATATGCTCGAATATTCACCGAATCGCGAAGTGATTCCAAATTCTCCAAGTGCTCCACCCAGAGCATATCCAAAATGCGCACCAAGTGCTGGCCAAGCATTATGGAACGTTCCTTTTCTACCGCATCAGGAATAAGTGCAAGTTTTGATTTCGCCTCCTCCACAAGCTTGTTACTTTCTGCATTATATTCACCCACTTGAGACTGCTTCTCATATAATGAAACAAAATGTTCCAAGACCTCGCGGACCAGCGGAAGTATCTCCCCCGCCTCACCCGCTTCTAGATATTTTGTACGCTTATTATAAATTGCCGAGCGTTGTTTATTTAACACATCATCAAAATCAAGTAAGTGTTTGCGCGCATCAAAATTATTTCCCTCAACTTTTTGCTGAGCTTGGTTTACTGAACGCGAGACCATTTTTGATTCTATCGGCACATCGTCCGGTAGATTTACCATCTGCATCAAATTCTTCATTCTGTCGCCACCGAATATGCGCATCAAGTCGTCCTCCATTGAGAGAAAAAAGCGCGATGAACCGGGGTCGCCCTGTCTGCCTGCACGACCACGCAATTGGTTATCAATACGACGCGCTTCGTGACGTTCCGTGCCAATCACATGAAGTCCGCCCGCTGCCAATATTTTTTGTGTCTCTTCCTCATTGCGAGGATTACCACCGAGCAAAATATCAACGCCACGGCCCGCCATATTAGTTGCGACAGTGACAGCTCCCACACGTCCCGCTTGCGCAATAATTGAACCCTCGCGCTCATTGTTCTTTGCATTCAATACTTCGTGTGGGATATTCTCACTCGCAAGATACTCCGAGATAATCTCGTTGTTTGCAATTGAGGTAGTACCGATAAGCACGGGCTGTCCAAGTTTGTGTCGTTCTTTTACATCTTCCGCAATTGCCTTATACTTCCCTTCTTTATTTCTATAAATTAGGTCTGGTAAATCCTTGCGAATAAGTGGGCGGTTCGCGGGAATGCTCACGACATCCAAACCATATACTTTATGAAACTCTTCCGCTGACGTCTGCGCGGTTCCCGTCATACCCGAAATCTTTTTATAAAGACGAAAATAATTCTGGATTGTAATCTGTGCGTAGGTGCGATTCTCTTTTTTCACGAATACATTTTCCTTTGCCTCAATTGCCTGATGAAGTCCACCCGAATAACGTCTGCCGTGAAGGACGCGCCCCGTAAACTCATCCACAATGCTAATCTCGTCATTCTTTACCAAATACTGCTTGTCGTTATGGAAAAGTGCTTTTGCCTTCAAGCTCTCGTTCAAATAATGCACGAGGCGCGAATGTTCGGGTGAGAAAAGATTATCAATATTAAGCGTCTTCTCCACCTTCTCAATTCCAGAGTCGGTCACGGATGCGGTGCGCAATTTCTCATCAACCATATAATCTTCTTCCGCAACCATGCGCGCCACGATGCGCGCGAATGTTTTGTAATATTCGCTTGATTCCTCATCGGGTGCCGCAATAATAAGCGGAGTGCGCGCCTCATCAATCAAAATGCTATCTACCTCATCAATAATTGCAAAATACGGCGGACGTTGTACGCGCTCATCCGTGTTCAGTGTTAAATTGTCGCGCAAGAAATCAAATCCAAATTCGTGATTCGTGCCATACGTAATGTCGCACTCATACGCTTCTTTTCTTGAAATCGGCCGAAGAAATTTTTCCACAACCCTAAATCCACCAACCTCATCGCGTTCTTTATCTAATTCATTGGATTCAAATTTCGGATCATACCGATATGCAGTTTCATGCACGATGCAGGAGACAGTGAGTCCAAGCGCATTATAAATCTGTCCCATCCAAATCGCATCGCGACGCGCCAAATAATCATTCACGGTTACGACGTGCGCGCCCTTACCAGTAAGCGCATTCAAATAAACCGCGGATGTGGCAGTGAGCGTCTTTCCCTCACCTGTTAACATTTCCGCAATCTTTCCCTCGTGGAGCGCCATACCGCCGATAAGCTGAACATCAAAATGACGTTGTTCAAGCGTTCTACAACTCGCTTCACGAATAAGTGCAAATGCTCTTGGCAATGCCTCGGAAAGTGCGGTCTCGGTATCTTCGTTCGCTTGAATCTTCGTTTTCAATAATTCTGACTCGTGTTTTAGTTCCTCATCCGATAACTTCTTAATCTCGAACTCAAGCTCATTAATACTCAAAACAACGCCCTGAAGGCGTTTTACATTGCTATCTGGAAACATTTTAGACAAAAATGAGAACATAAAATGGCTGGATAACCTTGAATTACGAAACTTTTTCCGATGATTTTTCTTACTTCAAGCGGAGCGAGGCAATGGAAACGCAAAGCGTATCCATTGCCGAACGTAGCGATGAAGCAAGCGTTTCGCGCCATGTTTCTAGGCGAGACAAAGTAAAAATCGTGAAGGTGTATTCAGGCAGAATACACCAAGAGATTTTTACAAACCTGCCTGCCAGTAGGCAGGGCTGTAGCCAAAACAGAAGGAAAAGGGCGGAAAGGAGCTTTGTAATTCAAGGTATTAGGTTGTAGGAGCGGCTGCGGTGGTGACCTCCAATTTTTTTATTGTTGAGCGAGTGCGCATCCGCTGCCGCTCATACAACCCAATATAATCAGCTCATTTAGAGTATATCACCCGCATAATAAAAAACCAATCCCGCCTTGCGACGGGATTGGAACCAGATAGGGTTCTTCCTGAACAACCAAATAAATTAATACCTACTTGCAAACGAAAAACCCAGCACCACTCAACTCCATAAATATAGCACACTTCTTTAAAAATTGCAAGCATCAATAAAATAGAATGGCCGCCCAATGTGTGTGCCTAAAACAACCTAGATAGTGCCCAAATCCTCAAACTTCTTTTCGTAATTCAAAACAAAGTGAAATTCCAACTCATCATCACTAATAATTACCCGCTTGCCATACGCCCCGGAATTGGCGTTTTTACGAGAAAGATATGTGGATAATCGTTTCATTGCAATCGGGCGCGCGATGCGCTCCTCTACTAGATCGCCAAATTGCCCACCAAGTGTCCATTCAATAAATCTTGCAAATGCGCTCTTATTTTTTACAACATGATGTAAATCAAGCAACGCCTCCTTCCTAATTCCCGACCATTCATTTTTTTCAATAAACTTTTTGCACGCTTTTTCTTCACACCAAAGTGGAATCATATTCCTATAAAGTTCGTGACGATAATAATTATGTGGTTCTTTTTCATATACGCCACTCGTCACAAAATGATTGAAACATAATTTTTCGGGACTGCTCGCCTGTAAATCATCTAAACGACGCGCGCGCAAGAGCGAAAAAAGAGCGCCCGCAAAATACCGCGCGGTAAATATTCGTCCGCTTCTCACGCCCGTTAACACATCAAAATCGGAATTAGAATTCACATTCCCAAACGAGAGCGAGCCACTCGCCATTACGAATTCAAAGAACGGTACATACCTAAACCAGCGCGAAAGTTTTATAAGCTTCTTCCATTTCTCATCAAGAAACAAATCTTGCGCTCTACGACGCATTCCCGAAAGTGCCACGCCCTCCGAAGCGTTGTCGCGAAGTGGGACAAATTCCTTACTCCAATAGAATCCGTCCTCCATAATAAGCTTTCCGCTCCGTAAACCATCATCCAAAAACTCCATCAGTTCCTCAGGCGTGGTATCACGAGGAATTCGCGTGGACAATTCCACAAATGAAAGTGGGCGTTGGAATGCGCCATAAAATGCAAACAAATCTTTTATTGCTTTCTCGCTACTCCTCTTCACGATGTGCGGGACTCTCAAGCGTCATCGGCTCAACCTTTGAGATGACTCCCGTGACTCTTGAAACGTCCTTATCAATTTTTCCAAATTCTTTATATGCCAAATTATAGGTGTTCACGGATGTGCCAAGGTGGTTACCAAGTTTCTGTAAATACGATTCATAACTTGCCACATGCCGTCCAAGTTCTTCAACGCGCTTAATAATATCCTTCGCGGACTCCTCAATCTGCAATGCTTTTAAGCCCTGCAAAACTGTCTGCAAATATGCGAGGAATGAAGTTGGCGACACAATAATCACATGTTTTTCCTTAAACGCGTACTCAATGAGGTCGCGTGTATTCACTTTGACCGCGCCCACTTGTGCGACAAGAAGGTCATAATAAATTGCTTCGTGCGGGATAAACATAAACGCAAAATCCATCGTACCCTTTGACGGAAGCACGTATTTTGCCGTTTCATCAATTCTATTTTTTAAATCTGACCTGAACAATTTTTCCAATCGTTCGCGTTCTACGGGGTCGCGCTCCTCCGCAAGGCGATTGTAATTCTCAAGCGAAAACTTTGAATCAATGGGAATGATTTTGTCTTTCACGTGCACCACCGCATCCACGATGAGTTCCTTGCCCGTCTTCTCATCCATTCCCATATGGTATTGCACCTCATAACTCCCCACAGGTAACACGTTCTTCAAAAGCGTTTCTAAATAATATTCACCAAGCACCCCGCGTTGTTTCGGGTTTTTCAAAATGTCCTGTAACGACTGTAATTGATCTGCGAAATTTACCACCTGGCGATTCGTCTCATCAAGTTTTGTAAGGCGCTCGGTTACGTCACGAATAAGTTTAGAGGATTCGCTATGCTGGAACTGCATATCGCGCTTTGACTCCCCCATCTTTGTATCCAGCGTGCGATTTAATTCTTGAAGCTGGTTTTGCAAAAGTACGAGTGATTGTACGTCTTGTGGTTCGTTTGTCTTTTTAAGCGCGCGAAAGAGCATCACAAATCCCACGATTATAACTAGGAGTACGACCGCAAATAATAAAAATGATTCGTTCATATATTAATTAATAGAAATAATAACACCGATTATCACAAGTACAAAAAGCGAAATAAGCGCGTTTGCGCCAAGAAAAAGATAGGAGAGAAAACGTTCGCGATTATAGTATTCGTAGGCAAGCCCCAAATTCACGCCAAGCATCGCAAATCCCAAAAACCATATCCACCAGATACTTGCGCGCGAACCAAACATATCAACGCCATGGAATGAATCAAAATGCAACACAATGGACTCCGCCAATCTCCCATAATTCAACGAAAGCAAAATGAACGAAAAAATAGTGAATACTAACGAAATTATAATAAGCACGGAAAGCGCTTTGTGGTGAGTAAAAAATGAGAGTGCCATCCCACTTATTATATCGTGAAATACGGAAATTATGAATTCACATATACATTGACTGACACACTCATTTTATGCCAAAATGCGATTAGAAACTTTATACCATCCTCGCGCGTTGCGAGCAAAAACCCTTAGGTGGGAAGGAGAATACAATGGGCATCTTCGGCTGGCTTTTCCGCAACAAAGAACTGATGAAGCAAGTAATCGGAACGTCCAGCGTGAGCAATGCCTCGGGTACCGAGGTTATTGCAAACGCCACGGATGTGTTTGAACAGATTGACCCGACATTCAAGCTGTACACCGCGCCCGGAAAACGTAATGATGACCCAAACAGCACCGCTACGCTGACGGAGACCCCGAAAAGCGATTTGGTGGTCTACGAACTACAGCTCGATGCAACACTTCGTGAAATGTTTGAGTGGCTTGCCAAGAAATTCAACGTACCACCTAATTACAGGATTTGTCTCACTCAGCACCAAATCAGAAATCTCGCGGTACAGTGTCCGCAGTTACTGAAGGAGTCCGGCGCAACATTTGTTTTTTTCAAATGCCATGACAAATACTGTGTCGCGCTCATTTCCAGAAAACAGGATGAAACACTATCAGTGGATCTCCGCCTCTTGGACTTTGATATCAAGTGGCTTGGAGAATTCCACCCTCACGTAGTCGTCCCGATGTAATAAACTCATCCCCCGCTCTGCGGGGGTTTTTTAGGAATTGAGTTTTTCTATAACCTCTGGTATTATTTTGCGGTACATTGCGCGGGTGGCGAAACTGGCAGACGCACTACCTTGAGGTGGTAGCGCCCGTAAGGGCTTGCAGGTTCAACTCCTGTCCCGCGCACTAATAACAAAAAGGATGTCATGGTGGCATCTTTTTTGTTTCTATTGTGCGCACTTTTCAATAATGATGGGGGCGGGGGTTGCGTTGCCTCGTGCCAGATAGCCAATAGCAAACCCAAGTGCGCCCACAAGGAGAAGCATTCCAACTATTATTGCGATTCGGACCGACGTATTGGTGAGATTGAGCTTATTCATATATAAAGTTGATCCCGTTAGAGGCATTAAACCTAAAAGCGCCCATTCGCCGAGTGCATATCTCAAGCCACTCGCAAAATAAATGGCTGATGGACTGACGCCTCTAACGGGATTGACACAAAACACCTATCTGCATTATTATACATCTTGCAATTAGAGACCGCAAAAAGGTGGTAAAAATATCTAAAAATAAGAAAATATGGCACATACAAAAGCAAAAGGTTCTACTAAATTAGGTCGCGACTCCGAATCCAAACGTCTTGGCGTTAAGCTTTTTGACGGCGAAAAAGTAAACGCGGGCGGTGTGATTATTCGTCAGCGCGGCACCAAAATCTATCCGGGCACAAACGTAATCCGCGGTGGAGATGACACGCTCTACGCAAAAAAAGCGGGTGTGATAAAATTTGCATCAAAAATGAAGGAGCATTTTGACGGTTCGCGAAGAAAAGTAAAAGTAGTAAACGTATTGGTCTAAGAAAAATCCCCCGACGTACGTCGGGGGATTTTGTCTCCCTACGGTCATCCCTTCGGGAGATCTGCCGTAGGCATGATAGATGTCCCGTAGGGACATTTCTATTTTTCTTCTTTTACTTCCACATTCAGGTTGGCTTTAATTCCATCACCAAAATCAACTATCACGGAATGCATGCCCGTTGTCTTTATTGTGTGTTCCAATATTACTTCCGCATCCCCCACTTCAAATCGCTCCAACTCTTTCTCAATATCCTTTTGGGACACCGAACCAAAAAGCTCTCCCTTAGCACCCGCCTTTAGTGAAAATTGAATTTTTGCGCTCTCAAGCGTCTCCGCGAGTTTTTTTGAATGTGTAATTTTCACGTCGTACGACTCTTTTTTTAATGCAATGTCGTTCTTCACCGCCTCAATGCCGGACGAGGTTGCAATTTGAGCAAGTTTTTTTGGAATCAAAGCATTCCGCGCATAGCCGTCATTTACCTCGCACACCTCGCCTTTTCTCCCCAAACCTTTCACATCTTTTAAGAGGATGATTTTCATCCCGTTAGAGATAGGACGCAGACGCGGGAAGTGTCTTGCATACTATATTGTTATTTAATAATTCCGACTTTTTTGGATAAATCATATTTTTTGTTATGCGTCCGCGATCTCTAACGGGATTCATATTCGTTTTATTTCTTTGCAACGAACTCCGCATCAATAACCGAAAGCGCTTTATCCAATTGCGGATCCTTTCCTTTTGCGGAATCAGCGTCGGTGATGGTCACCTCAAAATCTGGCTTCAAACCCAACTTATCAATTTTTGTACCTTTTGGCGTGTACCAATGCGCAATTGTGATTTTCATCGTTGAACCATCAGACATTGATTCCACCTCCTGTACACTTCCCTTTCCAAATGTTTTTTCTCCAACAAGTTTTGCACCATTGTTGTCCCTAAGCGCGCCTGCGAGAATCTCGGATGCTGACGCCGAACCACCATTTACCACAACAACCACAGGGAACTTTGAAAACGCTCCAGTGCCATCTGCCAATATTTTCTGATCATCGGTTCCCGTTCTGCTTTTTTCCACAACCACCACGCTTCCTTTCGGCATAAACCAGCCACTCAAATTAGTGGCAACATTCAAAAATCCTCCAGGGTTATTGCGAATGTCCAACACAAATCCTTCCGCCCCATCCTTCACCGCGATTTCCAAAGCACTCTTAAAAAGTCCGGGCACGTTCGCATTAAAATTGTACAAACTTAAAATCGCGATTTTCTTTCCTGACTTTGATGTAACTATCTTTGAATCAAGTGTTGGCACCTGAATGATTCCGCGAGTAATAGAAAAATCTTTCGGCGACTTCCAGCCATCGCGATAAAGCGAAAGTGTGATTTCTGTGCCTTCTTTTCCGCGAATGAGCTTGACCGCATCTTCGGTCGTCATTCCAGTCGTTTCCTTGCCATCAATTTTCCAAATCTTATCCAACGCTTTTATTCCTGCCTTCTCCGCAGGGCTTCCCTTCAAGGGCGCTATCACAAGAATCTGTTCATCGCGCATTCCGAGTTGCGCGCCAATCCCGCCAAAATTACCATTTAAATCTTCGCTGAATTTTTTTGCATCCGACGGATTAAAAAACGACGTATAAGGGTCATCAAATGCCGTTAGCATTCCTTTGATTGCGCCATACAAAAGTTTTTCATCATTTATGTTCGCTCCATCAACTTGCTTTTCACGCACCCGATCAACGGCTTCCCAAAAGAGATTGAAGTCGGCATTAATAAGTTGCTTGCTGTCGGTTACCACAACCGTGCGTCCGTAGCCGTACGAATAACCGGCGTATGCCGAGCCACCAAGCGTCAAAATAATGAGTCCGATTGCGATTGCGATTTTTGGTTTATTATTCATATATGTTTACTCATTTAACCAAACTTACGCCTTACGCGCAATTGAGTAAAGAAGCGTATATTGCGAACCACGTGGGGTAAGTGTGGAAGAAAACAAATCAACTGTAAATTCCTTACACACGCTTCCCCCATGAATAAGTAGTGGTAATTCTGTTTCTTTGGATTGTTCATTAAATCGCGCAAGTGTAATGTGTCCATGAAACGCGCGTCCGTCATCATCCCAATGCACGCCACGAGCATTCAACTCTCTCTTCAGACGTCCCTTCATTGTGTCCAAATAGAGCGACGTGGGTTTTGTTGCATTCAACCAAATCATGCGTGGCGCATGATGTTGGGGTCCATATGTGATATCACCAAGTAAAAGCGAATCATGAGCGAATCCAAGAAACGCCGAATCCATTGCGTCATGAATTTTTGGAATAGCATATTCCTCTTGATCTCCAAAAAAGATAAGCGTCATATGCCAATTCTCTCGTGGCATAAAACGCGCCACCCCTGAAAACCTGTGCTGGAGCATCGAAATCTCCTTATCAATCTCCTGCGGTATCTTTTCGGGAAGTGAAATTGCAATAAACAAACGTCTTTTCATTACATTCATAATATCATACAATTAATCCAATGCCGCTTAGCGAAGATTACATGGCGATGCTCAAAGAGCGCGGTAAAAAGAGCAAGATATACGCCAAATTCCAGGACGTCGGCCTTACGCTTACCAATCTCCTCGGCGACCCAAAACATAAGGCATTGTATATAAAATTGGCAAAACAGCACGACGCAGATAAACTTCTGAATCTTGCAAAACGAGTTGCGGGGATGAAAAATATAAAAAATAGAGGCGCGTACTTTATGAGAGTGTTGCACGCAAAAGAATGACGAACCCAATTGTAACAATTGAAAAAAAGGCAGGGGAAGCGTTATTGCGAACAAAAACAATTCCTTTTGATTTTGCAAAATTTAAAAAGAAAGAGTTGCAAGACCTTGTGCGTTCCATGCGTGTGATAATGAAAAAAGCTAATGGCGTAGGATTAAGCGCAAACCAGATTGGCCGAAAAGAACGGTTTTTTGTAGCACAAGTTCCTGATACGCAGAGCCGTCCTGTATTTTATGCCATTTTCAATCCGCTCATTACAAAAACGTCGGATGAACTCGCGACAATTGAAGAAGGATGTTTGAGCGTTCCTCATGCCTACGGTCAGACACCGCGCGCATACCGCGTAACATTAGAGGGCTACGATATCAATAATAAGAAGGTAAAAATTAAAGCGTGGGGACTTCTCGCCCGCGTTTTTCAACACGAAACAGATCATTTGGATGGCAAGCTTTTTGTGGACAGAGCAAACTCGGTGATTAAGGTCACACCAAGACCAACAAAATCAAATGCTTAAATACGCATTTTTTGGAACACCGGAATTCGCCTCTATTGTATTAGAGAAATTGATAGGCGCGGGAATGCCACCCGCGGTTGTTATCTGTAATCCCGATAGACCTACCGGGCGTAAAAAAATAATTACTCCACCGCCCGCAAAACAAAGTGTCTTGGACCAGAGCGAAGAGATTCGTGAAAATATTGCCATCTATCAACCTGAAAAAGTAAAAGAAATTGAAGAAATATTACAAAGCGGTAATTTTGATTTATTTGTGATTGCTGCGTATGGAAAAATTATTAAAAAAGAAATTTTAGAGATTCCAAAATTTGGCACGATTGGTGTGCATCCCTCGCTCCTTCCAAAGCACCGTGGCTCCTCCCCCATTCAAAGCTCTGTTCTTATGGGCGACAAGGAAACGGGCGTCTCACTCTTTATGGTTGATGAACTCGTAGACCACGGGCCCGTTGTTGCCATGGAAACGCTGGAAGAGTGCGATATGGACTCCATCACCTACCCCGCACTTCACGATGCACTCGCGCGTTTAGGCGCGGAAATGCTTCTTCGCGTTCTTCCAAAAGTTGGCAAGGAAAAAATTGAACTTTCTCATCAGGACGAGTCAGAAGCAACGCTTACCAAAAAGTTTGTGACCGAGGATGGTTTTGCGGACGAAAAAACTCTCGCGGAAGCGATAGCGGGTAATTCGCGCGAAGACGCACTCATCATTGATAGAAAGATTCGCGCCTTAAATCCCGAACCAGGTGTCTACACTGTGAAAAATGGCGAGCGTACAAAATTACTTGCGGCAGAATTGCGCGACGGAAAATTAGTGCTTAAAAAGATTCAGGTGGCGGGAAAACTTCCACAAAACGCCTAATAGCTAGTTTTTTGCAGCAAGCTCTATATACATAAAAAAATCCTAGAAGTGCAATTATTATTCCCAAAACCCAGTACCAAAATTTTTCATTCATATACTAAGTATACAAAAAACATAGATAAAATGCCGACTTTTTTGGTCTTGTATTTTTCAAAGTAATATGGTACAATACAATCATGAGTAAATGGGATATACCTCCAACAAACGATCAACAAAAAAAGGTTGTTGATGCCACACAAGGAGATGCGGTAAGACAAGAAAGAGCGGTAGCGCGCATGCAAGCAATGAGGGAGGGCAAGCTTCCCGAGTTTGAGGCATCGGAAGCAATGGCAAAGGGCGAGGTTCCTAAAATAGAAAAGGTTATCACCCTGGATGAATATAGAAAACGCGCGCAAGCATTCAAGGAATTAACGCATAGCACGGATTCAATAGAGAATATTATGAGCAAACTTCAGGGAAATCCAAAACCAGGAGAAACCTCAGAAAAAGGAAACTAGTAATAATAAAAAAATAACCCAGCAAGGGGTTATTTTTTTTAATTCGTAATTGGTATATGTGGAATTCATTGGGTCAACACACTTGGCGCATTAATCACCGCGGGTTTACGCAATTCAAAAAAATAGAATCCGAGTGCGATAATTAAAAGCGCTACTATAATATTTATATTTTTCCAATTCATATATTTATAATACATTATCGGCGAGCACCGCAAAACTTGACGTTGCGCCTACATAAATCGTATAGTAATGCCAGCACATACCACACAGGAGGTGGGTCATGAAAATGACAACTGTAATTGAAGGAACGTTTCCCGAGCTAATGGCGCAGGCAAAAAACGGCTCATTGATTGAGCTTGGCGCGCACAAAAGCGACGATTGGAATGTGGGCTCCAAGGGACTCTATCTCCAGCGCGCCGACTCATTTTTCCTCGTAACATACGATAGTCAAGAGCGATTTCTCGGCCGGCACCAGTGCAACAACTGGATGGGTAGTCAGGGTGGCCTACACATTGAACGCGATAGTGAGATTTTCATTGTGAATGACGACGGCGAAGAGGTCACACTTGGCGAACACGATTTTGACATGTGGGGCGCGTGCGAAGAAGGTCTCTACCTGCAACGCAATGATGAATTTTTCTTCGTGGACAGCGGAAGACGTGAGCATTCACTCGGTACACACGAATGTGACGAATGGTTTGCGGACGAGAGGGGTCTCTATTTGCAGAAAAACGACGAGTTCTTCCTCGTGGATGACGTGGGGAAAGAAACGCATCTCGGGACGCATGAATACCATATGTGGCAACCGAGCTCCGCGGGTCTTATTCTCTGGCATGACGAAAAATTTATTCTCATCCGAGATCTGGGAAATGAGGAAGTACTCGGTGAAATTGAGTGCGACAACTGGGATATGGGTCCACTCGGCCTGTACTTCCAACAGGATGATGAGTTTTTCCTACTCGTCGTCAAATAAATCAAATATGCCCCCGCGCTATGCGGGGGCAATTTTTGTATTCTAGCGTAGTAACAAAGCGTCTTTATACTCACCGACTTAATTTTTTCTTGCTTTTAATCAGCTCTAACTTTTTTTCTCTGCGTAGCTTTTTGATTTCAATTTCGCGTTTTAGTGCCTTGGAACGTGTCTTATACACTTCGGTATGAAGCACTCTCTTTACTTTGTGCGCCCGTGTATATTGCGCGCCCTTTCCTGTCACGTGCTCCTTAAATCTTCGCTCTACGTCAGTTGTAATACCCGTATAGATACTCCATCCCCCACACTCAATTAGGTATACGAAATATGGCTTAGATGCTTTGCGCGTCCTCATATTGTCAGTATAAGACATAATTAAAAATTTGATATAAAATAAAGCCATGCCACTTCCAATAGATTTGATACTTGTGCGCCATGGACAGTCGGAGGGAAATTTAGCGCAACGGCGATCCGAAAAGGGTAACCACGCCGACTATACCGAGGCATTTAAGGATCGCCACTCAGCTAGCTTTCGCCTGACCGACCTCGGCAGAACCCAAGCAGAACAAGCGGGTGCGTGGCTTAGAAACGAATTTCCTAATTTTGATAGATTATTGGTTTCGGAATATCTCCGCGCAATGGAAACAGCCGCACACCTCGCACTTCCTAATGCGCAATGGTTTTCCGATTTTTATCTCACCGAACGCGACTGGGGAGGTTTGGACGTACTCCCGCAAAACGAACAGCAAGAAAAATTCAGTGAAGAATTAAAGCGTCGTGATATTGAACCATTTTTTTGGAGACCGCCAAACGGAGAAACATTTGCTGATTTATGTATGCGCGTAGATAGAGTACTTCACACGCTTCGTAGAGAATGCGAAGATAAACGCGTAATTATTGTGTGTCATGGAGAAGTAATGCGCGCGTTCCAAATTCGCATGGAACGAATGTCGCAAAAGCGATTCCGCGAGCTCACTTTCTCGGAAAATAAAGAGGACAAGATTTTTAATTGCCAAATCATTCACTATTCGCGAAGAAAAAATGGAACTGGAGACCTTTCTCCGCATATGGGGTGGGTGCGGTTTGTACGCCCAACCGAAGACCCCGCATGGACTAGCGGATGGCAAACAATCAAACGCCCGAAATATTCCAATGAAGAGCTTTTGGAAATCGTCTCACGCACACCGCCAATGATTCACTAATCAATACCACTCTGTATACCAACCCTGCATATCCTTTATTTCTTTTGATTGTGACACGGTAATATTCTTCGCAAGCTGTATCATCTCCGGTCGATTAGTGCCCGCTTCAAGCATTTGCACCATCATTAGGGCAAGTTGATGATGGGGAATCATCGCCTCTAGAAATGCTTTGTCAAAATCCGTTGCGGTTTGGAGTGCCTTCATATCTTCTTGCCCCCCCATATGCATTCCGCTTCCTGACATCATTCCTCCCCCCATCATTCCCGTGTTTCCTTTTAGGACGTCTTTTCCGAACCAGTTTTTATACCAACCCGTCATTTCTCCTATTTCTTTATTCTGGTCCAGAATAATCGCATTCGCGAGAATTTTGATTTCCGGACGTTTTGACTTTTCAAGTGCCAACTTTGCCATCGCAACAGCTCCATCATGATGCGGAATCATCTGTTCAATAAAATGCTTGTCTATATTGCCCATCATCTGGTTATTGCGTGTATTTTGACTATTATTGCCCATCATTCCACTATTCCCGTTGTTGAATACAGAAAACATTGTTGGCCCAAAGATATTCGCCAAAACTAGACCTGCGACAATCCCCCCGATTCCAAATGTAATTTTATTATTCATTAAGCTAAGTATACAACAAAAGTATCGGAAGTGTTGGCACATTCGCGTTGGTACGTTAGTACCCCCTCACTAGCGTTCAAATACGGGTCAGCCTCGCTTCCCAATTCCCGTGATATCAATGTTTTCCCAAACTTTTCTAATTGTAATTTCATATATTTCTTTGTCTCGCCGTAGCCTTGGGCGTTGGCGGATTATTTACTAAAACTTTATTTTTGCTAAACATCCTCGCACTACACGCTGACCACGCGTAACGCGAAATATTTTATCAGAACCTTGCATACGTACCTCGGTATCACCGCTAGTAAAAAACAAATCAATTGGCTGATCAGTGACGACTTCACGAACAAGCTTGAGACCATTCCCGCTCTGCGGAGCGGGAGCGAGGGCAGGAGACTGTTTGGGGGAAGGAAGAAATCCTCCCCCAGCTTCGCCTCGTCTCGGCAGGGCTCGACCAACCGGCTCAGCCAACCCC
>CAYHGT010000003.1:0-65310 GCA_964356375.1 uncultured Candidatus Saccharibacteria bacterium
AAAACACCCACCGATATTATCAAAGTGTTTCCAAGGTATTGACTGGAAAACGTCCTGTTAGAGATAGGGCTTTTTAAAGCCCGTTGTTTTATCACTCCACAAATTAGTGGTGATTCTAGCGAGGTAAACAAACATCTCTAACGGAATCAATAGCCCACTTTTGTTTTCCACTACTCAATTAAGGCGCGACAGAGTAAACTTATAGACAATGCTTAGTAAAAGCGACTTAGACGAGCGGTTTCTAAAAGCTCGGCGCGCGGGAGAAGAAAATGACGCAAAACGGCGCGCAGCTTTGCTTGACATCCCCTACCTCAACCTTATCTCGGTTACGGTTCCAACCGAAGTGAAGGCGCTGACATTCGTGAAATCGGGAGCTGCGCGCGCAGCAAAACTCGTTCCCTTTCAACTCCTTCGCAACAAACTTTTTATCGGCGCATTTGATCCACACCTCCCCGAAGCGGCCACGCTCATTGAAGAATTAAAAAAGAAACACGAGGTACAAATTTTTATTGTCTCACTCGCAAGTTTGGAACACGCGTGGAGTTATTATCGTTACGCGCCAGACGAAACAAAGGAAATTAGCGGACAAGTAAATATTGACAAGGATCGTCTTGCCGAGCTTTTTGAAAAAATTAAAACACTTGAGATATTGGAACGCGAACTTGACGAGTTCAAGAGCCCACTTGTCTCGCAACTTTTGGAAATTGTGTTAAGTGGCGCTATGGCGCTTAAAGCATCCGATATCCACATGGAACCAGGGCAGGAGATGAGCGCCTTACGGTATCGCATTGACGGTATCCTCCACACCGCCTATTCAAAATTCAACGCGCACACCTATCGTTCGGTTGTGATGCGCATCAAACTTCTTTCAAATTTAAAATTGAACGTGATGGACGAACCACAAGATGGTCGCTTCACGGTCGGCCTTGCAAATAGAGATATTGAAATCCGCACCTCTATCATTCCATCCGAATTCGGCGAGACAATCGTGATGCGTATCTTGGACCCGTTGGCGCTCAAAGTAAATCTTGAAGAGCTTGGTTGGCGTCCGGACGATTTAGAAATTGTAAAAAAAGAAATTGCAAAACCAAACGGACTCATTCTTACCACGGGCCCCACGGGTTCAGGTAAAACGACGACGCTCTACGCATTTTTGAAAAAGGTGTATTCGCCAGAAATTAAAATAATCACCGTTGAAGATCCGATTGAATATCACATTGAGGGTATTTCGCAAACCCAAGTGAACCCCGATGTGAGCTACACGTTTGCGAGCGGTCTTCGTTCTATTTTGCGCCAAGATCCAAACGTGATTCTTATCGGTGAAATCCGTGATAAGGAGACCGCGGAAATTTCCGTGAACGCGGCGCTCACGGGTCACCTCGTGTTTTCAACCCTTCACACAAACGATGCAATCGGCGCAATTCCACGCTTCATAGATTTGGGTGCAAAACCAAACACGCTCGCGCCATCATTGAATCTTGTGATTGCGCAACGTCTCGTGCGTGTACTGTGCAAAGTGTGCAAAGTAAAAAAAGAGCTTTCTCCAGAAATACAAGAAAAAATTAAAAGGTTTGTTGTGGGGCTTCCCGCGCGCGTGGATAAAACTCCGTACGCGGACTTCGCAATCTATGAACATAAGGGTTGTGCGGAATGTGGCAACATTGGATATCGCGGGCGTGTTTCTGTTTTTGAACTTTTTGCAATTGATGACGAGATTAGGGAGGCGATTTACCACATTCCATCCGAAACAGAGTTATTCACATTGGCAAGAAAGCAAGGAATGGTTACAATGCAAGAAGACGGTCTGTTGAAGGTTATCTTGGGTGTGACGAGTGTTGCGGAAGTGGAACGCACGACCGGGATTGTGGAGTGGCTTGCGAATGCCTAAAAGCTTTGAGTTACAAAGCTAAGCTGGGATAACAAAAAATCCCGAACTAAGTTCTGTGGGCAGGGCGCCCACAAAGGCATTTGTAAAACCTTTCTTAAATGTAGTTTAAGGAAGGAACGGATATTTCCGAGGAGTTATCCAGCCGAAGCCAAACAATCCTAAGGTCTAAGAAAGAATCCGAATACCCACAGAACCTAATTAAGGATTTCTGTTAGCTATTCTATCACTTAACTAACTATTTGTCAATGCCTTGTTTTTCCGCCTTTTTTAGGCGGTTTTTTATTGAATTCTATCTGCAAACCACCACCCGCTACACAAAATTCCCGTTTTTGACACGAAGAACATCTCGGAAGCCACTTCAGTGGCTGAGAGGGAAGAAATTGTTCAATAGAACAATATTTTGGTTCTGAGTGGTAAAAATGGGAATAGACAAAACACCTCACTTAGAAAATAAACCACGTCTTTCGAATGGACAAACACGAGTAATTCGCTCAAACTTAAATCATAAAGACAAAACCCATGAAGAAAGCGGATATAAAAAAAGAAGACGTGGTTGAGGAGATAAATTTTGATCTCTCGCTACGTCCCTCGCGCTGGGAAGATTATGTGGGCCAAGAAAACGTAAAAAATAATCTTCGCCTTATTGTTGACGCCGCAAAAGGGCGCGGTGAGACGTGCGATCACTTGCTCTTCTATGGACAACCGGGGCTTGGCAAGACAACGCTCGCCTATCTAGTTGGAAAAGAAATGGGTGCAAACATCAAATCAACCTCAGGCCCCGCACTTGAAAAAACTGGTGATATTGCGGCGCTCCTCACTAATCTTGAGCCAAATGAGATTCTCTTTATTGACGAGGCGCATCGTGTGAACACGACGGTGGAGGAGATTCTCTACCCGGCAATGGAAAGTAGGAAGTTACACCTAATTGTCGGTAAAGGGCCGTCTGCGCGAACGTTTTCACTTGATCTTCCCCCATTCACAATTATTGCGGCAACAACAAAAGCAAATCTTTTATCAGCTCCGCTTCGTTCACGTTTCGGTGCGACGTTTCGCTTGGACTACTACACACCAAAAGATTTGGAGCGTATTATTCTCCGCTCTGCAAAATTATTGAACGTATCTCTTCTTCCAGAGGCAACGAAACTTATTTCTGAGGCGTCGCGCTTTACCCCGCGTTCGGCGAATCGCCTTTTGAAACGCGCCCGCGATTATGCGCAAATTTATTTGAATAATGTTATTAATGAAGAAGCGGTTAGAAAAACTCTGGATCTTTTGGAAATTGATTCGCTTGGTTTGGACGAGACGGACAGACAACTTTTGACCGCGATAATTGATAAGTTTAATGGTGGACCCGTGGGCCTAAAAGCCCTTGGCGCTGCGCTAAACGAGGAGCCGGGCACCATAGAAGATGTGTACGAGCCATTCCTTATGAAGCTTGGGCTTTTAAATAGAACGTCTGGTGGACGCACCGCGACAGAGCTTGCCTACGAACACTTGGGGTTCAAAAAGAAAGGTGGCTTAGTCTAATTGTTATGATTCTTAAAAGTTCGTCTGCGTTAGAAACTAAAACGTTGGCCTCAACACTTGTTGCGAAAATTCTTCGCGCACCAAACAAAAAACACAAAGCATTCATCATAAAACTGACTGGTGAGCTTGGTGCAGGCAAGACCACATTCGCCCAAGGATTTGCAAAAGCACTTGGTGTCGCGCACCACATTACAAGCCCAACGTTTGTGATAATGCGCAGATACGCACTAAAGAAAAATAAGAGGTATGAAAATTTGTACCATGTAGATGCGTACAGAATGAAGCAACTAAAAGAAATGCATCCGTTGAATATTAAGGAGATCCTCATAAATCCAAAAAATATTGTACTTATTGAATGGGCAAAAAATATTGAGGGCTCGCTTTTGCGCGGTGTCTCATCAATCAAGTTCGCACACGGGAAAAAAGAAAACGAGCGCATTATTTCTACTACCCTATGAAATCTTTACTCCTTATTGATGCGCACGCACTAATTCATCGCTCATTTCACGCAATCCCCCCACTCACCACACCAAATGGTGAACCGATTGGGGCAATTTATGGATTGACTCGCGCGCTTATGAAAACGATGCGCGAGCACGAGCCGGACTATGTCGCGGCCGCGTTTGATAGACCAGAACCCACATTTCGCAAAGAAATGTTTGATGGATACAAGGCACAACGCCCGAAAGCACCCGACGAGCTCGTTTCACAACTTATAAAAGCGCGCGAACTTTTCCAAAAACTCAACATCCCTTGTTTTGAGCTTGCGGGGTTTGAGGGCGACGATATTATCGGCACACTCGCAGAAAAATTTGGAAAGTATGAAAATCTTCAAATCACAATTTTGACGGGTGATATGGACACACTCCAGCTCGTAAAAGGAACACATATAGTGGTCCGCACACCGAAAAAAGGGGTAAGCGAAACAATAACATACGACGACGAAGCAGTTCGTGCGCGTTACGAACTTGGCCCAGATCAGATGACTGATTACAAAGGATTGGTTGGCGATCCGTCGGACAATATTCCAGGCGTTCCTGGGGTGGGTCCAAAAACCGCACTGGAAGCACTCAAAGAATTCAGCACAATTGAAAACTTGTATGCGAAAATGGAGAGCACACACAAACTCGCAAAGAAGTTCCTTCCTTTCAAAGAAAATGCGTTCTTTTCCAAAAAACTGGCGACCATTCATACAGCGGTTCCCATAAAAGTTGTGCTCGCTGATTTAGAATATAAGAAGCCGGGTGATGTTGACATACAAGCATATTTTTTATCACTCGGGTTTGAAAGTATGGCGGGAGGAAAACCGAAAATTGAAAAAACAGAGAAACTGAGATTCGAAAAACCGCAAACGCTGGACCTCCATTTCAAAAAAGATAATTTTGTAGTTCTTGCGAACACAAAAGATGCGCAGCGCCTCGCATACAAACTACAGAACACAAAACCAAAAATTGCGTTTGATTGGAAACCGTTTCTCAAGAAACTTACGAAAGAAGACGTGGAGATTTGCGATCCGTTATTTGATATACATATTGCCTCGTGGCTTGTAAGTCCAGATAAAAAGGATGCCTCCTTCCATGAACTTGCCTTAGAAATAATGGGTATTGATATTGAAACCAGCCCAGATAAGACAGAGGATGCGCTTGAAATACTCGCGGGAGTTTTTGAAGAAAAAATAAAAAAGAACAACCTGGAAAAAGTATTTTATGAGATAGAGATGCCCCTCATTCGCGTGCTTGCGGGCATGGAAACGCGCGGTATTACGATTGATGCGGAAACGCTGAAAGTGCTGGGAAAAGAAATGCGGAGCGAGCTCAGTTTATTAGAGAAACAAATCTATGATGTTGCGAGCGGTCCATTCAACATCAATTCACCGCAACAGATAAGCGAGGTGTTATTTGAGCGATTGAAGATTGAAACACACACAAAAAAAAGGACGGCGACGGGTCAGCGAAAAACCGGTAAAGATATCTTAACGGAGCTCGTGGGCGCGCACCCGATTGTACCCCTCATACTTCAATACAGAGAAACGTTCAAGGTGTTTTCTGGATTCTTAACACCGCTTAGTGAGATGAGCGCCTTGGATGGAAAGGTGCACACTACTTACCTACAAACTGGCGCTGGCACAGGTCGCCTTTCCTCGGAGAAACCAAACTTACAAAACATTCCAAACGGCGGAAAATGGGCAAAAGAATTACGCGATGCGTTTCTTCCAACAAAAGGATTTACGCTCGTCTCACTTGATTACTCACAAATTGAGCTTCGTCTTTTAGCGCACGTGTCGCGCGATGAAACGCTTGTCTCGGCGTTTATGGCGGGCGAGGACATTCACGCGCTCACCGCATCAAAAGTATTTGGCATTCCTCTCAAGGATGTAAACGTAAAACAACGACGCGTCGCCAAAACACTGAACTTTGGCATTGTGTATGGAATGGGTCCGCGTTCGTTTGCAAAAACAAGCGGTGTTTCAATAGATGAGGCAAAACGATTTATTGCGGAATACTTCCGCGCATTTCCAAAAGTAAGCGTGTGGCAGGAACGAGTGAAAGCAGAAATGAAAAAAAATGGATTTGTAGAAAATGAAAATGGACGACGGCGTTGGTTTCCTAAAAGCGGGGCTCCCGGTGAATTTGAGCGCGCGGCAATTAATATGCCACTGCAAGGGCTCGGCGCAGATATTTTAAAAACAGCAATGATCCGTTCATCGCGCGAACTTTTGGAAAACAAGAACGCAAAAGATGCGGCGTTTCTTCTCCTCTCAATACACGACGAGCTTCTTTTTGAGATACGCGATGATGTGGTTTCTACGCTTACGCCACACCTTAAATCAATTATGGAAGATGTATACCCGCTCTCCGTCCCGCTCGTTGCCGAAATGAAAATAGGGAAAAAATGGGGTACAATGGAATAATATGGGACTAGACAAACCGACGTTAAAAACTTTTTTGCGTTTTTTGAGAAACGGGGAGATGCGCTCACTCTACATCGTGCTTGCGATTATTGCCGCAGTATTTATATTTGTTTCATTTCAATATTCTTTTTCTTTCAGCGTATTGTTGGTTATTTTATTCTCGTTTATTGTGGGACAACTTATCGGCACGTTTATGAAGCTCGCGCGCTTGAGCTCTGAGGAAAAATTTAAAACCAAAGAGCGTGATGTGATTATCGCTTTCTTGGAAGACGGGGTAATCATGTATGACCTTAATTTTAGAGTGCTTACATTCAATGCCGCCGCCGAAACAATTTTTGGTCTTTCTTCAGCTGAGGTACTTGAAAAGCAATTTGACCCGGGCATCGCAAAAACACCGCACTATAGAGTTTTTGTACAAACACTTTTCCCCTCACTTGCACCATCAATGATACAGGTCTCTGAAACAGATAGGTGGCCTCAGGTTGTTGAGCTTTCGTTTGAAAACCCACGACTTGAGCTACTCATCACGCTCCACCAAATAAAAGATGAGGCGGGACGACTTACTGGTTTTATTAAGCTTGTGCATGACATGACACGCGAAAAGGGATTGCTTCAGTCAAAAACTGATTTTATCAGTGTTGCCGCGCATCAATTAAGAACGCCTCTTACTGCGCTTCATTGGGCAATTGAAAGTATTGTTAAGTTTTCAGAAAACAATCCGGAAATAAAGTCGCTTGCTGAAGAAGCGCTTGCTGTATCCGAGCGCTCGCTTAAAATAACAAACGATTTATTGGATGTGTCAAAAATTGAGGAAGGTAAATTTGGATACTCATTCCAACCAACAAACCTCGTTGATTTTGTTGCAAATATTACAAAAGAAACAAAGACACTCGCCGCACAATATGGTATCGCAGTTGAATTCACTCCCCCATCAACACAAATTCCAGAAGTGTCTATTGATCAAAATCGTCTAAGTTCAGTTCTATTTAACCTTATTGATAATGCAATCCGTTATAACGCAAAAAACGGCAAGGTCACAATCTCAATCGGCGAAGAGTCGGGTGGTCGTTTTGCGCGCGTATCGGTTGTGGACACGGGCATCGGCATCTCCAAAGAAGATATTAAGAATCTATTCCAGAAGCTATACCGCGGAACAAACGCAGCTCAAGTTGAGCCGAATGGAAGCGGTTTGGGGCTCTACATTGCAAAAAACATTGTGAAAAGGCACGGTGGCACAATGGGAGTTGAGTCAGAACTTAACAGGGGCTCAACGTTCTGGTTCACCGTCCCGCTTGATCCAACGCTCGTTCCAAAAAACGAGGTGGTAATTGGTGCATTCTAAATATATGATAGTTCTTGGTATAGACCCGGGCACCACAAGAATTGGGTATGGCGCAATTCGCGTATCAAGTAATTCTCTTACTCATGTTGCGAGTGGCATTTTGGAAACCGAAACATACCAAAACGATGCGGAACGCCTGCGCGAGATAAGTATAGCGCTAGAAAAATTAATTGTGGATATTAATCCGGAAAAAGTTGGTGTAGAACGTTTATTTTTCTCAAAAAATAAAAAAACGGCGCTTGCGGTTGCAGAAGCGCGTGGAGTTATTCTTGGAATGGTTGCAAAAAAACACATTCTTCTTTACGAACTTACTCCGAATGAGGTGAAGCTCGCGGTCACAGGAAATGGGGACTCCTCAAAGCGCGCGGTAGCAAAAATGGTCTCTCTTTTGCTTCATATCAACGTAGATGGTTTTTTAGACGACGCGACCGACGCACTCGCAATAGCCATCGCATCTGCAAACACGCGACTTTCGTAACCGACGACTTACGACCAACAACTAACAACGAGTGCTGAGTTAGTTGTTTTTTCGCTCTTTTGTTGTAGGTCGTGGGTTGTTAGTCGCAGGTTTTTGCCAGCATCTTGACACGAAACCCGTTCGGGGTATACTTCTGCCATTCAGCTGTAAAAACAAGACAGCTGTACATAAAAGGCTAAGCATTTGTCGCTCTCCTCGGCTCGGAAATAAGAAGGAGTACCTCCTTATTTCTCTCGCACTGCGTCAGCGATAAAACGGTCGAATAAAACAACGTTTTACTGGCATGCAATCATTGAAAGACGACGGTATTTTTACCAGCGGTGACGAGAATTTGAAGGAGGGTCTCGGTGAGGCGCTCTTTGACCCCTCTCTCCCAATTGAGGGGGAAGGAGAAGAAGAAGCTCCCGTAGTCGCGGACGAAGAAGAAACACCAGAAGAGTTCTAGTTCGCACAAGAAAAAATCCCTTTAGCGCAAAACGTGAAGGGGTTTTTTCTTTTCTGTTTGTTCACTTTGGTTTGCGAAGCACTCTTCCGGTGATTTTTCTTCTTGTTTTGGGCGAGGCCGTGGCTGAAACAAAAAGAAAGGGGCGGAAAGGAGTTTCATAATTCAAGGTGCTAATATAAGATAAGACCTGTTATATGAAAAATACAAAGAGAAAAATGGGTGTGTTTGTGTTATCATCGTTTGCGGTGCTCGCTTTTTTATTAAGCGTACTTGCGGTTGGCGCGGTGTTTATAATTGTAACTTTGCGAGAATTGCCAGCCCCCGATCAATTTGGTAATCGCGAGGTAAGCCAGTCCACAAAACTATATGATCGTACAGGACAAACCCTCATCTACGAAATATATGGAAATGAAAAGAGAACTATAGTTCCTTTCGCCGAAATACCAGACACTCTTAAAAACGCTGTACTTGCGGCGGAAGATTCTAATTTTTATAACGAACCTGCGTTTAACTGGCGTGGTATTTTGCGCGCATTTATTGCAAATCTTAAAAGTGGCGCGGTGACGCAGGGTGGCTCAACACTTTCTCAACAACTGGTGAAGAACACACTTCTCTCTCCCGAGCGTACTGTCACTAGAAAAATAAAAGAACTTATTCTTGCAACGAAGCTTGAATCAAAATACTCCAAGCAAGATATTTTTAGTTTTTATTTGAATCAAATTCCTTTCGGCTCCAATGCATATGGTGTTGAGGCGGCGAGCCAGATTTATTTTGGAAAACCGGTAAAAAATTTGTCTCTTCGCGAATCAACTATTCTCGCAAGCATGTTAAAAGCACCAAGTTATTATTCGCCGTGGGGTACACACAAAAAGGAGCTGTACGAGCGTAGTGATTACGTGCTTGATAGAATGATGAGTCTCGGCTCAATATCCAAAAAAGATGGGGAGACCGCAAAAAAACAGAAGCTTGCGTTTTCTCTTCCCTCTCTTGGCTCAATATCCGCACCCCATTTCTCGCTCGCGGTTAAAGAATATCTTGTAAACAAGTATGGGGAGCGCGCGGTTTCAAGTGGAGGGTTAAAGGTTATCACCACACTTGATGTAAAACTCCAGGTTGCGGCAGAAAAGGCGGTACAAGAAGGCGTGGCGCGCAATGCGGATTTGTACAACGGGAGAAACGCCGCGTTGATAGCAGAAGACCCTAAAACAGGGCAAATTTTAGCAATGGTTGGGTCTAAGGATTACTTTGGCGATCCTGAACCAAAGGGGTGCACCTCCTCAGTTAATTGCCTTTTTGAGGGAAATTTTAATGTGGCCACACAGGCATTGCGTCAACCAGGTTCCGCGCTTAAGCCATTTGTGTATATGACCGCGTTCCAAAAAGGATATTCACCAAAAACGGTTTTGTTTGATGTGCAAACAGAATTTGATACACGAAACGATCCGGCAACAAGTTATAAACCGGGAAATTTTGATAATTTATTTAGAGGACCTGTTCGCATGGAACAGGCGCTCGCACAATCATTAAATGTTCCTGCGGTAGAAACACTGTATCTCTCGGGACTTGATGATGTATTAAAAAATTTAAGCATGTTTGGCGTATCTTCGCTTAAAGAAAGGTGGCGGTATGGACTCTCGCTTACGTTAGGTGGTGGCGAAATAAAACTTGTAGATTTAGTAAAGGCCTACTCTGTGCTTTCGCAAAACGGAACATTACACGAACAACAAATGGTACTAAAGGTTGAGAATAGTAAGGGCACTACATTGGAAGAATATACCGATCGGAGTTCTCGTGTAATAGATCCGCAATACCCAAAACTCATCACGCAAATTCTTTCCGATTCAGACCTTCGTTCAGCAGTATTCCGCTCAAGCCTATCCCTCACTGTGTTTGATGGATATGAGGTCGCGCTCAAAACCGGAACAACTCAGGATTATCGCGATGCATGGACGTTCGGATACACCCCTAACTTGGTTGTTGGCGTGTGGGCAGGCAACAACGACAATACCCCGATGAAAAGTCAGGGGAGTAGTATTTTAGCGGCGGTGCCTATGTGGAGCGCGTTTATGAAAGAAGCTCTTCCACAAACAAAAATGGAACTGTTTGAAAAACCGGATTCGTATTCGCTCCCCTCAAAACCAATGTTGAATGGAGAGCACATTTATTCACCTTTAGTGAACGGGATTCGCGTGCCGCAAGTGCACTCAATTCTTTATTATGTTGATAAATCAAATCCATTGGGAGGTATGCCGGACGACCCCGCAAGAGATTCACAATTTACAAATTGGGAAACCGCAGTAAGTGATTGGGTAAAGGAAAACCCTGGCGTGTTAGGTGTATATATAAAAACGAGCCCGCGGAGCACAACTCCGTCCGCGCCAGGCGCCTCTGCGTCTGTTGTAATTAACGAACCCAAAAACGCGGAATTCGCAAACGCGCCGTTACGCATAAAAGCGAGGCTGTCCGCGTCAAACGATTTATTAGAACGCGTTGAGTTGTATTTTGATCGTCGGCTTGTAGGAGCGGAGGATATAAGTGGTTCGGTGTACTACTATCAAAATGATTTAAATATTCCGCTTGGAGCGCAAAATCTTGTTGAAATAAAAATAAAAACCCGCGGTGGCGCAACCGCGTCCCAGTCCGTAATTGTGTATCATTAATAGCAAAAAAACCCGCGTTAGCGGGTTTTTAATACTATTAGTTTTTTATAGGCATAACCACATACATAAGTCCTGTTTCTATTGGGTTTTTTAGCACTGCGGGTCGGTCGGAAGAATTCACGCCAAGTACTATATCTTCGGACGAATAAATTTTGAGTCCGTCTAATAAATACCTCCAGTTAAATACTATAGAAAACACATCGCCTTTGAATTTTATTGGAATTTTATAGTGATTTTCTCCAAGCGAGGAATCCGCAGAAGATAGCTCCAAAAACTTTTTGTTTTCCCCAATTGAAATGGTTATGCTATTTCCTCTTCCTGAAAACGCGCTTGTGAGCTTTACTGCGTTTATAAATTCGTTACGGTTGAGTGTCGCTTCGTTTTGGGTTTGTTTTGGAATAATGGCTTTGTATTCAGGGAATACCCCATCCACAAGACGAGAAATGAGTTGGCGCGACTGTGTTTTGAAAAGAACCTGGTTTTGTTCTATAAAAATCTCTACATCGCCTGTATTCCCTGTTAAAAAACGAACAAGTTCTTCGGCTGTTTTATATGGAACTATCATTGAAATATCGTTTTGCACATGGAGATTTTCTATTTTCATAATTCTCTCTGCGAGACGAAAGCTATCGGTCGCAGCAAGGATAACTTCGTTATCAAACACACGGAAAAATACACCGCTAATTTCGGGTCGTATTTCCGAATATTGTGTAGCCACAATAACGTTTTGCAATGATTCCAAAAATCTAGAAATGGGAAATTTTACTACATTGTCTTTCTCATTAATATTTGGAATAATCGGAAAATCTTTCGCGCTTTGCGCCTGAATAGTTGCTTCGTAGTTATCTGTGATTATTTCAATTTGTTTATCTTTTACCTCAAGTGATACTCGCTCGGCATTTAGGTTTTTCGCAACTGGACCAAACACAGAAACAGGGATGGTTATTTCCCCGTCTTCCACTATTTTCCCAGGAACGACTTGAGTAATCGCGAGTTCAAGGTTTGTGCATGTAAACAAAATACGACCACCTTCGGTTTTAATAAGAATGTTTTTTAATATCGGAAGATTCGCGACAGTACTCACTGCCCGCTCAACCGCATTTAACCCTTCTATTATATTATTCTTTAGTATTATTAATTTCATAGATAGTGGTAGTAGTAGGTGTTGTGAATATGTGGATATACTTGTTTTTGTAAGCTTGTGTTTGGTTTTCTTTTTCCTATCCTGTGGAAAACAAACTAAGTGGTGTTGATGATTTCTTCTTTTTTATTTTTCTCATATTTTTATACAGCAACTATCAACATACTTATCCATCGCCTTATCCACTTATTATCCCACACTACACATTTTTGAATAAAAGCTCTTTTATAAGAAGTATTTTTTGGTTAAGCGCGGAATTTACTGTTATTTCCTTCGCTATCTTCTCATATGCATGAATCACGGTTGTGTGGTCCCGTTTCCCCATTTTTTCTCCTATATTAGGATATGAGAGCTTCAAAATCTCCCTCAAAAGATACATCGCGACCTGCCGCGGCTCCACAACCTCCTGTTTTCTTCCTCTGTCCGTCAAATCCGACTGCGAAACCTCATAAAACTCGGAAACCGTTCTTACCACCTCATTTGCAGTGATGTTTTTTGGAGATACTTGCGCGGTTTCGTTAATGATGTAATCAAGCTTCTTCGTGTCAATTTTCTCGTGTTTATACTGCTCATAAAACAAAACCTTGTTTAAAACCCCCTCTACCTCTCTAATATTGCGTTGTATTTTGGTCGCGATGTATTCAAGTGTCTTTTCGTCTATATCAACATTAAGTGCGTGTGCCTTAGTTTTTAGAATCGCGAGGCGCATCTCATAATCAGGATATGCAACATCCGCTATCATACCACCTTCAAAACGAGAACGGAGACGCTCTTCAAGGGTTGGAATTGCGGCTGGAGGCCTATCAGACGAGATGATGATTTGTTTGTTGTTTTCGTAAAGTGCATTAAATGTATAAAAAAATTCCAATTCAGTTGCGGGTTTTCCTCCAATGAATTGAATGTCATCAATAATGAGCATATCAACACCCCTATATTTCTTTTTCATATCCTCCGCGCGTTTGTTGCGAAGCGCCCACACCACATCGTTTACAAATTTTTCAGACGTAACATAAAGAACACTCACCTTACCGCCATATTTTTCATTTACCGCGTTGCCGGCAGCTTGAAGCAAGTGAGTCTTCCCAAGCCCAACGCCTCCATAAATAAACAACGGATTATATTTTTTCCCAACACTATCAATAACTGCATTAATAGCGGCGCACGCAAGTTCATTTGATGAACCAACCACAAACGTATCAAACGTGTATTTTGGATTGAGATTTGTTTTTGGATCAATCTTAAGCTCGGTAATCGGAATATTATTATTTTCTTCCGTGAGTTCTGCTTCTTTTTGTTTGTGAGATTGTTTTGCGGGCTGAAGTGGCGTGTTGTGATTTACCACCACATAGTTCACATATTTAATAGAGCCATCAATATTGCGGAGAGAGCCCAAAATAATCTTGTGATACCGATTTTTAATCCACTCCTTCGCAAAATTATTAGGAAGCCCCACTAACGCAATCCCCTCCTTCTCATTTTTCTCTATAAGCTGACTGTTTTTGAACCACGTTAAGAAGTTTGGACGCGAAATCTGGAGTTCTATTTCGCCAAGCACAGTCTTCCAAAGTTCTTGATGGTCCATGGTGTGTTTTTAAAAAATAAAGTAAAAAATCCAGAAAAGAAAAATAAAATTGCAAACTTCCCATCTATCATATAGGTATTCTAAAAACTTTCAATATTGATTTGTGAACCCGTTTGTGCTTTAATTGTGCACTACTTGTTGATAACGCGTTTTTTCTACCTACGGGAGATTTCCCAAAAGGGAGAGAAGACGAAACAATGGAGTGATGGCACCCCACTCCGCCCTACGGGCTTTGAGGGGTTGTTATTCGCTTCGCGAATAACAAAAATTGTGTTTTAAAAAAACGTGTGGTACTATTCCATATAAGAAAACAAACATATGAGTCAAACATATCAACCAAAGAAAAAGAAAAGAAGGAATACGCACGGGTTTTTGAAACGAAGCAGGTCTCCCGGAGGACGTGCCGTTCTTGCGCGCAGAAGACAAAAAGGGCGCAAAAAGCTCTCGGTTTAATGGCTTTGAGCACCAACATGCCAGAGAAACACGAAGCGCCGGTTATTATCAAAAAAAACAGAAGTGGCTTCCAAAAGAAGCCACTTCTTATTACAGTTGGCAAGGGAGTCGCAAAAAAAGCGACCGAGCGAAACCTTATTAAGAGACGCATTCGCGCGATTGTTCGCGAGTCAGGCATTTTGGAGAAAGGAGATGTGACAATTATTGCGCGTCCCGCTGTCGCCAAACTCTCATTTGCGGAATTGAAAGCATTCATAGTACACTAAGCAAGATGTTTGCATTCTTTAACACGTATCTTTACATGCCGACCGTGTCGGCGCTTTTGTTTATTTACAACACTATCACGTTCCAAGACCTCGGTCTCGCAATCGTATTTTTAACCATCGTAGTACGCGTGGTTCTTTTCCCTGTATTTTATAAAGGAGCGAAGGACCAGGCGCTTATGCAGCGTATTCAACCACATATTAAAAAAATCCAACTGGACCATAAGGACAACAAAGAGGCGCAGGCGCGCGCAATGCTGGATTTGTACAAAAAATATAAACTTAATCCATTCGCGGGCATTTTTTTACTCATCCTGCAACTCCCCGTCTTTATAGTTCTCTTCCAAGTATTTTCAAAAGAACTTTCAACCGGAATATTCGCAACCACCACACTTCTCGGCTTCATTGACCTCGGCGCCAAAGGGTATGTCTTGCCGATTATCGCGGCCGCGGCGCAATATTTTCAAACAAAGTTGATGATGGGACCGCAGGCAAAAAACGCATCGAACGAAAACGACAACCTAATGGCGAGAATGGCAAAAACAATGGCAGTTGTAGGTCCTGCGTTCACCTTCTTCATTCTTGTAAATCTTCCAGCGGCGCTCAGTGTCTATTGGACAGTGTCTGGCGTCTTTTCTATCTTCCAGCAGATATATATCAACAAAAGATTGCCAAAATTTGAGGATGAGTAGTATACTGAAATCCTAAAATCAACCAAAACAAATGGAAACAAATACTTCTAACGAGATGAACCCCATTATTGAAAAAACCAAGGAAATAATAGCGCTTTTGGGCTACCCGGAGGCAGAGGTTGCGGTAGACGAGGAGCGTCGGAAGATAATCATCCTTATTGATGACCGATTTGTGGTTGAGAATGTTGAGATTATCCTTCCAGCAGTTGACCACATAATAAACCTCGTTCTTAAAAAGGGTGGGCTTATTCCACACATTGTTGACCTTAATTACTATAGAAAGGAGCGGGAGCGCCTTATTGTAGAGCTTGTGAAGGCCGCGGCACGCAAAGCAACAATTACCAAAGAAGAGGTTGAGCTTCCTGCGATGAATGGCTATGAAAGGCGCTTGGTGCACATGGAAATCACCGCGCACCCCGATTTAAAAACAGAAAGCACAGGAATGGGAAAAGAGCGACGCGTAGTAATAAAATTTGTTTCATAAGTAATACAAAAATCCCCGTATATGCGGGGATTTTTAGTACAGAATTAAATTAATTTTAGTATGCCAGCTCCACATGAATGTGAAGATTTTGTGAGCCCATTGCCACTGCGTCGCAAGTTGGCTTAAGCTGAGTGTTGCCAGACGAATCCTTGTATTCGCATCTCGCAATATTGCCCGAGCCCGAACCATTTAACAAGTCAATTACGTGATTATACGCACTTACACCACTATAAGTCGTTCCACTTATAGTATATGTGGTGGGCACAATATCAAAAGCTGCGCCTATATAATGTTTTGAATTTGGGGCGTGATCGCCGCCAGTAAGAGATGTGACCGTGGCGATAACACCCGCATCACTCAATTGATCTATTTTGTAAAGAAGTGCGAGCGATGGAAAAACAGGAGGGTTTCTATCTCTTCTACACGCGATGCCGTTCGTACTACACCCACTACTGCACACATAAGGCGTTTCTCCGCGTTTCAACGATTGTAGGACACCAGCCGCCGATGACTCGGACGGACTACAAGAGGCACCAGTACCAAATGTTATACCAAATGTTTGGAGCTGCCCCGCCAGCTCCTTTATATTATCAGGAACAGTCCCAGGGGCGCCGTCTGGATTAATAATCCCACTACCGCCTAAATAGCCGGGTTCTTGTTTTGATCCGGGGCTTATGAGCGTACAGGGCTCAACATCCTTCGCAAGACCAACGTATGCAAACTTCCCAGCATCAGTTCCTGGTCCTCGGTATGCATATACAAGACAGCGCGCGGTTTCCACGCTTTGCCCAATCTTTTTGTAGGGATACACCCACACTATAGAGCCCATTGTGATATCCGGAAGAAACCCTAATGGTGTGTACGCAGCAACCCAACTGAGGTCATAATATTCATCAACATCGCGGAATGTCATACCTCCACTACTAACATTAACACGAAGTCTACGATATCTGCATGTATTGTTAGCGGCTGGCGTAACACCAGTTATTCTCGTAAAAGACGTACCCGGTATTGTTTTTGCTGGCCTACATTCCTCTGGGGGTTCTTGTAAAGCGGCTGGCGTAGAAGTATTTGTGGGAACAGTGCTCGTAGAGAGCATTTCTCCAAGCGAGACGATGCGCGGGTTTACTGTGCTAAGTATAAGGTAGGAACCAAGGAGAAGCACAATGCCAATAATTGCAGAGGTTATCTTTTCTCTTCCCTCGCTTTTCTGGGTAATACTTTCTGTAAATAGAGATATTTGAATGGAGCCCCAGACAATCATGCCGACCGCGACAATACCTGAAATGCCAACCGCAAATTGATAGAGGCGGATAAGATAGTCCTGAATTGTAGAGTTAGCCGTAAGAGGCGCGGCACACGTATCAAGTCCCAAAACTCCCGGTGAGGGAATACAAGGTGGCGCAAATTCAAGCCTTAATGGAACGGGGTCGGCCGCGAGTGTCGCCAACGGAAACAAAACCACAAAAGAGAGGAGTGCACAAAAAACAATTTTTTTAATAGTCATAGATAGGAGGTTCATTTGATTGATGTTGTATGACATATATATAACCATCGTATCTATTCACAAAATAAATAGAGTTGTTTACCGACACCACATTATCCGCATCAAGCGAGGGAATTGGACCAGATTCTCCTACTACAACAGCAGAATCAGTTCCTGATTGTAAAACTATTTTGTAAAGGTCATCGCTTGTGTATAGTTTATTCATAAAATAATCATCAGGTATAGCATTTGTTCTTACAAACACACCCCTATCTTTTGGAACAAAGCAGTACACCACATCAGCCCCACCATCGCATTTTGTAGGAAGCGTAATTAGGACAAGTGGAACAAGCTCGCTGAATGTTCTGTCTAATATTGAAAACTTGTTTGGTGAAGAAAAGCGGAACAAGACATCTTTATTACTACCCCACCGCACAAATGAACCAAACGCGGGACTTATGACGAGCGTCACTATCCCGGTTTTTGTATCAATTTGCCACACGCGCGAACTAGCGTATGAAGACGGTTTTTCGGAAATCAGTATTTCGGTTGCGGATTTTGCGTAAAACGAAATACCCCTCATAGAAAAATTGGAAACAATAGTTTTAAACACATAAGGTTGTTTTGATATGTCTATAAACGAAAGCGAAGTTACTCCATTTTTTTGTACACTTCCAACTAATTGTGTTTCGGTACTCGCCCACGCCACACTTATAATTTCTTTAGGAAGTGGGCGCCACACCTTATCAATGGTGTCAAAAAGTGCCCACTGTGGAGATGAGGGATTGCCGTACGAGATAAGCGCTCTTTCACCCGAGGGAGATGGTTCAACACGTATTAATCCGGCTATGGTTTGTTTTGACGCGGGCACATCCCCGCTATCCTTTGCTTCTATTACTTCGCCATCGGCCGAGATGTAGAATACCGCTTTGGTTGTTTTGGAAACCCAAAACCCGAGCACGGGCTTATTTGAAAGCTTCCTAAACGTATAAGAATCTTCGGTTGAAGTGCTTGCAATTGCTCCTATCCTCGCATCTTGTGGTAATGGAACATTGATTGTCGCGTTTGGTTGTTCCTCTTGCGCAACAGGAGCAGGAACGAAAAATTTTGACCAAAGAAAATAAACAAAAAATACAGCAAGAAGTACAGAAACGGATATGATAATAATTTTATAAATCGGTTTCATATAGTTATCGTATGAATATATTGGTATCGGTCTTTATAATATTGGTCATATCATCCCTGCTTTGCACATAAGAAGAAACCGCCACGTTTTTCTGCGCCTCTGAAAAAGGGCTACTAATTTTGAGAGAAATAGAATTTTCGGCTCCCATGTTTTTCTTTATACTTCCCACCTGCCAATAGAAAATAAAGCGATTAAGTGATGCAACATTAAAGAAATAAGGAACCGCACGCATGGTAACGTCGGAATTTGCGTTAATTATTGAATGAGGATATGGAATTTCTATCGCGACTACGGGCTGTGAGATTGGTATTAAAATAGATTGTTCTGCGATTATGTTGCCAAGCGTGATTTCCGCGCGGACAAAAATACCATCTACGTCATTGGTATCAGGTTTCAGCGATGTTTGCTTTAATCCGATTCCAGAATCTATTTGATTTCCCGAGTTATACCACGCGATATTCGCTTGCGAAAGATCTGCAGATTTGCCATTTATGAGCATTTCAGTAGAAACGGTTATCGGTGTGCCAATCGTTGGTAGTGCCCTTCCCCTATAATTAGAAGGATAAAAATTTTCAGCACTCCACGTGAGAATTATCTGTGGCGGAATTTGCGGAGCTGGCGCTGTTTTTGCCGCATGTGCGAAAAAAAAGGGCACAAAAAAACCTAGTATAGAAAACGATAGTATGGTTGTTTTGAAAAAACTTCTCATATTTCTTATTTTTTGATAGGAACCTTGTTTGCTACTTTTTCTACCGCCTGCACCACCGCAAACTTTTCTGGATGATTTTCCATATATACCGTCACAAGGAATGTGAATATCAGCGTTGGAATAAATGGGATTAATTGTACAAGAAAAGGAACAAGAAAACGTTTTGCTAAGCTTGATGTCACCTTACACCCCTTAATTGTAAACCAAAATGTGAAAATGAACCACGAGGTGAATTGTACAATAGTACCCAACAAACTGAAGGAGAAGAAATCTCCAATCGCGGCTAGTATATCAAGGATGATACAAATCAAAGAGCCTAAAATTATCTCAATGGTTGAGAATTTTGGCCCCGTAGAAGATCCCAAATGCTTCCCCGCTTTTTCAAAAGCGCGCCCCTTTTCGTTATTTTGTACTCGTATTGAAGCGGAGTGTCCTACGGTACTCACACCCTCCCCGACCGTCATCGTTCTTCTGCTTACAACACGTCTTGCTCCAGGCATAATTGGCGCATTTGTTGCCATACGTTATTTTTTTAGTCCCTTAATTTCCAAGATCTGCTCGGGGTTTGTGGTGATAATCTGGTCCTCGGTGTAGGAAGCAACAATCTTAATCGCAACGTGCTTTGCGCCCGCAAAGAAAAGCGCCTCACCAATGTTTGCCTCAAGAAGGAATCCTTTCTCGCCCTCGGTTAAGCTGAACGCGCCCGCAACAACATCAATAGCCGCTGGCGACTGCTTCATAAGAATTTGCGTTGCCGAGTTAGTGATAATTGGTTTGCCATATTCTGATTTCAAGAAATCTTCCACGTCTTGCGTGATAGTTGTAATGCCGAGGTAATATTTGCGGGCGCGCTTCACAAGCCCAAAAAGGAATGACGCGCTGTCCTTAAACTTCATCATAATCCACGCCTCATCAACGACGAGCACGCGTTGGCGAAGCTCTGCGCGAATAAGATTCCACACGAAATTCAATACGATATACATCGCAATCGGGCGAAGTTCTTCGTCTAAATCACGAATTGAAAAAACAATGAGGCGGTTTTTAAAATCAACATTCGTGGGTGCGTTCGTAAAGCCCGCGTATGTGCCGTGTACAAATTTTTCAAGACGTTGCGCGAGCTGAAGCCCTCCCTTTGTGTTTTGTAAAATAACCTGAAGATCCTCAAGAAGTGGAGGCTCCATTTCTTTTGTCTGGCCGAAATTGTCTGCGGTAATATCGCGCGACGCGTATGTATCAGAAAGCGCCTTATCAAGGAGAGCGTCTTCTTCGGGCGATATTACACCAAGCATCAGTTTTATAAGACCCGAGAGGTTCAAGATATGGGACTTAAATACATCCGCAGGTTCATCCCCTTCTGGAATAATAGGAATATCAAACGGATTGATATGGCTTTGCGATGTGAGCGAAATTTTGAAATAACTTCCGCCAATAGCATTGGAAAGATTTTGGTACTCATTTTCTGGATCTATTACAATCACATTTGTGCCAGTCATAAGCGAGCGCAAAATGAGAAGTTTTGCGGTGTATGATTTACCAGCGCCAGCTTTTGCAAATACCACCTGGTTTGCATTTTCAAGCGAGAATCGGTCAAAAATAACTAAGCTATTGTTGTGCATGTTTACGCCATACATCACACCCTTGTCGGATGTAAGGTCCGGAGAGACGAACGGAAAAAGCGAAGAGGCTGGCCCAGAATTAAGCGGTGTGTGTGTTTCAAGCTTATCTGTGCAGAGCGGAAGGACCGAATCAAATCCCTCCATCTGCTTGAAAAGCGCGGGCTTTATATAGACCAACTTACTCTGAAGCATTGATTCTAATTGGGTTTCAAGTTTTGCGAGCGCATCCAAGCTTTGTCCATAAAGTGTGATATATACCCCAACTTTGAAAAGCTTTTCTCTCGCTTGCATTAATGAATCGCGCAAGCTCTCAATGTCTTGGTAGGCGGTCTCAAGCAGTGGATCGCGCACCATACCCTTTGTTGCTTTTTCGTCCATTTCCGACTGGACCTGCGCCACCTTTTTTTGGAGGTTGCGTAAAGCCCCCGCAGTTTCCATGGGATGTATGAAAATAGAGATATCCATCATCTCGGAAAGATTGATGATGGGCGAGAACCAGCCGGAAGAAACGAAGCGCGGGTATGTGAAAATGAAAACAGTTTTTACGAAATAATCACCGAGTTTCAGATAGTTCGGACTCACTTCAAGTCCCGAGGGCGCAACAATGTTTGGAAGGTCTCCAGGCGACGGCTTATATGTTTGTGGAATTTGTATCTTCATCCCGTTAGAAGCGATTAACGCTTATTGTTTGTTTGTGCGACCAATCAACTGCTGTTTCCAATTTTGAAATTTTTGCCACGCGCACGACCACCGCAGGTGGTCGGCTTCTAACGGGATTCATCCCGTTAATTAGTGTGTCCACATTTTTTGTTATAGTTTGGTTCATTCTTTATAATTTTTTGGTAAGCTCCATACCCTTTTTCTCGGTGAGTTGTGGATTGTACATATTGTAGAATAGTTCCACGATTTCATCGGTATCTAATTGGGTCACATGGAGACCAACCTGCTCTAAGCCGTCAGTTACCTCGGAAACGCGATGTTCAAGTTGTTCAAGCGCGGCTTGTTCCGATTGGTTTGCCTCAACTTTTGTTTGTTTTTTAAACATATCAAGAAGATTGAATGACGATTTTTGGATAGACGATCCCTCGTAGGGCACAATTACAAAAAATGTCTTATTAATGATAGCGTTTTGGTCAACAAACGAGCGGATAAACTCCGCGTATTCGGCAATCTGAATCTTCAAAAGCGCATTTTCTTCCTGTTCTTCACGCTGTTTCATTTTTGCAAGATATGCATCCACATTCACTTTTCGCGAGTGAATGAAAAGCTGGATTGAAAAATCAATCGTATTCAAAAAATTCTGGAAACTATTAAGTATGGTCACCTGCTCGGCCTCCGATTTAAGATCAAAATTAACGCCACCCACAATGAGTATTTTACGAATACCGCCACTCTTCAAATATGCGACACCGTCGCGCACCTCTTTTATATCAACGAATTGTTGTGTGGGAATGCTTACTTCTGCCATATGTCATTAGTATACCGCATTTTTCTACCTACGGTAAATCTTCCATGTCCGCCGATAGGCAGGCGCAGGGGAGACAACCTTAATAATCAACTCTCTTCGCTACCTTATGCTCCCCCGTTAAATATGTCACAGATTGATATCGAGCGCCGCTCGCACTCTTGTGTTTGAGGATTTCTCCCGTGGTGATGCTCTGCGCAAGTGATTTAATTTTGTCCTGGATACTTATATTGTTGCGCAACGCCTGGATTTTTTCCAAATCAGAGGTATCAAGCGTGGTCTGCTCCATCGCGCGTTGCCATGTATATCTGCGAGGCTTCCATATAAAGGAGACCGCAGAAACCAAAATTGTTGGAAAGTCCTGACCGTTTATTTTCACAAACGCAAGCGCAATCGCGATACTGGCCAAAATAACAGAGATAAATAACCACAAGAAAAACGTAAGCACATAAAAACCGGCAATAGAAATACCTCCCGCAACCGCGAGATAAAAAAATTGCATCAGCGTAAACGGGCCGACTATTTTCGCCTTCTCCTCAATAAATTGTGGGACTTGGAATTCTGCCATGTGTAAAAAGAAAACTACTTTAAATGAACCACATTTCCTTCTAGTGCCGGACCGTTTTCTTTTGGCGCGTATTCAGCCCCTTTTGTCTGGGTATTAGGAAGTTTAGCGGGTACAGCGCTTATTGTGATGGGAACGGGCTGACTCGTTGTGGGTTTTAGGTTGCCACCCTCCGGAAGATGTTCAGCGGGGACATAGATTTTAGGTTGTTTGTCTGCAACCGAAATCTTCTTTTCTTCCCTTTTTTTGTTGAATATGGATTTTAGTGACCATCTCCTTCCCTCTTCTTTTACAGATTCATTTAGCGCTGACGTATCAACGACCGTAGGAGTGGAGGCCGTCTCTGGTGCTTTTGATTGCAATGCATCAATTGAGCCCGCGATACTCGGTGTGACAACAGGACTTATTTTTTCCGTCTCGTTGTCGTATGTTGTAGGTCGTTTGTCGTTGGTTGAGATATTTTGCAACGCTTCCAAATGAATGAGACCCTCGGGAGTTTGCGAAAGCGGAGAAGACGATGAGCGGATTTCGCTATAATGCACAACTTTTTCCTCGTCTTTCTTCTTTTCAAATGGCCAACTGAACGCATGCGGGGTTTCAATTTTTACTTTCACAGCCGGCTTCGCCTCCGTTGATTCGGGAGAAGATGCAAACATATTGAACGGAATTGGCGACCTCCTCTTTTCTGTGCGCTCCGCAGGCTTCTCAAAGAATGAACCGCTCTTTTGGAGCACCATCGGACCACCTTCTTCATGGATAGGCAATGAGACAGGTTCTGTGTCCTCGGTTCCTATCGCGCTTACTTGTATTTTTTCGCCAATTAGCCCCACTGATTCTACCTTTGTTTCCGTCGCCACCTCTTCATTGTTCGGCTGTGTGGTTGTTTTTTCACTTTCTTCAGTTGCTTCCGTTTCGTCACCGTACGGATTATACGCCTCTTCAAGCTCCTCTTTTACCGAATCAAAAATACGCGCATTAATTTCATTCGCAAGCGCGCGTGAATGTTCGTGGTTTAGAAATAGTCGTTCGCCTATCTCATGCGTAAGTTCGCTTTTTGCCAAGAAGCCCATAAGTACAAACGCAATGAGTGCTCCAAGTTCCCACTGTTTTTCCTCGTCAAGATAGTGTTCCCTACCGATGTTTTCCAACATCTTTTTTCCTTGTTGTGAATCAACCGCATCACGAAGTTCTTCGTGGAGCGCGGTATAACGATTAGTGAATGCTGTTTTTGTGGGGAATGTGAATGCCATTTTATTATGTAATTATTTTTGGTCCTTGCGCATTCCGTTCAGCGTCTTCTTTCGCCCTGCGCGCGCGTTCTTCTTCTCTTGATTGCGCAGCCGCCTTAGCGCGAATATTCGCGATCGGGGTGTTTTCGGTGAATCCCTCAGTAATAATCGGACTTGTAGTTTTTTCTTTTGGAGTATTTGGTTGTTTTTTATTCTCTTTTTCTTTTTTCTCAGCTTCCGCGATTTCTTTTTTCGCGTCATTCCAAAGATCCGTGATTTTTTCTAGCGGGTTTTCAGAGAACCACCCGTCGTTCTTAGCATTCCTTGCCGCAATAGTAGCTTCCACAAGGTCTTTTGCGCGCTCCTCCCACTGCGCTTTTGTTTTTGGTTTCTGCCCCTCTATTTTCTGCCACTTCGCGGTCTGCTCCTTTGCGGCAGTAATTTTTGAATCCAAATCATGTTTCATTCCGGGCGCGGGTATATATGCTTTGTTTTTAATATCCTCGTCTTTCTTTGCGGTCATAGCCACAAGCTGTTTCTCCCATTCCGTTCTTGCTGGTGATGCTTCTGCCGAAGTCTTTCTCATCTTAGAGAGTTCTTTGTATGTAGCGTCTCGTTGCGCCTCAAAGAACGAGGTCTTGAGACCTTTTGCGAGGAGCATTTCGCGTTTCAACTCAAACTCCTCAGCTTGTTTCATAAGACCCTCTTCGGTTTCCGGAAGTTTTGTTTTCTTTCTCATCTCGTCCTCCAATTTCTCAATATTTTTCTTCATGTCGCTTACATCAACGCCAGCCTTCTCAAGCTCTTCCAGTTTCTTAAGCTTCTTCTCATGGTTTTTCTCATCTTCTTCTAACGATGTTGTTTCTTTCGCTTTCTTCGCTTCGCTAATCTTGGTTTCTACACCCTTTTCTCCGCCCGTAAGTACTGCCCACGCGAGAGAGCCTAGCGAGTCCGGTTTCGTGGAGGCGCCATCCACCGTCTGGAGTCCTTGACCCGCAACACGTATCATGGCTTGTAGAGGTGCGCGCACTGGTGTCATTGCAAGCATTGCCGCCTTTCCAAACAGATTTTTTGGTTTGTACTCGCCCACCGTCTTTATACCCGTACCAAAACGAAGCGCTTGTCGCCCAATTGCCCCCCCCACCCGAGATTGGGCAATTTTTTGACCAAATGTTTTTGCGCCCTTGCCTGCATAATTCTTCGCAATCGCGCCAAGTCCTTGAAGTCTATCAATACCCGCAGCTGCCGCGACGATGCCCATTTTTTGTGCAGCAATAAGTCCGCCAATCAAGATTCCGCTAAGAACAGTCATTTGTGAACCGATAACCATGATGTTTTGCAATGCGCCCATTTTGAAAAACTCATTGGTCGTATTCACTTTACCAAGCGCCTCCGCGCTTCCAAGCGCAAGATAGAGAAAAAACATAAGTATAGGGGCAAAGAATACCTGTTCCATGAACTTGCTCCACCATTTAGAGAACTTATCCGCCTGTCCTGGAATTACCCAAAAGAGCCACGTAATTGGCGCAAGGATGAGAAGAATGGAGAGCCACACAAACCGTACGAGAAGCATGATAGCAAAAATAAACATAATGATGGTAGCGATAAGATTAAATCCAGTGATAAAAAAGATTTCCGCGATGGACGCCATAACCGCAGTTGAAAGACTCGTGCCCACACCGGCTTCATCCGCAGGATTTGGTGGTAAGGGGTCATTTCCACTATTTAACATAAATTGTTGAGAATTAAATGCGCCCGCCAACTTGTTTACCACACCAAACATCCCCCCTTCGTTTATTTTGCTCATAAAGAAATTGGTGATTACATTGGAGAAATCAATAAATACCCCCCCAATAGCGAGGCTGAAGTTCACGAGGATTGCGGCTGCGATGAGTTTTGGAAGCAATTTTTTATACCCGTATTCTTCAGAGCCGACGATGGTGGCAAAAGCGATGATAATCATTGCGAGCACGAATCCAAGGTTCGCAAGGTCGCGCGTAATTGTCCAACCAACACCCACAAGCTGGTTTACACCCGTGTTGGCAACTGTGGTATTGAGCGTCATCATAAATTCAACGAGCGCGCCCGCGAGCATAAACGCAAGTGAGATAAAGAAGTTATAGAGATAGATAATAAATTTTGCGGAGTAGGATACTATATCAGCAAGCATCTGATCCGCGAATGCCGCGTGCGCAAATTGAGGCACAATAAGTCCCACGAGGATAAGCGCGCCGAGACCCGAAAGCATTTTTTTATTGCGTAGCTTCATTATGCGATTTAATACTGCACGCGTAGTCTACCCGTTGTCGTCACATTCACTGTTTTTGATACAACCCCACCAGCACCATAACAAGAGAGCGTGTAGGTAGATAATGAACCGGGGTCGCTAAAAAGGCGAACATTCTCAGAGCCCGAAGTTGCTCTCAGTCCATCCCAATCGCCAGATGCGGTACATGAACTTGCGCCCGTGGTAGACCAAGTAATTTTCACAAGTCCTCCAACATGTACACGTGCGGGAGTCCGAGTGAGCGTAAGTGTTGGAATTGTAGATGTGCTGGTCCCACCACCAACTGGCACCGCCGGACACATATATGGGGCGGGTGCCACGGTGCTGGTGCACGCATTAAGTTGTGAGGTTACGTCAGTCGATGCGAATGCGGTTTTATCAGCGGTGAGCTTATTTATCATATCGTTTATTGCGGTTGCATATTGTTGAACCTCCGTATAAAGAGCGAATACATCTTCTGGGGTAGTTTCGGGATCGTTTAGTGTCGCAATCATGTCAATCAGTCGTTGTTTGAGGGTATTAAGCAGTGAATTTGCGCCAGTAATATCCGAGGAAAGTGATATGATAGCGGAGAACAAATTCGCGGTTGTAGGACACTGCGCCTTTTGTGCGGTCTTTTGCGCCTCGCACGCCGAAAGAAGCGACAGGTCTGACTGAGACACAGACGGCAAGGCCGTAACATCGGCAACCAAAGGAGCAAGCACATCATTTAACGCGGCGAGTGCGCTTTCAGCAAGACTAAGCGCGGTTGAGGTAGAAACAAGTGCTGGATTCGTTGAAGTGGTGGTCGTGTCTAAAAGTTCCGAGCCATACTCAAGATAAATCATATCGCGTTTGCACTTTTCAGTTTGTGCGGTGGTTACGTTTGGACCTGTTGGCATGCTTGTGCAATATGGTTCGGGTGCTTTGTTTGTAGAACTATTACTGAATATGTTTTTGGATGCGTCACTAAGACCCTTTACACCTTCTTTTGCGAGGCGATTAAAGGCCGCATCAAATATTGCGGAAAGATAAGGAGTAAGGTCGTCGGCGCTTACGAGCGCGTCCTTGTCATTGCTACCAAGCGAATTGCCGAGTATTGTGCCAAGTGTTTCTCCTGGTGTTGTAATTTTCTGGCCTTCTGCCTTACATACAATTTTTGTGATTATGTCTTCAAGTGGTAATGCTGGCACTATTTTTCCTCGCGCGACCGATTCGGATGGTGGCTCGCTCGGGTCTATAAGAGAGTTATCATTACCAGCGAGGAATGTTGCAATAACCGTTTCGGGGCCAAGGTCATTATCAGCATCTCCAAGTGAGCTCCTTCCGATGACGGACCACGTGATACACATTTTTGTAGACAAAAATCCTTTAGTGCCAGCCGTCTCAGTTTTTAACGCATCAGTTTTTGCACCCTTCCTACGCGAAAGATCATCAATTGCCAAAAGTTGAAGTCCATATTTATTATTTTGGAGGCTATTCACTTCTTGATATGCAAGCCAACTCCCATTTTCAAAATTATCAGCAAATGCGCGTACATTACCTATCACTTTTGAGAGTGTGCAACTTGCGGCCTTGGAAAGTTTAGGCGGTGTTTGCAGGTTTAGTTGTAATTGAATGCCGAGTTTTGCGTCACACAGTTGTCCCGCACCGATTTCTTGGAGCGTATCTCCGAGCGCGGCGTCTGCGCTATCCCTAAGCACCGAGTTGAAATTAGTAACGAATTTAGGGTTCCCTCCCGTTCCACTTATCCAAGCGACTACATCATCGGTGAGCCTATCAAGTAGGTGCTTTTTAAACTTATTAAATGCAATTTTAATGAGCATCTTCCAGAGAGCTTTTAAACATTCTTCTACGTTATCCCAAAACTTTTGCCAAGAAGTCCTGTGATCAAGCGCCGCAACCGCTGGATCTGGCGCTAAGGAGCTCAGTTTGCCAGAAACTAGTGCGGCAAGCCATTTAGCCGCCTTTGTTATTCCACATTTTTTGAATACCTCCTGCGCCCCCCCATCCGCGCTTGCAGCGGCCGCGTTCGCTCTATCTGGGAGCACAAAATACAACGAATTCGCAAGAATTATTATAGAAAGAAGCGAGGCGATAGTTTTTGTTGTAGATGGACGCATGTTTAAAATATGATTCCGCGTGAACGGTTTATAAAATCAAGCTGAATGCCTTTTTCTTGGCTAAGCAACGCGGAAAGACTTTGAGATGCGGTTGCCGCATACAAAGGGTCATTCTCTTTATTCAAAAATGCTTGCGCGTAGGTAAGTTTCGCTTGCCAGAAATTAAGCAAGGTCAAATGAAAATCCGCCAAACTTTTCGGAACGGGCATTGCAAGAAGTATGGAAATATACGAAGAAATAGAATTCGTTATATTAACCAATCTTTGCGAGTCCCCACCCGTAACGAAGTTTCCGAGCACTTCGTAAAAATCGGAAATTGCTGTCATGTTTTTTTCATCCGCAGAGGTAAGCGTCCTAAGATATGTTTTTACGGCACTATTGGAGGAGACGTTTAAAATTTTTATATCTTTTTCTGTAAAGTATGAAACCGGAATTGGTTTACTGGTTGCCTTTTTTACGATGTCATTCAAAACCACATCGCTTGGAACCGCGACCTGCTTATCCGTTCCCATTCCTTGTGGATTAAGTTTTAATATTTCAAGCCCATATGCCCTTGCCGCGTCATCGGTTACATTGCGAGATGTATTGTTGTCCGCAACTGAATTTGTTAAATCTGCAAACCGAGCATCATTGCCTCCGCTCACGCCGGAAATAGATATATCAATACTCCCTGTGTTCGTTTTATTTCCGAACACAAGCCAAGATGCACCCACAACTCCTACGAGAAGGATGCCTACCGCGATAATCGTTCTTTTCCACATAGGTACTCATTTATTATACAACACAAACGCTAATTGTTTTATAGCGTTTATGTGCATATGTTGCGGTCTCGCAGTTCCAGAAACGTCCAAATCCGCAAACAGTTTCTGACGTTCTGTTTCCGAGAGTTTTGCAAACGAAGGACACGTTTTTAGGTTGTTCAAAATCGTTTTTCTCGGTTGTTTGAAGAGCGCTTTTATGAGTGGGTAATAAAATTCAGGAGGCGTTATATCGGGTTTTTCGTGCGTTACGAGTCGAATGACCGCCGAATCTACCTTTGGTGGTGGCAAAAACAGTTTTTTCGGCAACGTCATTAACATTTCAACGTCCGCAAAGTATTGTACGCTTGAAGCAAGAAGGTTCATCTCCCCCGCACCCGCGGATACGCGTTCCGCCACCTCTTTTTGAGTGGTAAACACTGACACGGTTGGTTTTTGAGCGAGCCCCTCAATCACGCGGAAAAGGAATCCCGTGATGTAATAAGGAATATTGCCTATAAGTTTGTAGGATTGGCCAGAAATTTTCTTGCTTTCCACGAGCTTCGGCAATTCAATGAGCGCATCGCCCTCAATAATATGCAATCTTCCTTCTGCAATAAGCAAGGAGAATTTTGCTTGAAGTCCTGGAATAAGCATTGCGTCGCGCTCAAGAAGAAAAAGGCGCGCGTGTTTTAGATTGCGCACCTTGTCCACAAGAAACGAAGTAAGTTCACCGTGTCCAGGGCCTATCTCAATAATCGTGTCGTTTTCTTTGATATGGACCGCATTTGCAATCGCGTCAAGTTTTTCTCTGCTATTTAAAAAATGTTGGCCAAGTTTCTGTCGCATTTTTATTTTCTATGGCGCAAGACCCGTGCCGATGGATGTAAGCAATCCCCTGTTTCCGAGCATAGTACAAATATATCCCGCTTGCATCCAACATGCCTGTACTCCTGGGATGTATGTGGCGAGCATACCGGATCCTGGACGAACCATGTAATTTGAATGAGTCTCGGTAAGAAGTCTCGAGTAGGTATATGTGCCAGACTTTGTTAAGTCCTTTCCCTTAATGTAAACATACATAGCAGCCAACCAAGAGGTGTATGCGCAAGTACACGCCGTCATTGACATAAGTGTTCCTCCAACCGCAAGACCGCCAGGATTTACTCCCGCAACCGCCTCAGCTGATTTTATGTGCACGCCGAAAGAGGCGCCCACAATCGCGACAAAAATAATAATAGAAAATAAAACCCTATGTATATTTATGTAAGAAAAAATCTTCATATATGACTTCATTCTATCACAAGGATTGATCCGTGACCACGCACAAACCAAAAAAGTGGTGCTGTAATTAATTACAGCACCAGATTGTGTTGCGAGTTGAGATGGGAATAATAAGCATTGAACGATTGACCGTCTAGATTGAAAAAAATACTAAAATTTGTTATCATATACATATTCCTACAATATATAGGTTCGGAAAAATAATAGAGCCACTCATTAGCGAAGTATCTAAAACGACCAGTATATGGTCGCTGATTTTCGTAATTATGGCTCTTTTCCTCAACTTTCTCCCCCAGTCGCACTCAAATGCGATTTTTTATTACGCGGGTAATGAAACTGCTAGTTTTGAGAATAAGGGTGGCCCAGCGGTATCCCTAAACGACCCCGCGGTACAATCCAACCTCAATGTGTCTCCGTCGTACGCCGTGGACGCAAGGCAGGTTGTGACAGATAGCGAGAGCGGTTCGGCGATTGCGGCGTCTAATCCAGTACCCGACTTTGCAATCTCTGACAACGGCTTGAGGCAGTATACGGTGCAAATGGGCGATACTATCGTGAAGATTGCTAAGAAATTTAATATTTCGGACGATACGATAAAATTTGCGAATCGCGGAATAAAGTCTGTGCGAGTTGGCGCAACACTTACCATTCTTCCCGTGTCAGGTGTGCTTTACTTTGTAAAAGAGGGTGACGCATTGGAATTGATAGCACAAAAATATACAACCGAGGTAGACGCGATAAAGCGATATAACCCGAATTATCAAAAAATACTTGCAGATGGAAACGGCCGACTCATTTTACCGTTCGTGAAGCCGTCCGAAAAAACAATGGCACAGAATTCCGACAAACTCCCCGAATTTAAAAACTTTTTCACACTTCCACTCGCGGGTCTGAATTTCGGTGAGTTGCACGCGAATAACGCGGTGGACATTGGAAATAAATGTGGAGTTGCGGTAAAAGCTTCTGCGGGAGGAACGGTAATTGAAGACAGCATATTGAAAAGCGACGGTTCAAGCGGATGGAATAATGGCTATGGATTATTTGTACTCATTGAACACTCAAATGGTGTAAAGACGCGCTATGCGCACCTCAACAAAGTTTTGGTAAAAGTTGGCGATTCTGTAAATCAAGGAGACCAGATTGGATTGGTTGGTAATACTGGAAATGCGGATGGACCGACGGGTTGTCATTTGCACTTTGAGATCATTGGCGCAAGAAATCCGTTTGCTACCAAGTAAGAATTTTTGTGTTCCACGAAAATTCTTGCTCTTGGTTCACTCGGACGAAATGAAAACTGGCTCTCATTTCGCTTCTCGCTGCCAAGAGTAGGGCTTGGGGGAAAGGGATTAGGGAATAGCGCGGAACATCACGAGGCGGGGACCCTCAATTTTTTTATTATAACGCTTAAAATTTTAAGAATCTCAACAATAAGTATTTCGGCGTTTTTCAATTCGTTTTTTTGGCCTAATCCAAGCTCTTTTGCAATAATCAATTGCGTTTCAAGTTCTGCCGCCGAACCAAGGGCGATACCCAAAAACCGCACGTACTCTCGTCTGCCCCCACGCAAATACCCCTCAGCAATATTTGAAGGAACAGATACCGCCGCTCTTCGCATCTGATTTGAGAGCGAAAACACTTCCGATTTTGGAAACGTTTCGGTGAGTACATAAATTGTTTTCACCAACCCGATTCCTTTCTGCCACACGATTAGTTTTTTGTGTGATTGCGTGTCTCCTTTTGTTAATCCCTTTTCCCTCCGTCCCTAACCCCTATTCCCTAAGTCTATATTGGAACGCCTCAGCAAGGTGTTCTTTTTTTACATTTTCCGATTCGGCAAGATCCGCGATGGTTCGCCCCACTTTTAAGACGCGATAATATCCGCGTGTAGAAAGTACCTGTTTTTCTAAAATCTGTTTTAGGAATTCTTCAGCGTCCGCATCCGATATAGCATATTTTTCCGTTTGGCGAGAGTTCATTTCGGCATTCGTATGAATGCGTGGAGAGATGTCTTTGAATCGTATTCGTTGCATTTCTCGCGCAGTAGCAATTTGTGATTTAAGCGATTGCTCATCACTCATCTCCTTTTCCTCACGTGGTTTTTGTAAATCCTCTATTGGAATTTTCTTGACCTCAATCTGAATATCAAAGCGATCAAGTAGGGGTCCCGAAAGTTTTTTCTGATAGCGCAGTATTTCGTGCGCGCTACATTTACATTCTTTGTCACCCGATTCGTAGTGACCGCATGGACATGGATTCATTGCGGCTGCCAAAATAAATCGCGCGGGAAATATAAGCGTTTTTTTTGCGCGCGCAATGTGCACCTTCCCGTCTTCAAGCGGCTGGCGGAGTCCTTCCAAAATGTCTCTATGAAATTCAGGAAGTTCATCCAAAAATAATACACCCCTGTGCGACAAACTTATTTCTCCCGGGCGTGGATTAGTACCTCCGCCCAAAATTGAAACTAAAGAAGCGCTGTGGTGTGGCGCGCGAAATGGGCGCCACTCAATAAATGACGCGCGTTGTGTAAGTCCCGCAGCGCTGTAAATTCTAGTAATCTCAATACTTTCTTCAAGTGAGGGAAGTGGAAGAATAGAAGGAATCGCTTGAGCGAGCATTGTCTTTCCAGTGCCTGGAGGTCCGGACATTAAAATATTGTGTCCACCCGCTGCCGCAATCGCGAGGGCGCGTTTCGCCGCCACGTGTCCGCGAATATCGTGGAGCGCGACTTGTAAGGGCGCATAGCCCGGAACGAATTCCGTGCGCGGTTGTGGTTTTAGAAGTGTTGTGCCTTCAAGATGATCTATAAGCTCTTTCATGGTATGCACAGGAATAACTTCTATTCCTTCAACAACCGCAGCTTCTGCCGCATTTTGTGCGGGAAGAAAAAGTTGTGCGAGCCCGCGCGCACGCACAAGAAGTGCGATGTTTAAGGCGCCGCTAATTGGACGAAGCGCGCCATCAAGCGAAAGCTCTCCCACAAATAACTTGTCGTGCGCGGGAAATGTTTTTAACTGATTACTCGCAAGCATATACGCGACCGCGATAGGAAGATCAAAACGGGCACCCGCTTTTTTCGTGTCTGCGGGCGCAAGATTTATGGTGATTTTTCTATTTTCGCGCGTAGGCGGTTTTACGCCCGAATTTTTAAGCGCGGAATTTACACGTTCTTTTGCTTCGCTCACCGCCTTATCTGCAAGTCCCACAATATTAAAAGAGTGGAGACCTACATTTAAATCGGCCTCCACCTCTATGAGTTCAGCATCAATTCCCTCAAGTTCCGCCGAGAAAAGTTTCGGAACGGAGCTAATCATCGTTTAGAAGAGGCACTATTTTAGTTTGCAGGATTTGCAGAGGCGTGACTCCGGTTCGGCCGTGAGTACCTCAAGCGAAATGGGATTGTGACATTCTTCGCACACGCCATACTCGCCCACCACGATGCGCTCAAGCGCGCCATTCACGTCGCGCAAGTGTTCTTTTGTGACTACTTGTATACCGAGTTTATTCGCAAATTCCTCCGCTTCGTCGGTTTCTTCATCAAGCGCATCTACATCGCTTCCGAAGTCGGTATGTGGATCCTCTAGCTCGTGAGTGAGCTTGATCTTATCCTCAAGCAATTTTTCTTTGAGTGTTTCCAACTCCTCTTTTGTAATCATAGTTTAAAAAATAGTGCAGTGCGCGCGTAGTGTCAATCCCGTTAGAGGCAACTGACCCCACCAGTTTCATCTATTGTGCCAGCAGGAGCTGTGTGTTGATATCCCAGAAGCGTGGTAGACTCAAGCCTCTAACGGGATCAAACGCAACAGGATTATTCTACCACATCCGTATTTTTTCCGCGCGGACTATAAGGAACATCGGAATCTCGGTCAAAAGTTTTGCTGCGCTACCCTTATTCATCACGGTATGCATGCTGAACACAGGTTCACGAATATCAGTAATACAAAATCCAGCGGTGTGAAGAACACGCGAATAATATTCAAGCGGGCGATGATATACTTCTGTTTCGCGCGACACGCCCTGTAGATGCCAATCTTTTCTAAATGGAGTTGTGTATTGGCTTAACTCGTAATGAGGGAGTTGTCCCTGTAGAAGCTCAGAAAAATTTTTACGCACCGCACCGCTTACAAAAAATGGATGAAGAATAGAAAAAATAAAAAACCCACCAGTTTTTGTGACGCGTCCTAATTCACTCACCGCGCAATCAATCGGGTCAAAATCCATAAGCACCATATTTGAAATAACACCATCAAATGACCCACTAAAAAATGTAAGCGGTTTTTTTAAATCGTGCACAAAAAATGTAAGCGAATCGGATTCTGGATAACGTTCTTTTGCAATTTCAATCAGGTTTTCTGAAGCATCAACGCCAATTACAGTGGCACCCTTTGTATGCATATCAGCGGAAAAATATCCCTGTCCGCATCCCGCATCAAGGATTCGTTTCCCATTCAAATAGGGCAAGAGCGCATTCACTGCTGGATTCAATAATTGTTCACGAAAAAAATCGCCACGCATAATGAGTGCATCATATTCGTGCGCGATTATGTTCCAACTTTTTATATTGTCATCCATCGGAAAACTACAGTCCGAGTTTTACGGCTGCGGCCTGCGCGCCCGCGTAGCTCGTGCTAATCACAAGATTATCGTTAAGCCACGCATAGCTAAACGCGACATTCTTTGTTGAATATGAAATGTAGCGCGCAATAAATGTGCTTACTTTTCCATCTTTCCAGCGCCCAGCGGTTCCCGGATTCGCAAGGAACATTGACGCAAATTCGTTGTTCGTTTCAAGTTTTTTAATCTCTGTTTGTGCGGTTACAACATCCGCGCCCGATGCGAGTTTCAAAACCATACCCGGCCACGCGCCTGTTTTATCAACATAGGTAAAGAACGAGGCGTCTGGTTGGAATAACAACATCGTACTTGAGGTGAATACACTCGGCACAAAAAGAGGAGCAATCGCGGATAGCGCATATGTTTTTCCGACACTGTTTTTGAAGACAATTTCTTTCAGTAATGGTACGTCCACGGTGTTTGATTGGATTGCGCTTTTTACTGCATCAAGTGTTACGGACGCGAGCGTTGCTTCGGATATCGTATCGGCAGATGTTTTAAATAACGATGTATGCATCACGACAGTTTCAAACGGTGATTCGGTGATTGTGCTCGTTGCTTCTATGGGAAGTTCTGGGGGGGGTACCTCTTGATTCACAACGGGTGGTTGTTCTGTGACTGGCGCTATTACAGGAGCCACTGCAAAGAAGCGAGGGTATATGAAAAAGTAGCCGAGTGCAATAAGCGCACCAACACCAACGAGTACTGCGAGAAGCATGAACCAATTTGTTTTTGATTTTGGCATTTGCATTTCCGGAATAGCAGATGCGGGATTCGCGTTTCCAAAATCTGTTTGCGGTGGAATTACTGAAGACGGAGCCGGAATATTTCCGGTGGGATTATATGGCTTCGGTTCGCCACCGCCCGTTTCTTTTATTGAGGCAATGTCGGAAGACATTGTTCTCATTGCTACTTCTGCTATGGGCGTGTTTGCGAGCGGAACCTCGCCCTCGCCCGCTCCGATCACTGGGTTTTTTTCCGACCAATTTTGACCCGGGGTTTGAAAGTCTGTCATTGCCTTTATTATACACTATCGTATAGGGGTTAGGGATAAGGGGCAAGGGGATAGTCCATGGAAGGGGGGCGAGGGTGTATAGTAATGGAATGTGGGGGGAACGAAACAAAAAACCGCATGTGCGGTTTTTTGTTCCTAATCCCTAATCCCTAACCCCTTTCCCCTAATCACTATACCCTACTCTTTTTGAGCAATTGCTTTAAGTGAGAGCGAGGTCTTTCCGTGTTCAGATCTCACAATCTTCGCGGTTACCACCTGTCCCATATGAACTACATCCTCAACTTTTTTCACAAAACCTTCCTTTAGTTCAGATACATGAATCATGCCGTCTTGTCCGCCACCCAAATCAACAATGGCGCCGAATTCAAGAATTTTTATGATGGGACCCGTCACAATATCACCCACGCTGTATTCGTGTGTAAGTGAGCGTACGATTTCCAACGCTTTGGTAACCATTGCAGAATCGGTTCCCGACACGAATACCGTGCCGTCCTCATCAATATCAATTGAGATGTCACCACCGCAATCCTCAATAATTCCGTTAATCGTTTTTCCTCCAGGACCAATAACCAAACCAATCTGGTCCTGATGAATTGTGAGCTTCATAATTAATGGCGCGTACTTTGAAATTGTCTCGCGTGGCGCGGAAAGTGTCTTATTCATTACACCAAGAATTGTTGCGCGCGCTTTTTCTCCTGCTCGCAACGCCTCCACAAAAATTTCTTTTGTGATGCCACCAATCTTTACATCCATCTGAATTGCCGCGATGCCTTCGCTTGTGCCCGCAACTTTGAAATCCATATCGCCATAGTGGTCCTCGGGACCCTGAATGTCTGTCAAAATTTTATATTCACCGTTCTCACCCGTCATAAGTCCGATTGCGATTCCCGCAACGGGTTTTTTAATCGGCACACCCGCATCCATAAGCGAGAGCGATGTCCCGCAAATCGTCGCCTGTGATGATGAGCCGTTTGAAGAAAGTGTTTCCGCAACCACACGAATTGTGTAGGGAAATTTATCTTTGTCGGGAAGCACCTGCGCAATTGCTTTCTGCGCCAAGGCACCATGTCCAATCTCACGCCTTCCCGGTCCGCGTGAACGTCCCGTCTCGCCCGTTGAGAAGCTTGGGAAGTTGTAGTGAAGCATAAATCGCTTTTTTGTCGTACCCTCAATATTTTCCACAAGTTGTTCGTCTGCGGGTGAACCAAGCGTCGTGACAGCGAGCACCTGTGTATCTCCGCGCATAAATACTGCCGAGCCGTGGAGGCGCTCAAACATATGCACTTCTGCATACAAATCGCGCACCTCATCAAATCCGCGCCCATCAACGCGCTTACCGTCCTTCAATACATGGGTATGTACGAATTCATCAACAATCGTCTCAAATATATGCTCGCCGTGTTTCAATGCGGTTTCTGCTTGCTCTGTTGTTTTTAAGTATTCAAACAACGCATCTTTTACAGTTGAGAGCGTGTCATTCTTCAACGCCCCTTCCAATTTTCCATTCAAGAAACGCACAAAAAGTTCTTTTACTGCGGGAGCGGTTTCTGGCTCCATTACATTCTGTTTCTTTTTGCCGAGCTCCTTAATAATGTTTTGCTGGAACGTGATAAGTTTCTTTATCTCTTCATGTGTAGACACAAACACGTCCGTCGCAATTTTTTCTGAGATTTCTTTTCCTTCAAGTTCAATCATATTAATGAATGAGTCCATGCCCGCAAAAAATGCGGAATATGTCTTGCCGTCCGCGGCCTCCGTAATTCCTGCGCGCACACCAGCAACCGGACCCCCCCATGGAATATCCGAAATGCCGAGCGCGAGCGATGCGCCAAGAAGCGCCACCACATCAGGGCTGTGAATTCCGTCGTATGAAATTATTGTGAGCACCACCTGCACCTCTCGGCGCAAGCGTTGGTCAAAAAGCGGACGAATAGTTCTATCAATTAATCTTCCAGACAAGACCGCATTTTCTGTAGGTCGGTTTTCGCGACGCACGAACCGGCTACCCAAAATCTTACCCGCTGCATAAAACCTTTCCTCGTAATCCACCGTAAGCGGGAAATAATCCAAATTTGTTTCCTTGTGTCCCATTACTACCGCCACGAGGACGACCGTCTCGCCATGTTTTACCAAAAGCGCAGCGTTCGCCTGATGCGCGAGCTCCGAAACCTCCACCTCCAACTTTGCGTCCCCCAACACCGTCTCAAACTTCTTTCTATTTAATGTCATTTTGTGTTGTGTCCCATTATGTCAAACGGGACTTGATTTATGTTTTTTTTCGCCTTTATTTGTTTGCTCATCCTAACCCGTATTTTGATTTTTTGCTAGTTGAGCGCCCTAAGGACGCGAAACCCCGCAGGAAGCGGGGCGGAAGTGAGCGGAGTCCCGCCGAGCGGCGTGAAGGAGCGCCTCTCAATAAAAAATCCCCGAATAATTCTCGGGGACTCATTGTTTTTCGCGCTTTATGAATTTTGCTCGTTTGTAACCAAGACATGGGTCCCAGTAGGTGGTGATGCTACGCTCAAGCTCTCCAAGAAATTCTCGGTAGAGTTTTTCGTAGGGCATTCTTTTTGTGACGAAGGAATTTTTGCGCCACCTGCTTAAGATGCTACGGATGGTCGCCTTATCAAGGCAGATAAGTCGGCACGCACCACAACCAAAAAGCGGAAGTTCGAGACGATATATTGAATATCGTATGAATTGCGCCATAAATTTAATCGCTTTCATCTTGCATCGCGGACAATACAAATCATATTCGGCCATTGTCGGCATACGCGCCCTCCTTTCAATTTACTTCTTGCACGTTAGCACGATCTCTTTTATACTACAACCAGTAACTAAGAGGAGTCGAGATGCCCGTCTATATATATGACAAGGATGCGTTTGAAAAAATGGTTCTTGTGGAAGGCGAGGAATACCGAAGGTGTAAATCAAAGAAAGTATTTGATAATTGTTCATTTGATGCATTTATTGAAGAGTGGCGAAGGACGCACACGCGACCGCTCTGGTGGTATCGCTTGCGAAAATGGCTGGGTGTTCCGTATGACGGGCATTATTTATACCAGTATGGTAGCGTTCGTATGACAGGCACCGCATCTATCTACGGTTCCGGCGGTTGGAATCGGTATGGAGTAGATGAAAACGGGGAGATTAGGTTTTTAAGATTTTTTGCTATTGAGAAAGACGAAAAGACGGCGCAAAAGATTGGCTTCCGACTTAATGGGTAATAACTGAACCGAGCACGTAGCTCGGTTTTTTTTGTAAACAAAAAACACTCGTAGTAGCGAGTGTTTATCTGTTTCGTATACCCATCAGAATTTTTGGAATTTTCTCTATTTCTATAAACGGATCCGCAATCTCTTTCAACTTTCCCGATGATGTTTTTGAAAAGCCCGCAACCTCCACATGTTTTCCCAAACCAACCTTAAGATATTCCACGAGCGGAATATGGTCCCCGTCACCCGTCACAAGGATAACGGTATCAAGTGAACCAGAAAGCCGAATCGCATCAACTGCCATGCCGACATCCCAGTCCGCTTTCTTTGAGCCATCGGGGTAAATTTGTAAGTCCTTTGAGCGAAGTTCAAAACCGGTTTTGCGAAGCGCATCAAAAAATGATTCCTCGCCTGCCGCGGTGTCGCTCTTTACCACGTAGGCAATCGCCTGCACGAGCACGCGGTCTTTTACGAGTGAGTTCACGAGTTCCTGAAAATTAATGCGCGAATTAAAGAGATGTTTTGCGGAGTGATAAATGTTTTGAATGTCCAAAAAAATCCCAACGCGCTGATTTTTGTACGCGCTTGGGATTTCTTTTTTTACTGTCGGTTGAGTTCTTGGTAAGGTTGCCCGTGGGCCCGCTCCAGTAGAGGTGGGGCCTGTAGCGGAGGTTGTCCTTGGGCTACGCCTCGATATCGAGTTTTTTGACCAACTTGTCATATTTCTTTTCGTCTTCGCGTTTCAAATACTGCAAGAACCTTCGGCGCTTTCCTACCATCATAAGAAGTCCTCGGCGTGAGTGATGATCTTTTGCGTGTTTTTTCAAATGGTCGGCAAGCGACTTAATTTGCTTCGTCAAAAGACCTACTTGTACTTCGGCAGAGCCGGTATCGGTCGCGTGGGTCTGAAAATCTTTGACCACGGCCTGTTTCTTTCGCTTCGTAAGCATGTGGGTAATCTTACTATGAATCGCTAGAATTGTCAAAAACATGAGCAATAATCACGTATTCACCTGTCGCACAATATTTTCATGCTACAATTGGGGTAATGACCGATGTTGAGAAGTATTTTCACGAATATCTGGATTATTTAGAGATTGAGAAGAATCGCTCGCTTAAAACGCGCGAGAACTACGCGCACTATTTGGAGGTTTTTCTAAAAGAAACGGGTGTGAAAAAACCGAGCGATATCACGGACGCGGTGGTTCGTTCGTTCCGTATTACGCTCGCCCGACGCGAGATGAAAAAAATTACACAGAACTATTACGTAATCGCCCTCCGCAATTTTTTGAAATATTTAGTGCGACGCAGGATAAGGTCCTTGGCACCCGAGACCATAGAACTTCCGAAGGTTGCGCGTCGCGATATTGAGGTGCTGGACTATAAGGAGCTTGAGCGCTTACTCGTGGCTCCCAAGGGCGACTCGCTTCGCGTGCTCCGCGACAGGGCTATACTTGAAGTTTTATTTTCCACGGGCCTCCGCGTTTCGGAAATCTGTAAACTTCCCCGCTATCTTGATTTAGCGCGCGGAGAAATGTCTGTGCGCGGGAAGGGTGAGAAGATTCGCGTGGTTTTCTTATCCGATAGTTCAAAAACAGCCATAAAAGAATATTTAAAAAAACGGACCGATGCGGACGAGGCGCTTTTCATCGGTGTCGCAAAAAGCGGAAAACCGCTGGGAAAAATAGATTCACGCACAATTCAGCGTCTCGTAGATTCCTACGCACGAAAAGCAGGTATCGCAAAGCGCGTGCATCCCCACGAACTGCGCCACTCGTTTGCGACCGACCTCTTAATAAATGGTGCCGACCTCCGTTCTGTCCAAGAGCTTTTGGGCCACGCAAATATTTCTACCACGCAGGTTTACACGCATCTTACAAATAAAGAGCTTCATGAGGTTCATGAAGCGTTCCACGGAAGGCGCAGGAAAAAAGATGACGAATAATTTTCCCCTTCTTTTTTTTCACCGCTTACATTGCGCGAAACATTGATTAATCTACCCTTGTGTAATGGGTAGATTAATCAAACGTAATTAATCGGCTGTATGGGTGTGGAGGGTTGCAATTAGTTTACGCACAAGCCCTTCAATTTCGTTATATTTGGCGGTCATATTTTCAAGTGTAGTATCGCCTCCGTCCTTTACATCCCACCAGATTACCCGTGTATCATTTTTTAAGAAGTCGGGAATGTATGGTTCCTCAGCCATTGAGACAACCACATCGTATTGGTTAAGCATTTTGGGTAATAATTTTTTTGTACGATTATCGCGTATATTCAATCCGTGAGCCTCCAGAACAGTAAAAAAGAACGACGTGTCGTTGAATAAATTGGATAAGACCTGTCCTTCAGGCTCATCTTTTGTGCCCACGAACGTACCTACGGACGATGCGTCATGGCTGTGCGTCAACTGATTATAAATCGCCTCCGCTATTTGGCTTCGATACCAATTTCCTTTGCAAATAAATAAAACTTTCATAAATTATTTCGCTTTGTTTACGCCGAGCTTGTCGAGGCGTGCTCCCGAGAGGGAGTTGAACTACATTCGGTCTGCTGACCTCAGTACTTCCTCGCTCGCGCTCGGTCGTCGCTCCGGTGTTCCAATCCTCTCGGAAAAACAAATTCGTTTGAATTTGTTTTTCATGTGCTCCCGAGAGGATTTGAACCTCTAACCCTTGCGGGACAGCGTCCTAAGCGCTGCGCGTATGCCAGTTCCGCCACGGGAGCATACTACAAAAATCCGAATCACTTCGAAAAATTATACGCCAATTTTGCATTTTTTCCACACATCGCACCCATTTGCTTTTCATCTATTCCTTCAGCTCCGCCTAACCCCCTATCCCCACCCAAAATAACCAAAAACCTCCGAAACATGAAAGTTCGGAGGTTTTTATTTTAAGAGAGCGATGCGTTAGAGCGCGCCACCACCTGCGGGGGCAGTGAGTGTCACACCCAAGAAGCTCCTGACAATCTCCGGAATTGCAAACGCCAAGAGGCCAACCGCGATACCGACAATTGCGTAGGTAAGCATATGCTTTGCCTCATCAATTTTTGCAGTGTCACCTCCCGCGGTTAAATATTTGAATCCAGCCATAAGGATAAATATTGTTGCCACGAGGAAGAAGATAGCCATGACCCACTGCATAAAAAGCGTAACTTTTTGCCAAATGCCAGCAAGATCGGTCGGCGCGTTGCCTACAACAGCAGCAGACGCAAGCATGGGAATTAACACAAGTCCGATTATTGCGTATTTCGTAAGGTTTTTCATAAGATAATTATTGAATAAATAAAAGTATCAAACATCCGACCTTTACTGACTAAGGAAATTCGTAATAATCAGTCCGATTCCTTTAGCAAGTAAAAGTATAGCATACCCCACAACCGTCCACAATAATGCGCTCCTCGCCGTGGTGAGTTTTTCTGGCTCTCCCGCAGACGTCATAAAGAGATATGCCGCCCAGATAACCATCGCGGCTGCAACGGGTGTTGCAAACACAATAAGTCCATCAATAATTTTTCCAATGAGGTCGTTTATGTTGCTCACGCCAAGTGGATTCGGCAGGGTGACCGATGTGACCGCACCCACTGGCAATGTTTGTGCGCTTGCATGTACCGCAACGAAAAGCATCGCTAGCATAAGCACAAAGAAGATTTTTTTTGTATTATTTTTCATCCCATTAGAAGTATAAGTTTTCATCCCGTTAAAGTTTTTCATATGTTGATAATTTGTTTTCTACTATTGTTTATTTTTACTATAATTTTCATTATACAAGTTTGTCTTCCTTCGGTAGATGTCTCATACCTTTGGTAGATCTACCGTAGGTATGACCGTAGGGACATAAAACTCTAACGGGACTTCGTTTTTTTATGTACACGTAATAGTTGCCCACGGGGCCGACACGCCCGATTGCACGAATACAGAGAGTACAGTATTCACGATTGTCCACGCGGCAACTGCAATCGCAATGCCTATAATAGCACTTGTCATAATACTCTTTGCATCAGTTAGGGTTTTCTCATTTCCTCCCGCAGCCATCATACGAATTGCACCCCACGCAATCATACCCGTTCCGATGGAGAAAGCGAGCTGAAATCCGAATGTAATGATGTTGCGCATTACAATCATTGCATCACATAAACTACACGGACCAATTGGTCCGCCGTCTGGACCAATTGCATCACCACTACACTTGGCGCCTTCCCAAATATTTATTGCCTGCGCCTGATGCATTGGCACAAAAAGCGCGAGACCTATAAAGATAAGAAGCGAGAGCGCGACGATTTGTTTCGTCCCGTTAAAGTTTTTATAAATTAGTTTTTTTATCATTGATGATTTCTTATTTTTCTACGATTTCCGCCCTACAAATTTGTCTTCCTTCGGTAGATGTCTCATACCTTTGGTAGATCTACCGTAGGTATGACCGTAGGGACATAAAACTCTAACGGGACTTATGCCTTTATTATAAACTTTTTTGTCTAAAGATGTCATTTACCTCGCTTACCGCCTGCTGGGCTGATTCATAGACGGAAAGTTTTTTGGAAACCGCATTGTCTATCATACGCGAAAAAATATCTCGTACGGTTCTATCGTCTGGCTTCGGCCACGAGCGCGCAATGAGCGCGGAACGCGCGAAGACGCTCATCACGGGGTCATTCAAATTTTGGTTGATGAGCGAGAGAAGCGCGGGTGGCGTGTTCATTACCCCGAGATACATATTGGCAATCGTTAGATTTGTGGTGAGCGCTAAGATGAGTTTTTTTGCCGCGTCATTTTGTTTCGTCTGTATGGAAACCGCGAGACCGTAGTAGAATGGATGAGTAACGGCGAATTTTTTGGCTAATGTTTCTGGTTGCGGCATCGCCGTCACACCGAAATTCAAAAACGAATTTTTTGTACGAATCGCATTTACGTCCGAAAGATAGCCGAAAATCATTGCAACTTTTTCCTGGCTAAATGCATCAATAGAATATTGCATCGCATCATTCCAGGAGTAGGTGCTATTTGTTGAATCTCCAAACTGTGTATAGAATGCAAGCGCGTTTCTTCCTTCTTCGGACGAGAATAGGGCACCAGAAAATCCAGGATCTACCATCTTAGTACCTGTCTGGAGCATAAGTGTGCCAAGTATATCGGATGCATTTTTCACATTTTTTTCTGAACCACCAAGCGTGCTCGCTGCAATAAGAACCGTGCTTGTGCTCGTCTTATTTTTTACATCTCTCTTCACGAGTTTGGGCGTAATATTTTTAAACTCCTCCCATGTAGTAGGTGGAAATGGAATGCTAGCGGCATTCAGCATGTCTTTGTTATAGATGAGTACAAGCGTATCAATAGAGAGTGGAAGCGCATATACCTGCTCTTTCTGCACAAATGTCTGTGTGACGGTCTGTGGGAAAAGCTGGTCAACTTGTGCCAAGGAGATTGCGCTAGCCGAAAAAGGTATTATTTTATTCGCGAAGCGCGGAAAGCTTTCATTCGCGACCATAAAGATGTCCGGACTATTTCCAGAGGCAAATGCTTCAAGGAGTTTTGATTCATAATCTTCTTGCGTATCAAACCCGCGATACGCCATTTGGATATTTGGATACGTTTTTTTAAATTCAGCGAGCGCATCGCTCCATTGTCCTATGTCGCGTCCCACGCCCCACATTTTAAGATTTGCCTGAATAGCGGTTAGTTCCGCTTTTTGGAATCCAGGGAGCATGCCGAAAGCCATAAGAATAAAAACAAGCACCAAAAAGCCGCCAACGCCGATAATAATTAATTGGTTCCGAGTCATCCTGTTAGAAGTATAAGTTTAATTTATTTTCGACTGATTTGTGCTGTGTGTGTTCTTGCGTTTTATTCATATTTCTCGTTTTGAGACCTCTAACGGGACGGGTCTCATTTATTATAACAGGGAATGGGGGTAGGGCATAGGGGTTGAGTGGGGCTTAGGGAAAAGGGCTTAGGGGTTAGAAAGAAAAAAACCGCATACGCGGTTTTTGTCTACGCTTATTTTGCCACACAGCTACTTTTTTTCCCTAAACCCTTACCCCTATTCCCTAGAGGCAGACAATTCCCATCAGTGAGTCACCCTTATCAAGATTCATAATTTTTACGCCTTGTGTTGCGCGTCCCGCGACACGAATGTCAGAAAGTTTTGTGCGAAGCGCCTGTCCTTTTGCAGAAAATGCGAGCACCTCCTCAATGTCCTTTAGAATAATGCGCGCCGCAATCACCTTGCCCGTCTTGTCGGTGATTTTTGCGGTCTTGATACCACCACCACCTCGCTTCTGCGTCTTGTAATCCTTGAGCGGAGTTTGTTTTGCAAATCCGTGCGCCATCACCACCAAGAACTGTGTATCATTACTCGTGCCCTTCGGGATAATATCAAATCCAGCAACTACATCGCCCTTCTTGAGGCGGGCCGCCTTGGTTCCCGCGGCCGTCCTTCCCATTGCACGCACATCAGTTTCCTTAAAGCGAATTGACTGACCATTTGCGGTCACGAGAATTATTTCGTCCGCGCCTCCAGAGAACGCTGCCCACTGGAGCGAATCATTGCCTTTCAATTTTAACGCAATAATGCCACTTCTCCTCACATTCGCAAAGTCCGATAGCGATGTCTTTTTAATCACACCACCTTGCGTTGCCATTACGAGGAATTTATTCGCGTCATCTTTTTCGCGTTTGTCCGCATAACTTACGATAGAGATTATTTTTTCGTCCGGGGGGATGGTTAAGAAGTTATGAATTGACTTTCCCTTCGCGGTGCGCGCCGCAACCGGAATTTCGTACGCTTTTGTCTGGAATACGCGTCCGCGTGTGGTGAAGAATAAAATGTTGTCGTGCGTGTCGGCTGTAATAATCTGATTTACCAAATCCTCATCTTTTAATTCGGAACCAATAAGTCCCTTGCCTCCGCGCTTCTGCGCTTTGAATGTGCCTGGTGCCATGCGTTTAATATAGCCGTCCTGGCTCATCGTGATGATTACCTCTTCTTGTGGTACCAAGTCCTCTTCACGGAATTCTTTAAGGCCCGATGCAATAACTTTTGTTCTGCGCGGGCTTGAGTATGTCTTTTTTAATTCTTCAAGTTCTGCCTGAATAATCTCAAGCATTCGTTTTACGGATTTCAAAATTGCCTGACACTCGGCGATGAATTTTTTCTTTTCTTTCAATTCATCTTCCAATTTGATGCGCTCAAGCGCGGCAAGCGCCGACAACCTCATTTCCAAAATCGCGCTTGCCTGAATCTCGGAGAGTTTGAAATTTTTCATCAAATTTTCGCGTGCGGCGTCCTTATCTTTTGATTTTTTAATAGTTGCGATGATTTTATCAATGACATCAAGCGCGGTTACGAGGCCAGTCAAAATATGCGCGCGTTCCTCGGCTTTTTTCAAATCAAATTCCGCGCGACGACGCACCATAATTTTCCTATGCGCAAGATATTCACTAAGCACATCTTTTAAGGAAAGTATCTGCGGTTGAATTCCGTTTACAAGCGCCAACATATTGAAGTGGAAATTCTTTTGAAGTTCTGTGTATTCAAAAAGCTGGTTCAATACTTTTTGTGGCGCCGCATCGTTTTTCAAATCAACAACAATACGCACCTTGTCTTCGCGGTCTGATTCATCGCGCAAATCTTTGATGCCCTCAATTCTTTTTTCTTGTGCGAGTTCCGCCATCTTCGTGATGAGGTCGGACTTATTCACCTGATACGGGATTTCTGAAATGATGATTTGGAAACTTCCCGTTTTACGTTCCTCAATCTCCGCAACTGCGCGCATAGTAATCCCGCCCCGTCCCGTAGAATATGCCTCTTCAATTCTCTTCTTGTCATAAATAATTCCACCAGTCGGAAAGTCGGGTCCTGGTACAAATTGCAAAAGCTCGCGCGTTGAGGCATCGGGATTTTTTGAAAGATAAATAGTCGCATCCACAATTTCCATCAAGTTGTGTGGAGGAATAGACGTTGCCATGCCGACTGCAATACCAACCGCTCCATTTAAGAGAAGGTGCGGAAGTTTTGCGGGGAGATATGCGGGTTCCTCGCGCGAATTGTCGTAGTTCTGGTTCCACTCAACCGTTTCTTTTTCAATATCGGTCAAAAGTTCCGCGGAAATCTTTGTAAGGCGCGCTTCTGTATAACGCATGGCTGCGGGCGCATCGCCATCAATAGAACCCCAGTTACCTTGACCATCCACAAGCGGATAGCGGAGCGAGAAATCCTGCGCCATGCGCGCCATTGTATCGTAAATCGCCTGATCTCCATGCGGGTGATATTTTCCCATCACCTCTCCCACCACATTTGCGGATTTCTTGAATTTTGCCGAGTGTGTAAGTCCGCTGTCCCACATCGCCCAAAGGATGCGACGTTGCACGGGTTTTAATCCATCGCGCACATCGGGAAGCGCGCGTGACACAATGACTGACATTGCGTAATCCAAATAACAGCTTTTCAGCTCGTCGGTAATTTCGCGCGGTTCAACATTCACGTGCGAGCTTAATTCTTTTATAGGTTCTTCGTTTTTCTTTTTCATTTCTCTATTTGGTTAAAATTATTCAGGTAATTTGGTGGGTGGTATCGGTTCAATTGTTGCACTTGGCTCAAACCCCGCATTATTTGGTCTTATCACCGCCTCATTCCTTTTTGTCACAAGTCCTCCGATTTTTGAAAATTCCCGCATCGCACTTTCTTTTATTGATATGAATTGATTTGAGATATTCCCCCCAATCACTTTTGCGCCTCGCGAAATGACGCTGAAAAACGAATTGCCTGAATCGGTTTGCACCGCTCCACCCGTATCGTTAATGACCTCGGGTTTAACCACTTTTGTAGAAGAGGTAAGCATTGGGAGTGTGAAATTAAGATACACAACCCAAAGCAATACGACAATAACCATAGTAATTGAAGACGCTATTGCGACAAAGCGCTTTTTTTTGCTTTCGCTCAAATTACGAAGTCGTTCAAAATAATTGTGTATGCGAGTATTCGCCATTTATTGAAGCACGCAAATTTTCATTGCCTTCTCTATAATATCCTTTTTTTTAATGACTAGTTTTTCTTCGGGTTTCACCTCCGTTTGGTCCAACTCTTTCAAAAATGGTTTCACATCTTTGTAGAGCGCGGGAATTATGATGCTCGGTTCCATTTGACGAATGAGTTTTGCAATCGCTTGTTGCGCAATGTAGGGGGCGCCACCTGCGGGTGCAATCACGATGTCCGCATCAGAAAGTTCGGAAACCAATTCCGGATTTAGTGTTTCCGTAAGCGCGCCGAGTATTACGATTGATATTTCATCAAACAACACGCGATATGCGGTATGTTCTCTTTTTGTTTTTGGATTAAAGCCCGTACTCCATCCTTGCACACGAATCCCCCTCACCTCGTATTCGCCCTGATTATCAATCCAGATAGGTTGCGCAGATTGCTCTTCTGCGCCATCATCGGGTTTTTCGGCAAGCGCGGGCTTAATGGTATTTACAATAATCTGCGTTCCTCTATATGAACGTTGGTTTTCGGGGTCCACGAGAATTGCGAGATCACCCGACTGAATTTTAAAATAGTTGCCTCCTTGATGGGTAATAATCATAAATGCACTACCTAGTATAATTGAAATTCAGGTTTTTTTCAATCCCGTTAGAGCACTCGGTTTGTAAAACAAACGAGTTTTATTTCGCATTAGTTTCACGTATTTTTTATGTTATGCGAGCGCACGTCTCTAACGGGACGGGCCGAAATCATACATATGTATTGTACGCGCCCATTTATGCCCACCTCGTCAGAAGTAGCCCATCAAGATGGGCGTAATTTCTAATCGGGGTTGACGACGCTTAGCAAAGCCCCTATTCTATTAGCACTATGAATATTGCAAAGAACGGAACCCTTATCCTTACCCAGCTTACGAAAACGAGTCCGCAGATTTTCTCATCCGTAAAGGTGGGAGATTTGGTGGATGGCACTGTGTTGGATAAGAGCTCGCGCGCGCTTCTTGTAGATCTTGGTAGGCACGGCACGGGCGTTGTCTACAGGGGTGAATTGCAAAATGCACGCGAACTCGTAAAGAGCTTGGATACGGGCAGTCCTATTCACGCGAAAGTTATTGAAGTTGATAACGATGACGGATTTATTGAGCTCTCACTTTCCGAAGCCGGAAAACAAAAAGCATGGGGCGAGGTAGACGAACTTCGTGGAAAGGATGAGGCGTTCACGGTGAAAATTACTGGCTTCAATAAAGGTGGTCTTATCACCAGTGTTAAGGGCATCCCCGCCTTCCTTCCGGTCTCACAACTCGCCGCAGATCATTACCCGAAGGCGGTGTCCGCGGAGCGAACGGAGATTGGTGTAGCACTCCAGAAACTGGTTGGCGAAGAAATTTCCGTAAAGGTAATTGACGCAAACCCTCGCATGGGAAAATTAATTTTGTCAGAAAAAGAAGCAACCGAAATCTCATCACGCGAACTTGCGAAAAATTATGAGGTGGGTCAGGTGGTTGATGGCTTGGTCTCTGGCGTTGCGGACTTTGGGGTGTTTGTAAAATTCGTTGATAATCCCGCAGTAGAAGGATTGATTCACGTTTCCGAACTCGATTATCGCATCATTGAGAATCCGAAGGACGTGGTTAAGGTGGATGATGTGGTGAAAGCAAAAATTATGGATATTAAAGACGGCAAAATCTCACTCTCACTTAAAGCAATGAAAGTGGACCCCTGGCTCGTTGTTGCGGATACATACAGCGAGAATCAAGGAGTGAAGGGCAAGGTATACATGTTCAATCCGTTTGGCGCAATCATCAATTTGGACGAGACGTATCAGGGATATGTGCACGTGACCGAGTTTGGAAGCGTAGAAGAAATGAAAAAACATTTGGCGGTTGGAAACGAGTATTCATTCGTGATTGATGCGGTAAAACCCACAGAGCGAAAGATTACGCTTAAGATGAAGAAGTAAAATATTTAAAGCCCCACGATATGTGGGGCTTTAAATATTTGTCACCATCCTCGGCTCGGAAACAAGAAAGAAGCTTTCTCATTTCTCTCGCCTGCGTCGGCGATAGGGGTTGGGGTAAAGGGATTAGGGAAAAGGAAGTAAGAAAAAGAAAAGAAAAGACCCCCGCCGATAGGCGGGGGTCTTGATTTGTGCGTGGCACGTTACACCACGCGTCGACCTTCGCGTTCGCGAAGCCACCGCACGAAGGTTTTGTGGAATGGGGGCGTCTTTTTGGATGCGAAGAAAATTCCAACCCAACCCCCGAAGAAGACGCCGAATACGAGTGGCCATTGATCAACCCACACACTCACAAACCACATTAAGCACAGGGCACCAAAGCCCGCGAAACCGTAGATCATTATGGCGACTATGGCGAAACCAATTGTGCCGCCGTACGTGAATGCGACGTGGCTTGGTATCGCCGATTCAAAAAGCGAACCAGTAACCAAGAATGCGAGGAGGCAGAACACTGGGCCGAAATATGAGAAAAACTTATCCCAAATAAATCGGCCGTTTTGATCGTAGAGCGGATTCTTGATTTTCATTTCATACCTCTGTAAGAAGCGCGGGAATCGTCCCGCACAAGTGAGTTAGTTCTTGAAGCCTTTTGAGGCGTTGATTGCTCTTGCAAAGCCACCTCTTTTTGGTCTGGCGGAGCGTCGTTTCGGCGCAACTGTGTAGTGCGGAACAGGTAGATGCCCCAGAAGGGACATCAACTTGTTGCATTCGGTCTCTAGTGTGTGGTGCATGACATCCTCCATTGAGGAAAGAGTGAATATAGGAACGTGCCTCATCTCAGATGAAATGAACGCGCGTTTGATTGACAAAGTACCCATGTATTATATCACCATATAACCAATCTGTCAACGTCAAGTCGTCAAGGCGTTGTGGTGAGCGTAGTCGAACCACTAATGTGTGGTTTGTTATTTTACCCCACGACGCTAAACCTGCCTGCCGGTAGGCAGGACTTTGCGAGGTTATTTTCGTTTACGAAAATAAAAAATCCCCCTCGGTTAGAGGGGGAAAATGCTGTTCGTGTTTAGCAGATTGGAAGTTCGGGGGTGGGTAGTGACCGTGCGGGAGGTGATGGCCACGGCTTGCTGGGAAGATTTCTCCCCCCTCTCATGTTTTCTCTCAACCCTTGTCTTTTCTTGTCCTTGTAGTGCAAGTAGCGAAGACCGTAGCCAATACCGAGGCCTAGCACTGCGCCGAGTGAAAAGAACAGCGCGAATATGACGACGATAGGGCCAAGCGCAAGACCCAGACCGATTCCGAGACTGCCCCCAGCGATTCCACCGGCCACTGCATCATTTAGCTTGAACGCGCCAAACGACACGCCAACGCCAAGTCCGCACAAGAGGCCAATCACTAAAATCTGGTTTGGGCCCATAGAATCCAGAATCATGCGACAGAGAATTCCAGTTGCGATTCCGCAAATGATGCCAATCAACAAACTCGCAACAAAGTATACCTGTGGCATTACCTCGTCTCGTTTTGAGACCAAATCAACCGCGTTGTTCTCTTGGCTCATGGAGCCCTCCTTTTTGTGGGTTCGTGGCGTTCATCGCCCGCGAATTGATGTGAAAGAACTTCTTCACAATGTAGCACCATAATTCAGAAATGCAAGCAAATAGTGTGCTCGTCTACCGTAGGCAGACACTTCCAAAATTCTGTTTCTTCAATTATAGTAAGTGGGCAAACTTTACTTCTAATAATGGGACCTGTCCCGTTAGAAGTCCAAGTCCAAAAAACAAACAAATATTATAATCGCATATGCAAAATAAATTAGTCGCAATTGAAAAAAACTTAAACTTCTAACGGGATGAAATCATTAGGAAAAAATATTATTTGGGTTGTGCTCTCACTTACTATTACTGCGTTACTATTCACGACGCTTTTAAGTTTTGATACGAAGGCGCCCACAGAGTTAAGCATTGATGCCTTGGCGAATAAAATTATCGCGGGCGAGGTGAAGGACATTACGGTTAATGGAAATGAAATGGCAGTAACGCTCGGTAGTTCCGAGAAAGCAATCTCGCACAAGGAAACCGAACTTGGCATTTCAGAAACGCTCAAAAATTATGGCGTACCGGCAACCGCATTGCAAAAAGTGAATTTCAAGATTCAGAACGAGAGTGGTTCAAAATATTGGATGAGTATTTTACTCCCCATTCTTATTCCCGCGCTTTTGATGCTCGGAATTTTCTGGTGGATTTTCCGTCAGGCAAAGTCGGGCGCGGGTCAGGCATTCTCATTTGGAAAAATAAATGCGAGATTATTTTCACCCGCGAAAGACAAGACATCATTTAAGGATGTCGCAGGATTAAAAGAAGCAAAAGAGGAACTTTTGGAAATTGTTGAGTTTTTGAAAAACTCAAAAAAGTTTACTGCGATTGGCGCAAAGATTCCACGAGGCGTGTTGCTTATGGGTTCGCCGGGCACGGGCAAGACGATGCTTGCGCGCGCAGTTGCGGGCGAGGCAGGCGTTCCCTTTTTTCATATTTCTGCATCCGAATTCGTAGAAATGTTTGTGGGCGTGGGAGCTTCGCGCGTACGGGATTTGTTTGAGATTGCAAAAAAGATGGCACCCGCAATTATATTTATTGATGAAATTGATGCGGTAGGGCGCGAGCGTGGCACTGGCATGGGCGGAGGTCACGACGAGCGCGAGCAGACATTGAATCAGATACTGGTTGAGATGGACGGATTTGAGCGCGATACAAATGTGATTGTAATGGCGGCAACAAACCGCCCTGACGTGCTTGATTCCGCACTACTTCGTCCAGGACGTTTTGATAGGCGCGTCGTGCTTGATATGCCCGACATTAAAGATCGTGAGGAGATTTTGAAAATTCACGCGAATGGAAAACCGCTTGACGCAAGTATTGATTTCAAGATGGTCGCGACGCGTACGCCGGGATTTGCAGGTGCCGATTTATCAAACCTCGTAAACGAAGCGGCGATTCTCGCCGCGCGCAACAATCGTAAAGTTATTATGCAGGACGATTTCTTAAATTCAATTGAAAAAGTTTTGCTTGGTCCAGCGCGCAGAAGCAGAGTGATAACGCCGAAGCAGAAAGAAATTACCGCATACCATGAGGCGGGTCACGCGCTCGTCGCAGCCGCAATTAAAGATGCCGACCCCGTGCACAAAGTTTCTATTGTGAGTCGCGGTATGGCGGGTGGATATACATTAAAACTCCCACTTGAAGAAAGTAACTTGCACACGAAGGCGCAATTTATCGCGGATATGGCGGTTTCGTTCGGCGGATTTGCGGCGGAGCAAGCCGTCTTCAAAGATGTGACGACAGGATCGTCCAGCGATATTCAGAATGCGACGGACGTTGCGGAACGACTCGTCACGCAATATGGAATGAGCGAGAAGCTCGGTCCACGCGCATTTGGCAATATGAGCAGTATGGTATTTTTGGGACGCGACATAGGCACGGAGAAAAATTATTCAGAATCTGTGGGTGCAGTCATTGATAGTGAGATAAACGAATATATCCAGAAAGCGCACGCAACCGCAAAAGCAGTTATCGTGAAACACAGAAAAGCGCTGGACGCGATTGCAGAAGCGCTTATAGAGAAGGAAACACTTGAGCAAGATGAATTTTATTCGCTCATCAAAAAATTCGGATTCAAGATTGCAACAATAGAAGGTTGATTAATAGGTATTCCTCGCGGTAGTATTGATTGAGCGAGGAATACGGCGCGTAGCTCAGCGGTAGAGCGATTGTCTTATACACAATTGGTCGAAGGTTCGAATCCTTCCGCGCCGACACGAATTTTGTCCGAGCGAAGCGAGGTTACAAAATTCCCTGCCTGCCGTAGGCAGGAGTGCCCCGCCGTAGGCGGCGGCAGAATATATTTAGCATCCTGAAGAAGTCCGCCACGGCGGACGAAAGCGGGGCAGTAGGTATTGAAGTTGTGGCACGAATGTGAGAAACTTGTTTGAAATCGGGCGGCTAGCTCAGCCGGTTAGAGCGTCGCATTTACACTGCGAAGGTCATAGGTTCAAATCCTATGCCGCCCACAACAAAAATAAAATTTCCGAACCCGTGTGCTTTATTAATAGTATAAACACGGTATGAAAACGGAAGAAAGAAAACTCGCTCGAAAATTAAGAGCGAATGGACTCTCAATAAAAGAAATAGCGAGAAATGTGGGAGTTTCTAAGGCGAGCGCCAGCACGTGGGTCAGAGATATCGAACTCTCCGATGCGCAGAAACACCGTTTATTAAAAAATGGATTTACTCAGGAAGCAATCGAAAAAAGGAGGGCGACGCGACTTTTTCGGGAAAATGCGGAAAGACAAAAGGTGGTTGATGCCGCGCGGAACGAAGTTACAAAAATTTCAAAAGAAAACTTATTTTTTATTGGCGTAAGTCTTTACTGCGGTGAAGGGAGTAAAACGCGACGCGGAATTGTTGAGTTTTCAAATAGCGATCCATGGCTCATTCAGATTGAGATCGAATTTTTCAAAAAAATTTGTGGAGTGTCAAACGACAAACTGAGGGGGCACATCCATCTGCAAGCGGAGCAAAATATTAAAAAAGCGGAAGCGTTTTGGTCGCAAACGACGGGCATTCCCATTAAACAGTTTTTTAAAACATCACAGCAAAAAAGTATCGCGAGTAAGAATAAGAGAAAGACGCTACCGAACGGGACTCTTAGTGTGTATGTATGTAGCACGAAGCTTTTTTTGCGGATGAGGGGTTGGATGGACGGACTTTGTGAGAGAGTGTTCAAGACGTAGGTGGAATTGCCATCTTCGGGGTCCCTGCTCGTGTTGTGTCGACGAACCGAGAGGCGCGGGAGACACCCTCAGCGCCCATATAAATTTTATTCGCAAGCCTGCCTGCCGGTAGGCAGGTCGGCGAGCGAATACAAAATTTAGTGCCACGAAGAAGTCACGCCGTAGGCGGGACGAAAGCGGGGCAGAATGATTTTGCATCGCCATTTCTTGGTAGTTGGTGTAGTTTTTGGTTTGGTGTACCTATATACCACCATGTGGTTAGTACACCAAACATGTATTTTTATTCCTATTCAATAATTAATGATATGTTTCTTCAAATAATGTATAATAAATAAAAGTGATTGGGTGTGCAGTTTTGAAATTAAAAAAAAGATGAGCAATACATTTCTCTATCATATAAAGCCAAGCGGGGGGGGGGTATCCCCTCAAAAGCTCCCATGCATGATATGGCTTTCTTACGCACCTCTCCACATAGTTTCACGCATGCAAAAGGCTTCCCCCTTCGACTTTGCTCAGGGTTAACCCTTCGACAGTTCAATAAACTCACCACAAGCAACGCTCAGGGTAAAACCCTAGAGAAGGGTTTTACCCTCGTAGAGCTCCTTATCGTCATAGGCATCCTCGCCATCCTCTCTGTGGCTGTCGTAGTAGTCCTAAACCCTGCAGAGCTCATCAAACAATCAAGAGATTCAAGTAGAATGTCTGACTTTGCAGCCATCTCTACCGCAATGAGCCTCTATACCATAGATCAACCAGGAGGCTTCACAGGTTCTTCAAGCATAGTATATGTCTCTATCCCTGATACCTCAAACACATGTGCGAATCTAGGTCTCCCTACCCTCCCCACAGGATACTCCTATGCATGCTCCTCTACCTCCACATACAGGAAGGTAGATGGCACAGGCTGGATGCCTCTCTCCCTAAGTAGTATGGCAACAGGAGCTCCCTTCTCTGTCCTCCCCATTGACCCCGTAAATACCACCTCATCAGGCAACTACTATACATATACCCCGAGTGGTCAGAAATATGAGGTTGCTACCCCTTTTGAATCAGCAAAATACAAGCTAGGAGGCTCTGCAGACAGAGCATCTATGGATGGAGGCATCTATACAGGTCTCTATGAATCAGGCTCCTCCCTCACGCTTGCCCCCATTGATTATGGAGACCCATCTCTAGTGGGATATTGGACATTCAATGAAGGAACGGGAACCAAGGTCTATGATTACTCGGGCCACAACGCGAGTGGGACGTGGCAGGGAACCCTCGGTTCCCAATGGACGGGAGGCAAGGTGGGGGCATACGCGGGGAATTTTAATGGGACAGATAATAGTGTGGCTATTCAGTACAGAAATATTGGGGAAACTTTGACATATTCACTTTGGACAAATGTAGCTACTACATCAGTGCAGATAGTTTTTAGTTTTATGAACACAGCGCTTCGAATAAATTCTGGTAATTTAGCGACGACATTTTTTCCAAATGTTACGGCAGGCACCACATATAGTGCAAATTATACGTTTACTATCGGAACCTGGTATCACATTGTGGTTACTCAAACCGGTTCTACTATCGCAACATATATCAATGGAACAAGCTTAGGAAGCCAAACTGTGCAGCCGGTTAGTACGGGAAGCACCTCAAATGCTATTGGCTCTTACGCCAATGCGTCGTTTGCTAATGATATCATTGACGATGTCCGCATCTACAATCGCGCACTCTCCGCTTCCGAAATCCTCGCGCTCTACAACGCCACGAAATAAGACCGATTCTCTGCGGTGTTCGCCATTCTCGCATTCGAAATGTATAATTGGATATATGGCAAAAGCAGTAATTATTTACGGACCTCCGGGGTCGGGAAAGGGGACTCAAGCAGATTTGTTGGCAAGAAAATTTAATTTTATCCATCTTGATACGGGACGATATCTTGAGGGTCTTTTTCGTTCACCAAAAGCAAAGACGGATCCAACATTAAAACGCGAAAAGGCTAATTTTGATTCTGGAAGATTGTGTACGCCAGAATGGGTTTTGAAAATTACGCGAGAAGAAACGGAGCGCATCGCAAAAGCGGGATATAATCTGGTTTTTAGTGGTTCGCCGCGCACACTCTTTGAGGCGTTTGGTGACAAAAAAACCAAAGGACTTTCGGATACGCTTATAAAGTCATTCGGAAAAAACAATGTGTCTGTGGTATTGCTTGAGGTGCGTGATGCAACATCCGTGAAACGCAATAGTCATCGCGTAGTGTGTTCGCAGTGCGGACTTCCAAAATTGGAAAGTGTAAAAATTCCGCACTGTCCGTTATGTGCGGGACCTATGCGCACGCGTTCTTTGGATAATCCCGAGATTATAAAAGTACGCCTCAAGGAATACAGAGACCGAACCTATCCGATTGTGGCGCAAATGAAAAAGAAAGGATTTTCAATATCAAAAATTGATGGAGAGCCGTTGCCATACAAAGTTTCGGATAAAGTAGTGAAGGCATTAAAGCTTGGATAATAAAAAATGAAAGTACGGCTTAAAGACGAAAACGACATAAAATTAATGCGCGTGTCGGGCAAGATTCTCGCACATACAATTGCGGAACTTGTGATTGCATCAAAAGAAGGTGTGCAACTTTCTGTGCTTGATGCACTTGCGCGCAAACTTATTTCTGAAGCGGGCGCGACACCGACATTTTTGGGTTATACCCCAGAGGGCGCAACAAAGCCGTATCCTGTGGCGCTCTGCGCGTCAGTCAATGCTCAAATTGTGCACGGCATTCCCGGAAACTATATTTTGAAAAGTGGTGACTTATTTTCCATTGATTTGGGCGTGACATATAAGGGTCGGATAACTGATTCGGCTGTCACAATTGGTATTGGAAAAATAAGCGATGAGGCCAAGTTGCTTATGAGAACAACGGAGCTTTCTTTGGAGAGAGCCATCAAAGAATGTGTGCCCGGGAAGCATCTGGGGGATATTGGCTATGTGATAGGAAACACCGCTAAAAATGCCAATTTTCGCGTAATTCAAGGCCTTACTGGACATGGTGTGGGCTTCGAGCTCCATGAGGACCCTAGCGTTTTTAACTATGGAACGAGGGGCGAGGGGTTGAAGCTTGTACCTGGACTTGTAATAGCAATTGAGCCAATGTTCTCTGTGGGCTCACAATATGCGGTAGCTATGCGCGATGGAAGTTACGAAACGAAAGATGGAAGTTTAAGCGCTCATTTTGAACACACAATAGCCATTACGGAACACGGACACGAGGTACTCACGGAACGATAAATAAAAAAATAATAAACCCCCGCATAGCGGGGGCTTTTCATTTATGGCGTGAGCGGTTTTCCGTCCAGGTCCTTTCCGACAAGCGTTCGAGCGATGCCGCCGAAGGTCAGCCAGACGAACCAGCACAGAATTGAAATTGCGAATGCTAATGGCCAAATAAAGCCAAGGGAAAATGTTTCCCAATCAGTCAACACATTCGGTTTTTTGCCGAAAAAGTGAAGGAAATCAGAAAACCAATTCTTCTTTCGCAGTATATAGATGTACATCCACGCGATATTCCCATAGACGATGATGCCCACGAGAATCGCGAGTGTAAGAAGAACGGGATGGTGCAAAAGCGAGTTCATCAAATCCTCCTATTTATCCGACGGTGTTAGCGTCTTACCCGTGATGAGCTTGAAGAGTCCACCGCAGAAGATGAGCTTGTAAGCCCACTTGAGAAGTAACCACGCATGGTCCAAAATCCATACAATGGCAAAGCAGACGCAAAACCCAATACCGAGGAGAATGATGACAATCAAAATGGTGACCGCGCCAGTCAAAAAGATTGGCCAGAGCGCACCGATAATAAATGGTTTCCCATCGTTCTCCCAAACACCACACATAAAACAGCAAAGGAGTTTTGGAAAGTCAGAGTCGATATCAGGGTCATCATACATTTTAACGAGAGCGAAATATACGTAGACTTGTCCAATGAATGCATAGATGAGAATCGCAAGAATTGCGAAGATTGGAAAAAGAACGTGATGATGCGACGGATGGAGCAGAATGTCCAATAGCGAGTTCATTGAATCCTCCTAATGAATGAGCGACCCATCAGTGGGTCTTTTGCATTTTTTGATTTCTTTTCTGGTGCGAGAACAATGAGACGATGTGTAAAGCTCGTGTACCATCTCCGCGCACTCCAGAGGCCGTAGGTATAGACCGCGAATTTATCAGTTGAGTTATCCACATCAAAGCAGAATTCAACGAGCCCAACCTTTCCATTCGCGTAAAGGAACGGGAATAGGGTAGAGCATCCGTCGGAACTCATAAGCAATGATTTGTGCGTTCGCACAAGCTCAACAATTTGATGTTCGCTCAAGCAAAGTACGCGCGGATTTTTGTGCTTCTTCTTGCACAAAATCTGCGTAAACATTTGTCTGAACGTGGCATCGCACTTCAATTCGTATACATTGGCGAGCGCAGTTTTGGTAGGCTTTTTACTCGGTGTGTCAGACAGCAACTTGATGTCGCCGTATTTGATATCGAGCAGACTCTTCTTGATGAAAATGTCGTCCGCGTCTTTGATGACCACGCTACCATCGCAGGCCGGAATGGCCAGCTCCGATAATGAGATGAGCGAGAGCAGTTCAATCTTTTTCACGGCTTTCTCAGCGCGTGATTGTAGGAGCTTGCCAATCGTGGCAGACAAAGCGACTCGTAAGACGTTCATAGTGCTCCTCCTAAATGATGAAAGTATGTTGTTCTCGTTCCTCGCACGATGCGGGGTCTCGAGATGTTTTTTAAAATTCTGCACACATTTTAGCACAGAAAATTTGCTTCGTCAATCCCGTTAGAGATGTCAGAATATCAAAATACAAAAGATGCGGTCATCTCAAGCTGTGTTAATAAATGAATGTCTAAAAGACTAATATCTCTAACGGGATCAACCCTACTTTTTAAGCTTGTGTGGGTTGTGATTCGGACATGCCCACCCACCAACCCGAGTAATACCAAACAAACATTGCGTTTTCATTTTAAGTAGCGCGTTAATAATTTCAAATGATTAGGTTGGTGGGTGGGCACGCTTTGTTTGAACAGCGTTCGGGAATAGTCTTTGTACCCTCTCCTCCTTCGCTCACACGAGCTTCGGAAGGACTGCGGTTATTTTTCTAACGTATGAGGATTATGCATTTTACACGCTTTATTACTGCATCTTTCTGGTATTGTCTTTGTGCCCTCCATCATGAGCGAACCGCAGAGCTCGCACTTCTTTCCTGTGGGACGCGATTTAATAATGAATCTGCATTTCGGATAATTCGCACAACTAAAGAATGGCCCAAAGCGTCCACGGCGCTCTACTATCTCGCCACCACAATCGGGACATTTCACACCCGTCTTCCTCTTCTCTTCTTCTTCTGGACTTTGCTTTATATAATGACAGCCATTTTTACCACGCTTCCAATTACTGCACGCAATAAATTTTCCGAATTTTCCCTCGCGCTCAAGAAGTTTTCCTCCGCATTCTGGACACAATTCTCCCGTTTCCTTTGGGCCTTCCATAATTGAGCCATCAAGCTTGCGGGCGCCGAGGCAGGCAGGGAAAAGACGACAACTCAAAAACTTTCCTGCGCGCCCAAGTTTGATAAGCATTGTGCCGTGACTCTCGTCCAATGGGCACTTGAATCGCGGGTCCTCGCCAAGCACGGTTACCTTTTCAAGTTTATTTTTTTCCTTTATTTCTTTTGTAAACGGTCCGTAAAACGCTTTTAGAATTTTGGCGTACTCCTTTTTACCGTTTGCAATATCATCCAGGTCATTTTCCATTTCCGCAGTAAACGAATCACTGATATAGCTTGCAAAATTCTTTTCAAGAAAATCACTTACTACTTCACCGGTATCGGTAGGGAAGAGCGCTTTATTTTGTTTTTCAACATATCCACGATCTTGCAGTGTTTTAATAATAGATGCATAGGTACTTGGTCGGCCAATATCGCGTTTCTCAAGTTCTTTCACGAGTCCTGCTTCGGTATAGCGCGGTGGTGGTTCGGTCTCTTTACCTTCTGCTTCAATTGATACAAGTGTAAGTGGTTCACCTTCCTTGAGCGGAGGTAACTCCACATCTTCACCTTTGGCGCCCGTGTCCGCCAAAAGCCAGCCGGGAAAAAGAACAACATTTCCATTGATTGAAAAATTTGGAATAGCATCTTTTTCACCAATATTTGCGCTTACTTTGGTGCGCAATACTTTTGCATCTGTCATTTGAGATGCAACGGTACGTTGCCAAATTAAATCATAAAGGTGTTTCTGCTCATCAGTCGTTCCCGCACGCTTCGCAGACGGTTTTGTAATACGAATCGCTTCGTGCGCTTCTTGCGCATTCTTGCTTCTCGTCACATATTTTCTCGGTGATAAAAACTCCGCACCGTATTGTTTTTCAATAACCGCATAAATATCCGCAAGTGCGAGCTCACTTAAGTTCACGCTATCGGTGCGCATATAGGTAATATGTCCTGCCTCATACAATTTTTGCGCAATGCCCATTGTACGCGAAGGTGAGAAGCCGAGACGTGAGCTTGCGGTCTGTTGGAGGGTTGAGGTGATGAATGGCGGTTTTGGCGAACGTTTTGCTTCTGTTTGTTTTATAGATATGATAGACCACGCGCCTTTCTTTGCCTCAGCAAGAATTGTATTGGTTTCCACCTCATCGCGCGGTTCTTTGTCACACCGAAGTGTAAGTTCTTGATTTTTTTTAGTTTTGAATTGTCCCTCAATTGTCCAAAAATGTTCTGAAACAAACGCACGAATCTCGCGTTCCTTTTCCATAACAATACGGAGCGCGGGGGATTGTACGCGTCCTGCGGAAAGTCCATAGCGCACCTTCTTCCAAATGAGTCCAGATAAATCATATCCAACCAACCTATCAAGCACACGACGCGCTTCTTGCGCCATTCTCAAATTTTCATCAATATCGCGCGGATGCTTTATCGCTTCTTGTACCGCGGGTTCCGTGATTTCGTAGAATACCACGCGTTTCGGTTTTTTAAGTCCCACGGCCTCCTTGATATGCCACGCAATTGCCTCACCTTCACGGTCAGGGTCAGTTGCGAGTAAGACCTCACTCGCTTTTTTCGCGAGCTCCTGGATTTCATGGACTACTTTCTCCTTTCCTTTTGAAATTTCGTAGTGAGGAATAAAACCGTTGGCCACGTCAATGGCCTTTTTGTTGCTTTTCGGAAGGTCGCGAATATGTCCTACGCTTGCGACTACTTTGTAATCGCCCTTCAGGTATTTTTCAATTGTTTTGGCCTTTGCGGGGCTCTCTACAATAACAAGTTTCATGAGCGTCTATATATATATATTATGAACGGATTCTAAACAAACCACTCTCATCCAATACAATACCATCAAATATAAGCAACGTGAGTTTCTCACTAACGATATGTGGCGGAAGTATAGTGAGTTCAATTATTTTGTCAATTGTGAGTGGATCGGGGGATTCTAAAAGGCAACGCGCAATCGCAATTTCATTTTCATCCGTGAGTTCGGTGATACGCGCAACACTTTGTTCTTTTTGTGGCACATCACTCATCCCTAAGTCCTCCAAAATATCTAAGAAACCAGTGACTAAGCGCGCTCCATCACGAATAAGTCGGTGTGAACCTCGATAGTTTGTATGGTTCACATTGCCAGGGAAAATGAAGACCTCGCGCCCCTGCTCAACAGCATTGCGCGCGGTTGCAAGCGACCCAGAGCGCTCAGGTGCTTCTATAACTACTGTGGCGACAGAAAGTCCGCTCACGATTCTATTTCGTTCTAGAAACTGATTCGGATAAGAGGGCGTGCCGTCGGGATATTCCGAAATGATGCATCCACCGTTTTCCACAATAAGTTTTGCCAGGTGTTCGTGCTGTTTCGGATATACTGAATCAAGCCCATTTGCGAGTATTGCAATTGTCCTTCCTTTTCCCGCGAGCGCGCCCTCGTGAGCCGATCCATCAATGCCGAGCGCGAGTCCGCTTACGATAGTAAATCCTCGTTTTGCCAATTCTTTTGCGGTTTCATGTGCAATCGCCAACCCTTCACGCGTTGCTTTACGCGTGCCTACGATAGAAATACAAATCTCGTCGCGCGCGGGCAACTCTCCGATGTAATGAAGTTGTTCAGGAAAACCAACCGTTTCTTTGAGAAGTGCGGGGTACTTATTATCATCCGACTGCAACATAAATATACGCGGTTCCATTATATATAACCTTGAATTACGAAACTCCTTTTCTGCTATTTTCCTTCTGTTTCGGCTACAGCCCTGCCTACCGGCAGGCAGGTTTGTGAAAATTCCTCACCAGATTCTGCTTGAATATGCCTCGGAATTTTTACTTCGCCTCGCCTGAAACAAGAAGAAAAATCATCGGAAGTGAGTTTTGTAAATCAAGGTGTGATAAAATAAGTATACACTACGATTTGTGTGCACACATTCCTATGGACCCGTTTAAAAAAACATTACTGATTGAAAGCGGTATTACAATCGCCATACTCGCGGTTCTTTTATTTAGCATAATGTTTCTTGGCAAAACGATTACTGAGTACGGAATCCAGATTGTTTCATTGCGAAATCAGTTTGCCGCACGATCAGGTTCATTGAATGCACTCGCATCACTTCGTTCCCAATATTCTTTGGCAGTGAGCAAAGATCTACAAATCATGAATAACGCGGTGCCGATTAAAGACCAACTTATTAATCTTACGAAGGAATTTCAATTGCTCTCGTCGCGAAGCGGACTCTCATCTTCATTTGCATTTTTGAGCGAATCACCAGCGAGTGGCGCAACGTTTGGCACTATACGGTTTAAGCTTGATGTGAGCGGTAACTTTGGAAAATTACTTTCTTTTGTAACAGAACTTCAAAATTTCAAATATCTTTCATCGTTTGATAATTATTCCATTACGCGGACGACTGGCGAAAACGGTCAGCTAAACACAAGCGGGCAGATTTATTATAGACATCAATAACCATGTCTATGGCGCTATTCAAAAAATTACAATCACATATAATGTCGCGGAGGGTATTATTTTCAATACTCGCAATTGCGATGATTGTAGGGCTTGGTTTTTTTGTTGTGTATGCAGTCACGTTTCTTGGCGAAAACTTGAATGCAGCGCTTACCGCGGGAACAGCAAATACCGCAACAGAAAAGTTTGACATCAAAGGGTTTGAGGCATTAAAGTTACAAAGGCCGTAATTTCTCGGCATTTTTTGAGACATCGGGCTTGTAGCACTAAGAAGCGCGCACGCCCATCGTTCGAAGTTTCGCTTCGGGCTTGTAGTGCGAAGACGCACTCACGCCCGTCACTCGGAGAAAATGAATATTGGTATATTCATTTTCCTCCTCGCTAGGGCGTGTAGTTCAGTGGTAGAACGCTGTCCTGATAAGACAGAGGTCGAAGGTTCGATCCCTTCCACGCCCACCCACCAACCTAAGACAAGGAGGTTATCATTGCATTACATAAAATATTGAATGTGGTGTTTATTTTGTTTGAACGGGGTTGGTGGGTGGGCACGCCCACGCAAGCAACGCTACCCACCAACCCATACATCGCACATAAAGTGTGGTGTTTTTGGTATGCGCGATAACGTTGTTTACCCTTTTACGTAAGGTTGGTGGGTGGGCACGCCCACGCAATACACTTTTGCTATGATAGTACGGTGAACTATGTGCATGTGCTAAAAAGTAAAAAAGATGGCAAGTATTATATTGGATCAACAAACGACTTGCTCAAAAGAGTCCGCGAACATAACACCGGATTGGTTGTATCCACTAAGGCTAGGCGACCGTTGACGCTTGCATATTATGAGGCATATGTTGCCGAAGAAGATGCGAGAGTGAGAGAGCACAATCTCAAATTGCGCTCACGTGCATTTGAACAGTTAAAAAAGAGGTTGAGTAAAACGTTTGCGAAACTTGAAAATTAATTATAAACCGATACACTATCCTGGTAGTCATAATGGGCCCTTAGCTCAGTTGGTTAGAGCGCCTCATTTGCAATGAGGAGGTCACCGGTTCGAATCCGGTAGGGTCCACCAAACGAAACATTGTCGGAATTAAAAAAACGGAGCGATTTTGCGGGAGCCAAAATCGCGCTGTCAATTTTTTCAAAACCCTTTCCGCCTACGGCGGAAGCGGTGAATTCCCAAAGCTCCCCCCAATTGCATGAAAGCGTTTTGTCTTTGAGAATAG
>CAYHGT010000004.1:0-57492 GCA_964356375.1 uncultured Candidatus Saccharibacteria bacterium
CCACCGATATTATCAAAGTGTTTCCAAGGTATTGACTGGAAAACGTCCCGTTAGAGGCGAGTTACCGTCGCAAATATTCAGAGATTCTCTTTGCTCATAACTACACACATTAATACTTGAAACAGCAAACTTAGGTCTCTAACGGGATCAATCAGCCACAGTACCAAGGATTAGACGGCTTTTATGCTTTTTTCTTGGTAGGTCGCTCCGCTCTCGCCTTTTTTGCTTCTTTTTCTACGTCTTCAACTTTTTGAGAAAGCACTCTAATTTCTTCGCGCAAAATGGTTGCCAATTCAAAATTCAATTCTTCGGCTGCCTCACGCATCTCCTTTTCTTTTTCCTTAATTAATATGCTGAGCACCTTCTTTGATTTCGGTAGGGCGCTGAATTCTATATGCTCAATCTTGTCTATCGGCAAAATATCCTTAATTTCTTTTTTGATAGTGGTCGGAGTTATATGATGCTTCTTATTATATTCAAGCTGAATCTTTCTGCGTCTCGCCGTTTCCCGTATCGCGCGCTCCATTGAACCAGTGATATTATCCGCATACATCAATACCTCACCACTTACATTACGCGCCGCGCGCCCGATTGTTTGGACGAGCGCCGTCTCACTTCTCAAAAACCCCTCCTTGTCGGCATCTAAAATTGCAACCAGCGATACTTCCGGCAGATCCAATCCTTCGCGAAGCAGGTTTACACCCACCAACACATCAATCTCTCCTCTTCGTAGTTTCGTGAGAATTTTAATACGGTCAAGCGTTTTCACATCACTATGCAAATAGGTAACTTTTATTTTTCGCTCCTCTAAATATGCCGACAAATCTTCCGCCATTTTCTTGGTAAGCGTGGTTACGAGCACGCGTTCCTTTTCGGCATCGGGTCTATTTACTTGTTTCTCAATACGCGCGATTAAATCCTGTACCTGACCCTTCGCGGGAAGAATGGTTACAACCGGGTCCACAAGACCCGTAGGACGAATAATCTGCTCTACAATCTGTCCGCCATGCTTTTTTGATTCCTCTATTTCATATTTCCCAGGAGTTGCGGATATGTACACTACCTGCCCAATACGTTTGTTAAATTCTTTAAATGTAAGTGGTCTATTGTCCGCCGCCGAAGGAAGACGAAATCCGAACTCAATGAGCGTTTTTTTACGCGCCGCATCGCCCGCGGACATTCCCGAAATCTGCGGTACCGTCACATGCGACTCATCAATAAATGTAATAAAATCCTTCGGGAAATAATCTAAAAGTGTGTCCGATGGCTCTCCTGCGGGACGTCCTGAAAGATGGCGCGAGTAGTTCTCAATGCCATTGCAATACCCCACCTCGCGTATCATCGCCAAATCAAACTTTGTTCTCCGTTCCAGACGCTCTGCCTCCAAATACTTTCCTGTTTTTTCAAAATATTTGAGCTGGGCTTTCAGTTCGTCCTGAATCGCGTTAATCGCGCGCTCGCGCTCTGCGGGTAGGGTTATGAAGTGCTTTGCTGGCGCGATAAAAATAGCATCGCGCTTCGGTGTCTTCCCAGGAATAAAACCCGCAACTGGGTCAACTTCATAAATGGCCTTGATTTTGCCGTTTTTTAATTCAAAATTATAAATAATTTCCCTGTCCGTTGGCATTATCTCCCAGTTATCTCCACGAAGTCGGAATGTGCCACGTGTAAGATCGGAATTCGTACGTGAAAAATGCAATTCAACAAGCTTGCGCACAAACGATGCACGTTCAATCGTGTCACCCTTCTTAAAATGAAAAATGTGGTCAGCATAAACCTGTGGGGTACCAAGCCCATAAATACAAGAAACAGACGAGACCACAATCACATCGCGACGAGTGAGAAGCGCAGTTGTTGCTGCGTGGCGCAATTTATCAATCTCCTCGTTTATCATCGCTTCTTTTCCAATATACGTGTCGGAGGTCGGAATATATGCTTCCGGCTGATAGTAGTCGTAATAAGAAACAAAATAATGCACGGAGTTCTCAGGGAACAATTCGCGCAATTCGTTCGTAAGCTGGGCTGCGAGTGTTTTGTTGTGTGCAATCACGAGCGCGGGACGCTCAATCTTTTGAATGACGTTCGCCATTGTAAACGTTTTTCCCGAACCCGTAACACCGAGAAGCGTCTCATGAGACACGCCATATTCAATACCCCTTACCAGCGCCTTAATCGCGCTTGGTTGGTCACCCGCCGGTTTATTGTTACTGACCAATTTAAAGAGACCCATATGTGAGAGCTTATCATAAAGAACACTAACCAACTTCGCAAGAATGGCTTATTCCGTAATTTCAACAATCTTCGTCTTTGCCATATGCCACGCAAAAATCTCAACCTCGTAGGGTTTGAGACCACAATGCTTTGCAAGTGCCAGTTCAATGGCTTTATTTGCTTTTCTTTCTTTTGCGGGCGCTTTTACAAAAACCACTAAATGTGTTTTATCAATTTCTTCTACCTTCTCTACCTTTGTACCCAGCTTGCTATAACAAATACTTTCACGCTGAATTAATACTGCTTCACGATCGGTGGATATAAGTCCTTATCAATGGTACGCGTGAAGCACGTTCTTCCAGCATCATGTTTCCACTCATCACTCGGCGTGACGTACCCCTGCCCCGCGCGCACAAACGTTGCGCATAATTCAAATTGATTACTGCCTTTGATTTTATATTCATACGCGGAGCCGGTTTCTGGATCGCTCGGAATAGCGACTCCGCGAAGATCGTCTTTTAATGCGAGAAGCGTGTCGGGGAGTTTCTCCTTTGCCTGCCAATAATTAATGATTTGATATTGCAAATTAGTGAGATCATTTATGCGACGCAAATCAAGTTGTTTTGCCCGCTCCTCGCTCGGTGACCCAACCACAAAGAACCCAACAATAATGGTGGCGCACACAACACCAATAACTCCATAGACAAAATATTTCATCCCGTTAGAAATAGGAAACGTTTTCATTTTTTATCATAATTGCGTTCGCTTATATTTTTTATTATTTTCGACTTCTTTTGTTTGCAATAACGTTTCCGTGCCTTATCACGCATCTCACAGACCATCGTCTTTTCCTGATTTGTGGCATATACGCAAGATGAAACGGAGTAATTTCTAACGGGATCATATTACTCGGTGTTGTGTTTCTTAATGTCAGAAAAATAGTAGAAAAAGATTGAACCCGCTACAAAAAATACCGCAAGTGTTTTAAGACCAAACCGAGGCGTTATTTCTCCGCTCAAAAAATTATTGATGAGCATAACAATGTCTCCAATTACAACGAGCGAGGCAACAAATAACGTAAAATAGATGAGCCACTTTCTGATTCCTAAATCACGCTTTGTCGGATTTGCTTCGTAGCTTTTGCTCAAAAAACGTGTCGTAAAAAGATATACGGGAAACACGACAAACAGTGATGCAATCGCAAATCGCATTGCGGAATATGCTCCCTCCATTCTGTAATAATCCCCCGCGAGCACATCGGGAAATTGCACATTTATAAACTGAAACACTAGCACCAAAAAACTGGTTGCACTCGCATACAACGCGACTATTGCCAAAAGATGTGTGAATACATCCTTCGGCGAAACTTTTTTATCCTGTTCGCGAGTTATTTCCATATACTAATTATACCACGCCTGCACATACGCGCTTCTGCGCTTTAGTGCTTCCTACGTTCGCACTGCTGTGCTCAGTACTTCCTCGCTCACGCTCGGTCGTCGCTCTCGCTCGGTCGCTGTTTTGGCATTTCCTCACTCACGTTCGGTCATACCACGCCTACACTAAAAGCACCGAGAGGCCAGTTGCGGTAAGTAAAAAGCTACTAAATAAGAAAGTGATTAATGTAGCAAGAATAAATGGCCAACCAAGCGTCGTATATGCCTCCTTCCACACAATAAGACGAGCAAGCGATGTAAGAACGACAGAAAGAAAAACAAGCGGAACAAAAAGGGTAAATGCGGGCCAGCCCACAAGAAGCGCCACCAAGAATCCAAGTTCAATCTCCTCCTCATCAAAAAATCGCTCCCTATACCGCTTTAATAAAATAAGAAATCTATAAAAAATCCACGCCACAAACAAAGAAAGTACGACATTCACCCAAAAATGCAAAAGTGAATAAAAAATGAAATAACCCCATTGCGAACCAAATATCCACGGCAAACTCTGAATAAATGGAATTGGCAATGACTTATCAATAGATTCCCGCAAAAAGAATTCGCCTATTCCCCCGCTCGCCCACGTAACATATTGCAAACCCGTAAGCAATCCCGCATATATAATTCGAAACCCAATAGTAGCGAATATGAGCTTCTTAATGCTGATTGTTTTACGAAACCCGCTCCACCGCTCGCTGTGGCGAACAACATATCCGAATATCGCAAATACAAAAAGCGCCCAAAAAAACAATGTGGGCAACATCGCGAGCCATGTAGCCTGAATTCCCAAAAACATGATTATGGAACAAGATTTTTCGGAGTACCAGCAAGAAACCCGGCGATATTCTCCATCGTAGTATTCAGAATTCTCTCCAACGCCTCTTGTGTGTTAAATGCGTTGTGTGGCGTGATAAGCACGTTGGACATCTTCATAAGCGCGTGATTCTCCAGCATCACCCGGACTCGTTCTTCTTGCATTCCAGAATTGCCCAAAAATTTCATCTCATCCTTCACATCGCCTTCTTCTTCCAACACATCAAGCCCCGCGCCCGCAAGTGTGCCATCCATCAGCGCCAATACAAGCGCGGTCGTTTCCACAATACCGCCACGCGCGGTGTTCACAAGATATGCCCCACGCTTTATAAATTTGATATTGTCCCTATTAATTAAATGCTTTGTCGCGTCATTCAGTGGCGCGTGAATTGTAATAATGTCTGCAACCTTAAGCGCTTCTTCCAACGGTAAATAAGTAAAGCCGAGTGTTTTTGCCGCCTCTGCATTCGGAAACAGGTCATATGCGACTACATTCATCCCAAATCCTTTTGCAATCTTAATTGATTCCTTCCCAATACGACCAGTACCGATAATACAAAGTGTCTTGTTCTTAATATCAATACCACGAAGCCCAGAAAACGAGAACGTCTCGGACTTCTTCGTCTGGTCTATTGCCTGATACATCTTGCGCGTAAGATTCAAAATCAAGCCAAATGCAAATTCTGCAACGGTGTTGTCGCCATACCCTGGCACATATGCCACTTTTATGCCTTTCGCAGTACACGCAGAAACATCAATATGATCAAACCCAGTTGAACGCGTAGACACAAGCTTCAGATTCGTGAATTTTGAAACAACGTCATGGGTAATTTGGGAATTCACAAATGTGCAAATAATATCAAAATCAAGCTGCGTAGGCATGCTGGCTTCCGTTATCTTCTCATTGCTGAAGCGAAGATCGTGACCAGAGAATTTCTCTCGCACAATCTTCTCTTCCCACCCATCAAGTTCAAAAAATCCTATTTTCATATCTGTTTTTTAATGATACCACAATTATTTTCCACCCGCTTTTGCCCTCGGTTTCCTGACCTTCTTGCCTAATTCCATAATTATCTTAATAACGGTGTCAGGATTCAAAGACATACTCTCAATGCCCTCCTCAACAAGGAAACGCGCGAAGTCAGGATAGTCCGATGGCGCTTGACCGCAAATACCAATATATTTCTTTTTTGCTCTACACTTTTGGATAATCTCGGAAATAAGTTTTTTAACCGCGGGATTATTTTCATTTGCGATATGCGTTACGATTCCAGAATCACGATCAAGTCCGAGCGTGAGCTGTGTCAAATCATTTGAGCCGATTGACATACCATCAAACAATTCCAAAAACTCGTCAGCTAAAAGAATGTTGGATGGTATCTCGCACATTACATACACTTTTAATTTTTTGTCTTTCGTTTTATCAAGTCCGTGTTCTGCCATCGCGTGAAGTACTTGTTGTCCCTCTTCCGGTGTGCGACAAAATGGAATCATCGGCACCACATTTGTGAAGCCCATATTCTCGCGTACATGCTTCATCGCAAGACACTCCAAGCCAAACGCTTTTTTGAACTTTGGGTCATAATAACGCGAAGCGCCTCTCCACCCGAGCATCGGGTTTTCTTCGTGCGGCTCGTATAATTCTCCGCCAATAAGTTTGCTGTATTCATTCGTTTTGAAATCGGAAAAACGAATAATCACTTCATTCGGATAAAACGCCGCGCCAATCTTTGCAATACCGCGCGCCAATCGATCCACATAATAATGCTCTTTGTTTTCGTACCCTTCCGTAAGTTCTTCTATCTCTCTAAGCGTCCTTTTTATTGCTGGTGTTTTCTTACCATGCTTAAACTTTTTGTAATCAATGAGTGCATTCGGATGGATGCGAATGTGCGACGCGATAATGAATTCTAAACGACCGAGTCCGACACCTTTCACTGGCAAATAATGGTTTTTAAATGCTTCGTCCGGTGAACCAATATTCACCATTATCTTCGTCTTAATCTTCGGCAATTTATTTAACTGATGTTCCAATATTTCAAAGGGCAAAATACCGGCATACACGTTACCCACCTCACCGGAAGAACAATCCACGGTTACCTCTTCCCCATTGTGCAATTTTTTTGTTGCAATCTTTGAACCAACAATGCACGGAATCCCTAATTCGCGCGACACAATTGCCGCATGCGAAGTGCGTCCGCCCTTATCAGTGACAATCGCCGACGCAATCTTCATAATCGGCTCCCAATCGGGATCCGTAATCTCGGTTACAAGCACCTCTCCCTTCTGAAACAAACCGATGTGTTTCGCGTCATTTAAGATGCGTACCTTGCCCGCTCCCACGCGCGCGCCGACCGCGATGCCGTTCATAATCACCTCGCTTCTTCTCCCAAGACGGTATTCCTTAGATACGTTTTTATCCTCACCCGCGTGAATGGTTTCGGGGCGCGCTTGCACAATAAACAATTCTCCCGTCTTTCCGTCCTTCGCCCACTCAATATCCATCGGTCTATAATGCCCCGCCTTACCAGAAAAATGCTTCTCTACCTCAAGACACCATTTTGCAAGCTTCATTACCTCTGCATCCGTCAAACAAAACTTTTGTTCGTCTTTTAACGAAACTGACTTCTGCTTTGTGCCAAATAATGAGTAGACAAGTTTTATATTTTTCTTGCCCAACTCTTTTGCAATAAGCGCATCGTATCCCTTTTCAAGCGTCGGCTTGAAAATGATGAACTCGTCAGGAATAACTTTACCCTGCACAATAAACTCGCCGAGTCCGTAAATGCCGTTAATTACAATCACTTTATCAAATCCCGTCTCCGTATCAATCGTGAACGCAACGCCAGATACGGATAAATCAGAACGAACCATCCGCTGAATACCAACGGAGAGTGCGGTATCAAAATGCGAAAATCCTTTGTCTGCGCGATAGGAAATAGCACGGTTCGTAAAAAGCGAGGCAATGCACTTCCTCGTAAAATAAATGACATCGTTTACGCCACGCACATTTAAAAATGTATCTTGCTGACCTGCGAATGAGGCACCAGGAAGGTCCTCCGCGGTTGCCGATGAGCGAACAGCCACATCAATGCGTTTGCCATATTTTTTTTCCAATTCCGCATATGCTTTTGCAATTGCCTCTTTTAAATCCTTCGGAAGTTCTTCTTTTACAATTGCTGCGCGAATTTTTGCACCACGCACAGCAAGATTATGCATGTCGTGTGTATTAAGATCAGAAAGAATCTCGCGTACTTGTTTATCTAATCCCGTTTTTTCAAAAAAATACCGGTATGCATCCGCGGTAAGCGCAAAACCATCCGGAATATTTATGCCAAGCGGAATAAGGTTGGAATACATCTCACCAAGCGCCGCATTCTTTCCACCCACAAGCGGGACATCTTCAATTCCCGTATCACTAAACCATTTTATAAAATTGGCAGTTTTTTCTTTTGTCATAGTTTGTTGATTAAAGTTTTATGCCTATCACCAAGTCCGATACATTAGAACCAGTACTTCCTGTCATAAGATAATCGCCAACGTATTCAAAAAATTTATATGACTCGTTACCCTCCAAATGTTGGTCAACATCCAATCCAAACTTTCTCGCTTTTTCCTTAGTCATTATATCACAGAGCGCGCCTGCGTAATCCGTATTGTCTCGCCCATCGGACGCCACAGACATCACCAACTCGCCTGTTCCGACCGTACGACACGCGCTTAGAACAAGTTCAAGTCCGCGCCCTCCCTTCCCATTCTTTTTTATGGTGACCGTTGTCTCCCCTCCATACAGCAATGCGGTTTTATGTGGCGCGCTTTTCAATTCGCTTACAATCCTGGAACCGACATCGCGCGCTTCTCCGAAAAGCGTTTTGAGTACTGGAGAAAATCCGAGTTCTTTTGCCCTCTCTTCCATTGCATGAAGCGCGGTGGAATTAGAAATCACAATCGTATTCCATACATTTTTGAAATACATATCTTCTTTCGGGGTCTCAATAAGCGACGTCTCAATTGCCTTGTCACCCGTCAAATGATATTTCTCTACAATTTTTTTTGCGTCTTCAATTGTAGTCCCGTCTTTTACTGTGGGACCAGAAGCCACAAATCCAATATCATCGTTCAATACATCTGAAAATATAAGCGAGATAACCTGCGCAGGATATGCATATTTCGCCAAAAACCCACCACGGGCAGATGAAATATGTTTGCGCAATGTATTGATTTCTTCAATCGTCGCACCATCATCAAAAAGTGTCTTCAACATAGCCGCTTCATTTTCGCATGTCATATTCTGCGGTTGGCAAAGCAATGCGGAACCACCACCAGAAATAACAAACAACACAAGATCATGTTCCGTCATTCCAGACAATAATTTTATTATCTCGCTCGTGGCTTCCACATTCACCGCGGTCGGAAATGGATGCGTTCCGCAATATGTCCTCACTTTCTTGAGATTGGTATCACCCACGCAAAGCACAATACCATCGGTGATAATATCCAACAATGTTTTTTCAATAACCTCAACGGCCTCCGCCGCGCATTTACCCACACCAACTATAAATACGCGCCCAGCGTCCTTAATGGAAATTGGCTTCCCGCCAATAAAAAGCGTGCCGTTTGTAAGTACGAAATTCTTCTCCATAATCGTCTTAGTATCAATCGCCTGGAGGCCTGTCTCCGCAAGCATCAACGCCACATCGCGTTCTTTGCCAGTAGCAAGGTCGTGAAAATTCTTTATTTTCATGTAATACGTGAATTCTACCATTTTGAATCTATTTAGACCATTACAAAAAACACACCACAAATTTGTGTCGGTTTTTTGCTATATATCAAAAAAACTATTTTGCGACATTCGTTAACGGACATCCGCTTGCACGAGAAAGTTCTTCAAAACTCTGCTCACCTTCTAATTTTGTCTCTGCACCGTTCGCGCTAGGCACTAACCATGTCGGAAAGCCTTGAACTCCTTTTGCGGTGCACAATTTTTCATTTTCTGTGCATTCTACATAGGGCACGTATTTGAAAGCATCGCCAAACAACGCCTTCTGATTCTGACAGTGCGAGCACCAGTATGTACCGTACATGGTAACTTTTTTTGATGCCAAACATTGCGCAAGTGCAACCGCATCCGTTTTCGGAGTATTATTTTCCTGTACCGCTTTTGATACTCCCCACGCTACAAATACCAGTATCAACACAACAGTCACCGCCAATATATATTTTTGTGTATTATTCATCGCAACAATTTACTAATTTTTCAACAATGTCTTCGACTGCCCATGGTTTTTTAGTGCCTCCGGTATCGTGCGCATTTATCTGATCGTCACCAATCTTTTTCACATTGCTCAAGTCCACAAGTTTTAAGCGAAGTGCCCAAAACATTGAATAAATGTGATATGCCTTATCAAACATATCTTTTGCTTCTTCCTTCTTCCCTTCCCCATTAAATTTTGTGCCAACCTCCATAAGACGCATCGTCGCAGCAAGTAAATGTTTTGAAATGCACCAGGTCTCGCCCTCATGAATATCTATCATCCGCTTCAAAAGTGATTTACGAATCTCGCGTGTCTCCGCAAGTAAATCAAAATATTCATCCTTTTTTGTTTTTTCTGCAGTAAAGAAAAAGTGCTCTTCCAAACTGACCAGGTTCATTATCGCGATGGAGAGGTCCTCTTCCATTGAGAGGTCCACCGTCCCACTTTTCTTCATCTCCTCAACCTTCGCAATAAGTTTTTTAATTTTTTCGTCATTTTCGTTCATATAGATATAGTACACGAGTGCGGCGTGCTAAAGCAAAAAGATAAGTGAACCAAGCACTATCATTGCAAGACCGGTCACAAAACGTAGATTTCCCGAGTTGCCACTTCGTAATTCCTGCACTTTTTTGAGCAATGCCTCGTTTGACGCAATTACAAGCACCACCATAAGCGGTACCAAGAAAAGCAAATTATAAAAGAGCAATAATCCAAGTCCGCCCACAAACGACTTAGAATCATGCAAAAGTCCCAAAATTAAAAGATAGGGACCGCCAACACACGGAAACTGCACAAGTCCAACAAATATACCAAGAATAAACGCGGTTACAATTGAACCCTTTTGCATAAGAACCGCAATTGGTCGCTTTGCACTTGCGGGAATTTTTAGCTGTATCGGAAACTTCGGAAAGTATGCACCAATAAGGTCTATCACGCCAAGTGCAATAATAATGCCTGCCGCAAATTTCCCCATAAAACCGGGGATATTGAAAAATGTAAGCGCGCGTAATATGCCGAGCCCAATCAATACGTACACAGAAAATATTCCGAAAATATATGTACCTCCTATTATCAATATTTTCTTTCGCGACTCGCCCATATTAAAAAGAAATGCGACAGTGAGTAGCAACACGGAAAACGCGCACGGATTCAAACTGTCCAAAAGCGCGGTAATTGCAATGAGCGGAATGAGCGCTGGCGTACCACCACTCTCCATATTCGTTAAAATACCACTGCCAGTAAATTTCAAAAAAACCATAAACCCAATGAATATAATAACTGCACCAAGCACCATGCTGAATTTTTTGTTATTCATCCCGTTAGAAATGTAAGTTTAATTTATTTTTGACTGATTTATATTGCAAGAGCTGCGATAAAATATTAGTGTGTATTCCGCTAAGACTTCTAACGGGACTGGTCCCTATATAATTTTTATAAGTTAATTGTTATCCAATTCTGCTTCCCGGCTTAATGTCCTGGTCCGGCATAAGCAATATTGGAATTCCATCCGCTGGATTGGTTGCCGCGAGAAGCATGCCATTACTCTCCTCGCCCATAAGTTTTCTCGGTTCCAGATTTGCAACAATCACAATATTCCTTCCCACAAGCGTTTCTGGCTCATACACCTTCCGTATGCCCGCGAGTATCTGGCGAGGCACGGGATTCCCCACCTCGTCTACATCGCCTGCATGTATCTGAAGTTTGACCAATTTCTCCGAACCCTCTACAAACTCGGCAGAAATAATCTTAGCGCTCCGCAATTCAATTTTTGCAAAATCTTCAATAGAAATCATTTCTTTAAGTTTACCGAATCTCTTCCCTCTCCGCAAACTGCGGAATATCTAAAACCCGATACAAAAACACAAAACACTTTTGGTTGAGTTATATATCATTGATATATAACTCAACCAATGCTCAAATTTAGCAATTTTTAATAGCGTTCATTATTATTCGTTTTAATTTTGAATTATTAAAATACAAAGTGACGAATCCATGTTTATCTATATATTTATAATTGCTCCTTTTACGCGAGGTCGTAATAACCGGTTTTTGAAATTGCGCTCGAGATACATCTAGTGTGTTTGTCCAAAATGAAAGTGCGCTATTTATATTAATATCATCGGAAATTCGCAACCCAAAATGTAAAGAATCTTTCTGAACCCCATATGCGAAGTGAAGGAATTTAATAAATGAAAGAATAATCCTTGAATCATCGTTCCCAATACGAACGCTGTTCCCCGCCTTACTTCCAATTCCCAAATACAACCCAAGTCCAACTCCATACAAAAAAATGTTATTCGTAATATCCATGTTTTTTAAATTAACAGAAAATGGATCACCGCCCGCATTCTTTGCATAATATGTTGCGTCGCTCTGATTTCTAATAGGAATTGAGTACGCAGTAATCCAATATGCGACTTTATGTATTGAGCACGAGCAGATCTTGGCAATTTCTCTCATTGATTTCTTCTCATCAATATATAATTTGCATAAGAAATCCTCAGGAATGCGCCCAACCACTATGGACTTCCGTGGTTTTCTCGCTTTGCGTCTTGCCTCTCCACGCTCATGGACTTCCCACGCGCGCTTCTCCTCTGCCCGTCTCCGTATTTTGTTTTTATTGTGAACAAGTGCTCCTCCCATATGTCTAAGTATATAAGATGATTGGTTAACTTATATATCAATGATATATAAGTTAACCAATGGCGTAAATGTTGTTTGCTGTGTTTGCTTGTTCAACTTTTAACTGCATGGCTTTTTAATTATAGATTGAGTTTTGAGGGGTTGGGGAGGAATTTATATGGAACAATGCACTATTCCAGCCATCACGAACAAAGCTTGCGCCATCGGGAATTGTGTCCCACGAAGCGGAATCCATTACTTTATTATTGGTGCCATATAATACGATTCCATTCTTTGCGGAGGCGAGTGAATATGAGGAAGGCCAGATTACATCTGCTTTTGCATTACCCGTATATCCCCCATCGCTTGCAAGCAGAAAATATTGATGTGCGGGAATTGTCTTCCCCATAAGCCTGCTTTCCGCCACCAACGATGATTCCTTCCCAGTAGAGCTTTTCTTTTTTATAGATAGTCCCGTAAGCACCGCTGGAGAATCGGAATCATTATAGAGTTCAACAAAATCATAGTCGGCGCTTCCTTTCATTCCCGTCATAACTTCGCTAATCAAAACCCTAAATAATTGGGTGGTGTTTGGTTGACCTATATACCCACTTGGAGTTGGTCCACCAATCATGTTTGTAGACGTTGCGGGTATGAGTGGTACGGTTGTTGATACTAGGGTGGGTACAGAATTTTTAGAAGTGGCGTTTGAAATAGGGGTGGAATTTTCTTTTCCTAGAGTGCCACCCAACGAGGCGGATGTGTGCCACGAAAGGTCAGCGCCACGCTCCGCGGTCTTCCATTCTCTTGCGTCGCCCGCCGGCCACGCAGGGTTTGCCTCCACGATATCAATTAACACGCACTTGTTATCAAACAATGAAAGCGTTTCATCGCTATTATTGATGGTCCCCGTAAACTCCTTACCTCGCGCAAGGACAAGAAATCCTTGCGACGCGATTGAGGTATTTGAATCAAATCGCACATCAATCTTTCCACTCTTATCTAAAAACTCCCACCTGGTTAATGAAATGGCGTTCGGTGATATATTTTTTAATTCAACCCATTCACGCTTCGCATCATTCTCACTCCCCATCCACGCCACCTCATTTATCAAAACACTACCACGCATCGCATTGCTTGAAGTTGCAATGCATTTCTGTTTTTGCACAACACTCTGTTTTACTGCTTTGCTTTTCTTAGCGCTCGCGACCACGTCACTAATGGTTGCGCTTTCTCGCGGTGCATCGAGCGAGATTGTTTCCGATTCTTCACTCGTTTGTGAAGACAGTAAATTCGCGAGGAACTTATTCGTTCCTCCGCTCATATATATTGCAAATCCAAGAATGGCGAGAATTACAAAACTTGATGTAACAATTTTCATTTCAATTTTATCGTCAACACAGAGCGAGAGAAATAAGAAGATGTTCTCTCTCATTTCCGAGCCGAGGATTGCGACGAAGGTTAATACCTTTTATTATACAAAATAGCATCGCGCAACAACCCTACAAAAATTCGCACTTCTTAAGTATGTGCCACTTTAATTAAATGAAGTGGCGCTCGTGGGTCACCGTACACGGGAGATAAAAAAACGAATGGAAGATGGTGGCACTTCAATTAAATGAAGTGGCAATATTTGTCGTATTAAACGGATCATAAAAACAGAGTCAACAGAGGGTGGTGCCACTTTAATTAAATGAAGTGGCAATTGATGACATCTTTTTTGGTGATTCTAATGAAGGATTTGTGCGGAGCTTAAAATGGTGGGTGCCTTGGTGTGAGGTCAAGAGTCCCTGCATGAACAAATGACATCCTCCCCGCACTAAAGTGCGGGGTTTCCTTTTAACATCCATGCGCACATGCCTTGTCTATATGTAGTGGTAGTTTCAAAAAGATTTGTTGTAGGTGCTGTGATGTAAGTGTTGTGTGCGCATGGGGACCTGCCTCCGCTTCGCTACGGGAACCATTCATCCCCGCACTCGGGCGTGGCATATTCATAGTATACCCTGCGGGACAAGGGCCCTCGTACGGGGTTTCCTGGTATTTAATGAGTAGCGCTACCATTAGCGGTAGCGCCATCAATATTCACAGTTATTACTCGCCTTATTTAATTACCCTAATATTGTATGTTGATGAGGTCGGCGTTGACGCAAGGCCATAATAATTGCATACCAAGGTTTTTACCGTATCACTAGCCGAAACGTAGCCTCTCCACAAAAAACGGTTGCCTGGGTAAGTTACTGGAGTAACATCCACAACCATCCCGGTAGTCGCTCCCGTAATCGCGGTTGTCGTCGCTGCACAAGTAGCAGTCTCCAAGCTACTACCACCAATTGATGCTGATGTTCCGGTTAAAATTCCTGCACCAGCGGTTGTCTGAATTGTTCTATCAGGGAACATCACACCTTTTGCCATTGCAAACACGTCGGCAAGTGTGCCTGACGCAGAAACGCCATAAGTACCTCCGCCATAAACACCTGTACTCGTCGAATTGGCTTCTCCAATACCATAAACCCCGGTACCTCCGAGGCCATTACCACCGGTGCCACTGCCACCGGTGCCTCCGCGACCATAGATACCAATACTGCCATCGGTGCCAGCAGCACCACCAATACCATTAATACCATTACCACCGAGGCCATAAATACCATAGCCAGTAGCACTACCACCGTTACCACCGAGGCCATAAATTCCAGTTGCGTTACTATTGCCCAACCCATAAATACCGTACGTAGTGCCATAGCCATAAATTCCAGCACCCGAAATTCCCGCGCCACCCACGCTGAGTGCAGAAACAGGCGTAGTCGTGCCAATACCGATACCTACCGATGCAGGGAATGAATAATTGCCACCGCCCTGCAACGCACCAAATGCGCCACTTGCCACATTGTCCGCCGCAACTGCACCAGAAAAGGTTCCGATAAACGAGGTTGCCTGCACATTCCCATTCACTACTAATTTTTGCGCAGGCGTCGTCGTCCCGATGCCGACGTTGCCGCCCGCCGTTACATTCATTAAAGCGGTGCCAGCAGAGTTTTGAACATTAAATATATCCGCAGTTTGCGAAGATGCCCCTTTTGCAATAAGCGGGATTCTCGATGCATTGTTGGTAGTAATAGTTGTAGAGTATCCGTTAGCATAGGAATCAACGTTAATAGCCACACTACCGTAGCGGCCAATGTTGAGCGGAGTGTAATTACCAAGCTCCAACCAAGAATTGCCAGCCTCTGCGTTCAGCCCAAGGAAGTAAGAGGTAAGATTATCAGATACCGCGGTCCAAATACCAGGATACGGATGCAGTGGCGTGTTTACTCCGACGTATGAATCTGAAGTACCATTAACTGACCGAATACCAGTCCCCACCACGTGCAGGGCGGTCGAGGGGGTGGTCGTCCCGATGCCGACGTTGCTTGAACTTGCAGATAGCGCGCCACTTCCAGAACCCGCCGAAAGCCCACCAGGACCCGTGAATGCGATAACATAACTCGCGCCCGCGAGCGTGAGCACAAAGAAAAGCGCGAGTGTTATTTTGAAAAATGTTTTTAAATTATTGTCGTTCATGTTGTGTATGTTTTTTAATTATTTTTTTACCCTTCGACGGGCTCAGGGTAAAATGCGTTGTTACGCATTTTATTATTTTGTAATAAGCGTGCCTTGCAATATTTTTCCATTCGGACAAAAGTCTCGGCATTTGAATAGGAACGTGCCGACCTCATTTGCAGAAAATGTAAATGGTCTCATCTGACCTTTATTTATTACCCAGTACATTCCTTTACGGGGAATCGCCATATCATATTTCCCGTCAAGCGCGGTTACTTTGATTTGCACAATGTCTCCCTGCCTCACCACAAGCGATGCGGGATGGAAACCGTCTTTGTCTATCGTAAGATTGAAAATACCAAATTCCGCAGTGGCACCCGGCGCCGCAGTACTACTTGCAACTGGTTCTGAAACGACCACATTAGTTGGAACACTCGCCGTATATTCAACGGGACCCGTATTGGCACTCTTTTTCAAAAGATCCATACCGGGCGCACCTTGCCCCGTTTCGGAAGGTTTTCTAAAAATACTAAATACCAAAAGAAGCGCAATGAAAACTGCGGAGGCGATAACAATATATAATTGCTTTCTTTCCATACGATTATTATAGCAAACGCGATACCCACAACTAACAACCCGCGACCTGCGACTGGGGATAAGCCCGCAGAACTAACGACTGACAACCTACAACACTGGATAAAAAACTTAATTGTCGGTATAAAAATATCCCCTCAAATCCTTTTCGGGAACATAGATAGATGCTTGGACAAAGATGACCTTGAGCAATCCTTGATCGATTTCTTTATGCAGCGGTATGGTGAGAGTCTGTTTTTCACCATCAATAGTTCGACACGCTCACCATCAATAGTTTATAATAAAAATATGAAGAACTGGAAAATGATCCTTTGGCTCACCGTTGCTGTTGCAATTGTATTAGCGCTTTTGAGCGTAATGTTTTCACTTCGCGCGAACGCCGCCACAAACATAAGCCCAACGTCCACAGAACATTTCGCATGGGACGATGTTGTGGGCTGGTGGGATTTTTATACTACAAACACAGTGAACCTAAGTAGCTCCCGTATGAACGGCTATGCGAGTTCTTCTGTGCAAGAAATGTCACTTGATTGCTTTACTTCGCCCACAGGCAATATTTGCGGAACGTCAAACTACGGCGTATGCAACGGACTTTCGGCAACGCATAATACAGACGGCACGTGTTCCAATTCCGACGCAAGTGGCTGGCTCTCGGGCTACGCATGGAATGACGCTGTGGGGTGGATTAGTTTTAGTTGTCGCAACACAGATGCTGGATGTGGCACGCCTGGAATTTCCGGATACTGGGGCGTGACAGTAGACACAATTAGCGGAGTATTTAGTGGATATGCGTGGAGCGACATTGCGGGATGGATTAGTTTCAATTGCGCAAATAATTCAAGTTGCGGAAGTTCCAATTTTAAAGTGATTACAAGTTATCGCGCCACATCAACAACTGCACTGCTTGACTCCGCAGTCATTGATACGCAATCAGTAAACGGCGCGAACTTAAATAGCATTATGTGGGACGGCACGCAAAATGCGAACGCCACCGCGCAGACCACATATGTTGATTTCCAAATTGCGGTATCAAATAGCGCAAGCGGTCCGTGGAGCTTTATTGGCCCAAGCGGAACCAGTTTGGATTATTACAGCGCGGCGTGTGACGCAGGATATAAGGGTGGAATAAACTCGGGAGGCAATGCGCCAATTCGTACCTCAATTTGTATTGACCCCACACAAGTTAAAAATATGCGCTACTTTAAATATCGCGTACGCTTGCGAAGTGATAGCGCACAGACCGATACGCCACGCATAGACAATATCATCTTAAATTGGAGTAAGTAATTATTACTACCGGATTTATACTGATAAGAACGCGGATTTATACGGATTAGGACTACCGGATTAGGACTACCGGATTAGGACTACCGGATTTATACGGATTGTTGCTACCAGATAGATACGGATTAAACTGCACGATTTATGCGGATGTGTTTGTGGTGTTATCCGTATTAATCAGCTAAAATCAGTATAAATCACCCAATAATGAAACTGTTAAATACCCTCTCGGGACACAAGGAAGAACTACAAAGACCAACAAAGGGCCCCATTAAACTTTTTGTGTGTGGGCCTACGGTCTATGATGTGGCGCATATCGGCCACGCGCGTACCTACATCGCATTTGACGCGCTTACGCGTTTTTTACGTTCGGAAAATTTCAAAGTATTTTATCTCCAAAACATTACGGATGTAGACGACAGAATCATAGACCGCGCGCGACGCGATCACATAACACCCGAGAAACTCGCTTCTCAAAATGAGCGGGAATATAAAAAAGTGATGAAACGCATCGGCGTCATCTCCGTTACCAAATACGCAAATGCGAGCAAATATATTCCGGAGATTGTGAAACAAATTCAGACACTCGTAGCACGTGGACACGCGTATGAGATTAAAGGAAACGGATATTATTTTAATATCGCGTCGTTTCCGGACTACGGGAAACTTTCCAAACGAACCGTGGCGCAAGCCGAAGATTCTGTGACACGCATTGATGAAGGAATACAGAAAAAAAATAGGGGCGATTTTGCATTGTGGAAATTTGTAGACGTGAATCAAAAAAATAGTAAGAAGAAATTTGTTCTGGAAAACGGCGAACCAGCGTGGAATACAAAGCTCGGCTTTGGAAGACCGGGCTGGCACATTGAAGACACTGCGATTACCGAATCATTTTTCGGCCCACAATATGATATTCACGGCGGTGGCGAGGATTTAAAGTTCCCGCATCACGAGGCGGAAATTGCCCAGCAAGAGGCGGCATCGGGCAAAAAACCATTTGTAAAAATCTGGCTCCATACGGGCTTCATTCGCGTGCGCGGTGAAAAGATGTCAAAAAGTTTAAATAATTTTGTAACAATTGACGATTTCTTAAAAATGCATAGCGCGGATACGCTCCGCTGGCTTGTGCTCTCGCATCACTACCGCTCACCCATTGATTTCAATGAGGATGTGGTGCGCGATGCCGAAAAATCATTGGACACACTCAAAAGTTTTATAGAAAAACTGGCGTTCACGGTTAAGCACTCTAAAAACATAAAAAAGCATATAACGGATATAGCGCTTCGCGCAGATGCCACACAAGCAGAATTCGTAAACGCGCTTCGCGATGATTTCAATACTCCCGAAGCGATTGCCACACTATTTTCATTTGCAAACACCATAAATCCCACACTCCTCGGGATGAACCCGCGTGACGCCAAGACGGCGCAAAAACCACTCCTCTACGCCTTGAAACTATTCGGAATCTCAATAAAAACTACGGCCGTACCATCAAAAATCACGAAACTCGTAAAAGCACGCGAGTTATCCCGTACCCATAAACAGTTTACGAAGTCCGATGACTTGCGCAAAGCAATAACTGAATTAGGATACTCTATAGACGATACGCCCTTGGGGCCGTTCGTCAGAAGAGTATGGCAGTAATTAAACACACGCAATTCAAAGTTCCCCCACAGGACCTTGATGCCGAAGTTTCGGTATTGGGTTCGCTTATGCTTGATAAGAACGCGATTATCCATGTCGCGGATATTTTGTCGTCTCACGATTTTTATCATCCAGCGCACCAAAAGATTTATGAAGTTATTTTAGAGCTTTTTGAACGTGGTGAGCCAATTGATATTCTTACCGTCTCACATAAATTAAAGGGGAAAAAAATATTTAAGGATGTCGGGGGTACGGAGTATCTTTCCGAGCTTGTATCCCGCGTGCCGACCTCTGCACACATTGAGCAGTATGCGACTATCGTAAAAGAAAAACACATACGCCGAGAAATTATTAATGCGTCATCCGTTATTAACGAACAGGCGTTTGAGCACGCGGACTTTGAATCATTGATAGATGAGGTGGAACAAAAAATATTCGGCATCTCTCAGCGTTCACGTCCGCAAAAATTTGCGCACATCAAAGAAGGCCTTCCTGAGGCATATGAACGTTTGGAAAAATTGCATCAGGGTGATAAGAATACGCTCCGAGGCGTGCCAACACATTTTACAAAACTTGATAATCTTCTTTCTGGTTTTCAACGTTCCGATTTGATAATTTTGGGCGCAAGGCCATCGGTAGGTAAGACCTCGCTCGCGCTTGATATTGCGCGTCAGACCGCCATGAGCGGACACGCGGTAGGTATTTTCTCGGTTGAAATGTCCCGCGACCAGATTATTGATCGCTTTATCGCAAGCCAGGCGCAGATTCCACTCTGGCGGTTACGCAGTGGCCGATTGAATGACGAATTGGAATTCGCGCTCGTGCAACAAGCGCTTGATGAGCTTTCTAAGGCGCCTATATTTATTGACGACAGCTCCTCGCCCACTATTCTCCAAATGCGCTCAATTGCGCGCCGACTTCAATTGGAACATAAATTAGACCTCCTCATTGTTGACTATATTCAGCTAATTCGCCCAAATACTTCAAGCGATAATGTTGTGGCGCAAGTAAGTGAAATATCGCGTGGCTTAAAAGCCCTTGCCCGTGAACTCAATATTCCAGTGCTCGCGCTTTCACAGCTCTCGCGCGACATTGAAAAGCGCGACTCAAAACTCCCTCGCCTTTCCGATTTGCGTGAATCAGGCAGTTTGGAACAGGACGCGGACGTCGTGATGTTCCTTTCGCGCGACATGAATGAGCGCACAGACCTACCAGAAGAAAGTCAGGGCATTGTGAAAGTATTTGTTCAAAAACATCGTAATGGCCCTACGGGCACATTTGAGCTCGGCTTTGATAAAGAGAGGGCGAGCTTCCGCAATATTGATGCCGTGCACATCCCTGAGGATTATTAGCGCATTTCTCGCATTCCCTCTTTATTAGGGGTCGTTTGTATAATAATTTTCGTAACAAAATTTTCAGATTTTAGGCGAGGCAAAGCAAAAATTTTGAAAGCGTATACGAAGAATACATTGAAAAATTTTTGCAAAGCCGTAGCCAAAATATGAAAATTGCAGTAGAAAGGTTATTATATAAAAGACCCCCAAGATGATACCTGAGCAGATTAAAAAATTTATTGAGATTTTCTCGCGCCTCCCTTCAATCGGTCCACGTCTTGCAACGCGTCTTTCATTTTATCTTTTGGAGCTTGATAAGGCGGAACGCAAAGAACTTGAAACAGTACTTATAGGGCTCAACGCGCTTGATAGATGTCCGCGCTGTTTTTTCTTGAAAAGCGAAAATGTGACGGTATGCGATATTTGCGCAAATCCGAGCCGAGACCCATTCACTATTGCAATCGTTGAAAAAGAAACGGATATCATCTCACTTGAACGGGCGCGCAAATTTAATGGGCACTACGTAATCATTGGCGAACTTCCTGAAAAAGGAATGCTGGAAAGTGTGCATAAATTACGCTTGCAAAATTTAAAATCAAGAATAGAGAATGAACTTGGAGGACGCGCAAACGAACTTGTTATTGCCTTAAACCCTACCACATTCGGCGACTTTGTTGCGAGCATTATAAAACAAGATTTCAAAAATCTTGCAAAACAAATCACCCGCCTTGGACGCGGAATTCCAACGGGTGGAGAGATAGAATTTGCTGACGAAGAGACGTTGGGTAGCGCCCTTGAGAGGAGAATGTAGGGCTCACCAACCCTTGCCTTTCGGAACCAGAATATTTTTCTTCTGAAAAATTCCTGCCTACCGGCAGGCAGGTCTTCCCCCTCAGCCACCTTCGTGGCTTGTGGACGTTCCTCAAGGCAAGGGTGGGCTCACTGGAATAAGAAAAATCATCCGATCGCCTACCTACGGTAGGCACTGGGGCGGGCTTTTTTAAGTATAGCGGTTCGTGACTTTGGTCCAACGATTAAAGAACGCGTATTAAAAACCCAAAACACAATGTTCGGGATTTTTAGTTGTGATGCTAACGAGGAATCTGGATTGAGCTCAAGATAGAAGTAAGCTGGTCTACACTCAATAGTCCACGCGCTGCGGCTTGCTGTACGAGCTGGAGGAGCAAGGTGATGAGCTGAACAAGTTGCTGTTTGAGTGCCTGTGGTGAAGTATCGCTACCTGTCACTGTGGAAGTGGCGGACGTGCAACGCAATATCATGCCACAAGATGTTTGAGGATTATAGTTCGGACCTTGGGTATAGGTACATCCCTGGGGTGGCGGGGCGTAATCACAGAGAGGCGCGGTGCTGGTACTGCTAACAGAACCAATAGTAAGGTCTACACTTGGAGCAAAATTTCCACCGAGAGGATTAGTAGCAACCATATTAGCTGGCTGAAGCCAAATATTCATGCTATACGCTCCCGCGGGTACTGTTGTTGGAGTTTTATAACAACTCCAAAGAGGCTGGGTGTAATTACATGGATTATAAAACGATTTATCACGATTTGGATCAAGTCCATATACGGTACCCACTGAATTCCATGTATAGCTTCCTGTATTGGAAACACTGGCGACAAGATATCTGTATTTCAGTGAACCAATGTTCGTCGAAGAAAGCATATCTTCATTACTTAGTTTTTTGTCAATAAATACATGACCAGTAGCATTACTATCAAGTCCTGTTGTTTGCCAACGGATTGTTTGTGAACTTCCTGATGCCCAAGAACTATTTGCTACCGGTGAAGTAATGGTAATAGTTGGTGTTGCGCTTGATTCACCACTAGTACCAGAACCAGAATCAGTGAGATTGAAAGAAATTTTATTGGACCCTACGGTGCCTGTATGTTTGCCAGAAAGCATAATCCATATTTGATATGGCGACCCGCTTGCTGGTAAAGTTGTTGGCACCCAGCTTATTGCTGATGTTGCTGATCCAGAAAAAACTAATGCATCACCTGCTTTCCATGTGAAACTTCCTGTATTGGAAACCCCGTTTATGGGGACAATTGAATGTGATTTCCCATCTTTGTCCACAACACTGATTTTAACTACACTCGTCGCATCGGTAGAAAAAACGTCAGGAAAAGTCCAATTAATTGTCTGTGAATCACCTATTTTCCAAGAATCACCAGCGCTTGGTGAAGTTATTGAAACTCCATTAAGTACTGTAAATTTTACCAACACATTATTCGATGTTGCCGATTCACCAACAGAGGGAAAACAAGTAACACTAAAAGGGATATCTCCAGAATTACCAGGAGGAACACCGCCATAAAGTGTAAATGTGGCTGAACCACTCGGAGTCATGTACACCCCGTACGGCAGATTTGCATTAGGTCCAAAAGAAGCGGGAGGATACCACCTAGTAGGTATGGTTGTTTCATTTGCTGTTGTCCAAAAGTAATTTGACCCCTTACAATAATCAGCACCCGTCGAAGCCCAAGCAAGAACAAACTTCTCCGATTGCAATCCATTAATAACAGATACATTCTGCGGAGTCGCCGTAAGTGTAACCGTAACCGGCGCGGGTGGCGCCGTCTGCGCGTTCGCAACATTCACAAATGACCCCACATACCCAACTCCAAACAACACGACTAACACCAAAAACAATATTTTAAATATTTTCATAATTGTTATATATAAATACGACTTTATGTATTCAGTATAGCATATTAATACTAAAAAATCCCCTTCGACGCAACATCGGAGGGGATTTTTTTACTTAGACAGTTACAATTTCTATTTCTGTAAGATGCTGTTTGTGACCCTTCTTCCTGCGCGTGCGAGCCTTTGAGCTGTATTTGAAGGTAATCTTCTTCTCATCACGCGTCTGGCGGACAATAGTCCCCCTTACGGTTGCGCCTTTCACAAACGGGGTTCCTACCACCACAGAATCCTTGTCTGCGGTCAAAAGGACCTCGTCAAATGTGAGTGATTTTCCTTTCTCGCCTTCAAGTTTCTCTACTTTTAATATTGAGCCTTTGCGGACCTTATACTGCTTTCCACCAGTCTTTATAATTGCGAATGCCATATCTGAAATAGGATACTAAAAACGCATAAAAAATGCAAGTATCGGTAAACCAAAATAACCGAGCATATGATACTATATAGACAACGTCATGAATTTACCACTTCACACAAACATCAAGGTCGCAGTATTGCTTTTTGCCATTGTCGGCGTTGGCGTAGTTATTTTTTATACACTTAGAAAATCTACCCCACCATTACTGCCAAAAGAAGGACTAAGTACTGAGGACGTGCAACGTATTGATGTTGCGCCCGAGAGTTCTCTACCAGAACATCAAGTAATTCTTCCAAATGGGCAATCGCTTGATGATTATGCAAAAAGTAGAGGTATAAGCGCAGGTATAGCAACCACGACAACAAAATAGCAAGTCCGGTCCCTTTTTTAAATTTTAGAAATAGTGTTGCCTTACAAAAACCCCCACGTTATTAGCGAGGGGGTTTTTAAGTTCTAAGCAAGTTGAATTAGCCAACGTGATCTTTCATCTTGCTGATGAGAGAGGCCGCATAATCCTTGCCACCAAGTCCGAATGCAATACCACCCGCAATCGCAAGCATTGCCATAAATCCAGTCACAAGTGCTTGAATTATAGGAACTGCGATGCCGAGTTGCGTAAGCGTTGCGAAGAAACCGAAGATAACAACTGCCCACCACGTGAGTGATGATAAAAAGCCCGCCGCTGCGAGGCGCGAACTCTTGACCGCTGCATTTACGATTTTTCTCAACACATTTGCAATAACAACCGACGCAAGCATTATGAGTACTGCGACGATTACGTTCGGAACATACAAGAGCGCCTCTTTAAGGAAGCTCGAGAGGGAATAGAATCCCAAAATATCGGTTGCCGCGAGAAGGAAGACCAACACGAGGAACCAATACACGATTTTTCCAAAAAACTTGCCTGCATTTACCGAAATACCCGCACGCTCAAAATACTCATTAAGGCCTAAGCTTGCGAACAATTTATCCAACTTTACGAGATTTACGACTCTCTCAACAAGCGCCCCCAAGCCACCCGCCACCACGAGACCGATTATCAAAATGATAAGCGCGCCAAGCGTATTTGCGAGTACATCCACCGCACCTGCCCACAAATTCTGCAATGAATTAACAACCACAGATGTCCAGTTTTGAAATACCATATAGTATATTTGCTTTGTTTTGTGTTTACTTTGTTCTTCGACCTTTTATCACTTATAATTATATCATACCGAACACTAAGAATCGGCTTACAATAATATTGTGAAAATTAAGATAAATCTGCATCTCCACACAAACGACGACGCGGAAGATTCAATTCATTACTCATTTATTGATGCATTGCGCGTAGCAAAAATGCATGGATTTGGGTGTCTTGCGCTTACCTGCCATAACAAATTTGTGGATAAGGAGGAATATCGCAAAACAGCAGAAATGCTTGGAATTCTCTTTATACCAGGCATAGAACGCACCATTGAAAAACGGCACGTCGTGATACTTAATCCCGACAAAGACGTGAATGCCGTAAAAACATTTGAAGCTCTTCGCGCATACAAAAATTTACACCCGGAAATATTCGTGCTCGCCGTGCACCCTTATTTCCCTGGTGGATACTCATTACAGGAAAAACTTGAGGAACATAAAGATCTTTTTGATGCGATAGAACATTCTTGGTTCTACTCTACACATATAAATCGCAACAAAAAAGCCACGTCTATGGCAAAAAAACTAAATCTTCCACTTATTGCCACATCGGACACGCACAATCTTAAATTCCTGAAGACAAATTACGCAGAAATTGAAGTTGAGGAAAAAACGATACCCGCATTATTTAAAGCGATTAGAAACAATAATTTCACTAATACCACATCTCCACGAAAACTATTTCGCGAAATGACGCCGTACATACTGCATAGCTTTTTCACACGAAGAGAAAGATAATAGTGCGCATTTTAAAACTCCCCCTTTAAAGAAATGCTTCTCAAGAGTGCAAGGTCTTTTGTTTTTAGTTGTTCCAAAATCTTCATCTCGGAATCAATTGCGATTGTCTTTCCGAAATACTGGCCAGACGTAAGGTGTGGGAATAATACATAGTCCGCGCCCTCTTTGTAGAGCATCTCCACTTCGTGCTCAGTTTCTGCGCGAACCACCACTTTAGGGCGATGCTCAAATCCACGTATTTCGATAAGTAGTAATATGTTATCTTCAATGTTCGGGCTTGTTGATATCACAAGCTCTGCATCTTGCACCTTTGCGGACTCAAATATCTCTGGATCCGAAATATCACCAAATAAATAATGATATCCGCCATGTTTCAGTTTTTTGATAATCTCGGGGTCAAACTCAACCACAAGTAATTTTCCTTTCGTCAAACCCATAGCGATACTCTCGCCTAATCTATGGAATCCGATAAGCACGATTGGCCTTTTTTCATCGGTAATTTTCATATCGCGCTCAATGTTTTTCTTTCGTTCAAAAATAAAGAGTGCGCGACTAAGTACCACATACATCTTCTCGCTAAACTGAATCATATATGACGAGAAAAGAATTGAGATAACGCCTACAGCGGTCACAAGCGCCACCACGCGCTCGTCCACGTGGCCAAGTTGTAGACCAAGCACAATGAGCACCAAACTGAACTCCGAAATTTGCGCCATAGTAATACCAGTCATAAATCCGGTGCGTTTCCTGTATCCCATAAGCCCCATAAATATGAATATGATAAGTGGCTTTATGAGCAACACAAAAAATGAAAATGTGATCACAGGAAGAAAAAGTCCGCGCAAGTTAGAAAATACTACCTCCGCGCCAAGCACTACAAAGAACGCAATAAGGAAAAAATCACGCAGTGGCTTTATACGCGCGGATATCTGGTGATGCTCCGATGAGTTTGCGAGCGCGAGGCCCGCAAGAAATCCCGCTATCTCAACCGAGAACCCCATTTTGGAAACCACGGCCGCAACCAAAAATACCCAGGCCAAACTCACAAGAAATAAAAGTTCATGCGAACGCGCAACCTTGCCAAGTATATATGGCAATACTTTTCTTCCCAAATAAAGCATAAGCGCGAAAAGAATTGCGCCTTTCAAAATCGTAAATACGATTCCTATAACTGAAATGGCCTGCCCCGCCTGAATGCCCGTGAGCAGTACGAGAATAAGAATTACGATAAAGTCCTGCACGAGAAGCAATCCCACGCTTATCTTCCCATACAGACTGTTGAGATCGCTTTTGTCCGATAAAAGCTTAACCACAATAACTGTGCTTGAAAACGTAAGTGCGATGGCGATATAGAGCGCTGGCAACACCGCAAATCCAAACCAATGCGCGAGAAAATACCCAGCGAAGAATGTAACGAGAACCTGGCCAAGCCCCACGAATAATGACGCGCGTCCCACAAGACGCAGAGACGAGTAGTTGATTTCCATGCCAACCAAAAAAAGCAAAAACATAATACCCAACTCGGAAAATGATTTAAATGTCTCATTCCCACCCACCTGGAAAAGTCCGACCGCGCCAATAAAAATACCCGTCGCAAGATATGCGAGGATAGTTGGCTGTTTAAATATTTTTGCAATGACGCCAAATACTGCGCCAATCAAGACAACGATTGCAAGATTAAAAACTGCGTCAGTCATACAGTAATTCTACACGGATTTCAGGCCGTGCGCGAATATATTTGTACACCCAGTTAGAAGTGTCATTCAATAATTCACAAACTATGCAAAAAACTTTTGCTGTGGCGATACAAAAAACATCCGAGATGCACAATGGGAAACTAATTGAACACAATCTGAAAGTTATACATCCCCATACCGCAGAAAACCTGCATAATACTTCCCGCCTTTTGCGGTGGAATTTCAATTTCTTTTTCGCCCGTCGGTGGCAAATGCACGCTGTATCCAATGCCCGGGATTACCATATATGACGAGCAATCAAATGTGCCTTTTGTGGTCACGCGTATAATAGTGGGCATGTCCGCCTTCGCAGTACTTGCGTTGGGCGAATATCCGCCTTTCGCGTTTATATCTACGTACTGCTTCCCATCGGTTATGCTCACGTTGTTTATTTTTGTTTGCGCACCATATGAATCACCCACACGATAAATAATATATCCCGAGATAATAAGTGCTACTGCAATGATTATGGATATAGGTATTGCTTTCATATGTTATACCTTAAATTAAGGTTAGAAAGTGAAAATCGGTGGAATAATACCAATCGCTGAAAGTCCGTTCACTAAATTGAATAGCGCGAACACTATCACAATAAGTCCTGCGGTTTTAAAGAATACGCTTGCCTTTTTCCCCTTCCCAAGGCCCACCGAACTGAAACTGATGAGCGCCAAAACCGGAAGTGTCCCTAATGCAAATGATAGCATGGTGAGTCCACCATTCCAAAAGCTACCCGCGGAAAGTGTGTATATCTGCATTGCCTGCGTAAATCCGCATGGAAGAAAAAACGTGGCGATTCCTACCAAAAACGGCGTAACCATATGGCTCATTTTGGAAACCGCAAGCGCCCGACTCGCCAAAAATCTCGGCATTGACGGCTGAAGCTTTTTTGCAAAATGGAACGTATCCAAAAGATTTAGACCCATTAAAAGCATCACAACACCCACGGTAACACTCAACACAAAACTCCACGTCCCGTTCAATTGGAATGCAGAACCAATAGCGCCAATTATTCCGCCCAATAAAAAAAATGAAAGAAGACGGCCGATATGAAACATAATTGCAGGTCTTACCATATCGCCTTCTTTTGCAAACGTTGCGGACATTGAGAGCACGAGTCCGCCAACAACCGCTACGCACGTAGAGAGTGATGCGACAATTCCAATCACAAATGCGGTACCGTAGGTTACGTTTCCTGACGTTATGAGATTTACGAGACCTAATTTTTGGAGCGCGAGAAATCCAACAATAAATGCGAGTGCGATAGGAATTGCAATTGCAAAATCAGAAGTTTTTTTACTATTCATTACCTCCGCTTCAATCGAAATCGTATATCCGTGTTTGGTCACAAGCCCGGAAAGCTCCTCCGCAATTGCCTCGGCGCTCTTCTCACCAAAATTGCCATTCACCACGACAGTGCGCGTATCTAAATCGGAGTGTACCGATTCAACCCCATCAATATCCTTAAGTTCGCTATCTACTAAAAGCACACATGCCTTGCAATGCATCCCACTCACATGAAATGTGTGTGTATGTATGTCCGGATTCATAGAATATCCAGTATATCATCACATATGCATGCCGCAATCAGGTGCACTTTTTACACGTCCACGCAGTTGGTCTATCAAACTCCAAGGCGCCAATACGGCGGAACGCTCCGTTTCCATAACGATATATAATTGGTGAAGCGGGAACCAAATTAAGATGGGGTAATCGCTCAGGAGAAACTTTATCTAAATATTTTATTATGGCACGCAAAGTATTGCCATGACTGGAAATAATTACGTTCTTGTCCTCACGCAATAATGGAATCACTCGTTTTATAAAAAACGGAACCGCGCGTTTATAGACGTCTTTTAAGCTTTCGCCACCAGGCGGATGCACGTCATAACTCCTTCTCCACGCCATCACCTTTTTTTCACCATACTTTTTTCTTACATCGTCCTTATCAAGACCCTGCAATACCCCATAATATCGCTCATTGAGAAGATTGGTTACATGAGTCAATATTTCTGTTCGTTCGGAATGATGCACGCACGTATACCAATTATCTTTTTTTTCGCCGGGATGCAAAAAAAGACCTGTTAGTTTTTGCGAAGATAATATGATATTGAGCGTTTCCTTAGCTCGCACAAGATTGGACACAAACGCATGATTAATTTTAATTCCTTTAAGTTCTTTTGCGGCTCTTATCACCTCAAGAATACCGTTTTCAGTCAAGGGAATATCTACCCAACCAGTGAATCTGTTTGTTTTATTCCACGCCGACTCACCATGACGAACAAGGATAAGCTTTGGCATAATTTTCTATAATTTAAGTTTGCGCTCTACTGCTTTGAGTGACACTGCATTCAGCGCAACAATAATGGAGGAAACTGACATGAGCAACGCCGCTATCTCCGGGCGAAGCGATATTCCAAAACTAGGGTAGAAAACACCGGCAGCGACGGGAATTGCCAATACATTATAAATTACCGCCCAAAAAAGATTCTGCTTCATTTTGACAACGGTCGCCTTAGAAAGACGGATTGCGGCGACAATATCATAGGGATCGGACTTCATAAGCACTATGTTTCCAGTCTCTATTGCTACATCCGTGCCCGCACCTATTGCTATGCCAATATCAGAACGCGCAAGCGCGGGGGCATCGTTTACGCCATCACCCACCATCGCCACAAATTTACCCTCGTCCTGTAATTGCTTCACATATTTTTCTTTTTCTTCCGGCAACACTTCGGCGAAAAATCTATCAAGACCGAGTTCATCGGCAACGCTTTGCGCAACACGTTTATTGTCACCCGTCAGCATTATAGTCTGAAGTCCAAGCGCCTTGAGCGCGGTGATAGCTTTTTTGGAGTTAGGCTTAATTGTATCGGCAACCGCAATAACACCCGCAACCTTGCCATCAACCGCTAATACGCTAACGGTTTTTCCTTCTGTTGCAAGTTGTTCCAAAACCACGCGCTCATCCGCAGTAGCAATACCCCTCTCATTTAACAATCGTTCGTTGCCTGCCAAAACTGTTTTTCCATCTATCACAGCCATTAATCCGTGACCTGTCACTGATTGAAAGCTGGAATTTGGAACGATGACAACACCCCTCTTTTTTGCTTCATCAACAATTGCTTTCGCAATCGGGTGATTGGAAACCGATTCTATTGATGCCTCGTATTTCATCACATCGTTCTCGATAAATCCGTTAAATGCGATGACATTGGTCACCTTTGGTTTACCCTCGGTTAATGTACCCGTCTTATCAAGCACAATGGCAGTCAAGCGAGAAGTATTTTCAAGTGTTGCGGCGTCTTTAATAAGAATGTTATTTTTTGCACCAATGCCTGTCCCAACCGCAACCACGGTCGGGGTTGCAAGCCCAAGTGCATCTGGACACGCAATAACAACCGTAGAAATCGCAAATGTAAGCGCTACCAAAAATGAAGCACCCGCAAACACATACCAACCCAAAAATGCAGCAAGTCCCGAACCAATAGCAACGAGGACCAACCAGCCCGCGGCTTTGTCTGCAATCCTTTGGCCTGGCGCCTTGCTGTTCTGTGCCGTTTCCACCATTTTAATAATATTTGCGAGCACCGTATCTGCACCAACTTTCATTGCTTCAAAATGGATGACACCCGTTATATTGACAGAACCGCCCACCACGAAATCACCAATATTTTTATTTATCGGAATTGATTCGCCTGTCACAAGCGATTCATCAATACTCGTCTCTCCATACACAACTTTGCCGTCCACAGGAATTTTGTCTCCCGGTTTTATAAGCACTATATCTCCTCGCACAATCGCGGAACTCAAAATCAATTCCTCTTTTCCGCTTCTTATCACAATTGCTTTGGGGGGTACAAGATCAAAAAGCGCGCGGAGCGCATCGGAGGTTCCGCGACGGGACTTCATTTCCATCCAATGCCCAAAAAGAACGAACGTAACAAGAAGCGCCGCCGCTTCATAAAATGTTTCTGCGGAACCGATAAATGTAAGAAGAACGCTAAAGAGATAGGCGGCAAGTACGCCCGTCGCAATAAGCACGGACATATTCAACTTTTTTGCCCTTAATGAATAATAAGTGCCAGTAATAAAAATGGAGCCGGCCCAAAATACGATCGGTGTGGTAAGAATAAAAAGCAACCAATTTATTGGAATGGGCGTAGGAAGATTCAGTTTAAACACGCTTACTCCAACTGGTGAATAGAGAAAAATAGGAATGGAAAGCAAAAACGAAACCAAAAACCGCTTGCGCATATCCACTTCCATTGCTTTCGCAATTTGCGGATTGGTCATCGCCGCCTCGTGGTCTGCGTGGTTCATGTTTTGCATATCGTGACCACCCATATCATGATTGGCATGCGATTTATCTTTCTTTTCCAAAATTAATTCCATTCCGCACGCAGGACATCGTCCTGGTTCTGATTTGCGAACCTGCGGATGCATCGGGCATGTGTAGACCTCGTTTTCTTTGTGATTTAAGTGATTCATTGATTTATTTTATATGACGCTTTGATAATCTACGCCACATGATGTGCTCATACATACTGGACCAGATAAACCCGAAGCTTGCCGCGAACAAAAGTTCTTCAAGTGGAATACCGAATATCAAGATTCCTGAGATTGCTTTCAGATTCCACACCTGCGAAACATACCCGGGATATGTGAAAATTAACAATGAGAAGAAAATAAAATAGAGATAAAGAAATATTATTGCACTCGTGAACATTTTCTTTTTTAAGTCCGGACGACAATACCAAGACAAAAGACCACCTACCGTCATAGCTATGATTGCGGAATAAATAGGATTAAGTGAGGTCACACCCACAAGAAGCAAAAATATTGCCGGCATTGATAAAATAGCGAAGAGATGGAAACGATGATGTGGCAAATGCTGTTCGTGCGATATAACACCAGCATGTGAAATGTGAAAAAGGTGCTCGTATATCACCACCGCGATTCCACCAACCGCAAACGCAAAAATAAAACTCTCAATATCAAACCCGGTTCTATGCGCCAAATCAAAAAGTGAGGGCGGATTCCAATATGCGGGGACGAAAAATGGCTCTGTAAATCCAGTGATAAGTGTCAACACACTCACCCAAAACATCTCCTTCCTGCCCTCCTTGCTTTTCAAAAAAAGGTACAGTACGAACCACGTAGCCAAAAATGACAGACTCCATAGAAACCATGCGAGTTGGGGTTCGTGCAATGCGTTCATTTAACCCTAATTATTGAGTCCAGCAATCTTACTCACAAGCAGATCATTTGCCATTGCCATATTCGGATCGTCTCTTACTTCTCTCACTATACCATTTCTATCAATCAAGACGTACGTATGTCCGGGCAACGAACCCCTGTGCATTGACGAAGGAAGCGTCAGCAAGCCTAGTTTTGCCGACGAGCTTCCACCGACATCAAATAATGTCGTTGCTTTTGCAAGCTCAGGCATCTTCTCAATTGCTCTCTGCCAATCTTTACTCGGATCCAATACCACCGAGATTGCCTGAACCTCACTGGTGTTAAAACGCGCATCGCTACCAAATCCCGCAATCTGATTCCAACACGCCGGATAACACATCAATCCCTCGTTAAAAAACAAAACCGTTATTTTCCCTTTAAAGCCTTCCGCGGTGTATGTCTTTCCGTTTTTATCAACCAACTGAATATCGGGAAGGGGCTTCCCCACCAACAAATCCGCATCGCCGGCACTCGCGGACACATTCCCCTGCGCTGAATGCATGGGGTCAACGGCCTGCGGTGCCGGCCTTGATGCTGTCTGTGGCGAAGTCCTAAATAAGAAATATCCAAAACCCAAAACGACTAAACCGATGATAACGACTGACCCAACTGAAAATTGTTTATTGTTCATGATTTTTATATTGTTTAACAAATATGTATGTGCAATACCCTACAATTCCGATGAATGCGAGCGCCCAAATATATTCGGGAATTATTCTTACAAACCCGTTTATATAATTCAAAAACTTTGCGGATGTGATATTCATATCCAATTGATAATCCGAATGACTATATAACTTGTTATGAAATGCCAAGTAGGTTATGTAGATTCCCATGCCCAAAAATATAATGCTGGAAACGAGCTCCGATATAGTAATCTGCCAATGATACGAACCAATTCGCAAACGAACTGTCTTGCCGACCTTTGCAATCTTTTCGGCCAGATTATATTTATCCAATAACATGGCGATAATGAATAGTGGCAGAGTCATTCCCACCACATACGCGAGCGTATAGATGGCTCCCCAGACAATTGTTCCACTTGCAACCGACAACGCAAGAACCCCCGCTAATACGGGCGCACAACACGTAGTGGCAATTGCGGAAAAAATTCCGAGCAAATAGATGGAAGAAACATGCTTCTTAAAACTATCGCGTACCGTCGTGGGAGTTGAAAACTTTTTACCAAACAGCATAGAAAGCGCGAGTGTGATAAGAAAAATTCCCCCAACCGCGAAAATAACATTGTGATAACGGCTAAATAACTGCGCTAAAAATGACGCCCCGAGCCCGATTGGCAAAAACACAGTAAGTATTCCAAGAAAAAATATAAAAGTCATAAAAAATACCTTATATCGCTCCTTAAATACATTTGCTAAATAGGAGGGCAGAAGCACGCCCACACAACAAGGGGCGAATAATGCCGCAACTCCGGCAACAAACGCGGCAATTAATGAGGTTCCTACAAGTAGTTCCATTAATAATTTAATTCTTAATACTCCACGCAAAACTTTTTGCTGGCAGACCACCGCCCGCAATAGTAAGTTCCACGGATTTCGGCGCCGGTACGATTGGTTTGAATATTAGAACACCTTCGCGATGGTGCCCACTAAGTGCGCCCTCCCATTTTTGTGGACTATATGTGTTGCCTCGATCATCCACCAATGTAGATACCTTCACCATATCCCAATCCAATTCAACCGAATGAGTATTGAGTACCACATCAAACTTCCATTCTCCGGCGTTAGGCGAAAGTTCCAACGGTGTCACAGTTGCAGAAACCACCCCAAGGTCATCACTTTTTGCCTCCCACTTCGCCACGTTGACGGCGCTATCCGCTACTGGAATTTTTTGTGTGAGAACCGGATGATTAACATCTCTGTAAAATATCACAAGAACCACGACACCGACTACAATTGCACTTATTAACAAAATTTTTTGTTTTGTATTCATATACTTTGCTTTTTAAATTTTATAACCCGACTACCGACATAGAAAATACCGAGAAGATTGAACAACAACCCAACCCAGAAAAGTTGTACCTGATACTGCGCAACGAGCGTTATCATTCCTACCGTACCAAGAATGGGAAGCAAATTCACAAGATAATGCGCGCAACACGAAACCATTGATACCACGGATGTCGCGCCCGCTACTCCAAGCACCTTTCCTTCTCCATGTGTGCGCGTAATGAGTCCTCTCAAATACACATAAAAACCGACCTGAATACCGAACCCGACCGCAAGACTCACAATAAAATACCAGAACAGGGAAAATTGATTTATCGCAAAACCCCATCCAGACACAAATGTGAGCACCGCAAAATACATAAGAAGCAATAAGATGCTCGCAAGTGTTCCATAGAGTGTTGATTTTATTGTTGTGTTATCCAAATTCACAAGTATTAATTTTTTAGTGACAACATCCTCCATGCCAGCCCTCGCCCTTTTTTTCTGGTTGTTTTTCTAACGCCTCATCATGTTTTTCTTCCATATTGGCATCATTATGACCGCTTTGATTTCCCCCATGCCCGCGAAACATCATCCAGATATGCGCCACTATCATAAGACCTACCAGAATTGGCCCCACATATCCGCCAGAAAACAAGGCGTTACCACCAAAAAGCACAACGGCTAAAATTGCTAAACACGGTACCATCATCCACCACATAGAACGCCCACCATTATGTTTGTTATTCATATTATTGATTAATTTATGCCACACCCGCTCTGCTCACGACGTGGTTGAGGCGCGGGCGTTGGTTGTTCACCACTTACCGCACAGCCACCTCCGCTTTGTGAACCGCTCGCAGGAACGGTGACTTTTGATGCAATGTTTCTATACCCCGAAGCACTTGAGTACGTTGCGCCAAGCATTTCTTTTGCATCCACGTTATTCCACTCAACCCCCTTGCTTTTCATATATGTTGCAATAGTAAGATGTGTATCGGGAAACCAGTACGAATTTACCGAGAGTGCAGCAGCATACATATCCTGTTCACTTACTCCTTGAGATGCCATAAGCTCCAAAAGTCCGAGCATTGCCATGCCGTGATTGCAATCCGGGAAATTCGTTGAGTTGCCACAACACGGTCTATAGATATTGCGCGACACTTTGTCCACCATTGCTTGCTGATCTGCGGTGAGAGTGAAAAACATATGCTTGCTGTAATGTTCCATCGCGTCCCCACGAGCCACCGTCCAACCGCCCGTTGAAGCAAAGTTTTGCGCGCCACCGTATTGCGGATTTACCATCTCGCCCGTCTCCAATATTTGGTTTTTTTGTGCAAGCCCAAGCGCCCAAAAAAGATTCAGAACATATCCTGCATTGTCGTTCGTTATTCTAAGCTTTCCATTACTCTCGCCGGACAACAACACTTCATACTCCTTGGTAAATCGCGGTCCATATATTGCCTTGAACTTTGTAGCATCTATTGCGCCAGCACTTACGAGTTTTGAACCAAGATCTCCCCAAATAACAGGAAGGGTGACCCCGCGCGAAGGAAGCACCGCCTCTTCCAATGCTGTACGCGCCACCTCAAATCCTTCCACCACATTTGCACTTTGTTGTTTTACCGTGCCCGCCTTTAGTCCGGTGTTGTATGTCCACGCGCCCGCAAGAATGATTGCAGAAACAACAATGCTCGCCGGAATTGTGTAATCTCTTTTTACCGACGCCCCCTCCGAAATTTCAGTATTATGGTTATGTGTTTCGTGTTCCATAGTTTTTGTTTATTTATTACCTTGATTTAGATGAAGAAAATTAAGATTCCGACGACTATCATTGCAATACCCGCCCATAATCGCACCCCGCTCATATTTGTTTTTTTCCAATCCTGCACCTTAGCCAAAAGCACTTTGTCCGCCGCAATCCAAAGCACCGCAATCAGTGGCACTGCGAGAATCAGATTATAAAGAACAAGATATCCGAAACCCGCAAAATAGGTAACCTGGTCACGCAAAAGTCCTATGACCATAAGATATGGACCACCCATACATGGGAACTGGCAAATGCCAACCAGAAGTCCAAGCCCGAACGCCGCGGGAAGCGACGCGCGCTCCATAAGCCGTCCCATTGCAGTATGCGAGACCGATGGAATTTTGAGTTTGAGCGGAAACTCTGGGAAAAACCAATTGATAAGATTTATCACACCAAATCCAATGAGTAATGTAGCGCCAAGTTTTCCCATGAAGTGTGGCGTGCTAAATAAATGAAGTACCTTGAGAATTCCGAGTCCAATCAGAAAATACGCGGTAAAAATGCCAGCAATATATATTCCTCCTATTTGTAATATCTTTTTTCTCGTCATCTGCATGCTAAATAAGAATGCGATGGTAATAAGAAGAATTGAGAATGAACAAGGATGAATGCTGTCCAAAAGCGATGAGATAAGTACGAGTGGTAAAAGCCACGTACCTTTATTGCTTAGATTCCACACGAGCGTTGCGGTACCGGAACTATGATTTAATACCACGAGTCCGATAATGACCGCGAGAACTACGGAAAGAATAATGAATATTCTTTTCATGTGAATTACGGGGTTACTACCGCCTTGATTTCCAACTGAATCCTCCCGCCAGCTTCATCAGTCAAAAACACATATCTATCAACCGCTCCCACGCCAGACGGTCCGTGTGCATTCGGATCATATACGACCTTTATATCTCGCGATTCTCCCGCCTTGATGACTTCGTTCGTCTTTGTGATTGCGCCGCCATGACCAGGCATTCCATATGGTCCTTTTTCTCTGCCAGCATTTACAATATATGCGGTAGTGCACATACAAGAAGTTTCTATATTTACAAGTTTCACATCCTTGTCTGAAGAATTGGTGACTTTAAATATTTTATTTGTCATTCCATTCGCCATTGAGATTGTGCCAAAATCATAGAGTGTCTCGGAGGCGACGAGCGAGCCCTGCTGCGTTTCACCACTTTCCAACGCGCCTTGTATGGATGCCGCAGTTCCACCCTTTTGCGTGGTACCCCAAATAATGAGACCGACGAACAGAATACTTGTAACAAATACGGTAATTATTGTTTTTGATTGCATAAATATAATTGAATTAATTAATGTACGAAACAGAAAAACGCGCGAATGTGCGCGAAATAAAGCACCCAAAAGCTAACGCTTTTTAGGTGCTTCCATTATAAGGACGGCGAATTCTCAAAAAGAGAGAGCCAGCGCGTAATTTTTCTATAAGATGCGACTGATGGCGAAATAGCGCGACTATATTCAAATGATTTTGAAGATTCAAGTAGGCGAACCCGTACCAATGTGAATGCCACAAGCAACACAAAAAGAAAAGAAATTATGGAAATTACCGCGCCAAATTGCGTGGGAATGCTAAAAAGCGATTGATACGCAAACATCTTATGGAACACCACCGCAAATGTGTCTTGTGGGCAAAGTGATGCTCCAAATGCAGAAAACGGGCACCCACCCTGCATCCGCCCATTCTGTTCGTGTGTCATTGCCGTAAGGCCCAAAAACACAAGCATCATAAATGACACGAGCGTAAGCATTACCGTTATTTGTTTATGTTTTTGGAAAAACGACATGATTAATGTATTATTTATTTTCAAGACTGGAATTGTGCATCCAGACCATATACATACCGAATATCATAGCGAACACACCAACAAGAATCGCGCCCCAAATAGTGCTGGACCACGTAAGCCACGTGAAGCCCGGAATTGTCTCAAACAATGCGTGATGTAATTCAATGCCACGCATTGAACGGAACGGAATCAGCCCACCCGCCACGCACACCGCATATACAATCTCCATTCCAAACACGCATTTCGTAATATATTTTTTATACGAGAGCATAGATATAGTATAGATTAATTAAAGTTAATTTGAAAGGATGTCTTTTTTCATGGTCCTAAACTCCTCCTTGTTAATCTCGCCCTTCGCATAGCGCTCCTCCAATATATCTAGCGCCCGTCCGCCGGACTTGGAACTGTCATGCTTCGCTTCACGCACAATCCAAATAATAAATAGCACGAACAATGCCCAAAATACGAGCATCATAAGCCCGCCACCAAACCAACCCATCATTCCGTCAAAGCCATTATATAATCCGTACATCATAGTTGTTTAAATTTATTTTTCGCCAGTTATTGATTCTTGTTATCTACATGAAAAATGCGGTGAAGCCCGCACCAACCAAGAAAACTCTCAACGAGTGCTATTACGGCTACTACAAATACTAACGTATTTACCCAGCCAATACCAAATTGTGGTGCGAGCGGACTAAGCCACAATATTCCCAAAACAAACCTGAAGATTCTATCTAATTTTCCTAAATTTTGTGTCATAAATATATGTTATTTTAATTTATCGTATTCGACCTTTTATAATTTCATTGTTTTTAATCTGAGCGAATTACTCACGACCGATACGCTTGAGAGCGCCATTGCAAGGCCGGCAAATATCGGATTCAAGAGCCAACCGAATAGCGGATAAAACGCACCCGCCGCAAGTGGAATGCCAATTACATTATACGCGAAAGCCCAGAAAAGATTCTGCTTGATGCCACGCATGGTTAGTTTTGAAAGTGATATTGCTTTTACAAGCTTTGAAATATCTCCATGAAGGAGCGTGATTCCAGCTGATTCAATAGCCACGTCCGTTCCCGTTGCCATTGCAATACCAATATCGGCTTGCGCAAGCGCGGGCGCATCATTTACACCATCCCCCGCCATTACAACAATCTTTCCCTCTGCCTGGAGCGCCTTTATTTTATTAAGTTTATCTTCCGGCAGAACTTCTGCCACCACATCATCAATGCCAACCTGCTTTGCAATATAATTTGCAGTGTTCTTATTATCACCCGTCAACATAACTACTTTGATACCAAGCTTATGGAGACGTTGGATCGCTTCAACCGCCTCCGGCTTAACTGCGTCCGCCACCATTACAATACCAAGTATCTCTTTCTTAGTTGCAAAAATAATCGGCGTCTTTCCGTTATTTGTCTCTTCCTCAATCAATTTTTTATCAAACGGAAGTTTCAAATCCTCAATAAGACGCGTATTGCCCGCAAAATACTCCACGCCACCAACGTTCGCGCGAACCCCCTTACCTTTTATCGCCTCAAACTCATCGACAGCGAATACTACATTTTTTTTCTCCTCGGCATACGAAATGACAGCGCTCGCAAGTGGGTGTTCTGATTTTTTCTCAAGCGAGGCGAGAAGCGCAATAAATTCGTCGTCACTTTTGTGCGAAAAATTTTTAATTGAGACAACCTCCGGCCTTCCACGCGTTATAGTTCCCGTTTTGTCCACCACAACTACGTTCGCTTTATGCAACTTTTCAAGTGTCGCTGCGTCTTTAATCAAAATTCCTTCACGCGCACCCTTACCTACACCAACAATAATTGCAGTCGGTGTGGCAAGACCAAGCGCGCACGGACATGCGATAACAAGCACGCTCACAAACGAGACCAAACCAAAGGAGAGCGCCTGCGAAAATGAAAGATACTGTGACCCAATAAGAAGCCAAGCCCCAAGAGACGCGAATGCGATAACCAAAACAATCGGCACAAACACACCAGATATTTTATCTACAAGCGCCTGAATCGGCGCCTTACTGCCTTGCGCCCCTTCTACCATCTGAATTATGCGCGCAAGCATTGTTTCCGAACCAACCCTCGTCGCTTTAAATGTAAAAGCTCCACTTGTATTAATGGTACCAGCAACTATTGTATCCCCAATACTTTTTTTCACAGGGAGTGGCTCACCCGTAATCATTGATTCATCTATATATGAAGAGCCCTCGGTAATCACGCCGTCAACGGGAATTTTTCCCGCAGGTTTAATCACAATAAGGTCACCGTGTACCACATCGGATATCGGAATTTCAACCTCACTTCCATTTCTAATAACGGTGGCGAATTTTGCTTGTAAATTCAAAAGTTTTTCAATCGCATCGCCGGTTTTCAATTTTGATTTTGATTCAAGATATTCGCCAAGATATACAAACGTGATAACAACAATAACCACATCAAAATACAAATTTTCAACATTGATATATGAGGAGAGCGATGCGCTAAATACCGAAACTATAACGCTATACAAATATGCAACGGACGTACCGATACCAATAAGTGTGTCCATATTTGCCTTTCCATATCGCAAAAATCTATATACACCGAGCAAATATGGTTTTCCTACTACAAAAAGAACCCATGTGGCTGCAAATGGTAAGGCATATGAAAATGCAGTATTAAGACCAGCTGATCTGAGCGCTACAAGACCAATCTTTGCGAGAATATCCCAAATAATAACGAAAAAACCGAACGCAGAAAGTGGAATAGCAAAAATTAACTTGCGCTTCATCTCTGCAAGCTCGGCAAGTTTTTCCACTTTTTGCGTATTCATTCCAACGCGCTCCGCGTGTTCAATCCGTTCATCCTCAATAATCAAACTATACCCGAGCGGTTCAATCCGCTTGGAAAGCGCCTCGGCGTTTATTATATGTTCGTCGAAATTTGTTTTTATTGTTTCCGTGCCAAAATTAACATCCGCGGAAATAACACCTTTAGTGTTGCGGAATTCTTTCTCTATGGTAATTGCGCATGAAGCGCAACTCATTCCTCGTATTTTAAATGTTTTTTCCATAGAATTATGATTTAAATTAATTTAAAATATCGTATATTTTCATCAACTCTTTCACGGCCTCGCTCTTATTTGCTTTCAATTGATTTAATGCGCATGCATCCAAGTGACCCGCGAGAAGTTCTTTGCGAAGCGTCTTCAAAAGTCCAGACACGCTGTCCGCCTGCTGAATGATTTCGGGACAATATGCGTCCGCCTCAATCATTGCAATTACTTTTGTAAGTGTGCCCTGCGCTTGTCGCGCGAGCTTCAATGATTTCGCCTTCTTAGCGGAAAGCGGTTTGTGTGGATGTGGACAGTGTTTCATTGGGGGTTTGTTATATTGAACCTCCCCCCCAGGTTATACCTTCGGCTTTTAATAGTCAAACACCCACTCCTGTGGACATCTACTTCCTCTCTCGCGCTCCTAACTCATTACTCAGTTCTCATTACTTTTACTCGGTTGTCTTCTCGTCAAAGTGGTCCGCCTCGTCTTTTATGGCATCCGCCTTTGTTTTATGAATCGTGCCGTCCTTGTGTTCCGCGGGAGAATAAATGGTATAGAGCTTCATCTCCTTAAGAGGTGAGGTATTAATAATGTTGTGTTTCGTGCCCGCAGGGACAACAACCACAAAATCCTTTTTAATCTCGTGTCGCACATCATCCAAAACCGCGGCGCCCTCCCCTTCTTCCACGCGCAAAAACTGGTCCAAATGATGCACCTCTTCGCCAATCTCTTCTAATGGCTTCAAACTCATCACGACAAGCTGAATGTGATGCGCAGTATAGAGTACCTTCCTAAAATTCTCATTTTCCAGTGTCTCCTTTTCAATGTTTGCAATGTATCCTTTCATGTCTTTATTATACGCTTTTCCTGTTCGCTCATCGCAATAAAAACAAAAAAACCCATTAAGGGTTCTTTTGTTTTGTGGACCCAGCGAGAATCGAACTCGCGCCTGCGCAATGCGAATGCGCCATAATACCACTTTACTATGGGCCCAAAAACAAGACATCTACAATTGTAGCGAATCTTTACGGATTTACAATATCGGAAAACACTATTCTCCTTTTAGATTTTTCAGCTCATCCAACTCCGATTTAATATCTTTTTCTATTGTTTTGATATCTCCCGCAAGATGTTTATACTGTTTGTTATTTGTATGCCTGCCTGCGCCCGATGACGATTCTTTTGTTTCGCGTAAATCTTTTTCAACGTGTTGAAGGTCGGAATCTAATTTTTCCTCAAACTTCTTCACATCGCCAAAAAATCTCTTGCGCATCTTGAGTAAGCGCGAATAGAAATATATTGCAACCGCGATAATCAATCCAAGCGCAATAATCATTGCCATTCCAATAATGCCGTACTCCCCAATACTTGCGAGCATATTGGACAGCCAACCCCCAACCTTAACCTGCTTCTGCTCACTTTCCTCGCTACGAGCGCCACGATCGTCTGCAAGATATGCCGAGAGTAAATATTCACCCGCGGTAAGCCTATCAGAAATCGTTATTGCCCACGTACCATCGTTATTTATAGGAACCTCAAACACATTGCTGTTACTCCCACCGCGCAACAACACTGCTATGCGCTTAGTAAACGCCACAACATATTTAGGAACAAATCCGCTTATCAATAACGGTTTTTGTGGCGGACTCACATTATAACTATAGGAAGTTATCTCGGGAGCCTGAAGTGGCTTGATATCAACTTGAAGTAGTCCATCAGTATAATTGCGAGCACTGTCGTATGCACGCACCAAAATAAGATGGCTTCCCGGCAAAAGCGCAGGCACAATATATACATTGCCACGCTTTAGCGGTCCCGCATCAATGATTGCTCCACTATCAATACTAATGGTATATCCGCTAATCGGAGAGGTTGTATCTGTCGTATTGAATGAGAGCGCAGGACTTGGATTGGTGGGGTCATCCTTATCCACGCGCACAACTGCAAATGGCTTCGGCTCCGAAAAATCCATAAGCACTGCGCGCGAAGCGGATGGTCCCCACCCATTTTTGTTATGCAGTCGCACATAGAAATACCATATCCCGTCCTTGTACTTTGAGAGATCGTACGCGACACTATCAATGAGTCCCTTGCTCATGGGCGAAAGATAATAATTGGAATCCCTTACAAGCGCGTACGCGACGCCATCCACATCGCTTGCCAAATTCCAGGACATTTCAAATGATTTTGATGCATACCACGCGCGCTCATTTGAATACGTTCTAGAAAAAAACAGGGGGGCGTCGGGAACACCAAACGCCTGAGCGGGAATTTCTCCCTTTGGTGTTGGCAAATCTGCGGATCGTGATGCCACACTAATCTGATATGTGGGCTCCTGATTGAATGATATAATATTCGTTCCAAACCCGTTATTTGCAAGAATAGCACCATCTGTAACTTTAAGTTTTGCAATTCCAGAACCGAGCGCTTGAAATGTAATTGAAAAAGCGGTTCCGCTTGAGCCAGTAAATCCCGGCGTGGGAAGTCCTCCGCTGAATATTATAGTGCCATCTATATTAGAATATGTTGGATCCTGAACCCAAAACTTGAAAATGGAGTTCGCTTTTGAAACGCTTGTGACCTTGAGCAACTTCGTGGGGAAAGATATTGTCGCATCTGCGGCATTTATGGCGTTTCCTTTTGTGTCAATTGAGACCGTAACCAAAATAGTAGAACCGCTCATGTATGCTCCGCTTGTAGGAGTAAACACGAACCCTGCGCCGGAATCGCTTTGCGCGCGAGAAATAAGCGGCGCATACGTCGCTAACAAAACAAAGAACAGAAAAAATGTTAGTTTCTTCGCCACTTATATACAGTATATACCAATGCTAAGATTATTACTGCGCCGATTGCCACTGCGTATAACTGAATATTCAAAACTGTGATTAATGTAGATATTGACTCGGTTCGCGCATTCCCAGCACTGTCATATGCGCGAATCTCAAGCGTGGTAACGTCTGAATTTATCACATACGGACTCTCCGCATTCCTCCAATCGCCCATGCCCCTCGCAGTTGTTTCTCTAACCTCGTATTTTTGGATACCAGAATCCAAATCGCGCGCGGAAAATATCACAACAGGATTACTGCCAAATACTGTTGCGTCGCGATAGATTTCTGGCGTAAATGGCTCTGGAGGAACGGTGTCACGAGAGTAGGACGAGGATGCGTATGAAACATTCGCATTTGGAACAAATGAAATACCTACTACTCCCACCTCTGTTCCCTTCCCATCACTCAAATAAAGCGCGGTATCGTTGGAAAATGAAAGTGAAGAAACTGGTGTGCGAAGTGTAAAGCGGAAAATAACCATATCGCCCGTAAATCCATTCGGCAAACCACCCGCGAATTGAATTCCCCCCGCCCCAACGCTCGGAATTGTTTTCCAAATTATTCCATCGCTATCTTTCATAAGGATTGACGCGATTGCGTTTGTATCGGCCATCTCTACAACCCCACTCCATGCGTTTACCGCCATATCAGTTTTGGCGTGCACCGCGATTATATTTCCATTTTGTTCAAAATAAAAATTGGTCATGTGTATATTATCCGGTCCAGTTATAAAGCAAAATACTGAAATCAACAATGTTCACTTTTCCATCGTGGTTAAAATCCGATACCGCAAACGCGGATTTTGTTGATTTATTCCAGTTATAAAGCAAAATACTGAAATCAACCATATTCACGCGTCCGTCCTTTGTAACATCTCCCGAAATATTTTTTCCTACTGTTTTTGTTCCAACCTGAAATGAGACTGATTGCGAATCGGATGAGATAAGACTATCGGAAAGTGCGGCCTGACTTTTCACTGTGTGGTTTCCCAACTCAAGAACACTGGTATCAAATATATATGTATACTTTCCCTTAATATCAGATATCACATCTTTCATAATTTCGTTTGCGGAATTTATTACAATGCTCACGGTACTTGAGGGAGCGGTCTGACCAGTAATGGTAAGCATATCTCCCCTTCTTACTTCCGATTTATCAACCTCAATAATCGGCGCCAAGAAAATACCAGACACCGCCGCAACCGTACCTGAATTCAAAGAGAGCGTAAACGTAAACGCGAGAGAGCGCCTTCCCCTTATATCAGTAGAATAGACGCCGAAATGACGAACCCCAACCGGCGCCTCAATCGTTTTAGAAAATAACGCCCCCGCATCCGCGGTCACGCTTGCTACAAATGCGCCATCCAAAAGAATATTGACCTTGCTTACGGGATAAGCCATTCCCGAAATATTCACACTAAGCGTTTGGGAAAACTGCGGTGGCGCGACATATACGCCTCCCCCGCCTCCCCCTCCGCCACCACCAGACGACGCTGGTGTCGCCGAAGTACACGCCGATGTATTAAAAGTACAATTTACATTACAACTCAACGTCCCCGCTGAAAATCCACGAGTGACGCAGGTTTGGCTCTTCAAATCCGTTCCATCACACTGCTCATTCCACTCCGCAACCCCGTTGCTACAAACACCATTCACTTGAGCGGTGATGGTTACCGATTGCGCTAAAGATAGGGAAGGAAATAAAAAATATGGCAGAACGGAAAAAAAAGATGAGACAAGAAAATAAAAAACGAACAAGAACTTCATCTGTTTTATAATACCATTAGAGAGCGTTACTTTCTACTTTCTCGCCTTGCCGATAATCCACGCATTGTATTTTTTTATTCCTCTCGGAATCACAAGGAACATGAGAGCCAAAAAGATAATAAGGGTAATAAGCGTTCCCCACGGCAAGATAAAAAACCAAACATTCTTGGTTACTGTTTGTTGTTGGGTACCATAATTCAGCTCCAGCGTCGCTCTGTAGGGACCGAAGAAAAATCCATTTGGATTGAAAGTAATATTGAAGCTTTTACTCACTTGAGGGAATATATTTGAACCAAACTCGTTCACGGGGGCCTCCATTACAGTGCCACCAAAGAGATTTTTTATTTTCAGCGTGCCCGCTGGCTTCAAATATGAATTACCGCTATTTTCAAAAATGATAGAAAAATTAAGAGGAATGGATGTAAAAAATCTAGTGGAAGGGTAAAAATCTTTAATTGAACCAGCTTCTTTTATATCACCCGAAACAGTAAGATACACTAAAATACCCGCCCGCGTTACGATTGAAACCTGACCCCTCTCTCCTTTTGGCGGTGAAGAGCTCCACCAAATAACCGCGAAATGACCGCCAGGCGGAGCATTTTTTGGAACACGAACAGTGAAGGGAATTTGACGCGATTCTTTAGATTGCAAGGTAATGGAGGGGGCAATATTAAACCACGCGGAGAGGTCGCTTTCTTCTTTAGTAAAGTTTTTTTGCCCGCTGGAATTTTCCGTAAATCTTTCAAAAGAGGGGTACAGTTTTTGAGTAACCAAGCCTTCGTTCTGAAGAAAGAGTTCGCCTTTTAACGTTTTCCCCGGATCTACACTATATTCCAATTTTACAGGCCCCACCGTAACCGCGTGTGAAATTGTAGGCAAAATAAGAAATCCAATCCCAACTATTAGGGAAATGAATAGGGTGAGAACGAAGTGCCTTGAAAGATTTTTATTCATTCTAATCACAAAAAACCAACTCCATTACTATACATTGAACGTGTCGGAAAGTAAATAAAACGAGCAATTGATTTAAATTACATTACTACTAATTACCCGCACAACTATACGTAATTGTATCAGTGTAACTTGCCGCCTGCGTGATACCACTTATCGCCGCTTTGTGTCGCACCACAACCTCACGGGCACTGATTGACGCCGTAGATGAAGCAAGAGTAAGAGTTGAGGTGGTTAATCCACCAACCGTATTCCCGGTAAAAGTCTGAAGATACCTTGTTGCTATACCAAGCGTTCCGCCACTTCCAACCGCGGTCGTGGTAGCCATAACGCCATACCCTTCAGTTCCCGCGACTAATGTTGCGCTGGCAGCAAAAGCGCCATTGGGAGAAGGAATTAAATATGCCGGACTGCTAGTAGAAAGACCTCCGTTTACTGTATTACCCGCATCGTTAATAGAGAGGGTGCAACCAGTGCCAACATTGCAAGACATAGTTGTAGAGGCGTTCAGAGTGGACGTAGTTATTGCTCCAGAAGTTAATGTTCCAAAAGAAGTTGAGGTATTGTCGGTTGCACAAGTAATGCTTGAACCTACTGTAGCACTAACAGTAACAGTGGCTCCATACACCATGCCAGTTGAAGAATACAAAAACACGACCGCTACAGTCAGAACACACACACCCACATAATACGCTTTCTCTAAATTCACACTTCCAAATCTTTGTTTTATTGAATTCATATTTTTTTTATTTAATTGACCTTCATATCAACTTCTTTAGTATATGCACAGTATACCAAATCCGTATATAGATTGCTGTGTATAACTCTGATTGGTTTAAGGATTCCCAATACAACTGTAGGTAATCGTATCGGTATAACTGCCGGCTTGGGTCATGGTGCTAATCGCTGCTTTATGTCTTACCACCACTTCCCGGTTGGTAACCGCCGCGGTGGAAGACGCGAGCGTCTGATTCGCGATAGCCAACTTGCCGACCGTATTGGTGTTGAATGAATTATAAATGGAGTTAAACCCAAGCGTTCCACCGGAACCTGTCGCGGTTGACGTCGCTTGTATGCCGTATCCTTCCGTTCCAGCCGTAAGTGTCGCTGTCGTGGGGAATCCAGAGGCGGGCGAAGGGATGAGATAGGCGGGAGTTGTGGTCGCGAGTCCCCCGTTCACGCCGTTGCCGGCGTCCAAAACCGAAAGGGTGCAACCCAAGGCGCCGCTGCAAGTCATCGTGGATGAAGCGTCCGCCGTGGAAGTGATTATTGACGCGCCGGATAATGTGCCGAAAGCGGTGGAAGTGATGTTGGTGGAGCACGAAACGGTCACGGCCGCGGCAGTGGTGATTTGGGGAATGACGGTATAAGTGTTCAAAACCGTGCCATCGGATTTTACTGCACGCAAACAATAGGCAGTGCTTGCCGTAGCGCCGTTGTCAAAAAGCGAGAAATCCCATTTGCCGTCTTGGGTCGCGGGAATAGCCGCCACGGAATTAGTGAAGTTATTTAACTCCTCGTAGGTTTGATTGACAATCGTATCCGCGCCGTGAGTCGGGTCATTGGCGTTAGCGGTCAGAGTCGCGCCGTCAGCTGGTGTCGCGTTATCTTTATATGCGATCACGGTCGCGGCGGTAACATCGGCATAGGTCTCGCCGACAAATCCGGTATCACAGGTACCGGACTGCTGAGCAAACTGGAGCTTGAATTGCTGGCCGCTTACGATAAGTTGATTCGCGCCGATATGCAAAAGCGTTCTCAAACGAAACGCCGCGCCGGCCGAACCCAAAGTCGCGGCCGTGTCCTGCACCGCCAGCGCCGTCCCCACATCAGTGGAATCCAAATTATTAAACAGGCGATAGGTGGCTTGGTTGTATGTCGGCGGTTCCGGTTTAAGAGCCAGTACTATGCCGCCTGCGCCAACTGGAATTGCCGTATTCCAGTTAACCGAAACATTTCCGGTGGCGCCGGCGGTTGTCCGAGCCGCCTCACTAAACGTAACAACTCCGTCCGCGCCCGTAGTTGATTCTACATAATGTTCGGTGTAAGCTGCCGGATCGGTTCCTGTTGTTATAATGGACGCGTTATTGTTGTCCTCACCAGGAACCGCCGCCACTACCAGCGAGTTATCGGTGAGCGTTGTAATTCCGGTGAACACTGACGGGTCAACGGCCGTGGTGCCAGCCGTTCCTTTGACCTCCCATGGGTCACCGGTCGTAATTGCCCCGCTAAAAATAATAACAGCGGCGTAGGTCTCGCCGGTCGTGGTGTTTTTATCTACCAGAGGATTTGTTTCTGCGCTGGATGCTGCCCGTTTCCAAGCCCACCAGTAGCGAGCAGTCGTGCCGCGATCCACTGTCGCGATTTGCGCCCAGCCGGTGGGCCAAGTAATCGTGTCATTTACATCGCGGACAATAACCCCAATCAGCATAATATCATTGGTCGCGTGGGTCCCAAGCGTCACTGTTACATCCACTCCAGTGCTTGCCGCAATGGCGCTGAATGATTTGAAAGCAGGCGCTGGCGCTTGCGCGTGCGCTTTTTGAATTTCAGGAGGGAAATTGAAAATCTGTGGCCAGCCGGAAAAGACCCAGGTCGTGGCAATAATTAATATCAAAATAAATTGTCCTGTTTTCTTTACACTCATAGATTGATGACATTTATCTGGCAAATTGTTGTAGAATTCCCGCTGGCATAAATAATTGGAACGCTGAAATTTCCCTTTTGCGAACCGGGCTGGTTGGTAATTTGCAAAACCGCTCCACTGTCGCTTTTTTGAGAAGAGAACGAATAGCTGGCGTTGTTTAAAAATGTAATATCAATACCCAACGGCAAACTGCCGATTTCAATATCCTCGGTGTCGCTCCGCGAACCGGTCAGTTCAAGTTCAATAATGACCCGGTCTTGAGCCGAAAGATTGACGCTAAAACTCTTTGCCTGGCAGGAATGACGCGCGTTTTTATCAAGCCGGACATCCCCATTAAATTTTCTTTCTTTAAGCGGTGGAGGAGGCGGTGCGAATATAGGCGCTTCTTCCGTCTGGATTTCTTCTGTTTGAGTTTCTTCCCCTACTTGCGCTTTCGTTGAAGTCGCCGTCACCTCTTGGCCCGACAAGCCAGATGGTGTTGTAGTAGCGGTGCTTGTCGCCGCTTCTTGCGTCGCGGTCGTTTGCGACGACGTCGCAGTTTGCAATTCAGGAGGAGTGGAAGTCGCCGCCCGCGGCGTGGAGGTTGCCTCCTGGGCGTACAGTAAAATCCATGGTTGTCCAAAAAAAGTCCAGCCAAAAATCACCGCAAAAATAAGCAGAAATCTACTTGTTTTAACAATTTTACTTTTCCACAGTTTTGGATTTGACATTTTTTTGGGACTTGTTAGTATTATATCATCACGAACGGAAAGGGTGCCCTGACGAGGTTTTGTCCTCGTTGGGGTCTTTCTTTTTTTGGACCTTATTTTTTATATCAGCTACAAATCTTGTATGTGGCAGAAAATCTTTTTGTTTCAAAAGTCCGGAATATTTTTTATGATTTGGTACCATCAGGGCAAGTAGTTTTTTCTGTTCCAAGAGATGCCCAATAAGGCAGTGAAAATCTCCGTCGCCGCTAACGATGAGTGCCCGGTCAAAGTCATTGATATGTATCATGGTGTGCAAGACAAGCTCCGCATCCACATTGCCCTTTACATCTCCGTCGGGTAACTCAAGAGTCGGCTTGAACACGCAAATATACCCGCTCTCTTGCAGATACTTGTATAAACCTTCGTTGCCCTTTACGTAGCCGATACAAAGGAACGCTTTGGTGATGCAATATTTGTCCTTGAGATATATACAAAACCGCGCGAAATCAAGCTCCCAACCTTGAACGCGAATGCCAAGATTGAGATTTTGGCTGTCTATAAACGCAAAATTGTTTTCTTTTGGAATCATGGTTTTACGTCGCCGCCCGCGCTTCCTGAATTTTCGGCGGAAATTTGGGATATCTTGAAATCTGCAACCATCCGGAAAAAATCCATACAAGCACAAAAGTAAATACAAAAATAAATTTAAAAACGTGAAAGATTTTTTTCATCACTTATTTTAAAGTATAGCATTCTAAACCAATGAGGGATAGGGACTTGAATATTAAACATGTCGTACTTTATTCACATAATATAAAAGCGCCTTTATATATGTGGTACCAATAAATAAAAGGCCCCCGACAAACGTCGGGGGTGATTGACCACTAGATAACCGCGATGTACGCGTTCTTCCCGAACACATCGTGCTTCCCCATCATGAGGTCGCTCCAAGACCAACCACAGTTGTCGTAGAGGCAAGGGATGCACGGGTCGCCGTTCGGCGCCCCGAAAGTCGTCGCGGGAAAAAAGATGCTCTTCTTCTTCCACGACCCAGGGATGGCCTTTCCGTTCTCGGCGAAAAAATCGCGCGCGCACGAGTTGAGGGGCCTCCGCCCGGCCAACACCTGCGTGAGCACCACGTCTCGCTCAAGCATCGCGTTCGTCTTCGGGTCCGCGCAAGACACGAGCTCAACCTTGCGCCCGTTCGCATAGACCTCATCGCCACGAAGCTCAAATTTCAAAATACCAAGTCGCGTGTGCTCCTTCAGCGTGAGCCGAGGAGGGACCTTCGCGTTCGCCCCACAATCAACTTCGAAAGCGGGCTCTTTCTTTTCTTCGACAGCGCCACTCTTCTTGGCGTACGGGAATCTCCCGTCGGTTTTGTTTTTCGTGCTGTTATTGCCCATATAACTTCTCCACGAAGTAGTTGGCCGCTTAGTTGCAGCGTGCAGTTCACGAATATGCGTATCGCGAACTAAATGCCACAACCAAGCGCAGTAATATAATGTAAATGTACTATTTTTAGAACTCACAAATTCTAACCGATTTATGGCTAAAAGTCAACCCCGACAGTACGTCGGGGTCAATGGCGCACACTTCCCTATTTTGGTCTCACAATTTTTGCGAACTGCTTTGATTTATAGACAATAATCACCTCTCCTCCTTGCAAAGTAATTGAATCCTCCTGATTATCCGCATAGACAACCGCGGGTCCTCGCAAAATATGAATTGAAACCTTGCGCTCTTCATTCAACACAATATGGTCCGCCTGCTCGGTACTATTATTAAATGCGAGACCCAACCCAACTTCAAAAAAGCTGTCGGTAATACTTCTATAATATCCCGTGGACCCAAATGGTGTCGCGACCACAACTCCGTCACCAATAATACTGTTCGCAATCTGCGCGCCATCAACCGACACCGTGTAGCGCATCGCGTGACGCATATCGGTGTTGTGTATCACAATATCATTCAATCCAACGAGCACTTTCCCGTTCGCGTGTGCCTCAAGCTTCCACGCTTTTCCAATTGTATATTTCTTGGCACGTATGCGCTTCAATACCTCGTCATTGGGAAATGGTGATGCCTTCTTGCACACCAAACTTCCCTTCAAAATTATTTTGGGGATTCCAGGATACAAATGTTCGGCGTGCATAAGTGTGCCATCGCCTCCATAACTTACAATAAAATCCGGTTTTGTTTTCACAATTGTAAACCCCGACTTTTTGACCAACGGAATTATTACCTTCGCATTTTGTCCAACCACAATAACTTTCATACTGCTCATTATAGCTCGCTGAGAAAAATTAATCTCGTTAGAAATGTTGCGCAGAAACAAACTACCAAACTACGCTCCTAAAGGCTTCGGAGCTTCGCGTGGTTATCTCCAGTTGGGAGATAAAAAAACGCCCCGCATTGCGGGGCATGGATTCTATGGTTTCTCCTGTTCGCCTAACTGAAGGGAAATGGATAGCGTCTCTTTATCGCGTACGATTCCGAGTACTATCGTATCGCCTGTGTTGTATTTTTGTAGAATTTTTTTAAGCGAATTTCCTTTGGTGAGCTCTTCTCGGTTAATGGAAATGATGACGTCCCACTCCTGTACCCCCGCCATTTTAGCAGGCATATCTTTTATACACTCAATCACTAGAGCGGTACCGTCCTTCAATGGGTAACACCAGATACCCATGCGTAGCACCTTAAAGCTCTCACCATCATTCTGTTCTTGACTAAGAGAAAGCACGGATACGTTGTTCCGCGAAATAGGCATCGCGTACCCAAAAGATACGAGCATGAATGCAATTGCGATACGCGCGCACCAAGCTTGAAGCAGAGTCATGGTCACCCTCCCTTTTGTGAAGTTACTGTATTACTAATGCCACGCCTTGCCATATAAATCAACCCTGCCTACCGGCAGGCAGGCCCGACAGAGCGTCGGGGTCAAGTATTTATTTTGTATGGTACGAAATTGAATAAAAAAAACTAAAATAGCTCATCTGGGCTATTTTGTTGCCACCGCCGTTGGCGGGGCACTAAATTTTGTGCCCACTCGCAGACTTGTGAACAAAATTTGTGTCGGGCACATACGCGCTGGTGCGCTCAGTACTTCCTACGTTCGCACTGCTGTGCTCAGTACTTCCTCGCTCACGCTCGGTCGTCGCTCACGCTCGGTCGTCGCTCACGGCGGACTCAAGCAGAGGCTCGCGGCGCATTCTTCTGAGTGCGCATCGCTCCGCCCTTCGATTCCAGCCGAAATGCGATAAATCGCATTTCTAAGCCCGACAATAAAAGAACCCTCACGGGTTCTTTTATTGTCGGGCTGCTGGGAAGCGAACGTCGTTCGCATGCAACATTGCTCCCTCCCTAAAACCCCTCGGTTTTAGTATTTCCGCCACGGAGAAACTTTCGTTTCCCCGACCCCTTTCCCGTTCGATTCCCAGCAAAACACGAAAACAAAAAATAGCCCCGTTGGGCTAGTTTTTGTTTTGTCGGGCTGCTGGGAATCGAACCCAGTCTGCACGAACCCGAATCGTGCGTACTACCGGTATACGACAGCCCGAGTGCTACAATCCAAAACGACTTATCTAATATATATGAGATGAATTATTTAGTAAATAACTATTGCACCTTGTGCTTCTTCTTCATCTCCTCCTCCACGCCCGCCTCAAACTCGTCTTTGTGTTCCGTAGCGCGTTCTGCCATCTTTGCAAGTTCCACCTCATCCAAAAAATTTAATTCTTTGGCGCGTAGAATAAGAGATTCTTTCTCATTTTTTTCGGGATCTTCAATTACATCTTCCAAAAGAATAGACAGAATATATCCAACCTTTCTGCTTGGCGGAATTGAAAGAAGCTCCATAAGTTCATTGCCATTCAACTTCACCATTTTTGGACTTATGGGGTCGTTCTTCACCTTATCAATCATAAAAAGTAGGTGACGTAATTTATATGGGAAGGCCTTCGGCACACCCGAACCAATGCGATCCGCCTCGCGCACTTGCAAAAGGTCTGGAACGTTTTCGGGCCCTACACGACTCAAAAAACGACGCACGCCCGCCTCCGTCACCTCGCCCACGTTGTAATAGAAAAGATGGCATCGCACGAGATGCGAGACCGCCTCAATAATTTCTTTTGAGTAGCGCAACCTGTCCAAAATTTTTGTCGTCATTCGGGCCCCTACGACTTCGTGATTGTAAAAAGTTGAATTAGGTCCATCGCCACCCTTCGTACGCGGCTTTCCCACATCATGCAAAAGCGAAGAGAGACGCACAATAAGTGAGTAGTTTTTCTCTACCGAATAATGAAGGGCGCGTACATTGTGGTCAAACACCGTATAGATGTGATGCTTATTCTGTCCGCACGCGATTCCCTCGCGCAGTTCAGGAATCACAAACTTCAAAAGCCCAAGCTCCTCCATCGCAACAATTCCCATTGCCGCATTCGGCGTCATAACCAATTTTGAGAGTTCATCACGAACACGCTCTTTTGCAATCATTTCCAATAACCCCGCATTTTCTTGTATTGCGTGCTTCGTTGCGTGTTCAATCTCAAATCCAAGTTGCGCCGAAAATCGAACCGCGCGCATAAGACGAAGCGCGTCCTCCTCAAATCGCTTGTTCGCATCCCCCACGGTACGCAACTGTTTTTTCTCTAAATCACCCATTCCATTGAATGGGTCTACGAGATGCGATTTTGTAAGTGCATGATTAGAAAGATTGAATGCGATGGCATTCACGGTAAAATCCCTACGACTCAAATCCTCCTCAATTGTTTTTGCAAACTGCACCTCATCGGGATGACGCTTATCCGTATACTTCCCCTCAATACGATAGGTCGTCACCTCCACAATTTTTAACGTCTCATCTTCCGACTCAGTTTTAATACCCACGGTACCAAATGAATTTTCATAGACAGTCGCGGGGTCTTCTATCGTACGACCGCCATAGGTTGCAAAAAGTTTCTGCACATCTTCGGGGCGCGCATTAGTCGCAATATCCCAATCTTTTGGCGCAACACCCAAAAGCATGTCGCGAAGTGATCCGCCCACAAGGTGTGCCTCAAAACCCGCGTTAGAGAGTACGCGTGCAATATCCTCTATTTCATTCGGAATCTTGGTCTTCATCCTTTCTTATTCTATGCGATGGGGTTTATTTTTGCCAGAAATCGGCTACAATGCTTGTGATGTCCGCCCCTGTAGTGAAACGGATATCACGACAGGCTTCGAACCTGTTATTGGGGGTTCGAATCCCTCCGGGGGCACACTTCAACTTGCTTCGCTCGCTCAGTGTAAACACCATTTCATGCATATTATAGGTATTACATTTGCGCTTCTGGCGTTATTTAGCTGGGGATTTGGTGATTTTTTAATACAAAAAAGTACGCGAAAATTTGGCAATTGGATTGCGCTTATTTATCTTGCTTCCACCAAACAACTTGGACAGATTGTGGGCGATTGGAAGAGGAATAAATATCTTATTTTGGGCGTGGGTTTTATTGATAACTTGGCGTGGGTCGCATATTTCTACAGCACAACATATATTCCGATTGCGATTGCGACGAGCGTGAGTGAAGCATATATTGCATTTGCGGCAATACTTGGCGTTGTGTTTAATAAAGAAACGTTGCGCGCACACCAAGTTTTTGGCATCGTTCTTGCGGTCGTAAGCGTCATTTTGCTCTCCGCCATCACGGCGCAATAGAATTGATTTTGAAAGTAGAATTGGATATAGTAGGAATCTGATGCCCAGATAGCAGAATGGCAGAATAGTTGTATCTTCCGTAGTTAAAAATTGTTTCAACGCGCATTGCCCCTATAGCTCAACGGTAGAGCAGCTGCCTCTTAAGCAGTTGGTTCTAGGTTCAAATCCTAGTGGGGGCACAAACGAGTAAAATGCAAATGAGCCAGAAGGCATATTTGCATTTTCGAGTGCGGTGCCACCACGGAAGTACTCTTACTGCGGGGGCACATTAAAATCTGTTTGACCCCACTAGGATTTGAATGAGAAAGGGGCCACCTCGGTTACGGGCGCCTTATGAATTTTTGAACGCAACACGAATCTCATATCTTCATTATGGTGACACACGGCAAACTTGACGAATTCTGCGCCTCACCTACCATACACATAGATACTTAACTGTGGAGGTTCATATGGAATATATTGTTAAAGGACCACACGGCATCCTGCATTGTATCTTTTGCAAACTGCAACTTCAGGTTACTGGCAAAATGGAACCATACTGTCCGCGATGCGACGTCACACTATCGGGGAATAAGGCGGAGACCGTATTGCTTTGTGAAAACTGTGGACACCCAATTACAGTTACCGAAAAAGAAGTTTTTTTCTGTAATCATTGTAAGGCGCATCCATCAAAAGATGACGTACTCCAAGAAGAAATCTGCCCACGTTGCAGGACGGTTCGTACCTCCGAACATCGGTGTAAAGGACATCACAGAATAGATAACTAATTTCCCCCGTTTATCGCGGGGGTATTTTTTTCTATAGCCCGCTCCCACTAATCGCGTTAATCGCGCTATATTGTTGTTCCAAAAATGCTGTTGAAATAACAACAACCGCAATTATGGCGACAACTGTTAATATCAAAGATATAACTCCTATCATCCTCGCCTTTCGGTCCGTCTGCCGTAAATATTTAAAGGCGTACCCCAAGCCAAACGGCGCAAGAAAAAGGCTCACGAAATAAACAAAAATTTGTTTTACAATAGAAGTATCTTCTGGCTTAGACCTTAATGACCTGCCACAGTTGGAACAAAAATAAGCGGTCTCCAAGATGTCTGCCTTACATTTAGGACATTGCATGTGTACGGTTAATTCCATATATATGTAGTATAACAGCAAATAAAAATATCCCCGCCTAAGCGGGGATATTTTATGCATCGTGGTTAGATGCGGGATACGTTTACAGCGTTGGGTCCTTTCGGAGAATCGGCTTTCTCAAAAGATACTCTGTCACCTTTCTGGAGCTCATCAAAGGTTACTCCTTTGAGCTCGTTGCTGTGAAAAAATAAATCTTTCTCTTCGCCATCAACGGTAATAAATCCGAATCCTTTTTTTTCTGTAAGATTCTTAATTGTTCCTTCCATGTTGTTAAGTTAGTTTAATTTGTATTTTAAGGTTTTATCCTAAAGTTTAGTTTCCCAAAAGAAGCTCGACGATTTTTTATCAGGTAACTATCTTAAGGTCAATAGTAGCACCATTCTATAAACTAGTCAAGCGGGCGTAATGCTTCAATAGCTTGGAAACACCCAAAGCATAGAATATGAACATGTATG
>CAYHGT010000005.1:0-55221 GCA_964356375.1 uncultured Candidatus Saccharibacteria bacterium
AGTCGCCGAGCGAAGCGAGGCGAGCCCAACTTGCTTGCAATTTCCTACGTGGTGCCGCGGGAGGGAGTTGAACCCCCGACGCCGGCCTCTTCAGGGCCGCGCTCTACCGCTGAGCTACCGCGGCGGCGTTCTTCTTTTCCTTTTCTTTGCTATCGCCTCATCTTTCTTGAAGCTTTTAACCATCTTTTCTCGCTTTCTTGTTAGGAAAAGTAAGTGTTTATCATAATACATTGTTTTAAATAATTTTCTAGTGTCTCCCTTTACGTAACGGAGGTTGTAGACCGCCTTGCCTTTGCGTATAAACCCCTTTACGCCGAAAAGCGTAGAGTTCTTCACTTTAAGCCACTCAATAAAATCTTTACTCGCGGACGCAAACGATATTTGAAATCCGAAACTATTGGGCCAACGCGTATCCCAAAATGTGTAGAATGTGCCATCTCCGTCAAAGAGCCCCCTCAAAAAATCTCTAAAAAATTTGTTGGGCACCTTGACGTTTTTTATTGTGCGCGATTTTCGTGGATGTATGCCAGCAGAATTCAAAAAGTCGTGCAAGGGAGCGTCAGTGAAAATAATATAATAGTGATTTTTGCCGAGAATCGATTTTGCAACCCCTGTTTTTGTTTTTACTTTAAGCGCGATCTTTAAATTTTCCACTAATTCTATGTCGGCGGTTTTGAATTGGATGCGTTTTCTTGGTTCGCAAAGATTTCCGTCGGACGCAATAAGCCCACTTGCATACGCGAGTTCTTTTGACCAGGTAATCTTGTTGTTATTATTTACTACCACTGAGTAAATTATAACACACATGTAGGGAATATTTGGATGTAAAAATAGTAAAATAGAAAGAAAAATCCCCCGCTATCACGGGGGGATTTGATTTTATTCCGCCGATTCTTTGGCGAAGGTGATGTTCGGCAAAAGATCCCTGATGGAATCTTCTGTGAGGCAGTTGGTGCAAATGCCACCAAGCGGAGCATGGCTGACTAGAGTTACAACCCACGATTCCCACGGAACATCTGGGCGAACTTCTAGAAGCTTTCCACCCGTGACCTTGTGGTCGGTGTAGGTGCTGTAGTCGCAGCCACCCACGTCGGGAACCTCGTCGGCCGGGAGACGATGCTCAACCCTGCTTTCCGCGATTCCTTTTTTCTTGCACACTACGCATGCCCATCTCTTTGTTTGCAAGTCTCCCTTTGTCTCGACCTTGCTCATACGCCCCTCCTTTGGGTTTGGAACTATCAAAAAATTAGCACTAAGATAAGATTATTGCAATGCGTCGCGCTCGTTTTCCTCCAAGGCCTCCTTCACCTCCTTTTCTTGGAATGGAATTCCTTTGCTCAGTAGTTTTTTGAATATGAATTCCATCGCGAAGATAAGTACTATCACGATAAGGATTCCGTACTCGGCCTGTTTGAATATTTTTTCAGTCTTCAGGTAGGTGAGCCCGGACATAAAGAAATAAGCAACGCCCGTTACGGTAGTGAACCAGAGTATGACGCCCGTAAGATATGAGCGCATAAATGTACTAAATTTTGTTTTGGACCACCCCGCCAAAAGAATGACGAAGATGTTTACACCGATAAGAAATTTTGCGCCCACCAATAGCTTGGTGAGGTTCATCTTCAAATAATAAAAGTATGACTGAAAACGTTTGCTTGGTTTTAATTTGTTGCGGTAGATCCTCCAACCGAAACGTGTGTTGCGCAACATTCTGCCAATCATAAAGACAATTGTTTCTCCGATTACAAGTGACAGTGGTGCAAAGATAAGGAACTCTGACCATGTTAATTTACCACTTACGATAAGCAATACCGCAAGAAGAATCGCAAGCTCACCCTGAATCAATATTGCCACGCCTATAATAAAATAAGTCAATGCGGGGTATTGGACTATGAGCTCGCCGACCGTATTTAAGAATTGCACCATGCCAAACTGTTATACTACAAGTAAGGAAATTTTTCCAGACGCGTCGAAATAAATCCCGTTAGAGTTTTACAAGCTTGTATAATGATAGCTGAGGTAAGAATAAAAAATCATAGATAGACGACTATCAAAAAATAAAAAACTTTAACGGGATAAACAAAACAATTTTTAACTATGGCAAAAACATTTGTAACAAAGGAAAGTGTGCGTATGAAGGCGGTGCGTTCGGGTGGTCCTGGGGGACATAACGCTGAGAGGCGGTCACATAAAGTGCAGATGTGGGCGCTCATAGCAAAACTTCCGCTTACCGAAGCACAGAAAAAAATGGTGCGAAAAAATCTCACGCATCGTATTAATAAAAAAGACGAACTTGAAGTTATGTGTAGCGAGGAACGTTCGCAGGAAGAGAATCGCGATACGGGAATTGAATTAATGAACACACTTATTACGGACGCAATCAAAGTGAAGAAACCACGTATTCCGACAGAACCGCCGAGAAATGTGAAAGACGATGGGGTCCGCGAACGCAAACTTCGCTTTACGCGAAAAAAGGAAAGAAGAGTGTTCAAAGCAACAACGAGGAGCGAGATGGGCGACCTCAAAAAACTAATAGGATAGGCTCGCTTGAAGGGTTGTAATATTACGCCAACTTCCGCTACTATTGAAAAGTAGTATGGTGGGCGTAGCTCAATGGTAGAGCACCAGATTGTGGATCTGGCGGTTGCGGGTTCGAGTCCCGTCGCCCACCCCAAAAACAAATATTCCGGCATTGCGCCGGAATATTTTGTTTCTGGTGACGGGACTCGAATAAAAAGGAGGGGTCGGGACGCGGGAAATTTTCCCATGGTATAATTTTATTACAATCTAAATTTTATGAACAAAAAACACACAAGCTCTTTTTACACAGCCAAAGCAATGATAACGAGCGTTGTTATTGCGCTTGTGGTATGTGCGGTTGGTTTTTATTTATACCAATTTACTCAACTCAAATTGTTCACTCCACCACCCACTGTGTTTGCGACTATTGCCGCTACGATTTTTTCTATCACCGCCGGTTTCTCTATTTTGATTGCGTTCACCAGATTTCAGGACCTTAAGGGAACTATCAATCAGGAGGTTATTTGTATGGGGGATATATTGGACATGACCCAGTATGTGGAGGGACAAGATTTGGTTAAAGAAAAAATTGTGAATAATGTGAAGCATTATGGCGTGTCTGTTGCGCATGATGAGTGGCCACATATGGCAGATGGACAACCAAATAACAATACCTCGGTGCTTCTTGAGCGGGTAATGCAATCAATCAACGACGTGGATCTTATAAAGAGTGAAAAAAATAAAATTACATTCGGACTTTTAGTTGAGCGAGTGATAGACATTACAACATTTAGGTCTCAACGACTTAAAAAAGCAAAGGAGACATTTCCACAACTATTGCTCGTGACACTCTACACTGTTTCTATCGGTTTAGTTGTGGGTGTCTTTCTTTTACTTATTCCCAATTTATTTTTTCAACTAACGTTTTTAGCCGCCATTACTTTTATTGCCACACTCATTATTCAGTTAGTGAACGATATCGGTAATCCCTACAAGCCCGGCGTGTGGTCTGTGTCAAAGGACGATTACGAGACCGTAACCACATCCATTCTTTCTCAGGTGAGAGCAAAGTAAATCGTCCTAAGAAACAAAATGCTCGAACGCGGGCATTTTTGCTATACTAATCACATACACTAAAGGTCGGTGAATAAAGAGCAAAATAAATAAAAATTATATGAAACACAAAATATTTTCAGTAATGCTTGTGGCAAGCATGGCGTTGCCATTTATGGCGAGCGCGCAAACATCAGCGGGAACGCAACCGAGCGCAGGTGGCGAGGTTCGCAATATTCGTGAAGCGACAAAAGCTTCTGTGGAACAAAAAAGCGAAGATATTAAAACGCAGGCGGAAGCCACTCGCGAACAGCTCAAGCAAGATGCAGAAAAACTTCGCGAGGCGGCCAAGGCAACATTCAAACAGAAGCGCGAGGTGTTAGAAAAGCAAATGGAAGCCACTCGCGAACAGTTCAAAAAAGATATGGAGTCGGCGCGCGAGTCCGCAAAGAAAGCATTAGAGCAGAAGCGCGAGGAAGCAAAGAAAGCGATTGAAGATATCAAAGATGCGAAAAAGAAAGAAACGGTAAAGCGTATTGACAAGAATCTGGGTGAGATGAATAAGCGCATTGTAGAACGCTATTCAGCGAAGTTGGATCAGCTTGATAAGGTCTTAGTGAACATTGTTTCAAGAGCGAATAAAGCAGAGGCGCGAGGTCTTGTGGTAACACCCGTGCGAACTGCGATTGCAGCTGCTTCAACAAGTATTGCGGCAGTACGTGCGACACTAGTTCTCCAATCGGGAAAGGCATACGTGGCAACTATTACTACGTCTACGCCTGAGACAGTGAGAGCGGAAATAAAAACAATTCGTGATTCATTGAGAAATGATTTGCGTGTAGTAGAAACAGCAGTGAAGAATGCCCGTGTTGCCGTGCATACTGCGGCGACCACACTCGCGTCGATAAAAGGTATTGGTGAACGTGAGCCGAATGCAACATCAACCGCAACAAGCACAAATCAATAAAAGTCGCGAACATCAATTACTAATTACATTATGGAACCAAACAATGGGGGAAAAACAAAAATAATTATTCTCGCAATTCTTGTTATTCTCGCAATTGCAGTATTTGTGTGGATGAGAGTGGGCGCACAACCTGCGGCACCGTCTGCATCAACAGCGGATGAATCGCTCTCCGCAATTCAGAATTCGGCGACAATCATTGATACGGTAAATCTTGACGAGGAGTTTCAGGCGATTAACGGTGATGTGAACACACTGTAATCAACTAAGTGTGTTTAACAAATCCCATTCGCTGTAGCGAATGGGATTTGTCATATAATGGTTGTATGAACACGAAATTCTTTACCGGAGCGGGGGATGCGGGGGAGACCGGCTTCGGACAAAAGAAGATTTCCAAGGACGACGCATTGTTTGATGTGCTGGGTGGTTTGGATGCGGTGAATGCCTTTACTGGATGGTGCGCGGTTTGCAAATGTGCTTTTCGGCGTGCCCGAAAACAATCCTTCATACAAATAGTTTTTGTTCGGGAAAAGCTTTACAAAACATTTGATTTAACGTATAACAGTAATAGTTATTTTCCCAAGGAGGGGTGCAATGAGTCCACGTAAACGAAGGTCTATGATGAAGGCGAATCCTTACCGATTTGATGTAATGGGTTCGTTCGGTGATGCCGAGCTGATGCTTTTGCGACAGTTCCAATTTCCGAATGAGTATGAGGAGCGGGAAAAGGTAATGTCCGCCGATCATGACCGATGCTTAACGTGGGACTACGAGCACACCCGCCTATGTTTTATGGAATACACGGGAACGGGTGAGCTTGGATTTGAATACTGGGTTCACACCGCAAACGACGAAGACGTGATAAAATTCTTGAAAGATATCCTGAAAGCGGACGAGAAGGCCGTGTGGACGGGATATCGCGTTCTCGGTACGGTGAATCGGAGCAACGGTTACCACGTGTGGTCATTGCAACTTTTCGCAAAACATCCCGATAGCAAGACCAAGGTTTACAGTGGGCCTGATGCGCCAAACGTGAACGATGACCCAAGAATTCCCAATGGGTCGCCCCGTTTCATATTTTTCAGATAGATTTTCACCGCCTCACATGAGGCGGTTTTTCTTTACACAAGATTTGTTTTGGCATATAAAGAGAGTAGCTATTTAAGGAGAGAAAAATGCGAAAGCCAAACAGCAAGCGTTTTCTTGAGGAGAGTGTCGACGTTCTTTTCACCTCTCACATTCCTGTTTTTGTGGAACCACTCATGGAATGCAAAGAGAAAATCGATCTCGACGAAAAGCTCGTCGTTTTTTTGAAGGTCTTTGTTCGTATTTCGCAGGTGTTGTATCTTACGCCCGCAGAGTGTCAGATACTTTTGGGACTTAACACGAGAAGCGCTAAGTGCTGGAAGTATTGGGTGAAGAAAGCGGATGCCGGGAAAAGTTTTTCTCACGATAGGCGTAACAAGTTTGAGCGGCTTGCAAACCTTGTGAGCATCTACAAACTTGCGGATGCGCTTTACGGAGACGGAACTGGTCGTGGCACACGGCTTTGGGACCGGAACGGCGATCCGCCATTCGGAGGTTTCTCGCTACTTGAGCATATGCTCCGTGGCCACTTCGCACAGCTCTTTGAAGTTCGCCAATATCTTGAGCCAAGGGTGCGCGCGACCTACAATGTGCGCCCCGATGACGGCACTTAATTTCACTTCCCCCGCCGATGGCGGGGGTTTTTATTTCACAAAAAATGCGATAGGATGAGGACAATACATACATACATACATATATATATATGAAGCATATCTATTTTGACCATGCGGCGTCTACACCCGTGCGACGCGAAGTAGTAAAAGCAATGATGCCGTATTTTTCTACACACTTTGGAAATCCTAGCTCGTTGCATTCCACGGGGCAGATTGCGATTGCGGCGATTGATAAGGCACGCGAGATGGTAGCCAAGGCAATCAACGCATCATTTCGCGAAATTATTTTTACGGGAAGCGCGACCGAGGCGAATAATCTCGCACTACGTGGTGCGGTGCGCGTATTTAAATTAGCAAATCCGAATATCAAACCACGCGTCATAATTTCCGCGATTGAACACGAATCGGTTTTGGAGACCGCAAAGGACTTATCTCGCGATGGCGTGGAGTTCGTGATGATTCCCGTGAACGAGAACGGCGTCATTGATATACCGCGTCTGAAATATGAATTAAACGAACGAACGGTGATAGTGTCTGTGATGTATGTGAATAATGAGATTGGGACCGTGGAGCCGATAGTGGAGATTGCGTCAGTTATTAAAAATTACAAATTGAAAATTAAAAATTCCTCGCGCTCCTATCCATTACTGCACACAGACGCAGTTCAGGCATTTAATTATTTTGAATGTGATGTAAATATGTTGGGTATAGACATGATGACACTTTCGGGGCATAAGATTGGTGGTCCGAAGGGTGTCGGATGTCTTTATGTAAAAAATACAAAACTAACCGCACCCATTATCACGGGAGGCGGGCAGGAGTTTGGCTTGCGGTCCGGCACCGAGAATATAGCGTGTATCGTTGGATTTGCAGAAGCAATAAAACTTGCAATAAAAGAAAGAAAAAAAGAATACACGCGATTACTCACGCTTAAGAAATATTTTTGGATAAATATAAAAAAGATACTTCCTGATGCGCATGTTTACGGATTTCCCGAGAAACAATTCGCACATGCTTCACCGCACATATTAAATGTTGCGTGGCGTGGTGCACCTTTGGACGATACACTTGTGCGACTTGATATGATGGGCATCGCGGCCTCATCGGGGTCCGCGTGTGCTTCGCGCGCCTCAACGCATTCGCATGTACTCTCGGCACTTCTTGAAAACGCGTCGCGCGGAATTAGATTTAGTTTTGGAAGAGCGACCACCCGCGCGGAAATTGACGAGGTACTCACACGCATGCGTCGCGCATTCAAGGCAAAATAGCGTGTATGTGCGGGCGTGGTATGACCGAACGCGAGTGATGACCGAACGAGAGTGAGGAAATACTGAGGTCAGCAGACCGAACGTAGGAAATACCAAAGCCAGCAGGCGTGGTATAATGTTCCAATGGAACAAGAACAAATAAAAAAGTACGTATCAGTGGCATTCGGGGTGTCGGCGGTTTTGGTGGCATTTGCCGTATGGAACTATTCCGATGCATTTTCAAAATCAATTCAGCCAAGCTCGTTTCGCAGTTTTTCTGTGAGCGCGGAAGGGAAATCGGTCTCTATTCCCGATGTGGCCACATTTACGTTTAGCGTGGTGACGCAGGGCGGAAAAGATTTGGCAAAGATTCAGACCGATAACACAGACAAGATGAACAAGGCAATTGCATTTGTAAAAAGCAACGGTGTGGAAGATAAGGATATCAAGACACAGAATTATTCGTTACAGCCCCGCTATCAGTACAACGCGTGCCCTCGGGATGGCGCTGTGTGCCCACCTCCCGAAATTGTGGGGTATGAAATTAATCAAACGGTGCTTGTAAAAGTGCGTGATTTTGGAAAGGTGGGCGACATACTCGCTGGAGTAGTAAATAACGGCGCAAACTCGGTGTCCTCATTCCAATTTACAATTGATGACCCAACTTCGGCGCAAGATATTGCGCGCGCGGAAGCAATCCAGAAAGCAAAAGTAAAAGCAGAGGCGCTCGCAAAAGCAGGAGGATTTTCTGTCGGCAGATTGCTCGGCATTACAGAAAACGGAAATTATCCACGTCCTATGTATGCCTACGCATTAAAGAGTATGGGTGGTGCAGAATCGTCCGTTGCTCCATCAATTGAGCCCGGCTCCCAAGAAACAACGGTGAGTGTGACATTGCAGTACGAAATTAAATAGTAATATACTTTATATATGGGATCAGAAGACTAATAGGAACCCCTCCGACATACCTGCCTACCGGCAGGCAGGCGGCGGGGTTTTAAATTACTTTTATAATTAAATTTTATAGATAACCAAGTGGAAGAGCGACCTGAGACCCAATAATATAGTACCCTACTTCGTTAAATTATATACACTACTTCGCCCCGCTTTGGCGGGGCTTTGAAGTATTATTTTCATTGAATGAAAATAAAAAATTACGCCCCGCAATCTGCGGGGCGTTGTCGACATTTGGCGAAGCGATGGAGCGGGCCAGATTGGCCAGAGTCACAGCTGAACAAGTCAGCGGACCACGGGCTCCTGTCCGGAATTTTTGGGCACATGCCCTCCGGGCTCGGTCTTCGGCAAAGCGACACAACGTTGTTCGACGGACCGGATAGCCGGTACTGTGGCGTCGGACGAACCGGCGTACTTTCCACGTCAAGCAACGTATAGGGAGTGGGCGATCTTTCGACCTTGTTCCCGCTCCGAAGTTCCGCGGAACTGCCGCGTACAGGCTTTGGCGAGCACCCGCCACAATTCGTCAATCCACATTGGAGGAACGGGTGGTGAGGGTGCGTTGGCCGGCGCTGTGGGTCTAGCTAAAAAGGTTGCTTTGGGCGACCCGATTGCTCGGGCCACGGCAGGCGGCGGTCTTCTTCATGGGGTCTCCCCAAGATGTGCGTTAGGACCAGGCGATGGTCTGTGGCGCGGTTTCTGGTTGTGCACTCGCGAGGTTGCGATGTGCGGTTGTCGTCGGTCGGGTTGGGCTCAGCACTTGCGTGCCTGCCCCTAGCTGCTTACATGGGCCTTAGCCATGCGCGTGCGCCAGTGGCGATGAACGGGTGTCATTGTGACTCCTTCTTCCCGTCTTGCGTGGCGAAGTTGCGCCCGTGTGGGCGCGGTTAGCGGAGGCCAGATGACCGCCGCGGTGTCCACTGGTCGATTTCTCATTGCAAGAGATAACCGCCATTTGTTAAAGAACTTGCACATTGTAGCATATTCACAAAAAAAGTCAATCCCGTTAGAGACAGGGCATTCTGTATGCCCGTTGTGCTATCGTCGCACTATATTTTATGCACGATTCAAGAATTATTAATATTACGTCTCTAACGGGATAAATACCACCCATTGTATGTGAATTAGCACTCAACTTATGTGCTTGCTAATATTTAACGGCTTGATATAATCCAAGACGTTAACTTGTTAACTGAGCACTCAATTATTTTATGCACTACGTATATATTTTGAGAAATAACACAAAGAAAACAATCTACATAGGTTATACCAGCGATTTGAGGCGTAGACTCAAAGAACATAAGGACAAGAAGCCCGAATTGCTGTATTATGAAGCATATAAGGATGAAAAGGACGCTAGGATTAGAGAAAGAATGTTGAAGCAGAGAGGTCAAGCAATTCGGTGGTTGAAAAGTCGTTTACAAAATAGCATAAAATAATTTGAGTGCTCGGTGCTCATTCGTGAGTACTCGCTGTGCTCGTACACGAATATCGCATGCCCAATTTCAATAGATTCACTATAAAAGCACAGGAAGCATTGCAGAATGCGCAAGATTATGTAATGAAGCACAACCACAGCGAGCTTCGCCCGCTCCATTTGTTGTTGGCACTTTTGAGCGATGAGCAGACGCTCGTCCGTCCAATGCTCGTCCGCGCAAACGTAGATATTGCCACCCTTGAAGAGCGCGCGGAGGCCGCACTCATGCGCATGCCCCGCATCTTTTCTGGTACACAGAGCCAACAGCTTTATCTCTCGCAGGAACTTTTAAAAATTTTGGATAAGGCGAGCGAGATTATAAAAACACAAGGAGACGAGTTTATTTCGTGCGAACATTTGTTGCTCGCGCTTTCGGACGTTCCTTCCATCGCGCAGGATTTATTGACACAGGTGGGCGCGAAAAAAGACACGTTACAAAAAATATTAGGTGCGCTTCGTGGGTCCACGCGCGTGACGGATGAGACGCCTGAATCAAAATTCCAAGTGCTTGAAAAATACGCGATTAATTTGACGGACAAGGCTCGTGAGGGAAAGCTGGACCCCGTGATTGGCCGCGAAGAGGAACTGCGTCGTTTAATGCAGATACTTTCGCGTCGCACAAAAAACAACCCGATTTTAATAGGCGAGCCAGGCGTAGGAAAAACCGCGATTGTGGAAGGGCTTGCACAGCGTATCATCTCGGGCGACGTGCCTGAAACATTGAAGGGAAGAGAGGTGATTATGCTTGATTTGGGCTCGCTTATTGCAGGTACAAAGTTTAGGGGCGAGTTTGAGGATCGTCTCAAAGCATTCTTAAAAGAAATTCAGAAAGCGGAGGGCCGACTTCTTCTTTTCATTGATGAGATTCATATGATAGTGGGTGCGGGCGCGGCCGAGGGCGCAATTGATGCGGCTAACTTATTGAAGCCCGCACTTGCGCGTGGAGAGTTGCATGCAATCGGCGCAACCACGTTAAAGGAATACCAGAAGCATATTGAGAAGGACGCGGCGCTTGAACGCAGATTCCAGCCGATTTTGGTGGACGAGCCGACGATAGAGGATTCCATTTCCATTCTTCGCGGGCTTAAAGAAAAATACGAGATGCATCATGGATTAAAAATATCGGACGCGGCAATCATTGCGGCTGTAAATCTCTCGTCTCGTTATATCACTGACAGATTTTTGCCGGACAAAGCAGTGGACTTGATTGATGAGGCGTCCGCCGCACGCCGACTTGAGTCGGATAGTATTCCACGCGAGCTGGATACAATTCGCCGTGAAATAACAAAGCTTGAGATAGAGCGCTCCGCACTTATGCAGGAGAATGGCAACCCTGTGAGCAGAGGCGGGGCAGGGAAAAAGAGCTCGCCTCGTATGAAGGAGGTGGATGAACGGCTTACTACATTGAAGGGCGAGAACACGGAGATTTCGGGCAAGTGGCACAACGAAAAAGTAACGTTTGAAAAGTTTCATAATTTGCGCAAGAAAATTGATGATCTTCGTCACGAGGCGGAAGTCGCAGAACGCGAAGGCAATTTTGAACGCGTGGCTAAAATTTTGTATGGTGAACTTCCGATTGCGGAGAAGGAGTATGAAACATTTGAGAAAAAATATTTGAAATTAAACGGCATGCCTACGCACGACGGACTAAGTGTTAACCCCGCTAAACGAGCCGGGGCAGGAAAGAAAACTGCAAAAATAGGAGACGCAAAGACGGAATACCGGTTTATAAAAGAAAAAATTGATGAAGAGGATATTGCGGGCGTGGTTTCACGATGGACAGGCATTCCCGTTTCAAAAATGTTGGAGTCCGAGATGCAGAAACTTGGGCGACTTGAGGACGAGCTTGGTACGCGCGTCGTGGGCCAGGAGGAGGCGATTAGTGGGGTGGCTCGCGCACTCCGCCGTTCGCGCGCAGGCCTTGCGGAAGAAGATAGGCCGGGTGGTTCCTTTATGTTTCTCGGTCCAACGGGTGTTGGAAAAACTGAGCTTGCAAAAGCACTCGCGGAATTTATGTTTAACGACGACAAGGCGCTTGTGCGCATTGATATGTCCGAATATATGGAGCGCCACGCTGTCGCGCGTCTTATTGGTTCGCCTCCCGGATACGTGGGTCACGAAGAGGGCGGACAGCTTACGCAAATTGTGCGCCACAGACCGTACAGTTTGATTTTGTTTGATGAAATTGAGAAGGCGCACCCCGAGGTTTTCAATATCTTATTGCAAGTATTGGACAATGGACGCTTGACCGACGGCAAGGGAAAGACCGTGAATTTTAAGAACACAATTATTATTCTTACCTCAAACGTTGGAAGTTTGTATTTTAAAGAGATGTCGCGTATTGGATTTGGTGTGGGTGCGAAAGGAAAAGAGAATGAGGACAAGGAGAAACAATTCAAGGAGGGGGTGATGGAGGCGCTTCGCGAAACATTCCGTCCTGAGTTTTTGAATCGTTTGGACGAGACCGTGATATTCAATACATTAAACCCTACCTCAATTGAAAAAATTGTGGATATTCAACTGGCAAAACTTGAGGCGCGACTTAAGGAACGCAACATCACGATTGTGGTGAAGCCACAGATAAAGAAATATATCGCAGAAAAAGGATTTGACCCTGAGTATGGGGCGCGTCCCATTAAGCGACTCATTCAAAAGGTCATCGTGGACGCTCTCGCCGACAAGATAATCAAGGGCGAGGTAAAAGATGGACAAAAACTCACTATTTCACTTTCTAAAGAAGATAGAGTGGAGATTAGTCGGTAAGATTGCGTTCGTCACACTCATGCTCCTTTGGGCGCTGGGGTCCGATTTCGCAGTTATTCCTGTTATTTTGTTTGTGCTCGCGCCCACAATTGCGTATTTTTCCGAATCACCAGAGCGCAGGCATTTTCGCGCGTCATATTTTATTATGTGTATTGTCGCACTTCTCGGTACTATGATGACGGGCGGAAGCGAAGGGGTTTCTTTTTCGTCGCTTCTTATCATCGCAATTTTTGCGGTAGGAATTGCGATTGAGATTGGACTTTTTCATTTTTATTTCAGAAGCAGAATGCTTGTGTATGGCGTGTTCCACATTGCGCTTATGGTTGCATTATTTTCCGTGTTTTTTGTGGCACAACTCTCATTGCTCTCGGTACTTTTTATACTCATCTCACTCATCCTCTTGTTCCGAGAATTTTTTGCGCTTGCAAATGTGCAGTGGCGGGGGAGGGCGCTTCTTATGAGCGTGGCACTTGGCTTTTTTGGCACAGAAATCGCGCTTCTCGTACGGTTTATGCCACTCGGGTTTGTAAACGCATCGGCATTTCTGGGGCTCACCATGCTTTTGGTGCGTGATGCGGGACGGGCGCATTTTGAGGGCGCATTAAATCTTCCGTTTATCCTGCGCTCGCTTGCAGTATTCTTTATCTTATCAGTTGTAATATTTAGCGTCTCGGTCTGGGGAATCTAATTGATTTTTAGTTTTTTTAAGCTTACTATTTAGGTAGCACATTTGTGCATGCTAAGGAGGCGTCGTATGGCAACCCTTTTGCTTACTCGGAATTGCGCGCCGGACATTTCAACAACCGTGTTTGTGGACACATCAAATGCTGTGTGCGCGAAATTCGGCTGGCGCCACAGCGATCGATTTATTGACCACCAAGGAAGTATCGGCGAAGTGATGGGCGTTGGTGTGGGTGCTGGCAAGGAAGGCGAGATTGAGGTCCTTTGGGTGATTTTGGACAAGAATAGGCTTCCTGTCCCCAATACCTGCAATGGCTACGCGACCTATTATCGCAATCGCGCCGGAACCGCCGACGCGAGTAAGGCGTGTCTCCGTCACTATAACCCTTTTGGTGATATGGAAGACATTTTTGGGACATTTGGTGGAAAGAAAGGAACATAAATCAGGCACAACCCCCTCATACGAGGGGGCTTTTTATTAGGGTGCGCCTACGGCGGCCTGCCTGCCGTAGGCAGGGACGCTGAACCTCGCCCTTCGACAGGCTCAGGGCCTCCCTCCGCTGACGGCGGAGCTCGGTAACACTAGGGAAAATGGCTCGTTATATATATAGAGCGCAAAAATGGGTCATAAATCAAGGTCAAAGAAAGAATTGGCACATTCATTGCGTTTTTAAAAGAGAAATGTATACTGTTTATTGCTTGGTGTGAGGCCGAGCAAAGGACAGGTTTATTAGTTTTTTAGGGTTAGGGTATCGGTAGATGGGCCTCGCGCCCATTTTTATTTCTACGGATATCCATCGCTCCATATTTTTGTATGTGGCACCCTATTGTCTAATTTACCTTTCCCTAATGGCCTCGCTCTAAGAGCGAGTTTTCTTTTTTTAAGCGGCTTAAAAAAAGACCCCGAGCGTAAGTCGAGGGGTTCATTCCCCGAAGAGAGAGTATGGGCAACTCGCCAGCAGTTTCTAAATCACTATCAAACCCACTGCGTCGTCGTTTTCTTCCGTTCATCATCCTCACAGGTGCCGGAAGGTCGGGAACGGGGACAAGCAGTGTTCCAGAAAAATAAAAAGGTCGAAACATACAAAAAACTAAAAATTAAGTCGAAAACTTACTATATGGCTCTCGCCTTATAGAAAGTCGAAAAGATAAAAATGAGTAAAATTACAATAAAATTCGCAGCAGTTGGTGTTGCTATCATGACGGTAGCATCACTTTCTGGCCCCGTATTCGCTCAAACAGTGGATGTATCAGCGCAGATCGCAGCCCTTTTGGCTCAGATCTCCGCTTTGCAGGCACAGTTGGGCGCACCGGCTTCTACTTCTTCATTCAATTTTGCTAAGAACCTCACACTTGGCTCAAAAGGTGCAGACGTGAAAGCTTTGCAGGGTGTTTTGATTTCAGGCGGTTTCTTAAAAATCGCAGCTCCGACGAACTTTTTCGGTCCTCTTACCAAGGCGGCTGTCATTGCATGGCAGAAGTCAGTAGGCATTTCGCCTGCATCTGGTTTTGTTGGCCCTCTTAGCCGTGCGAAGTTGAATGCAGCAGTAGTAACAACGCCACCTAGTGGCCCGGTAGGAACTCCGGTTCCGGCTGGCACCGACCTCGTTGTGACGAAAGCTGTTAACAGCCCGTCCGACAGAACAATCGGTTCTGGAACGGCGTTCAATCCTGCTTTGGTGCTTAATCTCACCGCAGGTTCGAAAGCTGTAAAAGTCACCAGCCTCACCGTTTTCAAGAGCGGTTTCCTCGGAAACACGAACTTGAATGGCGTTGATGTCGTTGATTCAATGCGTGTGCGTCATGGCAACGTGATTAGCTCAGTTGGTGCAGATAACACAATTGTTATCGGCTTCCCGACCGCTCCTATCACAATCGCAGCAGGTATGACTGAGACAGTAACAATCAGGTTTAACCTCGTTAGCGGTGCAATGACTGGCACAGTAGTAATGTCCTTGCAATCGGTTGCAGCAATTTCTGCTGATACATCCGCAATCTCAGGCGCCTTCCCAATTTCGGGTGGCATCATGAATGTGGTGAACGGCAGCACTTCGCTCGCAGGCGTGAGCTTGGATGCCTTGACCTCAACGGGTTCCTCATCATTGAGTGTTGACCCCGCGAACTGGCAGGAAATCACCAAATTCCGTGTGAAAGAGACAACATCCAACGAAGGTACAAAGATTTATTCGTGGATGCTCTATAACTACGGTAATGCGGGTTCAGGCGACTATAGCGATGTACAGCTCCTTGACCAGACAGGTACGGTGCTCGCAACCGCTCAGCCGATGGGCCAGTATATTACCTTTAATCTCTCGGCAAATCCGTATCTTATTGATAAGGGTATGACGAAGGACTTCACCGTAAGGGCGAAGTTGATTAATGGAACGACGAAGACGATTCAGCTCGTAACCTACGATAACTATGATTTGGATATCCGTGGCATTGCTACTGGTGTGTCAATTCTTCCTACGTTTGGTTCGAATGATTTGGCCTTCCCGATTGGAAATGGATTTAACATCCAGACAATTGGTTCAGGAACTATGACGCTCAGCCGTTCAGTTGATACGCCGAGCGCAGCAGTAACTCCTGGTACAAACGATACGGTTCTCGCAAAATACAATGCGAAGCCGACAGGAGAAAACATGGAACTCCGTCAGGTAAGCTTTGGTATCTCAGGATTAACCACAGCTCTTACTGGTACGGTGTACGTGAGAGTGAACGATGCGACTGTGTACAGTGTTGCGGCTTCAACGCTTGCAACATCTGGCGCGGTTTCTACGATTACACTTTCTACGTATCCTATCTTGACCGCAGGCGTGAACAACACAATTGTTGTGACCGGTTCTGTGAACTCAAGTGCGGTTTCTACGGATGTGTACACAGTTAAGTCATTTGACCTCATCCAGGCGAAGAGGTTGGTGACCAATGACCTTGTTGATCCGGGAACCTCAGCTATTGACGGTCTCGCGATTGCGATACAAGCTGGCAAGATTACGATTACAAACCTCTCAACACCGTCTACACAGTCGGTAGTAAGGGGTACAGTTGGATTTGAGTTCGCTCAGGTTCAATTGAGTGCGCAGGGTGGCGGAGAAGATATCAAAGTTTCTAAGGTTGTTTTGACTGACACAAGCGCAGGTGCAACTGACCTCACGAATGCAGTCATCTACAAGGATAGCGACACATCTCCTCTCGTTACCTCTGCTTCAACAGCGAGCTTTAGCGCTGCTTTGAACGGAACCGTTACATTCAACTTCCAGACTCCGGTCTTGGTCACGCGCGCAACTCCGGTTGTGTTCCACGTGAAGGCTGACGTAACGACTGGTGCTTCAACAAGCACAACGCACTCGTTTAACATCGCAGCTTCAACTGCAACAGCATACGGCTCAGTAACTGGAAATTCACTTTCTGGCACCAGCCTTATCGCCGCAGGTACAAGCAATACGATGTCTGTCGCATCATCCGGAACTCTTACCCTCTCACTCGTTTCTGGTTCTGGCGCAACGCCATCATCAGATCAGGTGGTAACGGCAGGAACAACGGGCGCGACATATCTCGCGTTCAAACTCACTTCACAGGTTGAAACTCAGAAGATTACATCTTTGAAGGTTACAGCAAGTGGAACGGCTCTCTCAACAACGACATTGAAGAACATCGCCCTTTACCAGGACGCTGCTTCAACACCGTTCACGACAGCCGGACAGTGGGATTCTTGCGCATCGAACACTTGCACAGTCACATTCACCGCGACGGACAACTTGCTTTCAGCAGCAGTGCCGACAACAGGAACAACCATCTACGTGAAGGGTGATGTACCTGCAGGAGGTTCTGGTGTAACGCTCGCAGATAGCTTCAAGCTCTCGATTGCGGCTAATACCGACATCGTAGTAAAGGGAGCTGTCTCCGCAGCAACCACGACTGCAACAGGCACCGCAGTGCCGACGGCAATCTCGTACGTTGCTCCGCAGAGCGTTGTGGTAAGCGCGGTCTCACCGACTGGCGCAACACAGGTTGGATTGTCAAGTGGCCAGGTTGTAGGTATCTTCCAAGTTACCAACAACGGAACCGCTCCAATCTACCTTGCAACCACGACGAAGTTCACTGTGACAAACGGTGGCTCGGCAACGACTTCGGTGACGTTTGGACTCTATGCATCAGCACAGGGTGGAACTCAGAGCGATACGTCAGTGACGCTCGCAACGAGCTCAACCTCAGGCGGTGCAACGGGTGCTTCTTCATCAATTCCGTTTGACTTGAGCGCGTCTGGCTCATCTGAACCGAACCGCACAATTAACGGCGGCTCGTCAAGATTCTTGACCATCAAGACAAGTGGTGTTGCAGCGAACAACGATACCTTCGCGCTCTCAATCAGCGCATTGGGTAACGCGACGTACTTTGTAAAGGAATCAGATTTGGGTTACAGCGGAAATCCGTTCACTAACTCAACAATCTTGGATACCTTGCCTGGTATGTACATGTCAGGTGTGCCTTCACTCGGTACTGTTACCGCGAAGACATAACCTCTCGTTTAGTTGAAACTAAAAAGGCCCCTTCGGGGGTCTTTTTAGTTCACTGATTTATACGGATTACTACTGATTTATACGGATAATTACTACCTGATTAATCCTGATAAGGACACGGATTTATACTGATTACTACTACTACCGGATTAATACGGATTATTATACTACGCGGATAAATGCCGATTTTAACGGATAGATATTGATAAAATATCCGTATTAATCCGCGTCTTTATCCGTATAAATCCGTGTCCTTATCCGCATAAATCCGCCCCATCAGTATTAATCCGTGAATCAAAAGCCCCGCGTTATGCGGGGTTTTTGATTCATCAGATGTTAAAGGCCGATTGATTTCAGATACGCTTTTGTAAGCGGTCCGAATGCGCCTCTCGCGGGACTCACACCCACGCTTGCCTGATACTTTGCGAGTGCTGATTTTGTAGCAGAGCCAAATCGCGTGGTCTCGTTACCCGAGGAACCTGGACCCGATGCGGTAACCATGAAGCCATTAGTGTTCAAGAATTGCTGGAGCATCTTTACTTCAGATCCTACTGCGCCAAGCGAAAGATTTTTTGCATCAGAAAGATTTGATGATGGTGTAAGATACACTTTCATACTATCCGGAATCGCAATGCCTAATGCTGACGCCTGTGCTACAAGCGCTTTTAATTGTGCCATAAGCGCATTTAATTGCTGTTGCTGATCTGGTGTTGCGCTCGGTGCGGGTGTGACCGCGGGAGCAACTACTGGGGTTGGAGTTACTGGCGTAGGAGCCGGTGTAGGTGTGGAAGTGGTAATAGGCGCTGGGGTTGAACCTTGTGCCGTACCCGATCCTCCTGCATTAATATAGCCAACTCGAGATGCTGAATCTCCGGTGATAAGTCCTCCTCCGCTTGCGGCAAGCATAAATGATTCTCCGCTTGCCGAGGCAACGTAATACACATTGCCAAATGATGCAATACCTGCGACGGCGGTTGCGGTTCCATTAGTAACACTGCCTGCAGTGGTTGAGGTGGGAGTGAGAGTGACGATAGATGTAAAATCTACATCAAGACCTCCATCCGCGTCTTGTGCACTTACTGCCGGTTGTGTTGAAAGCGCTGCGCTGCGATATGCACTTGATGGTTGGGTGGTGAATACAAGTTTTGTAGCCACGATACGCGCAGTAAGATTGGTTGAGGTCGTAGAGAGTGTTCCATCTGATGCGGTAAGGAAGAATACTCCGTTATCTGTTGAGGTGGTGTATTTCACGCCGGAGAACGTGGATGAACCACTTACTGCAGTTGAGGTAGTTCCTCCTGCTAAGGTTCCGCCGAAGCCGGTGGTACTAAGAGTGATAATTGATGCGTAAGTTGAACTTACGTTCGCATACTGGTCTTGCGCGGTTACCTTTGGTTGCGTGACGAACGCAATGCCGCTTGTTGCGCTCGCGGGCTGTGTAGTAAAGGAAAGCGTCAATGCGCCCATGGTAAGCGTATTGCCCGCGACGGAGGTCGTCTCTTCCGCGTTTGTTGTTATGCTTGATGTTGCGGTTGCGCCGGACGTCGTCGCGTTTGTGATGCCTGCGAGAATATAGAATGATGTTGTGCTTGCCGTAAGCAATGTAGAAGACATTGAGATGGCAATTGAACGTGTTGCCACGGTGCCGGTTGCTGCAGTAATTGCGGACGTTGCGTTACCGACGGTGATAGCCGCTGTGTTGCCATTTATTGCCGTGATGTTACTTGTGCTGATAGCTCCGCTTGTAATTGTATATCCAGTTGGGAATTGAACCGTGATAAGTGTGGTCGCGGTACTTGTAGAAGAGATAAACGATATTTTGTAGTCCGCATTTGCTGTGCCGACCACGTAATCCGCGGTTGAACTTGGTGTTACCGAACCAGAAGTTATTGTTGCAGATGCGATGTTTACGCTACTCAAAAGCATAAATGCAACGAGGAGCGCAAATGGGAAACCGAATTTTGTAATTGATGATTTAATTTTCATAGTTATTATTTTTTTTCAAACAACCGAAAAACACGTACGACCTTTTTGATTTATTTTACACTTAATCGGTGCGTTTAGTATACCATATTATGCACTATCGGATTTGTACTGATTATTACTACTGGATTTATACGGATAAGTAGTCGGTATTTGTTTGTGTTGTTAAAATCCGTATAAATCTGTTACAATCCGTATTAATCATGTCAAATTATTTTAAGATTTCTAAGTTTCTTCTCGTACTGCCTGTATTGGGGATTTTTATCGTGAGCACCTCAACGCTTTTCCCATTTATTGTAGGAAAATACGTCTGGTTTCGTTCGGCGGTTGATTTTGCGTTTATCGCATTCCTTTTAGGGCTTTTATTCAATGATGATCTGGGCCATATGTGGGAGAGGGTGAAAGCGGTATTCAAGCAACCACTTGTCATTGCGGTCTCACTCTTTGTGGCCGTGTTTCTCCTCGCTGGATTCTTCGGTGTGGACCCAATGATGTCTTTCTGGTCAAATTTTGAGCGTGGTGAGGGCGGGCTTCAGCTTCTTCATTTCTGGCTCTGGTTTACGCTTCTCGTGACATTGTTTAGAGAAGAAAAAGATTGGCAAAATATGTTTGTTTTTGCACTTATTGGGGGCGCCCTAATGGCAGCGTACGGATTTCTTGCGGGTTTGGGCGCAAACGGATTTATCGGTCCAAAGTTCGGAGAGGGTAGGATGTCGGGCTCTATTGGTAATTCATCCTATACGGCTGCGTACTCAATATTTATGTTGTTTTATATCGGTTATTTATTGGTGAGTAAATATAAAACAAGGTTGCGTTCGGCTGGCGCGTTTATTCTTTATGCGCTTGCAGTTGTTTTCTTGATTGTATTCGTGCTTGCGGCAACGAGAGGCGCCTTTATGGGACTTGTCGTATCCGCAACTGCATTTATGGGATTCTTTGTGTATACACACAAAGCGTGGCGTAAGTGGCTCATTACCGCCATGGTTGCATTGGTATTAGTCGTTGGTCTCGGTATCAAGTTCAAAGATTCAACATTCATAAAATCTTTGCCGGGTTCTCGTATTTTTGATATTTCGGTGAACGCGGAAACATTTTCAGATCGCACCATTATGTGGAAGATTGCACTGAATGGCGCGAAGGATCATCCGTTTTTGGGTTGGGGTCCTGAAAACTACCTCCACATATTTGACCAGCGTTTTGAAACAAGTTATTTCAAGCCCACCGCCGGATTTGGTGCGTGGTTTGATAGGGCGCACAGTATCTATTTTGACTATCTCGCGGAAACCGGTATTTTGGGCCTCGCAAGTTTCTTGGGAATTTTCGTGGTGTTCTATATGCAATTCTTTAAGAAGCGAAAAGCAGATTCTGTTTTAAGCACCAAGTCCACGATGGAACAGGCACTTCTCTTCTCAATACTTTTTGCATATCTTGTGCAAGGTATTGTGCTCTTTGATGTGTCGCCCATATACCTCAATACATTCCTCATTTTGGCGTTTGGCGCATATCAATTTAGTCCAAAGTCGTGATAAAAACGGCGCACAATTAACATACTATGAAATCCCGTTATAGGTCTCAATATGAAAAACAAACATAATTTAACCTTACATATGCAACTTACAACAGTCGGAATTAAACAAAACTTAAACTTCTAACGGGATGAAACAAATTGTAATTGTTCTCGGAATTATTTTGGCGGTATTAAGCTTTATTTACGGCGCAGCGTTGCCATTTATGAAAGCGGGCGCGTATATTTCGGCTATGGGGAATTTGCAGAAAGTGCGCTCCCTTCAGGGATTTAAAGACAACTTTGATGCAGTATTCAATTTCTATTCACCGGTCGGCACCGAGGAGATTACGAAGTTTCTCGCAAACGATATTGTGAATCTCGTAAGTCAGGAGCAACAGCCCGAGGCGGTGTCGCGCGAGCTCGTGGCCTATATTGAACCGCATCTAGAAAAGAATAATCCTCGCCACCTGATGTCTGGCGCGCAGATGCGCATGATATTATGGCTTAGGTATCAAAAAAAAGACGATTATATGAGAACGGAGGCATATTACAAGCAAATTCTCTCATTTGGTCCAAAGTTACCACCGGCGCTCTACGGACTTTTTGAACTCTATTCACGAGCGGGAGATAAGGAAAATATGCGCAAGGTGGGTGAGACGATTCTTTCGTATTGGCCAAGCGATACGAATATAAGAGGACTTATCCAGAAATAATTATTGGGTTTAGTATTTGCACACGGCGTGCATAAATAATAGTAGGTATGGCGAAAAAAAATAAAACAATCGTGGTGACCGGTGGCGCGGGGTTTCTCGGTTCGCATCTTGTGGAACGCCTTCTTCGCGACGGCAATTCCGTAATATGCGTTGATAATTTTTTGACTGGTTCAAAGAAAAATATAGAGCACCTTCTCTCCAATAAGCACCTTACGTTTAAAAAACATGACGTGCGAAAACCGTTGCGTATAACGCAACATGTAGATGAGATTTACAATCTCGCGTGTCCCGCCTCGCCCGTGCATTATCAGCTTGATCCCATTGCAACATTTGAGACAAACATTAAAGGCGCCGAACACGCACTTCAGCTTGCACATACCCACAATGCGAAGGTTTTGCAGGCATCTACTTCTGAAATATACGGAGACCCACTGGAGCATCCTCAGCGCGAGAGTTATTGGGGAAATGTGAATTCAATCGGATTGCGCGCATGTTATGACGAGGGAAAGCGTGGCGCGGAAACTCTTTTTTTTGATTATCACCGTGTGCACGGCGTCCCAATATGCGTTATACGTATTTTTAACACATACGGCCCTCGTATGGCGGTGAATGATGGGCGCGTCGTTTCAAATTTTATTATCCAAGCATTGCGCGGAGCGGATATTACAATCTACGGCGGTGGTGAGCAGACGAGAAGCTTTCAGTATGTTGACGATTTGATTGGGGGTATGGTCAGAATGATGGCGAGCGATGATACGGGACCAATCAATATCGGAAATCCCAAGGAATTTACTATGCACGAACTTGCAGAAGAAGTACTTGCCATTACGAAAAGCAAGAGCAAAATTATTTATAAGAAATTACCCGCAGATGACCCCAAAAGGCGTCGTCCTGACATCGCACGCGCAAAAAAAGTACTTGGGTGGGCTCCCAAAGTTTCGTTGCATGAGGGCCTTGTGCGTACGGTGAAATACTTTAAGTCAATACTATAACAACTATGTGTGGAATTTGTGGTGCGACAAGCGGAAAAATAGGTGATAGAGACGAGCTCACGCGCGCAGTTTCTGTAATGAATACCGCGCAAGCATTGCGTGGACCAGATGACGAGGGAGCATGGTCCGATGATGATGGGTTAACCGCGCTTGGTCAGCGGCGCCTTGCCATAATCGATCTTTCTCCTGCGGGGCATCAGCCGATGAGCTATGGTGGAGGAGATTTTTGGATGACATTTAACGGCGAGATATATAATTTTGAAGAGATTAAGAAGGAATTACTTGGGAAGGGATATTTGTTCAAAACCAAAAGTGATACGGAGGTAATTTTAGCGGGATATAAAGAATGTGGAGTAGAGATATTTAAAAAAATGAGGGGGATGTTTGCGCTTGCGTTGCATGATGGCAAAAAGAAAGAATTAATTTTGGCGCGTGATCGGTACGGCATAAAACCACTGTATTATGCAATGACCGCACACGGACTTGTGTTTGCATCAACAGTGGGAGCAATTAAAAAAAGCAGGATGGTGGAATTACACGAAGACCCAGAGGCAAAAATAGGGTTCTTACTTTTTGGTTCGGTACCACTTCCGCAGACCACGTTTAAAGAAGTGCGTGCAGTGCGCGCGGGACACTATTTAAAATTTTCAAACGGGATAGCAAGTGAGAAAAAATATTATGATTCACTCGCCCCATTTTTGAGCAAGGTTTCTGTGTCAAAAAAAGATGCGACTTCAAAAATTCGTGAATTACTACAAGAATCGGTTCGCTTACATTTAATAAGCGACGCCCCAATCGGAGTATTTTTAAGTGGGGGAGTGGATTCCTCAACGCTTGCAATAATTGCTTCCAAACAAAGAACCGCACCGCTTAACACGCTCTCCATTGATTTTCAAGAGGCGGAATTTTCTGAAAAAAAATATCGAGAAGGCGTAGTTCGACAAATCAAAAGCACGCACAAAGAATACGTGGTTGGGAAAGTGGACTTTGATGCGGAGCGACAGAATATTTTTGAGGCGATGGATCAGCCGACTATTGATGGTGTAAACACATATTTTGTTTCTCGCGGAGCTAAGGAGGCGTGTCTCAAAGTTGTGCTCTCGGGTCTTGGAAGCGACGAATTATTTATGGGCTACCACTACTTTAGGCGAGCAAAATTGTTTTGTAGTATTCAAAAATTTCCAAAACTACTTAAGTGGCCGCTTGCCATTCTTGCAAAGCTCGGAGGGAAGTATGCAAAGCTAATTTATCTGTATCAAAGTAAGGGATTGATGCATTTCTATCTCTCGTTGCGTGGGCTATTTTCTCCTTCAGAAATCGCGTCCATTCTCAAAATTGATGAGGTTCTTGTGTGGAGCTATATCGCAAAGCTTGAAGATGCGGTGCCTGTTGCGTTGAATGATGTGCATCCCGCGGACGCGCTCTCTTGGCTTGAGGTCAATTTTTATATGAGCAATCAGCTTTTGAAAGACACCGATTTTATGTCTATGCAACACTCCATTGAGGTGAGGGTTCCGTTTTTGGATCATTTGTTGGTAGAATACGTGAGTTCACTGCCCGTGGCGCTAAAACTTAGTGCTCGCCCAAAAGACCTCTTACTATCCGCTATGGGTTCTGATCTGCCACGCGAGGTATGGGATAGACCGAGAATGGGCTTCACATTCCCGTTTGCGCAGTGGATGGGAGTGAGGTATTGGGCAAAGGACTTTGCACTACGAGTGCTAAAAAATGTATGAGTAACCTAAAAGAACAATCGCCGAAGGGATTTAAAAAACCAACGCAAATCCCCTCGTCAGAAGAAGAGCGGATGGGGTGGCAAAAAGAAAACAAGAGTTGGTGGGAGAGGAATCCCATGCGTTATGACTGGAAAGAAGTCGTGGGGTACAGAGAATTCTCAAAAGAATTTTATGAAGAAATTGATAAGCGTTTTTTCGGCAATGCAAAAGAGTATTTGAAGGATAAGAGCGCCTTACCATTTAGTGAGCTTATTGATTTTGATAACTTGAAAAATCTGGATGTGTTGGAAATTGGGGTTGGAAACGGTAGTCACGCGCAACTTTTGGCCACACATTCTAAATCGTTTACAGGAATCGACCTTACGGAATATGGCGTAAATAGTACCTCAAAACGACTCGTACTATTTAATATATCCGCAAAAGTAGTCCAGATGGATGCCGAGAAACTAAACTTTCCGGACAATAGTTTTGATTTTGTGTGGAGCTGGGGCGTTATTCACCATTCTTCAAACACGAAAGAAATATTGAGAGAAATCGCGCGCGTGCTTCGTCCCGGGGGACGCGTGATGACAATGGTATACCATCGCGGGTGGTGGAATTATTATGTGATTGGATTATTGCGCGCATTGTTAAGTGGAAATATTTTCAAGGGCATCTCGCTGTCCGAGAGTGTCCAGCTTCAGACCGATGGGGCGATTGCGAGATACTATACGTGTGGGGAGTGGCGTAAATTTGTGGGCGAGTTTTTTGAGGTTGAAAAAGTAGTTGTGATGGGTCCGAAAACCGACATAATCCCACTCCCGGGTGGTAGACTAAAGAGTTTTGTAATGTGGTTAGTTCCCATATGGCTTAATAAGTTATGCACCAGAAACCTAAAAATGGGCGTGTTTTTGGTCTCGGAGTTTGTGAGTGAACGTCATCTAACTAATAGGAACTCATGAATTTCTGTTTTGCAAAGTCGTGGTCTCGAATCGAAGAGGGTGCAAGCTTTTTTGATGTAGCCAAAATTATAGCCGTGCGTATTTGGTTAAGTTTTTTAAATTTTATTCTTCTTGCTGTTAAAACAATTTTATTTTTCGGGAAGTCAACAAATCCACGGAAAATAATTATTTATAAATTGGGTAACATAGGGGACATTATTTGTGCGATGCCCGCATTGCGCACGATAAGGGAAAATTATCCAAAAAGTCACATAATTTTGCTCACATCGCCGGGGAAGCGGGGGGCGATTGGAGCAAAAGATTTTTTGGCTGGCGCGCCATATTTTGATGAGATAAGAAGTTACTACGCCGAAGATGTGGATAGTTTTTCAAAAATTAACGCTTTTATTTTTGCGCTGCGAAAAGAAAACTGCGATTTATTTATACAGTTGCCGGACGATTGGGCAAATTTTAGAGTATTATTTCGCAACTTACTTTTTGCTCGCTGTATCGGTGCGCGGTCTGCATTCGGGTTTTATATTAGAACATCCGACATGTTTAAAAAAACTCAAGTTGATTTTACTTTGAGAGACACTGAATCCGTTGCGCTTTTGAAAATACTTGATAAAAACGGGATAATTTCTGAGGAAGTAAAATTTGAATTTCCAAAGACCATTTTTATGGAATTTGGTGGTGATTTGAAAATAATGGATCTAAAAAAGAGCAATGATATAATTGTTGGGGTGTGTATGGGTGGAAAAACAGAAGATAAAAGATGGCCCGCAGAGAGATTTGGTGAGGTACTTACGCAATTGAGGAGTGAGCATAAAATAGCAGCAGTTTTTTTTGGTGGCCAATCGGAAATCGGCTTGATAGAAGATACGGCAAAAAGGTGTGGAATCCGGTATATAAATTTTGCGGGGCGTCCGATAAAGGAAAGCATTGCTGCGGTAAAACAAGTAGACATGTTTTTGACGAACGACACAGGCCCCATGCATATCGCGGCCGCATTCGGAATTCCGATAGTGGCATTATTCAGTATCAGGACCGTTTTGGGTGGGTGGTTTCCTTACGGTGAACGCAACATTTGTCTTTACAAAAGGCATTTGGCCTGTGACTATTCAAAGGAAGGCTGCATAAAGCAAGGTATGCGTGCGATATCGGCAAATGAAGTGGTTGCCGCATGCGAGGAAGTGATTAGGCATTCCAATCGGGTTCGAGGATAGCAACTTTAAATAAAGTTAATACCAACAAACAGATGAAGAAAATTATAGTTTTGACTTCGCACCCAATTCAATACCAAGCACCATTATTCAAGTTATTAGCCAAGGATTCGAATCTGGATTTTGGTGCGTGGTTTTGTTGGGACAGGGGAACGAAAGATGAGGAATTTGGAGTTAGCGTGCAATGGGATATCCCATTGCTTGAAGGATATAGCAATGTGTTTTTAAAAAATTATTCTTTGGTTCCAAGTAGCGGTTTTTTTGGGCAATTTAATCCCGGAGTAATTTCTAAAATCATCAGAGTTCATCCGGATCTACTTATTTTGTTTGGTTGGAATTCTTTCACTAATTGGATGGCATTTGTAACCGCGAAAATTTTGAATATTCCTGTTGCCGTGCGCGGGGAGAGTCCTCTGAAGCAGGAATTTTTAAAACCGAGATGGAAGATTTTTTTGAAGAAATTACTCTTACCCGCCTTTTTTTCTGCGATGAGCGCAATTTTTTATATTGGCATGGAGAATCGCAAATTTTATGAATATTATGGAGTGCTGCACCAAAAGTTGTTTTTTACTCCATACGCCGTGGACAATGCTTTCTTTACGCAAAATGCAAGAGAATTAAGGGTGAGACGGAAAGAGTTGAGGGCCGCCCTCGGGTTTAGAGAGTCGGATTGTGTTTTACTTTTTGTGGGTAAGCTTATACCTAAAAAAAATCCAGGTGATCTATTGGACGCCTATAAACAGCTTGCGCCAAAAAATCCCAACCTGAAATTGGTTTTTGTGGGTGATGGTTCTTTGCGCGAGGCGCTTGAGAAGTCAGCGGCCGAGCTTCATGGCGTGAAATTCGTCGGTTTCAAAAATCAGACAGAGGTTCCATCATTTTATTCGCTGGCCGATATTTTGACATTACCTTCGGGTCTTGGGGAAACGTGGGGCTTGGTTGTAAATGAGGCAATGTGTTTTGGTTTGCCAATTATTGCATCCGATGTGATTGGATGCGGAGGCGATCTAATTATAGAGGGCTCGAATGGATTTATTTTTCCAGCTGGCGATGTGCAAAAACTGACCGAAGCCATTTCGTTTTTCTTGATGCACCCAGAGAAAAAAGAAGCATTTAGCGATAAATCTTGCGAGATAATTAAAAGGTATAGCCTCGATGAGTGCGTGGCAGGAATTCAAGCTGGGCTCTGGTCATTATCGCGCGGCAATTAAAATGGTTCGGCGGGTGGCTCGGAAAGACCGAATCGAGTCACTGCCTTCCTCGCAATTACGAGCACCTCTTTTATGGTTGGTTCTTTTAAAATATAAAGTAAGAAAAAGTATAGCGCGCCAGAGATGACCACATTAAAAAGTACGTGGAGTCCGAATTTATTGAGCACAAAACTTGCAAAACCCATTATCGCAACCGAGATTCCGATGTGTTTTAGATAGCGTAATGTGTGAAAATTGTTGGTTTTTTTGACTATCATCCAACCGGCAAAAACAGAAATGGTTTGTGCGATGCCCGTAGCGATGGATGCCCCCGCAATCCCAAAGTGGGGAATGAGAAGTAAATTAAGCAAAATATTTGCGAGGTTCGCCAAAAAAATGTATTTAACAACACTTTTTTGTTTGTTATATGCCAAAATAAGATTCGCAATTAATGCAGACGGGAAAAAGATTGCAGTTGCTACAAAAATTTGAAAGACAATCGCTGCCGGCGCGTATGTGGGGCCGTATAGGAGAACTATTATTGGTTTTGCGAGAATCACCCCGCCGATTGCGATGGGGGCGCTTAGGAGCAAGAGGATTGTGACGCCCTTCTCGGTTATATATCTTACTTCTTCGTTTCTTTTTTGCCCGACCAATTTGGAAATCGTTGGAAAAAATGCACTTGCTAATATTCCTGGCAAAGTATTGAGCGTTTGAAATATTTTTTGTGCGGAAGAATAAAGGCCTATTTCTTGTGAGGTGCGCAACCATCCAAGGAACAATATGTCTGTGTTAACCATAAAAATACCCGCGAGAACGACCAGTGCTATCGGCATGGCAGCATCTATGATGGGGCGGACCAATTCCATTCTGAAGTGCGAGAATATTTTAGCAAATTCTTTTCTTAATATGATAATCGAGATGAGCGTTCCTATGCCGGCACTACCAACATACGCCAAAACGAACGCTTTTACCGTGGGAGAATAAAAAAGTGCGATAAATCCTATCACGGTTATTGTGATATTAGTGAGAATTATTATGAGAGCCTCGAGTTCCATTTTTTCTGCGGCGCGTACGAACGCGATAGTGAGCTCCCTTACGCCATCAAAAATGGAAAGAAAGACGACAATGGGGATTAGCGTTAGCGCGGCCTCAATTTTTGAGAAGTGGGGAGCCAGAGAAATCACCAAAATGCTTGTGAGTGTCAGTAAAATAAGTTTTATCCAAAATGCTGTCGCAAAATAGTCAGAACGCTTTTCCTGGTTTTGCGCAGCCTCTCTCGTGAGTATACTGTTGATGCCAACGTCGGCGAAAATAGAAAAAAATCCAACAAGTCCCAATGCATATGAAAACACACCATATTCTCCCGCCCCAAGGATGCGGGCGGCGTAGATGATTATTGCCGCTCGGATAAACCTACTTGCCACCTGGGCAAAAGTGAGCCAAAAAAAGTTTTTGACAATCGTTTGTTTTGTGCTTTTATTTTGTAACAAAAGTGTCCTCAATTTCGTAAACATTCGTGTGTATATACTAGCATTGTTTTGACCACAAAAAAACCGCGCGCCACCTTTATTTTGGCGTGCCTTTTTGAGAATACTTTATTGACACGCCTAAATTTGTTTGAGATGATTAGGGAAACTCATTTATTATTATGAATAACTACATGGAAAAGATTTCTGTTTGTCGAGTATGCGGAGATTCGCGGATTCGTTCATTTTTTGATCTTGGGCTCCAACCACTCGCAAATTCACTTTTGGAACGGGTTGATGATCGCGAGGAGGCGTACCCACTTTCTTTGTGTTGGTGTGAAAATTGTAATTTAGTTCAGCTTGAATTTACCGTAGATCCAAAAATACTTTTCTCAAAGTATGTGTGGGTCACCGGAACCTCTGGGGTCGCGCAAGATTTTTCTAAACGATTTTATGAAGGGCTGATACAACGTACAGAAAATTCTAAATCCGGATACGTGTTAGAAATTGCCTCGAATGACGGCACATTTCTCAAGCCGTTCTTGGGGAACGGTTATGATGTTCTCGGAGTTGATCCGGCTGAGAATATAGTGCTGATGGCGGAGAAGGATGGAGTTCCAACAAGATGCGCGTTTTGGAGCCACGCAACCGCGGAAGACGTGGTACGTGAGCGCGGGAAGGCAAAGATGATTTTTGCTCGCAATGTGTTGCCGCATGTGGCGAACACCCGTGATTTTGTGGACGGACTCCGTGAGGCATTGTCAGATGATGGCACGTTGGCTATTGAGGCGCATCATGCAAAAATAATCTTGGAAGGATTGCACTACGACTCTATTTATCACGAGCATCTTTGTTATTTCACCTTCAAAAGTCTCGAGAACCTTTTAAACGACTTCGGTTTGTTTGTGTTTGATATTGCTGAAAGCCCAATTAGCGGGGGTTCTATGATTGTGTATGCGACAAAGACCAAAAAAGAAGAGAGTGCCGCCGTCCATCAGTATAGAAAAACTGAAGAGGCGGGCGCGACAAACACTCTTGATGCATGGAAATCTTTCGCGGAAAAATCGTTCGTGCATAAAGACCAATTTTTGAAAATATTAAATTCATACGCCGAGAAAGGGGAGGTGGTATACGGATGGGGAGCCTCGGCGCGCAGTTCCACGATGCTGAATTTTTGCGGCATCGGAGCAAAGCTGGTCAAGGAGATAGTAGACATGAACCCTCTTAAGCATGGCCGTTTTACCGCGGGAACGCGCATCCCCATTCTTTCGGCAGAAGAAGTTATGAAAGAGGGTCCAAAGCATATATGTATTCTCGCGTGGAATTTTACCGATGAGATTAAAAGCGTTTTGAAGAGCCGATTTGATTATGGCGGAGATTATATCATTCCTTTGCCTGGCGTGCCGCGAGTGGATCAAAGCTAGTACATGCAATTTCAAAAAACAAATATAGATGGCGTCTGGATTATTGATATGAGTCCATTTCGGGATGAGCGTGGGTTTTTTACGCGCATTTTTTGTGCGGACGAATTTGTCAAACATAGCATATCATTTAATATCGTTCAGGCGAATCGCTCATTTACTAAAGAGAAGGGCGTTATTCGCGGATTGCATTTTCAGCTTCCGCCAAAGACAGAAGACAAATTAGTTCAATGCATCAGTGGCTCCTTTTTTCAGGTTGTGGTTGATTTGCGCCAAAACTCATCCACGCGCGGTAAGTGGGTTTCTGTGGAGCTTTCGGAAACAAACCAAAAAGCAATTTTTGTTCCAAAGGGGTGTGCTACAGGCATTCAAACACTTTCTGAAAATTGTGGATTACTTTATTTTATGTCCGAATTTTATTCTGCAGAGCACACAAGTGGTGCCAGATACGATGACCCCAAATTCGGTATCCAATGGCCGCTTTTGCCACCCACACTTGTCTCTGATAAGGATAAGGCATGGCCGCTTATTGAAGATTCTGGCTGGCCAAAGCTTTAATTTTTCGCAATAGTTCTTGCGTTTTTGTATATCCCCATGTAAAGTTATTAGGTGATTATTGTGAGAGCGCCGATGCGAATCAGTTTCGTGGGCGGTGGCACCGACCTGCGGTCATTTTACAGCCGATATCCAGGACGGGTTATTTCGACTACCATAGATAAGTATGTGTATGTAACCCTGAACCGCCCCCCGCTCAATAAAAAAATTTCAGTGCGATACTCCACTAATGAGGAGGTAGATCATCTCTCGAAACTTAAGAACGATCGTTTCCGCGAGGCTCTTACTGATCTCGGTTTTCATAGTGGTATTGAGTTGGCAACATTTACCGATGTGTCGGTAAACGCGGGACTCGGTTCTTCTTCCAGCTTTTCCGTTGGTCTTATGAAGGCGCTTCATTTAGCGAAGGGGAGAAAACTTGATCCGAGAGAGACGGCAGAAGAAGCATCTCGGCTGGAGATTGAATTGGTCGGAGAGCCGATAGGTAAGCAAGACCAGTACGCGTCTGCACATGGCGGACTCAATGTTTTTCAATTTAATAAGGACGAGTCGGTTGATGTGTTTCCAGTACATTTGGATTACAAGAGGCGGTATGACTTTGAAAACCACACACTCCTTTTCTTTACCGGGATGAGGCGCTTGGCATCAAGCGTGTTAATCGAGCAAAACGCAAATGCGGAAAAAAATTTTGAAACATTAAAGCGAATGGCCGATTCAGTTCCGGAGTTTGAGGCCCGATTAACGAGGGGGGATTTTAAAGGAATGGGAGAAATGTTGCATGAGGGTTGGCTAATGAAGCGAACGCTTGCCTCCAATCTTTCAAACGCAATAATAGACGACCTATATGCCACTGGAATGAAAAATGGTGTATGGGGTGGAAAAATATTGGGTGCCGGTGGCGGCGGCTGTATCATGTTCCTCGCTCCTTTGGAAAAGAAAGAAGCCATTCGATGTGCGATGGCCAAAACAGCAAAAAAACACTCTCTCGAAGATTTCAGCGAAATTCCAGTGCATTTTGTGCAGTCTGGAGTTGAGGTAATTGCAAACAACGAACGTGTTATAAAAACCACACCATCTGTACAATGAATGAATTTATAGAAAAGTTTTCCGAAGAACTTATTGCGGCAATCAAAAAGTTGCCTAAAGAAGAGATTGCGAAGGCGATAGATATTCTTCAGGCAACACACGAGCGAGATGGGAGGATTTATATATTTGGTAATGGCGGATCGCTCGCGCTCGCGACTCATTGGGTGAGCGATTTTAATAAAACAGTCTTTAGTCATTATTTAGACATACACCCTCGCCGTTTTCAGGCAATTCGATTGCCTTCTACGGAATCGGAGCTTACCGCGTGGGCAAACGATGTTGGCTACGAAATGGTGTTTGCCGGTCCGTTACGCAATTATATTCAGGACTCTGATGCTATTATTGCCATTTCCAGTTCGGGAAACTCTCCGAACATCATTAAGGCAGTTGAATTGGCAAAAGAACACAAAGTCCCCATAATAGGTCTCTCTGGTTTCGACGGTGGTCGACTGAATAAATTAGCGGACGCAAAGATTCTTGTCCCTACGGAAAAAGGACAGTATGAGCTTGTAGAAAGCGTCCACGGAGCAATCCTTCATTTAATGACAAAATATTTTGGTGAATATTTCGATCATTTGGCGGAATCTGGCAGAGTATAGGCGGTGAAAATGTAAAAATGAAAATCCCAACGCTCAATTCTTTTACTGGCAGAATCCTTAATGGTATTCAGAAATTCTTCCTGTCACCCGAATGGACAAAGAGAGTTAGGGGATTTCCCGCCAACGCGAAGTTTGTTCTCAATCCTGCATGGCGTGGCGATCTTTATTTTCTTGTTGTTGGATGCCCCGTTTCATATAAGGAGGACTTCTCATTAATAGAGGCATAGGGACCATACGATGGGGATATTTTTGACATTGGTGCAAACGTTGGCTCGTATTCTATGTATTTTTACTATGCGTTGCGCAAGAAAAATAATATAGTGTATGCGTTTGAACCAATACAAGAGCTGGCTAAGAAACTTCAGTGCACCGCACTGGCGAACGCATGTGGAATGTTTCTGCGCGTGCACTCAGTGGCGGTGAGTGACCGCGAGGGGATGGATATTATTTTTGTGGACAAGGATATACGTAAGGATCCGGGCCAATCATCTCTTGTGGAAAGGGATGGGGCGAGCTTACCCTAACCGTTCCAGTGATGAAACTCGACACGTTTTATAAAGGGAACGGGGTTGCGTTTATGAAGATTGACGTTGAGGGTAATGAGGAAAAGGTTTTGCGAGGCGCAAAAGAAATTTTAGAAAAATATCACCCAAAGATATTTTTTGAAGTTAACAAAAAAACATTTGGAGATTATTCCAGAGCATACGAGGTCTATAATGATCTCCTTTCTCCATTTGGATATAAACTATTTTTTGCGAAAAACGGGACACTCCCTCCTATTAAGGATGAGCTTGCGCGAGACGATGTTCGCGCGATGTCATCGCAGAATTGGTTCGCAAAAGTGTAACGTTGATTTTTAAATCTGGAGCTGCAAATTCTTGCCAAGTGGCATAATTTGGGGTACACTTCATATATTAATCACGAACATATGAAAATTCTTGTTACGGGAAATAAGGGATACATTGGATCGGTTCTTACGGGTTTATTACGCGCGAAAGGATATGAGGTTGTCGGATATGATACTTGTTATTACGACGACTGCGCCATGTATCCCGTTGCTTCACTTGCAACGCAGATTCGCAAAGATGTGCGTGACGCGGTGGCCGCGGATTTTGAAGGTGTTGACGCGGTAATTCATCTGGCGGCGCTTTCAAACGACCCCTTGGGGGAGTTAAGGCCTGGCCTCACGGAAGAAATTAATTTCAAGGGCACGCTGAATGTGGCTCAATTAGCAAAAGACGCGGGAGTAAAAAGGTTTATATACGCTTCTTCCCAGAGTATGTACGGAGTCGCGGATACAAGTCACGAACTTACCGAAGATGAGGCGGGTCCACATGGCACGACTGTGTATGCCAAAACTAAATGGGACGCGGAATGTGCGCTCAAAAAAATGGGGAACGATCATTTTGCGGTGGTATGCTTTAGACCATCAACCGTTTTTGGGGCAAGTCCGTTTTTGCGGTGTGACATTGTGTTTAATAATTTGGTGGCATGCGCATATACTACAAAAAAAATAGAAGTTAAGAGCGATGGCACTCCATGGAGGCCAGTAGTTCATGTAAGAGATGTTTCTGCCGCATTTATTGCTGGCATTGAGGCTCCGCTTGCGTTGGTGGCAGGACAATCGTTCAATGTTGGAATCCCAAATGGTAATTATACCGTGAAAGATCTGGCGGAGGCAGCGCAACGGGCGGTGCCCGGTAGCGTTCTTACTTTTACGGGCGAGCACGGTTCAGACTTCAGGACATACAGGGTTTCTTTCCAAAAAATTCTTACGGTGCTTAAGGATTATTTCAAGCCGGAATGGAACTTGGACAAGGGCGGAAGGGAGCTCGTGGAACTATTTGATAAAGTAAAATTTACGGAGGAACAATTCAGGGGAAGAAAGTGCAACCGTTTGAAGGAAATTCAATATCTTCTGGAAGAAAGGAAGTTGGGGGATAATCTGAAATGGACCCAATAGAGGCGCGAATTAAACAAGCGGTAATTTTGGCGGGCGGCCGGGGCGAACGCCTTCGTCCGTTTACTGATAATCTTCCGAAACCGATGGTTCCAATAAACGGCAAGCCATTTCTTGAATATCTTGTGGGGCTTTTGCGGGAGAATGGTATAAAAGAAATCGTGATGCTGTTGGGTTATCTGCCGGAAAAAATTACTGACTATTTTGGCGATGGTTCAAAATTTGGAGTGAGTATTCGATATTCTATCGGAGCCGCCGATGATGAGACTGGAACGAGGATAAGGAATGCCGCCCCATTTTTGGATGATGAATTTCTCTTGATGTATTGTGATAATTATTGGCCTTTGAATCTAAAAACATTGGAGGAATTTTCTGACTCCCATCCGGGACTTCTTACTGTGACCGTCTACGGCAATAAGAAGGGGATAACAAATAACAATATGTTTGTCGATGAGGACGGGTATATTACGGTTTACGACAAAAGCCGCACTAATAGGAACGTGAACGGCGTAGATGCGGGGTATTTCATTGCAAAGAAAGAGATATTAAATTTAATGCCCGCCGACAACTTTTCGTTTGAAAAAGTTGTTTTCCCCGCGCTTATCGAAAAAAAGCAATTCGCTGGATATCTGACCGATCAAAGGTATTACAGCATTGGCTCTATTGATAGATTGCCTACGACCGAAAAATTTCTCGGTTTTCAGAAGGTAGTTTTTCTTGACCGCGATGGAGTGATAAATAAAAGACCACCGAAAGCGGATTATGTAAAAAATTGGCGGGAATTTGAGTTTCTGCCCGGCGCAATTGAGGCGATAAAGCTGCTTAATGATAATCATTACCGGGTTTATGTGATTTCCAACCAGCCGGGCATCGCCCGAGGCGTGATGACCAAAAATGACCTAGACGCAATTAATAGCAATTTCGAAGCTGAATTAAGTAAGCACGGCGCGAAAGTCGACGATATCTACATGTGTTTTCATGGATGGGATGAAGGATGCGACTGCCGCAAGCCGAAGCCGGGATTGTTTTTTGATGCGTCGTTTGACCACGAGATCGATTTAAGAAAAGCCGTTTATATAGGAGACGACGAGCGTGATGATGCCGCGGGGAAGGCCGCCGATTGCCAGACAATTTTAATTGAATCGGATGGCAGTCTTTTGGATGCAGTGAAGTCCCTGATAAAATAATAAAACAATGAGAATTTTCATTACTGGAGGAACTGGGTTTATTGGCTCGCGTTTGGTGCCGAAACTTTTGGCACGCGGACACAAACTGCTTTTTCTGACGAGAAAGGTGCCAAAAAAATCACTCGGGCGCGCATCCTCTGTTGTTGGAGATTTGAGCAACCAGAATGCATGGAGAGAGGATCTAAAAAAATTCAAGCCGGATGCCGTCATTCATTTGGCTTGGGAGGGGCTTGAGAACTATGATTTTGAAGCGAGGGTGAGCTTAGCGAATATGAAAAACAGTTTGGACTTGGTTTCTTTGGCGGCCGAGCTAAGGTGTAAAAAGTTTCTTTCCCTGGGGAGTTGTTGGGAATATGGGGGGGGAGAGGGTCCGAAAAAAGAATCCGATACGCTTAATCCACCGAGCCATATTCCTAGCTTCGTTTTCGCGAAAAGGGCTATTCAAACAATGGGAGAGCAGATTGCCCTGGAAAGTAAAATGCAGTTTTTGTGGGCAAGATTATTTTTTGTCTATGGGCCCAGACAGAAACCTCGGACGCTCATAGCTCACTTGGTTAAGAATATTAAAGTGGGAACCGCGCCGGAAATAAAGAATAAATCTGGTGCCAACGATTTTGTTTTTATAGATGACGTAGCGGACGCGCTTCTCAATATTCTCGAAAATAGCAAAGAACAAAGTGCGATATATAACGTCGGTTCTGGCCGCCTCACTGGCGTGGGAGAAGTAGTGAAAGAGGTTTATAAAGATTTTAATATTCTCGCTCCGAAATGGTGTTTTAAAAAGACGACTCCGCGAGGTTTTTACGCCAACATCTTGAAAATAAAAAAAGAAATTGGTTGGAGACCGCGTACGAGCATGGCGGAGGGAATTAAAAAAACAATTTTGCATTCTAAGTAATATGAAAAAAGTACTGGTTACGGGCTCTTTAGGGTATATAGGTAGTGTGTTGACCGGATATCTTGAGGAGCGCGGATATTCTTGCGTGGGATACGATACCGGCTTTTTCAGGGATTGTGTTTTGTACGCCCCGCCGGAAACCGAAACCATTTTAGGCGATGCCCGTGATATGAAAGAAGAACATCTTGACGGTGTTGATGCGGTGGTTCATTTGGCGGGAATTTCCAACGATCCATTTGGAAAACTGGATGTCTCGAGGATTTATGACCCCACCCGGGAATACGCATTGAATATCGCGAAAATGTGCCAAGAAAAGGGCATCAAATTTGTGTATGCCTCCAGTTGTTCGGCATATGGATTGGGAGAGGCGGAACTTTTGACCGAGTCTTCTCCTGCGTACCCTCAGACGCCTTATTCCCTGAACAAACTTCAGGTGGAAGAAGACCTTCGCGCCATAAGCGGTAAAGATTTTTCTCCCGTGGCTCTCAGGTTCGCGACTGTTTTTGGCTCTTCTCCGCGTCCTCGATTTGACGTGGTCGTTAATATGTTTGTAGGGATGGCGGTAACTGCCCGCAAAATTATTTTGAATTCGGACGGGTTGGCTTGGCGGCCGAATGTTCACATCCTTGATGTGTGCCAAGCGATAGAACGCGCGATTGAACATAATTCTGTGGAAGGTGGACTTATGGTTTTGAATGTTGGAGATGAAGGAAACAATTTGCGGGTTATCGAGATTGCGAAAATAGTGCAGGACGCGGTTCCTGGATGCAAAATTGAATTTCTGGAAAAAAATCTGGCGCTGGATAAGGAGGGGTTAATACGTGACAGAAAAGTAAAAGGTGGCGTAGACACGCGCACCTATAGGGTGTCTTTTGAAAAGATCAAAACCGTATTTCCGGGTTTCAAATGTGCTTGGCCCGTCAAGCGGGGGGTTGAGGAGATGGCGGGCCTGCTCGAAAAGCTGTTTTTTGGCAAAGACAAGCTCAAACAGAGAGATTTTTATCGCCTTCAAAAAATTGAGTCTCTTCACGAAAACAGATTTCTCTCGGACGATCTTCGGTGGCTGAAAGACCGCCCGGAAATTCCGAAAACACCAAGGCTTTGATTTTGGCGATGCTATGCCTCAGAAGCTTTTTCTATAGCCTCTTTCTTAAGTAGCGAGAGGTACGGGGCGTTTTCGACTGAGTTTTCTTGTGGCGCCCACGTGGCGAATTCTTTTTGTTTGGTCGCGGGGTTGTAAATACCCCTCATTTCTTCGTAGCAAATCGCGTAATCAGAAAAAACCACTGGCACGTGCCATACGCCAGGCAGGACTTCCAGATAATCCTTCTTACCTTTTTCGAGAATTACACATTTTTCCACGGTGCCTCTTGGTTCGAAAAAAATCACGCCAATTTTCCCGTAAATGATTCGGAACCTTTCGATGTTTTCCTTTCCGATTTCCTTAGGATGGTTGTGCGGATGCATATAGGTGTCCGACAACATGAAGTTTATTGTTTTGTTCAGTTCAGCGCCTGACTGATGCAAAATTTTTAAAGTCCGGTGTTTTTCCGAATTTTTGGCGGCCAACAGATATTTTTTTATTTCTTCCAGAGACAATCGCGGCGTTTCCATGTGTTTGTGGATATATAACATGTAAATTAGCATATATGCATCATCCTTGCAACCCATTTCTCAGCTGGTATCATAAAAACATGCCAATGGATTATGAAGTAAAAATAGCCGAAGATATTTTGAGGGTGCGGGTAAGCCAAATCATTATTAATGAAGAGCTTAGGGCTGGGAAATTCAAAATTCCCATACACCTCGCGCTTGGGCACGAATCTATTGCGGTTGCTGTGGCGAATGTGATGGAGGATGCGGATAAATTGATTCTCACCCATCGAAACGCCGCATATAATTTAGCAAGGGAAAGATTGCTAAAGCCAATTATTGATGAATATCTGCTGATGCCTGCCGGTCTTGCGGCTGGGCGACTTGGGTCCATGAACTTGATGAACCCTGGGAAGGGTGTGATTTATAGCTCGAGCATTTTAGGGAACGGATTTCCTGTTGCTGTTGGTATCGCATTGGCGCAAAAAAATTTGAATTCTGGAGGGCTAACAATTGTTTTGGGAGGCGATGGTTCGATAGAGGAGGGTAGTTTTTTCGAGAGTCTTACCATGTTAAAGAGCATGGATTTGAGCACGATGGTTATCATCGAGGATAATGAGTGGTCTCTTGCAACCCGCATTTCTGAGCGTCGGTGTCCTATAAACTTGGCGGAATTATGCAAATCACTAGGGATTTCTCATATAAAATTAGCAGGGAATGATCCCTTCGCTTATATAAAAAAACTTAAGGAGGCGCGAATGCGTTCGCTGGCGGACCAAAGCCCAATATGCATTGAAGTAGTAGTAGCTACACTTGGAGATTGGGTTCTGGAGTCTCCAGAACATCCAGCCGGAAAATCTATCAACTATCATGCCGGCGCAACTCCAGCCGCGGAAATAAGCAAGTGGCCTGGTGTCTTGCATTCTTCCGACCAAGATCCTGTGTTTGTTCTGAAAAATTATTTCGACGAAGGATTTTTACGAGAAATGTCTATTAGGATTGCTGCTGAGATAAATAAAGAAATAGCATGAAATATATTAATTTTGTAAATAACCTGATTAAGGATGAGGTGGCAAAAGCTAGATATCTAACAGTATTTGGACAAAACATAAGTGCCGGCTCTTGCCTCGGCGGGCTTACAGAGGGATTGTTTGCGAGCCCGACTGGGATGATTTTGAATACCACAAATGCCGAAAACTCACTGTGTGGATTGGGTTTTGGGTTGATGATGGGAGGAGTTTCGGGAGTTTTTTTTATGAAGCAACTGGACTTTCTTCTTCTGGGGGTAGATCAGCTGGTCAATACTTACAACGTTATTCGCAATACAAAACTAAAAGATAGCGGCGGATCTTTTACGATAGTTCCTATTGTGGTTGATAACGGGTACCAGGGTCCGCAGTCGAGCCTTAATAATCTTTCAGATTTTTGTTCTATCGCCAGGATTCCTGGTTTTGCAGTTACCAACGCGGTAGATGCGGAAAATATTTTTAGAAACCACCTAGTTGCTCCCGGGTTCAGAATTATCGGAGTGAGCGCCCGACTTTTTGGAGAAGAAATAATCGAGCCCAAAAAGATCGTATATTCAAGTGAAGATTCCACTATCTTCCAATATTCCGAAGGCAAAGACATAACGATAGTCTGTTTCAATTTTTCTTTTCCGCAGGGGTGGCGGCTCGGGAAGGATCTTGATAATCTGGGCATTGCGGTATCTCTTTTTAATGTCAATTCACCGACCCCAATATCTTGGGGACGGATCTTGGACAGCGTCCGGAGCACCGGAAAATTAGTTGTTATTGATGATAGTAAAAGCGAAAACATTCCTGGAGCTTCACTTCTCGCTGAGAGCGCGAGGTTAGGAGTTTCCAAAAAGCATTTGCTAATTACACGGAAACTTGGTTCTGATTGGCTCAACCCCGTCTCTGACTTGATGGAGATACAAAGTGAGGAGGTGGCGCATTGGGTTGGTGGATAGCCCTAATTTAATGATTGACAATGATCATAATTCTAACTTAGAATTGGTGTAGCACTAAAAAATAAAGGGGAAAGATATGAACCAAACCGAAGCATTCAAGAAAGAAGTAGTGGACAACATCAAAAAGCAGGGGAGGGACGCGGCTTTAAAAGCCCTTGCGTTGGAATTTACAACCAGGTCTTTGCTTGGAAAATATTCCTACAACTTCAGGTGGCTTGGGCGTCCGATTATACAACACCCACAGGATGTGGTGGCAATACAAGAGCTGATTTGGGATATTAAACCTGACTTGGTCATTGAGACCGGAATCGCGCACGGCGGCTCGCTCATTCTTTCCGCCTCTATCCTTGAGCTTATTGGGAAGGGCGAGGTTTTGGGTATCGATATTGATATTCGAAAACACAATCGTAGAGAGATTGAAAAACATCGGATGTTCAAGCGGATAACAATGTTAGAGGGGTCCTCTATTGACCCCACTATCATTGAGAGGGTGAAAAAGCTTGCAAAAGGCAAGAAGAAGATTTTGATTTTCCTTGATTCTAATCATGCCCATGACCACGTGTTGCGCGAGCTCGAGCTCTATTCACCACTCATTTCTCGGGGCAGTTACATTGTAGTGTTTGATACCATCGCAGAGGATTTGCCCAAAGGTAGTATCAAAAACCGTCCATGGGACAAGGGTAGTAATCCCAAGACAGCAGTCAAGGTGTTTCTCAAAATACACAAAGACTTTGCGGTTGACCGGGCGATGGAGGATAAGCTTTTGATTACTGCGGCGCCGAACGGATTCTTGAGGCGTATTAAATAATTTACATGACTCATTTTGGGAAAGATCTTCCGCTGGTAAGTATCTGCATCCCCGTCTTCAACGGCGGGGATTTAATTTACCATGCCCTCGAGAGTTGTATTCATCAAACCTACAAAAATATAGAAATTATTGTGGCAGATAATGCATCTTCCGATGGCACAGAAGATGTTGTAAAAAAATACGCTACTCATGACAAAAGAGTAAGATATTTTAGGCAGACTGAAAATATTGGGCCTACGAAAAATTTTTTATCCGCATTTGAATTGGCATCTGGTGAGTATGTTCAGTTGCTTGCACACGACGATTGGCTTTCTAAAAATTATATAGAAGAGTGTGTGGAAAGTTTTCTAGCCAACCCCGAGGCCGCAGTTGTTGTTGGTGGTCTGATTTCTTTGGTCGTTTCTGAGGACGGATTTTTTAATTTTGATCGCGAAATTGGATTCGATTCCAAAAGATATTTCGTTCAGCACTTTTTGGGCGACTTGCGGAATAATCAGATGGCATCTCTTATTATTTATTCGATGGCGAGGCGGCAGGACATTGTGGAGGCCACGAGATTGTGCTCAAAACTATTTGACACGCCGTCCAGCGTCCTTTCCGAGGAGGTTCGCGAACTTCACAAAAAAGGCTTTGGTATAGATATTGTTATTTCGCAAAAGCTTTTGTCAAAATATGGCTATTTTGTCTTCAATAATAAAATTCGCTACATAAAAGTGGATCACGCCACTAATACTGGGAAAACAGCCGGGGCTGGGGTTGATATGCAAAATGCGCAAGGAATAATCAATAATTATTTCTACTATTTGCTTTGCAACGAATATCTCTACTCAACCCTTTTTAAGCCACATCTTTCAAGATTGAGATTGAGTATCGGGACCGACATGTGTGGCGAGCTCGTTCTCGGTTTTTTTAAATCGCGTTTACGCGCTAATTATTTTAAGGCGCTTGCTTTGAAAAACCTTCACAGTTTTTTTGGTAACTACACGTTTTTAGAAAAAGTAACCGTAGTGGGCATGATTGTGCCAAGTTTGATTTCACGTGTTTTTAGTGCTGTGGTGCGTAAATCGGCAGAGAAGAAGCCAGCCCCGTTCGGAGAAAAATATTTTCTAAATTCTGTGGGTAGGTTCGTGTTTTAGTCATATTTGTTCGCGAGGCAGTCTCCAATCTCGGTGTGGGACATATTGTTTGTAGATTTTTCTGGTTTTGTTATATACTATGCAGATGCTCCTAACCAACGATCGAGATTGTGAAAAAATAAGACAAATAAAGAAAAAAGTGCTTGCCACGATAGATGAGCGGAACATGCTTGAATCTGCGGTGGACAAGACAAAGAAGAGAAGTATTTATTGGACCAATTTTTCAAACAGATTCCAATACTTATTTGGATTGGATGAAAAGTATTTTGGCGAACTTAGGCATCACACGTATCATTTGGATGCTGACAGGTATGAGGAATACTGTTTTAAGGAACACGAGGGGAAATTTCGTCAGGAATGGGATGCGTTGGTAAAAAATTTACCTTCCAAATATAGATTATCCTCCTCTCGGATATTAGGGGATTTGGGATATTCCTTTGATAATTGCAATGTTGATTCAACGACCTTGCGGTTTCAGCAGTCTTTTCGCGCACTTTGGGAACGTGGTGTATTGCAAAGACTTGAGAAATTATCAGAGCAGAAAAAGGTTACCATTTTTGAGATTGGCGGAGGATATGGTTCGTTTGCATACCACATGATGTGGCTGATAGACAATTCCGCTTATTTCATTGTTGATATACCAGAAACTCTTTTGTTTTCGGCCTCCTATCTTACATTGAATTTCCCACAGAAGAGAGTTTACCTTTACGACTCTTCCGATTTTGACTTAGTGTTAAAAAATAAATTTTCCGAATTTGATATTGTGCTTCTTCCCAATTTTGTGACCAGTCGTTTGGGAGGACTACGATTTGATTTCGCGATCAATGTGCAGTCTTTCCAAGAAATGAAGCCGGAGCAGGTAGATGAGTATGCAAAGTTTCTAACCTCCGCTTTAGACGGGGAGTTGTATTCATGGAATATGGATGCGCAGCCATTCAACAAAGAGGGGGTGAATGTTTCGCAGCAGCTGGCGAAGTTTTTCAATCTTCACGAAATTCACTGGGTTACCCGCGCCCGTTCCATTTGGTCTAGAATTCCCGATATAAGTCCCAGAAAAATTTTTCAGCGATTCACGCTCAAAACCCCACCCTATATGCATGTCAGAGAATATTTGTGTGTCAAAAAACAATAGCAAAAACCCGCTTGTAAGTATTTGCATTCCCGTTTTTAACAGCGAGCGTTTTATTTCTAATGCCATTGAGAGTTGTATACATCAAACATATCGGAATATTGAGGTTATAGTGGTAGACAACGCTTCTACGGATAAAACCAGAGAAATTGTACTGGGGTATGCCGCAACGAATCCTCAAATTAAATATTTCAGGAACGCAACCACCGTTCCCATAATGCGGAATTTTTATAAGACGTTCGAATACGCATCAGGTGAGTTTGTGCAGCACGTCGGCCACGATGATTGGCTCGCGAGAAATTATGTTGAAGAAGCGGTTTCGGTTTTTGAGGCGGATCCTCTCGCAGCGGGTATAATGCACCGCACAATCAGTCTTCTGTTTTTCAATAACGTGTTTACTTTGAACGGCAATATCTCAATTCCGGATGATTCGTATTCCACTGATTATATGACAAAAAAAGTGCTTAATTCTGAAATCGCAGGAATTTCATTTTTAGTTTTTATGCGTAGAAAAGATGTGTTAGATGCTGAATCCACGCTCATCCCGCTTTTTGACAATCCGAAGTATGGAAAAATGTATGAGGGGGCGCAGGGAACTGATTGGATCGTTTTTCTAAAAGTGTTATCAGAATACACACATTTTAGATTTTCTAATAAAACAGCATTTATTAAGGTTGGGCACTCAAGCAATGCTGGTTTTTCTTTTGGGCATGACATAGCAACCCCCAATGGAATTTTGCGTTTTAGGGATTTTGCGCGGCAGTGCTTGGGACCAATTTATGAAGAGAAATTCCCAAGGCGGTTGAGCTATATGCGCGTCGTGCTCGGCGCTTCAGCAATAATTGATATTATTGCAGCTGTTTTTAAAAATCGTCTTAGCACTTCTTACATTAAAAAAATAGATTGTAGACAAATAAGGGCGTTTTTCGAATCATATTCCTTTATAGAAAAAACATGGACGGTTGGATATGCGTCCTATCTATTGTTTTCAAGGACATTTAACTATTTTTTTAAAATGCGCTCCAATTTAGCGCGCCTCGTAAATTCTGAGGTGTTCTTTCTCGACGATAACTTAAATTTTAAAGTCTGACACACATAATTTATTTCGATGAAGATACTCATTGTTGGAACTGGTGGTGAGGGTAGCACGGATCTTTTCGTTGTTTCCGCATTTCGTCAGATGAGATACGAAGTCCTATTTTTCGATATGAGAGATTATTTCCGTCTCGGATTTTTGAATCGAGTGATAAACAGACTTAGAAAAACGCCACATTACTGGGGCGTAGAAAAAATAAACGATGCGGTATTGAAAAGTGCGTACCAGTTTTTGCCAGACCTGATTCTGTTTATTAAACCAGTATACTTTTTTCCAGAAACTATCACGAAATTAAAATTAATTAGCAAAGTATTTTCTTGGTACCCTGATTATATTTTGTTTCCAAAGACGTCAAGCCACCTGTTTTACAAAACGATATCTCTCTACGATTGCCATTTTTCATTTAATTTTGCGAATGCGGAGGAATTAAAAAAGCGCGGAGCGCAGATGTCTCTATTTCTTCCGTGTGCGGCAGATCTTGACTTTCACAAGCCGGTTTCTATGTCCGCGGAAGAAAAAAAATATTTCGGCTCGGATATCGCATTTGTTGGTACTTACGCTCAAGAGAAGCGGTTAGAATATTTGGAGCGCCTTTGCCATAACAGATACGATATAAAAATTTGGGGGAATGGATGGAATAGGTGTCCAAAGAATATGTGTCTGGTTGGTAGTGGGAAGATTCAATTTAGGCAGGTACTTGGGGATGAAATGTCAAAGGTATTTAATGCGTCAAAAATTGTGCTCGCATTTGTGCGCCAACATAATAGCGAAACGCTTGCTTGCCGTACGTATGAAATTCCTGCCTGCGGAGGATTTTTGCTTCACGAGAGAACCGCCAAAACAGGAGAGGTGTTTCGAGAGGGGGTTGAGGCGGAGTTTTTCTCTTCTTATGAGGAGATGCAAAAAAAGATCGACATATATCTTGCCGATGATCGGCTGAGGCACAAAGTTGCGGATGCGGGCAGGGCAAAGATTGTCAGTGGCGGACACTTATTTAAGGATAGGGTTGTGGTAATCGTCCGAGTTTTTGACGCGCTACAAGGTGTGAAATAACCAAAAATGAACGACCTGTAATAGTTGCCAAGCGCTCCATTTCGTTTTAATGTGGGCTTAGTCATTTACCAATTGGAGGAATACTATGATGAATATAAAGCTTGCTCGTCCGTGTATCGGTGAGGAAGAAATCAGCGCTGTGGTGGACGCGCTTCAAAAAACAGAGATTTCCGGACTTTTTGGAAGTTGCATTACGGAATTTGAAAAAGGGTTTGCGAATTATTGCGAATGCGAACAGGGTATTGCGGTTGCGAATGGCACGGTTGCTCTGCATCTTGCACTCGCAACGCTTGGCATTGGTTCTGGTGATGAAGTGCTCGTGTCTACGTTTACGAACATGGCGACATTCTTCGCCGTGCTTTACACTGGCGCGACGCCGATTCCCATCGATATCGAACCCGATACGTGGAATATGAATCCCGACCTTTTGGAGGCGAAGATTACCCCCAAGACCAAGGCGATTCTTGTGGTTCACATCTATGGGCATCCTGTGGATATGGACAAGGTTTCTGCAGTCGCAAAGAAGTATAACCTTTTCGTAATTGAAGATGCCGCGGAAGCGCACGGCGCTCTCTATAAGGGGAGGAAGGCTGGGTCGCTTAGCGATATCGCGTGTTTCAGTTTTTTTGCGAATAAGATTCTGACGACGGGCGAAGGTGGTATGCTCACGACGAACAATGCGTCACTTGCCGCAAAAGCTCGGTCACTCAAATCTCTCGCGTACGGCACGGAAAACAAGTTCATGCACTCCGACGTCGGTTTCAATTATCGAATGTCAAACATCCATGCGGCCATCGGCTGTGCACAGCTTCCGAAGGTGGAAGAGGTGATTCGCAGGAAGCGCGAGATTGCTCGTATGTACGAGATGCAACTTGGAAGTTTGGCAGAACTTCAGCTTCCTGTTGAGAAGAGCTACGCGCGGAATGTGTACTGGATGTATCACGTCGTCTTGCGTGGACGTGCGACAGGAATGCGTGACTTCGTCACGGATTTCCTTGCTACACATGGCATTGAGACGCGTCCTGCGTTCATTCCCGCAAACATGCAGAAGGTTTTCATTGAGCGTGGATTCACGCGTCCCGACGACTGTCCCAATGCAAATTATGTGGGTGAGAATGGATTCTACATTCCATGCAGTCCAGACATCACCATTCAGGAATGTCGTGTTATTGCCTCCTGTCTGCGCGCCGCGATTTCCAGAGCTATGTAGTCAGAACAACGCCCCCGTAATACGGGGGCGTTTTATTTACACATTTTCCGTGATATAGTGACATAAATCACGCAAGAATTTATATGATTGTAGTCACAGGATCAAACGGGTTTATTGGTAGCACCCTTATTTCCGAGATAAATAAGAGTTTTCCTGACGAAAAAATTTTTTGTATGGATCCTGTGCCACTCACCAAGCACAATCTTTTAAGAGGAAAAAAGAATATTTTGAATGTTGATTGGGATGATTTTTGGGTTGCGTTGGAATCGCACAAGAGGGAAATACACTTTTTTATTCACATTGGGGCAATATCTTCTACCACGGAGAAAAGTTGGAAAAAACTAAAAGAGAAGAACATTGTGTTTTCCCAAAAAGTTTTTTCATGGTGCTCAAAAAATAAAATACCTTTGATTTACGCAAGTTCGGCGGCGGTCTATGGCGATGGCTCCCTTGGTTTTAGCGAGGCGACAGATTTCAGAAAATTGAGGCCACTAAATTTGTATGGGAAATCCAAATTAGACATTGATAAATGGGTTACTGCGCAAAAAAAGCAGCCACCCAATTGGTATGGACTAAGGTTTTTTAATGTGTTTGGACCGAATGAGGACTTCAAGGGTCCGATGGCAAGCATGATATATAAGTCTTACCCCCACATTAAAAAAGATAAGAAAATAAAATTGTTTAAATCATATCATCCTAAATATAAGGATGGCGAGCAGAAAAGAGATTTTGTATATGTAAAAGATATCACGCGCTGGATTGTGGAGATAATGCACAAGCGCCCCAAGAGTGGAATTTATAACTTAGGCCAGGGGAAGCCAGCTACGTGGTTGGATGTTGCCACTTGCATGTTTGATACTGCGCACATTAAAAAGCAGATAGAATTTGTTGATATGCCAACAAATGTAAAAAAGCAGTATCAATATTTTACCTGCGCAAATATGAATAAATGGTATGAGAATGAAATGTCAAGGCCGAAATGGCCAGTGAAAAAAGCCGTGAACGATTATATTGTGGTCCACTTAGCAAAGAACAAACTTTATTAATCGCGCGCTATCAACAACCTCACAGATAATGGGTTCGAATTTGGACGATCACCCGGTATGTTGAAGTTTTTTCTTGTGTGGTCTAAGATTTGCGTATGTCCAAAGATAAAAAAGCAAAGACAAAAACCGTACTAATTACAGGGGGGGCAGGTTTTATAGGTAGCAACGTGCTTATATATCTTTTTGATAAATACAAAGATTACAAATTTATAGTGTTGGATGTGCTAACCTACGCAGCCGATATTAAAAATATCCCCGATAGAATAAAGAATAGTCCGAGATTTAAGTTTTGGTATGGCGACGTAAGAAATGCAAAACTCGTAGAGCACTTGGTTGAGCAGGCAACTATAGTGGTGCACTTCGCCGCGGAAACGCACGTGACGAGGTCAATTTATGACGATGCAATATTTTTTGAAACAGACGTATTGGGAACGCAACGTGTATCAAATGCGGTTCTTCATAATCGCGACAAGATAGAGAGATTTATTCATATTTCTACAAGCGAGGTGTATGGAACGGCCGTCGCTCCAAAAATGTCCGAGAATCATCCATTGAATCCTATGAGTCCGTATGCGGCCGCAAAAGCAGGTGCGGATAGGTTGGTGTATTCATATGTCGCCACCTATAAGATTCCGGCAACCATCATTCGTCCGTTCAATATGTACGGACCACAGCAACACTTGGAAAAATTAATTCCTCGGTTTATCACGAGTTGTATTTTGGGTGAGCCACTCTCTATTCATGGAACAGGAGATAGCAAACGAGATTTCACGCACGTTGAAGATTTGGCGCACGCGATAGATTTGGTTTTACATGCTCCTATTAAAAAAGTTGCAGGAGAAGTATTTAACGTGGGCTCCGCGACGGACATCTCAGTGAATGAGATAGCCGATGCGATTTTGAAACTAATGAAGGGTGTGGATAGAGGTAGCTCAAAAAAGCACAATCCGTACGCATTAAATGTGGGCGATAGACCTGGGCAGGTGTTCAGGCACACCGCAGATACAAGCAAGATTAGAAGGGTATTGGGGTGGAAGCCGAAAGTTGATTTTAAGCATGGAATAAAAGAAACGATTGATTGGTATGTAAAAAATAGAGATTGGTGGGAGGGAAAGATTTGGATGCGTTGCGTACCGATTGAAACGGAAGGAGGGAAGACCGAAATGCACTAACTTATACGATGAATCCGCTTATAAAAAATAAGAAATTTGTTCGTGGCAGGGATTGGGTTTGGTACGCTCCGAACACGAGTGATGCATTTGGGGCGAATGAAAAAAGAGCGGTAGCCAAGGTCCTAGACAAGGGATGGCTTGCGTTAGGCGAGACCGCTAAAAATTTTGAAGATAAGGTTGCTAATATTTTTGGTAAAAAATATGGGCTTTTTGTAAATTCCGGATCGTCCGCAAATCTTTTGGCGCTAGAGGCGATGCATTTTCCCAAAGGAGCTGAGGTAATAACTCCCGCATGCACATTTAACACCACCGTTGCGCCAATCGTGCAGGCGGGACTCACGCCCGTTTTTGTGGATGTAAATCTCGGCACATACCAGATAGATGTTGCGGAAATGAAAAAAGCATTATCGCGAAAAACAGTCGCGGTTATGGCACCCCATCTTATTGGAAATTTTATTGATTTGCCCGCGGTTCGATTATTTTGCAAAAAGAACAAACTCATATTTATTGAGGATAGTTGCGACACAATCGGTGGGAAGTTTAACGGCAAACCTTCCGGAGCATTCAGCGATGTGGTTACCACCAGTTTCTACGCGTCGCATTTGATTACAACGGGTGGCGCGGGAGGAATGCTGATGACGAATGATAAGAAACTGAGAGAACGCGCCCGACTATTTAGAGATTGGGGGCGTGGAATATCAAAGCACGACGAGAACATTCGTTCGCGCCTCGCTACATTCAAAATAGGCGGTAAGCCATATGATAGCGCCTTTGTGTTCGTAGAACGAGGATATAACTTCAAGCCCACAGAGATGCAGGCCGCTTTTGGTTTGGAGCAGTTGAACAGATTGAGTGGATTTACCAGTTTGCGTCGAGAAAATTTCAAGTGTCTTTACTCATTTTTCAAAGATTTTGAGAAGTATTTTATTCTTCCGAAGGAAATGCCGAAGACATATACAAATTGGCTTGCGTTTCCGCTTACCATAAAAGAGGGCGCACCATTTTCCAGAAATGCGCTCGTTACGTATTTGGAAGATCATAAGATTCAAACAAGGCCTCTTTTTTCAGGCGACATAACCGAACAGCCCGCATATGTAAAAATTCCGTATAGAAAAATCGGCACACTTAAGAATGCGAAAACGATAATGAAGAATTCTTTTTTGGTTGGATTGCATCACGGTCTAACCAAGGAAATGGTTGATTATATGACGGAGGTTTTTTCCGATTTTTTGAAAAAAATCTAAATGAATGGTTGTTCGACTGATTCAATATGAAAATAATTATTACCGGAGGCGCGGGCTTTATAGCTTCACATATTGCGGATGCCTACATTAAAAAAGGACATACGGTTGTACTTATTGATAATTTGGTCACTGGGTTTAAGAGAAACATAAACCCCAAGGCCAAATTTTATAATGCAGATATACGTAACGTCGAATCTATTGAGCGTATTTTCAAAAAGGAAAAGCCAGAGATCGTGTGCCACTATGCGGCCATAGTGGAGGTTATAAAATCCATTATTGATCCCAATACCACCTACGAGGTTAATATATTGGGAACTTCAAATGTTGCGCGTCTATTCGGAAAATATGGAGTTGGTAGAAAAAAGAAATTCATCTTTGCCTCAAGTGGTGGCACGGTATATGGGAATGCAAAGAATATTCCTACAACCGAAGATGAGCCAACCATTCCAGAGTCGCCGTACGGGCTATCCAAATTATTAGGCGAGGAGTTTGTTACATTTTATGCCAGACAATTTGGATTCAATTATTGTATATTTCGCTATCCGAATGTGTATGGACCAAGACAAAATCCAAAGGGCGAGGCGGGGGTTACAGCGATTTTTGCTGGGCTTATGAAGAAGGGTGAGCGACCCACTATTTTTGGTGACGGGAAAAAAATGAGGGATTACGTTTTTGTTGAGGATATTGTGAGGGCAAATATGCTTGCGTTAAGTCGTGGCGAAAACGTAATTTTGAATATCGGGTCTGGTAAGCCAACAAGCGATAGGGATATTTTTGACATAATAGTTCTTGAGACCAGATTTTTCGGGGAACCTATCTATGCCCCACATCGAAAAGGCGAAGCGTACATAATAGCGCTATCGGCCAAGCGAGCAAAAAGAGTACTTGGGTGGAGGCCCACCATTCACGTGAAAGAGGGTATTTGTCGTGTGGTGCGTGCGTTGTAATGAGCGATTTAAAATTAAACGTAAATGGATAAAATTTTGATAACTGGTGGGACTGGGTTTGTGGGCGCTAATTTTGTGCGCAGATTTGTGCGCGAGGGAAACGAGGTGCATTTAATTGTGAGAGAAAGCTCCGATTTGTGGAGAGTAAGCGATATTCGGGAAAAATTATTTTTACACACCGCAGATATTACAAACAAAATTGCCGTAGATGATGTATTTAGGGCTGTCAGGCCTCAGGTGGTTTTACATTTCGCGGCGCATGGCGCGGGCACGGCAAAAGATCGAAATGATGCAGAGGGTGCAACCGCAATCAATTTGCTTGGGACTGTGTACCTCGCAGATGCGTTTGCGGAGTTTGGAGGGAAATGTTTTATCAACGCGGGTTCCAGTTCTGAATATGGAAAGAAAGACCATCCCATATCAGAAGATAATATTTTGGCCCCAGAGAGCTTATATGGCATTACGAAGGCCGCAGCAACACTCTATTGCTCAAATCTCGCAACGCAAAAGGACCTACCAATCACAACACTTCGTCTTTTTTCGCCATTCGGATATTTTGAGGGAGAGGGAAGATTGATGTTGGCGATTGCGAGAGCCGCGTCGGGTTTAGGAAAATTTGAGGCGTCATCCCCCGACGTAGTGAGAGACCTTATTTTTATTGACGATGTTATGGATGCATTTATGCTCGCTATTCAAAATATACAAAAAATCAAAGGCGAGGTGATCAATATTGCTTCTGGCACACAACGCTCTATTGCTGAAATTGTGGCGCTCGCTCAAAAAATAAGCGGTTTAAAATTTGAGGTAATCTATGGTACGCTTCCTTTAACGAAATCCGAGCCTAAAATGTGGGTTGCCGATATTTCAAAAGCTAACGAGTTGTTGGGATGGAGGCCGGCGCGTACGCTTGAGGAGGGATTAACCAAGTATGTGCGGTGGATAAAAAACACTAGCGCAAAATAATCTGATTTTCATGCATAAAAATAAATTTAATGATTTAGAGAAGAAGGCAAAAGCATTACGACGGAGGATAATAGAGATGATATTTAAGGCGAGCGCCTCTCATCTTGCCTCCGCATATTCCGCGCTTGATATTCTTTTATATCTATACACCTTTGTTTTGAAGATTGACCCAAAAAATCCGAAACATGAGGAGCGCGACAGATTTATTTTAAGTAAGGGCTGGGGGGCGTCCGCGTTGTATGTGGTGCTGGCAGACAAAGGTTTCTTCCCGAAAAAAGAACTTGATACCTATTGTATGGATGGGAGCAGATTGGTTGGTATTACCACCATGAGTGGGGTGCCGGGCATAGAAGCAACCACTGGGTCAATGGGTCATGGGTTGCCGATTGGGGCGGGCATGGCACTTGCGGGTAAAAAGCTGAAGAGTAGGCGGAGAGTTTTTGTGGTAATAAGTGATGGAGAGTTGGATGAGGGTTCTACGTGGGAGGCAATTCTTTTTGCGGGACACAATCATTTGGATAATTTGACGGTTATTGTTGACTATAACGGGTGGCAATCATTTGGTCGCACCAAGGAGGTGCTTACTATTGATCCGGTGCCTGAAAAATTTGAAGCGTTTGGTTGGTCTGCGGTAGAGGCGGACGGAAACGACTTTGCGTCTTTGGAAAAAGCGTTTGCAAAAATCCCATTAGAGAAAAATAAACCCACGGCAATAATAGCGCATACCGTAAAGGGTAGGGGCGTCTCATTTATAGAAGACAAGAACGAGTGGCACTATAAATATCCATCCGAACACGAACTTGCAGAGGCAATAAAAGAACTATCAAAATAATATGAGAGGAACTTTTGTAAAAACATTAATGGGCATGATGGATAAAGACGAACACATACTTGTCGTTACTGCAGATATGGGCTACGGAACTTTTGAAGAGTTACGGGACAAGTTTCCTGAGCGTTTTGTGAATACTGGTGTTTCCGAGGCAAATGCCGCGGGTGTGTGTGCGGGTTTGGCACTTAGCGGATATACGGTCTTCTTTTATGCGCAGGCCGAGTTCGTGACATTGCGTTGTTTTGAACAGGTTCGGCTGGACATTGCCTCAAACAATTTGAATGTGAAATTTGTGGGAACCTCTTCCGGTTACACGCTTTGTCAATACGGCATTAGTCACTTTGCACTTGAGGACGTCGCTATAATGCGCTCTTTGCCTAATATGACCATATTGTGCCCCGGTGACATATATGAAGCAGAGTTGGCTACCAAGCTGGCCTGTTCGTTCAACGGGCCCGCCTATATACGCATTGGTCGCTCTAATAGCGCGAAGGACGTGTGTATACACGCAAAAGCTCCAAAGATGCGGATTGGAGAACCAATCACGATAGTAGAGGGAAATGGTCCCGTAATAGTTTCTACTGGAAGTATGTTGTGTGTAGCCAAAGAAACGGCGGAACTTTTGCGAAAGGATGGAATCAAGGCAAAATTGGTCTCACTTCCTACGGTAAAACCGCTTAACGTGAAAAAAATTCTCGGGCTTTTTAAAAATAACAAAACGGTATATGTACTTGAAGAGCACAGCATGATAGGTGGACTTGGAACCGCAATAGCCGAAATAGTTGCCGATGTTGGTTTGCCGTATCGAGTCGTCCGATTGGGAACAAAAGATACCGCGTTGCACATCACTGGAAGCAGAGATTATCTTTTGTCCATGAGTGGACTACGCCCAAAAACGATTGCACGTAAAATAGCAAAGGATATACAAAAAATATGAAAGTAGCCATCTCTGTTCCGGGAAGATTCCATTTGTTTGAGTTGGCACAGCAACTTCTTAAGCGTGGCTACTTGTCTCAGTTAATAACTTCCTATCCAAAATTTGAGGTAAAAAAATATGGGATTCCCACTAATTTGGTTCGGTCAATTATATCCAAAGAAATTTTATTTCGCGGTTGGGAAAAGATGCCACTATGGCTAAGGAAAGTTTTTAATCCCCAGTTCTTGATTCATGATTTTTTTGATATCTTGGCGGCGCGTAGTTTGAAGCAGGCCGATATCGTGGTTGGCGGATCGTCTGTTTTTTTACGTACACTGAATCGTGCAAAAAAATTTGGTGCAATTACTGTTGTGGAGCGGGGAAGTTCGCATATGGCATATCAAAACAGAATTCTCAGGGAGGAGTATGAATTATGTGGTATGAAGCCACCCCCGATGAGTGTGCCACACCCAAAAATAATCAAGAAAGAACTGGAGGAATATGCGCGAACGGACTATATTTCGATACCATCTATTTTTGTAAAAAATACCTTTTTAAACGAAGGAATTCCTGAAGAAAAAATAATTCACGTGCCGTATGGAGTTAATCTTTCCGCATTCAAACAAGTTTCTAAAATTGACAACACGTTTAGAGTAATTTTTGCCGGAGGCATGTGCATACGGAAGGGCGTTCATTATTTATTGCAAGCTTTTGCAGAACTAAATCTACCAAACTCCGAACTTATGCTTTTGGGGGCAATGAACGAAGAGATGGCACCGTTTTTTAAAA
>CAYHGT010000006.1:0-43410 GCA_964356375.1 uncultured Candidatus Saccharibacteria bacterium
ATAGAGCACGAGCCAGCCGTGTTTCGTTTTTATTGGCGTCGGTCCCGCACCGCGCACCCAGTTATCCCACTCCTCTTTTCTTCCTGAGCGCGCGTAATAGTAACTATTAATAAATTTTGTTCCATCAAATTCTTTTAGGTCATCCACATAATCCACGAGTACGGTGGGAGAGATGCTGTGTAAAATCGCATACCTGCCATTAATCTTTTCGGGAAACAAAACCCAATTTTTATGTATCTCATTCGGTGGTGAAATAAATACGGGTTTTTCCCATTTCCAATTTCTCTTACAAAAATCGGGAAGTGAGAGCGAGGTGAACGCCATGCGTATGGAACCCCATCCATCAAATGCGGTATAAAGCAAATATACATCATCTCCAATTTTCGCGAGACGCGGATCTTCACATCCCCCGCTCCATCCGCCACCCGAGCTTATGCATACGGGTGTCACATATGCGCGATCCAAATGACTTATGGTGTTGTGATTTGTATACGCGGGATGTTCTAGTTGTTCATCAACATCAAATCCGTTTTCACTTACTGCGTATCCCAAAACCGACACGTCGCCGTCACCAATAGCGCGATACAACAAATGCACCTTACCATCCTCAAAAAGTGCGGCGGGATTGAATGTTGCTTTTGATTCCCAACGATGTTCGCTGTTTGGCGCAATAATCGGATTCTCCTCAAATCGCTCAAAACTAAGTGGTTGCTCTTTTTTTTCTTTTGGTCGCTTTGCAGACAATGGCATCCTTCGTAGCATTGACGCAGAAGATTTCTTTTTCGCTTTCGTTTGCGAAGCGGACGAAAGTGTCCTCCGTAGCTTTAGCGAAGAAGGATTCTTTTTCGCAACCGCCATCATTTTTTTTACAATGGATTTTGCCATATATATACTAGACTAATTCAGCACTGTTCTTATTGAAATTGTACCACAAATAAAAATCCCCGACGCCTGCCGGTAGGCAGGTATGTCGTGAGTTTTTATAGCTTATTGCTTTCTAAAACCGTGGTAGATAAACACCTTCCCATGGCGACGCTTATCGCGCGAACCAATATATAACATATATATGAGTGCAAGCAACGAGAACAATGTCAAAAATGAAATGTAGTTACCGTCACCCACCTAAGGGCTCTAAATGTAATCGTGCGCCCCAAAACTCGTTGAGGGGTTGACCCCGTTAGAAGTCGCGCCCGCGCGAAGCGCGCCCAAAGGGCCTTAAGGGCGGGCTACTTCTAACGGGGTTGATTTATTTCAAAGTTGTTTGTATGATATCCAAGCTTATGAAAAAAGAGATTCATCCGGAATACTATCCGAAAACTAAAGTAAAATGTGCATGTGGCAATGAATTCACCGTAGGATCTACCGCAAAGGAGATTGGCGTTGAAATTTGTTCTAAGTGTCATCCGTTCTACACTGGCAAGCAAATGCTTGTGGACACCGCGGGACGTATTGAGCGCTTCAAGGCGCGAAAAGAAAAAGTGGCCACGAAAGTGGTAAAGAAGCCGCGTGTGAAAAAACTCGTAACAGGTAAGAAGACGGTTGTAAAAAAGAAAAAAGCATAATCTATGGAACTTAAAGCGACAACTCGTGAATTATTGGGAAAGAAAGTGAAAGCGCTTCGCGCGGTTGGCACAATGCCCGCTGAGCTTTTTGGTCACGGTATAAAAAATACTCACATTTCCGTTTCACAAAAGGATTTTGCAAAATTGTACAAAGTTGCGGGCGAGCACGAGCTTGTGAATATTACCCTTGAAGACGCGAAAGCAGTACCGACGCTTATTACCAATGCGCAACGTGATGCAATTTCTGGCGTATTTCTTTCCGCTGATTTTTATGCAGTGCGCATGGACGAGAAGCTTACCGTAAACATTCCAATTGAATTTGTTGGTGAGGCGCCAGCAGAAAAAGCCGGCTTCCCCATCATCAAGGTTCTTGATGAGGTTGAGGTGGAAACCCTCCCAGGAAATATGCCTCATAAATTTATCGTTGACCTTTCTGTACTTGATGAAATTGGAAAGAGTATTCATATAAAAGATATTAAAGTTCCGAGGGGTGTAGAGATGCTCCTTGCAGAAGACGCGGTCATCGCAACGGTGGGCGAGAAGGCCGCAGAAGAAGTGGTTGAGCCGAAACCGACAGAAGAGGAACCCGCAACAGCAACAGAAGTGGCTCCAGCAGAAAAGACTGTGGAATAACTAAAAAAACTCTATTGAGCTACGAATAGCGCTCCATTTAAATGGAGCGCCTATGTAGTTTGTTTAACAAAAATGATTAGTATGTATATTCATCCACTACCAATCCTTGCTTATCAAAGAGCACAAGGCGGTCGTGATAGGTATCAAATGTCATTGGGTCTGAATTCCATGTACGCCACTCCTTAGAAAAGAAGTTGGCGGAGTTGTAGTTGTCATTGTAGCACGAAATATGATTCTGCTTGTTGATGAGTACCCTACACTCATCTTCCACAAACCCACTAATACGATTAAAATCATCCGGCTTCGGTGTCGCGCACGTATTCATTGATCGCACAAAATCCTGGCACTTTCCGCTTAGAAGCGCGAGACGCCCAGAGTCAATGCGCGGACACTCATTTGGCAGGCTCGGGTCAAACTTATAATTCTCATTCAAGTATCCCATGCACTTATTCAGCCTAAAGTTCTTGCCAAGCGTGCTTTGCGAGCCATACACATACACACGACCACCCGACTCAAGCATGATGTTGGTATTCTGTGGTGTGCCGAATGTGTTTGGCGTGTAATCAGACACTGCGCGTGGAATAAACACCGAACCACTCTTATTACCACGTACACTCCACCCAGTCACATCAACGGGTTGCTTCATAGACCGGTCGGCATAAATAGCAAATTGTCCGCCAGCATTATAATACGCGTTTCTATCGGGACGAATTACGGAATCAATGCGTACTTGCTTATAGTATGGCGAAAGTTGCGCACTAGAAAATCCAATTGGTGTTGGCTGTTGTGGGAGGGTATCCGCTACTATAGGCACGGGACCCGCGGGCGTTTTTTCATACGGCGCAATTTTATTCACACCAACGGGTAATTTGAATAACCCTTTCAAATTGGTACCACTCACCATATTAAACAATATAAACGCCGCGAGTCCTACTACCAACAACCAGAGAAGAATGGAGCCGGAGTGTCTTTTGTCCATATCTTTATAGTACAAAATTGATTAATCTGTTTTCCACAAAGATGACTTTTTGGGGTTCTTTCCCAGCAAGCGCGCCCGACACCGCCCTCTCTTGCAGGGCAACTGTTTTTGCGTCTGTTTCCGTAATACCAAGAGGCGCCGTAATATGCGCTTTGAATTTTCCGTTCACTTGGACCACGAGTTCAAACATATCCTCAATTAATTTTTCAGGATCGTATGCGGGCCACATGGAACTATGGATTGATGCCTTGTTTCCGAGCTCGTGCCATAGTTCTTCCGTTATATGTGGCGCAAATGGCGCAATCAGCTTCAAGAACGATTCAAATTCTTTGTGACTTACTCCACCTTCTTCAACCTCGTTCAAAAATATCATAAGCGCGCTTATCGCCGTATTATATTGAAGCGTCTCAATGTCGTTTGTCACTTTCTTTATCGTCTTATGCAATGCGCGTTCGCGATTTTTATTCTTTTCTGTTTTTTTCTTTTCAATAACACGCCGACCCAGTTTCCACACGCGGTCCAAAAATCTTGTAATGCCGAGAATGCCCGCATCGCGAAAATCGCCACCTTTTTCAAATGGCGCCAAAAACATTAGATATGTACGAAGCCCATCCGCGCCAAACTTTTTTATATAATCATCCGGGTTTACCACATTTCCCTTTGACTTGGACATCTTCGCGCCATCCTTAATCAAAAGTCCATGTGCGCGGAATTTCGTAAACGGCTCCTCAAATTCAATAAGGCCTATATCATTTAAAACCATGGTTACAAAGCGCGAATATAAAAGATGGAGTACGGAGTGTTCCGCGCCGCCGATATATGCGTTCACCGGCAACCAGCTTTTAGTGATTGCGGGGTCCCACGCAACTTTCTTATTATTTGCGGACGTATAGCGCAGGAAGTACCACGCAGAATCAAGAAATGTATCCGACACGTCTGTTTCGCGACGCCCATTCTTTCCACATCGCGGACACTTCGCTTTGTAAAATGACTTTACTGATGCGAGCGGTGAGTCACCACTGCCTTGCGGACGGAAATCTTTTACATTCGGTAACTTCACGGGAAGCTCATTTTCAGGAACGGCAAACCAGCCGGGCATTCCCTTCTGCTCATACACCCCCGCAAATGCACACGCTTCGCAAAAAACCATGGGAATAGGGGGACTCCAATAACGCTGACGGGACACGAGCCAATCGCGAATACGGAATTGCGTTTTTCTTTCGCCCCCCACCGATTTCACAATCTCCCATTTTGCTTCCTCGCTTCGCATACCATCAAACTTTTCAGAATTCACCATAGTCCCCGCTCCGCTAAACGACTCTATCTGCGGTTCTGCCAATTTTAATCCACCACCTTGCACCACAATTTTAATTGGCAACTTAAATTTTTTCGCGAATGCAAAATCGCGTTCATCATGCGCGGGTACTGCCATAATTGCACCCGTACCATACCCAGAAAGGACGTAATCACTTATAAATATTGGAATGTTGTCTCCACTCGCAGGATTGATTGCGGTGACCCCCATCAATTCCACACCCGTCTCTTCCTTACTGCCTATAATACGTTCCTCCTCGGACTTTTCACTTGTTGCATCGGCATATTTTTTTACCTCACCAAAATTTAAAATTTTCGGTTGTAATTTCTGAATAAGTTCGTGCTCAGGCGCCAATACTAAATACGTTGCGCCAAACAATGTCTCGGGCCGCGTAGTAAATACTTTTATAAGGTGTGGGAAATCCGAAATCGAAAAATTAATTTCGGCACCTTCTGATTTTCCAATCCAATTTCTCTGCGCCGTGACTACGCGTTCCGACCAATCCAAATGATCAAGATTGTGAAGGAGTCGTTCAGCATATTCTGTGATACGGAAAAACCATTGCTCCAAGTCCTTTTTCTGCACAATGCTATTACAGCGTTCGCACTTCCCCGCAATCACCTGCTCATCTGCAAGTACGGTCTTACAACTTGGGCACCAGTTCACGGATTGTTTTTTGCGATAGGCGAGTCCGCGTTTCCACATTTGCACGAAAATCCACTGCGTCCATTTGTAATATTCGGGGTCGTAGGTTTCAGCATGTTCCTTCCACGCAAATCCGTTGCCGAGCATTTCCAACTGTTTATAAAATCGTTTCTCGGAAATTTTTGATTGTTTTAAGGGATGTGTATCGATTTTCAGCGCGTAGTTTTCTGAGTGAATGCCAAATCCGTCCAAACCAATCGGCTCAAACACATCGTATCCGTTCATTCGCTTAAATCGCCCGTAAATATCCGAACCCGTAAACGCGTACATATTACCCACATGCAGACCTTCCGCAGAGGGGTATGGGAACATCATCAGGTTATAAAAAGGATTTTTTGCCTTCTTTAAATCGGGCTCGTAGAGCTTGCTCTTTAGCCATTTGGTCTGCCATTTCTTTTCAATCTTAGAAAACTCGTACTTCTTCATACTGTCTATTGTACTTCAAAAAATGCTACTTCTACAAATGAAAAGGTCTCCGACGTACCTGCCTACCGCAGGCCCATAATTTGTAGTAAGTGGCAATCTTGTTTGACTCCCCATTACGCATGGTAGCCTGTTTAAGTAAAATCTGATTCCACCTGTATTAAATTTATCAAAAATTGAACTTACTGCTACGCCGCAGACCGATTCTCTTTAATGATACCAGCCACGCGCGGTGTTGGATGTTGGCTTCTCATATCGTAGATAGTTAGTTACTGGTTTTTACACAATAAGCTTAACCTCGCGCAAAAAGGTCTCGTACAAATCAAGGACTTTCTCCGCGTCCTTTGTGTTAATTAAAAAGTTCGGCGCGTGAGCAATCTGGTTTCTTATCTTGTGCGCTCGGAAAATCTCATTCACCACATTTTGTCGAAGTCCCATATTATTTAATCTGCCAAACCGTTCCGCAACATCATTGCCCACAAATCCGATTTCTTGAAGCAATCCATCTATTAAGGCGTCCGCGTTCATAATTGCCACATTGTAGGACGAGGGCGGTGTCGCGCGCGCATTTTCTCTAAGCTTTGTCCAGCTATCAATATATCGATCGCGTATTCCCGCGCGTTTCAAAATATCAGCAACCGTTGGTGGCAATGCATTCAAGTCAACTTTGATACGATATGAAAGATCCACCTTGAAAAGAATGATGATTGCAACCAAAAGCACTACATCTAGTGCGAGGAATGTGTATTTGGAAAAAATATACACGAACACCCAATCCACGCCTTGAATCGTGTTCCATATTCCGCCAAATATTGAAAATAGTGTGCTTGGTAAATCCATAAATTATGAGTCCATACCAGTTCTAAATTTATCAAGATGCTCCTCCTCGCCAAATATAGGAAGTCCAGAGGGCGGACCCGCCTTCTTGCTCTCCACGCGCTGCATATGCGGAGCGGTAAGCACCACTGAAGACGGCGGGTGAAATATAGTCGCAAGCTCATCAATAGAAAGCTCAAAATACTTGCTATTCAAATTCCAATCATAAAAGAATGAGGAGAGAAGGCGCGCGGTAAACGTTTCGGGCGGATTCACGCGTTCGCGCATATTGTGAAGCATTCTCTGTTTTCTATATTCTAAACGTTTGTCCGCATTCACGTGTGGCCAGGACCACTTGTCTACACGTGTTGCCGTTTCAGAATTTGCCTTAAATGAGTTTAATTTTGGAGACGCGTATTGATTGAATGCGCCAACAATGCCACCGCGCGCAAATGCCGACCCCGCCTTCATGGATGTCGCGGGCGCTAAATAGCAAATTCTAATAAGCGTATTGAATGCGGCTTTTGTGAGCTTGCCTTCAACCGCGGTCACAACCTGTGTTTTGCCTGGTGTAGGCGGAAGCGGAATCTTCATCTCGCCCACATCTACCATTTTCATCTCACGCAATTTATCCAAAACATTCTCCCATTTTTTTGCCCAATCCTTCGGCGCCGGTGAAATAATTATTTGCACACACGCAACCTCTTCGCTGGTCAGTTTACCAAGCACCTCAATAAATACGGAAATTGGATCTGATTGTTTTTCAGCAGTGTCAAAATCGGAAAATGTTTTAATCGGATATGCATCCTCGGTACCTAGCTTCATCTCGGTTCCCCATAAATCCATTTCGCGCGCATAAAGCTCCGCCGTTGTTGCGGGAAGATTGCGCATATAATCTTTTGTATCCACAATCTCCACATCGGGATAGTTTGAGAAAAATGCGACCTCAACCAAATGCTTGTTTTTCTTCGGAACACGAGTATAGAAACGCAACTCCCCCTCCGTCTTTACAATTTCAAGCGAAGACCAAATTGGCACTTGCCCATCCAAATATTTTTCATGCCAGCTGTTCGGCGAATTACCAAGCATATGGAGCGAACCGAATACTTGTGCCATCGCCTTGGGGCTCTTATCCATCTCTCGCGGAATGCGAATCTCAAGCATCACAAAATTGTCCGCTGACATTTCTTTCGTTTTATATAATTGTTGACGCCAATAAAGAAAAAGCTCTTCAAACAAACCAAACAGAATGAAAAATGCCCAAAACCACCATGTGTACAAAATAAAATCCTGCGCAAGCGCTAAAATATTCACCGATGAAAAAATAGGCGCGCTCGCAACAATTCCTATAAGAATAAGAAAAAGCCAAACCTCCCAGCTTGCAAGTACGCCCACCACCACATCAATGCTATGTCCAAAGGCTTTACTGACCATAATTATCTATATTCTATCACGAATAATTTACACTGTCCCTCCAGGACATCTGCCGTAGGCAGACAAACGCAAAGCCCCCAAAAACATCGGGGGGCTTATGCTGTTATGCTTCTTTTATTTGATACTTTCCGTCATCCAACCTCTTGAAGTGCTTCCTATTCTGCAAGCTAAGGAGAATTGTGTTTTCTTTCAAAAATCTCTGCTTGTTCACAAGGGTTACCACTTCAGTTGATGAGAGCGAACCACGCTTTTTCAAAAGGCTCACAATGACATCGCGTACGGTTCCCGCCTCAAATCCATGCTCCTTCAATCCATACATACCACGCCCAACAAGTACGAAGCGCGTGTCCTTGATAAGTTCATTGTGCACCGTCTGCATGTGCGCCTTTTTCTTATCCAAACCATACTCATTAATAAACTTTGCAACATTTTCAAAGTGAAGTGGCTGTCCGTGCTTCTTCAACACGAGATATGCCTTATCACGAATAGTCTTCGGTTCAATTTCAGGCCACTCGCGCAAACCCATATCTCCGAACACGTTCACGCCAAAATGCTTTGGAATGGTAAGGAAGTGCGTTGAAGCAAATTGCTTAGTCAAAGACAAATGGGTCTTCTCGCGCAAGATCTGGTTCTTATCGCCACTCTTAAAGAACTGCGTAATCTGTTTTGTAAAATCAAGAAATCCTTTCTTTGATGCTTCACTCACATACCAGTATGCGTAGAATCCATCGTCTTCCTTGCGGAACAACGGTGCTCCCGCAGTCACGAAAATGAAGTGTAGCTTCTGATCAATATACTTCGTGTGCATGTCCAAAATTGCCTTCTTTATCTCATAGATAAATTCTGCGTCGCGACGCACTCCGTCCTCTGCTTCAAGATGCTTAATTGCAAGATTCACGAGCTCCTTCGCATCTTCACGCACAGTCGTACGAATCTTTCCAATTGTCTGTTCTTCAATCTGACGAACGCGTTCGCGCGTAATGCCAAGCTCATCGCCAATTTCTTGCAATGTTGCGCGCTTGCCGTTTTTCAAACCAAAACGACCCGAAAGTACCTTGCGTTGCTTCGGCGTGAAACCCTCTAAAAGTTCGTTGATGAATTGGTCAATGTGTAACATGTCTTTATTTATTTTTATCATTGTAATATACCTCAATTCTAGTGTCAAGTCAAATACCCCAATCTGGCAAACGGGTCAAGCAGATAATGTTTTAGGCACACACATTTGGCGGTTTCTCCTAGAATGGAGAAATGTCCATATGTGTGTGCACATTACCACAGCATATTGCTATTTTGGTGAAAAGATGGTTTTATGCAGATAGCTATTTAAATATCTCGTTCCATAACAAAAAGGAGATTGGTAATGAAATTACTTCGGACATTGGAGAAACTCACACGGTTGAAATTTCCGCCGAAATCGGAGATAGAGGAAGACCTACCGTTACTAATTCCATTCCTCATACTCATTCTTCCTTTGGGATACTATTTTACCGCGTACCTATTTACCGGTCAGATTCCAGTAGTCCGAAGGATTTACTTGACGGAACGTGTAATCTTACTGCCATTCCCAATCTCTGGCCTCTTTGATATCCTTTTCGCCCCGCTAATTGCATATGCGTTTATGCGTACGTGGAATAGCGGACGGATAAAGCAAGCGGACTTCAAAAACATTTTACTGGTAAGCACGATTTTTGGAATCCTCCTTGCATGTGCCATAGAGCCGGGCTTCACTCTTACCATTGGATTTGTCATTGGCCTCTGCATTTTGATTTGCGTTGGGGAAGATGCGGGACTGAAAGATAGCGTTATCTTCGGTCTCAAGCTTGGATTCGTAAGCGGGGTAGGAATGGGATTTGGCGCCACCTTCGCATTCGGTTTAAACATGGGACTTACCGTGGGCATGATTGCGGGCCTGTGTATGGGACTTATGTTTGGACTTTCTGTTTTGCTTGGCGGCCTTCTTAGCGTGCTCTATTCTGTTCTGCTCATCACGCATACAGAATCAGAAACGGAATCGGTTTAGTTATTACAAAACACCCCCGCGACCTGCCTACCGGCAGGCAGGTGCAGGGGTGTTTTTCTTTTACTTCTCGCTATTCCTTCCCCACAAATAAAGAATGGGGCTTGCAAAGAATATGGATGAATAAGTTCCAAACACCGTTCCCACAAGAATAATGAGAATGAAATAGAAGAGCGAGGACGGACCAAGTAGGAGAAGTGCGACCAACACAATGACAAGTGTGAGAGTCGTGTTAATAGAACGTACAAATGTTTCACGAACGCTGATGTTGATAATTTCCGCGAGTGTAAAGTTCTTTCCGCGGTGCGTCAAAAGATTTTCGCGAATTCTATCAAACACCACAATCGTGTCGTGCACAGAGAATCCCATAACCACGAGAAGCGCCACTATAAAATTCGTATCCAACTCCACACCCTTCCACCAGCCAAGAAGCGCCAAGAATCCAATCGGAATAACAACATCATGGAAAAGCGAGATAAGTGTTGCAAACCCGTATTTCCATGAAGAAATCGGCTTTGAAACCTTGCGAAACGCATACGCTATGTAAAGCGAGATACCGAGAAGCACAAATATAATTGCTTTAATGGAACGATTGCGAAGCTCAATGCCAATTGTTGGACCAATGCTTGAAAAATTTTGTTCTTTGAATTCGCCAAGTGTCATGAATGCTGTCTTATATTGCGCATGCTGTGTCTCATTCAAGCCCTTGATACGAATTACAAATGAACCGTCGGATGTCTGGCGCACAGACCCGTCTTTATCACCCAAGTTAACAATGACAGTCTTTACCGCATCAGTCGTCACCGTCGCGCTTGCAAATTTAATCTCCCACTGCGTTCCCCCCTTAAGATCAATTCCCTGTTTCAATCCGAGCGTCATCACAAGAATTACACTAAGCACCATCATCACAGCAGAAAACCCGAAGAAGATATTTCTATTTTCAATTAATTTAAAGTTTTTCATATTCGTTATTTAAGGAATGCGCGTAACATAAGACGCGTGGTTGTAATGGCACTAAACAAACTAAGTATGACACCAATAAAGAGTGAGAGCGCGAAGCCCTGTACGAAGCTTGAAGTGAAGAAGTAGAGCACGCCCGCCGTTATCATAGTAGACACATTTGAATCTCTGATAGATGTCCACGCTCTGCGAAATCCTTCTTCAATTGCTGCCGCGTGTGGCGTACCTTTTTTGATTTCTTCCTTGGTGCGCTCATAGACCAAGATGTTTGCGTCCACCGCCATACCAATAGAGAGAATGAAGCCCGCGATGCCAGAAAGTGTCATCGTAATCGGAACGAGCTTAAACACGGCCATTGTAATCGCGGTGTATATTAGAAGCGCGATAGATGCGAAGATACCAAGCGTCCGGTAGTAAATAAGCATGAAAAGCATGACAGCAAGTGTACCAACAAAGCCCGCAAAGATTGCCTTAGTAAGCGAATCCTGTCCAAAGTCGGAACCAATTGTCTGTTGATTCACAAGCGTAATCGGAGCTGGCAACGCACCAGCATTAAAGCGCTCTACAATCTGGCTTGCACGCGTAATCGTAAACTGTCCCGTAATGCGCGCCTTTCCACCGGAAATTTTTCCTTGCACGTTCGGGCAACTATCCTGGAAGTTATCGGCAATAATTGGCTGGCCATCAATAAAGAGACAAATCGGTTTACCAATATTTTTTTCTGTGATTTGTTCAAACAATATCGCGCCTTCGTCGTTCAATGAAAAATTAATCTCCGGAACGCTCGTATTAGGGTCGCGACCAACCTGCGCGCTATTCACATAGCGACCGTTCAACGCAGTTGGAGGGAACGAGACCGAACTCGTACTCTTTTCATCCTGCAATACTTCTCTAAATTCCAAAAACGGCGTCTGGCCAATCATCTTGATTGCCTGATTTACATCTTTAATACCAGCGAGCTCAACCACAAGACGATTGCTAGTACCAACTTTTTCCGTATACACCCTTGGTTCTGCAACGCCAAAAATATTAACGCGCTTCTCAATCACATCACGAAGTCCTCGCACCACGGAATCCTGTTCCGTATCCTTCACACCACTCACATCAATTTCATATACCAAGGATGACCCCCCCGCAAGGTCAAGTCCCAAGTTCCAAGGTCTAAACGAGCTGATTTTCTGCCACAATGGCTCGTAGGCAAACACGCCGGCAACGACGGACACGGCGACAATAAGCGTCAAAAACGCAACCATCTTCTTTCGTTCGTGCATAGTAAAATAAAGTTTATCGCATCCACCTCACAAAATCAACCCAAACAAAAGCCCCCGTTGAAACGGGGGCAACTCATTACATATCGTTAAAAATACTAAGGCAAAGACCTGGAAATTTACACACGTAGAAATCGGGGTGTTCGTCACCAATTGCCTTGCATACCGCGAGGGTCTCATCTTCAAAACGTGAGTCGCACATCCGAAGATTCTCTATTTTGAAACACGCAAGTGCCTCATCCTTCGTTTTGAAGAGTGCGACAATTGCCGAAGAATGTCCGCCCCAATAAATCGGGTCTACTTTTTCAATCTCTCGTTGAAACACGGATTCGTCACCACGAACATGGGGGTCCTTTCCTTCGGGAATGTATGAGATAAGTAAGGTGCAAATCGCAATCATGGTGCCATTCTGAAGTGTGTCGCCAATCACCACACTACTTTCTCGCTTCATCGCAATTTTTTCCGCCGCCGGCTTACCCGCCATCACATGGTAGACGGAAGTACGCGTAACCGCGAAGAACTCTCTAAGCATGGCATACCTCCATTTGATATGAGCTATATGCAAAATACTGCTATTGCCTCCTTGAGTCAATAACGTCTCAGATTTTTTTCTTGAATGCTTCTACAAGGCGCGCGGGGTCAACTGGCACCGAATTTACCTTCATTGAAATGTGCAAATGTGGCGCGGTTGAGTAGCCCGTACGTCCCAAGAGTCCAATCACATCTCCACGCTCCACCACATCGCCCTCTTTCACTTTTATCTTCTGCAAATGCATATAGAGTGAGTAGATTCCCTCGCCATGATCCAAAATAATTGTATTACCATACACGGTGTCAAAATAAGTGCTTCTTATGACGCCTCCACTCATCGCCCCAACAGACGCGCCCTCTTTCCCCTTCAAATCAATTCCCCAATGACGAATGACGGAATTTCCTGTCTGCCGAATCTCGCCGAACGTACTTGTTATCTTTGAATTGTCATATAGTGGCATTCCAAATGCTTTCTCAAAATATACCTTTGGTGTTTCTGCTTTTACGGTTGCATCAATACTTACCTTCTGTTCTCCAAGCTTTGTGACAAGCTGTGTATCAGTGAGTCCGAGCTCTTTCGGAATACCCAAAACAATTTTTACAAATTTTCTTGCGCGCACAGTTACGGTACGCATAAATACCTCCTTTGTATCAAATGTCACCCAGAGCTGATACCTTCCGGCTTTTTGCAATGCGGGAATTGGAACAACCGCCATTTGAGAATTTTTATAATCAAAAAATGTAAGTGGCTTTCCCATAAATGTCCCTGAAATTGGTTTTGCAGTTCCCTTAAATGATACGAGGAGCGTATCGCCTTGGTATGGCGCCATATCGGACATGAATGCCGTATAACCGCTCGCCTCTGCGGGTATTGCAGACACTAAAATTATGAAACTCAGAAACAGAATCAGCTTTCGCATAAACTAATTATACATTAAAAATGCCTCGTATTACCCCACTTCGCTAAAGCTCCGCGGGGTTATCTCCCGTAGGGAGATAAAAAATCCCCTCCGACATATGTCGGAGGGGCAATGATTACTTAGCAATTCGCTTTAACATTTCCTCTTTGAATTCCGAGAATCTATCCTCAATGATTGCCTCGCGAATCTGTCGCATCAGGTCGTTGAAGAAGTAAACATTATGAAGCGTTGCGAGTCGCCCCGCCTCTTTGTCCTTAGCTTTAAAGAGCTCGCGGAGCTTCGCACGCGTCACGCCGGTTGCACACGCAGGGCACATGCATCCATCAAACAACGCTACGTGTATATCTCTATTTGCACCCTTCGTCACATCGTAGCGACCATCATACGTCCAGATGCCTCCGTGGCGCGCCTCGCGCGTTGGAATCACACAATCAAACGTATCAATGCCACGTTCCACGCCTTCGAAAATATCTCTGATTTGTCCGATACCAAGAAGATGGCGTGGTTTATCTTCAGGAAGATACGGAATGCTCCATTCAAGCACGCGATACATATCTTCTTTGGAATTACCAAGCGATCCGCCAATTGCGAATCCATCAAATGGCATTCTGCCAATCACTTGCGCGCTTTCTTTGCGCAAATCCTCAAATGCTCCACCCTGCACGATGCCGTACAAAAGTTGTCGCGAGTTTGATTTCACTTCAAGGCATCGCTTCGCCCACTTGTGTGTGCGATGCATTGCCCATTTCGTATAATGGCGTCCGTGCCGGGGTGAAGTGCATTCATCAAACGCAAGAATAATATCCGCGCCGAGCTTCTCCTGAATCTTCATAGATTTTTCTGCATCTAAGAAAACTGGTTTCTCGTCGCCGTAATTCTCGTCTTTAAAATACGCACCCCACGGCATAACACGTACGGAATTACGCGAATGTTTGATACCAAGCCAGATACGAATCTGAAGCCATAGGTCGGAAAGAAATCCTGGAGTCGTATCGCCCTCGGGAAAAAATCCGATTTTTGAAACCTCGTGCTCGCGTCCAAACCCAAGCGAAAAAACTTGGAATCCTCCTGAGTCAGTCGCGATCACGCCATCGTATTGCATGACCTCGTGAAGTCCCTTGAATTCCGAAAGCTTGTCGTGAAGTCCACGCCAGAGATGATATGTGTTTGCAATCACGATACCTGTCTTCGTGCGCAATAAATCTTCGGGCTCTAACGTAATAACTTTCGCACGCGTGCCGACCATAGTAAATGCGGGAGTCTCAAGGACTCCGCCGTGTGGAACTGTTAAGGTGCCTACTCTCGCAAGCGTCCTTTTGTCTTTCTTAACTATTTGAAACATATGTCTCCTCCACTTTTAAGAGCTGCATTAATCTACAATAAATAATCTGCCAAGTAAAGCCGTTTTGTGAGGATTTGTGCGTACTCTACGTGCTATTGACATTTTTGGTAATATATAGTAGTATATCTACAGTACTTCAAAACGCGAGGCCCCGCAATCGTGCGGAAAGCTGAGCAACGCCAGTCCCCAATTCTTTAAGGAGAAAGCTATGTGCAATACTCACCCCTCGGCCACCCAGGCCAACAAGCATTTCCATCGCACCCCCGTCACGGCCGCAAATCTGGGCCGTATGTGGCATCGGCAGGATGAAGTTGGCAATCGCCTCCTGGAGCATGAGGAAAAGCTCGCGCATATGCGCGGCAATGGGTTCGCCTTCCTCGTCCGCGACGACGAGGGCAGGGCCTACTTGGCTGAAGCCTCCTTCGTCCACAGCACCCGCTCGTGGAAGATCCACCACTTCCCAGTGAACAGCTTCGAGCAGATCAGCCAGCTGCCGGTCGTCGTTCCGCAACGCGCGGCCTGACCGTCATATAAAAACAATCCCCGCCTATCGCGGGGGTTAATTTTTTCACAAAAATTCTTACTTCACGTCCAATAATTCAACTTCAAATATAAGTGTTGAGTTTGCGGGAATGAGTCCATTGCCCACTTCTCGTGCGCCATATGCAAGCTCAGAAGGAATGGTGAGTTTTCTCTTTCCACCCACCTTCATACCCGCCACGCCATCGTCCCATCCTTTAATTACCTGTCCCGCACCGAGGTCAAATGAGAACGGCTGTCCACGGTCAAGCGAACTATCAAATTTTTTTCCATTGATAAGCGTGCCTGTGTAGTGCACGGATACTTTCTTTCCTTTTACTGCTTCCACGCCCGTACCAACCACTTCATCAAGTATCTGCAATCCACTTGCGGTTGTTATTGTCATAGTTTTGTTTGTATCTGCTGTATTTGGTTTTTTCGTAATCTGATATGCCACACCGACAATGGCAATGATAAGAACGATAATGAACCCGATGAACACCTTTCCATCTTTATTTATTTCCATAGACCAAGAATATCATAAGCCAGCTTCAAGTGCCAAGATGTCCCCCAACGTGGTCTCAGTGCGTAGCAGTGTCCCAGCGGGAAGCTCTATTACATTATTAAATTTAGGATTCCAAAAAAAGAAATGGCCGGGTTTAATATTTTCACGCACTGCGGACACTTTAAAATCCGCGTCCAGCACCGCACAATCAATCGGAAGGTGCATTCCCGTGGTATGTATACCAAACCGAGTTTTTAAAAAAAGTGACGCGGGCTCTTTGGTGTGTAAAAGCCCAACCGTCTTTTGCATGAATGTAACGGCAATACCAATTTCCTCCGCAACCACGCGGTTTTTTGTTTTGTTCACGAGCTTCATTTGAAACATGAGGTAAGAAGCTTAATATTTTCCTCGTCAGGTCCCTCGCCCAAAAACCCGGGCACCTCCAAAAGCCATGCTTTATTGTACAATCGCTTCTCACCCGCAAGTGCCTTGAACCCCTCTATGCCAATATGCCCATCGCCAATATTTTCGTGTTGGTCGTGGTTTGAGCCCGATATCGTTTTGGAATCATTTGCATGAATGGCCACAATATTCTCCACCCCAAGCTCTTTATCAAACTCATCAAATAGTTTTTTTACACTCGCCTGCGTATATGATTCTACGAGCCCCGCCTCAAATCCGTGCGCCGTGTCATAGCATACCTTCACGCGTGGCGAGTTTACTCCGTGCATTAAGCGCTCAATGTCCACAATTTCTGCGCCAATCTTATCTCCCCCACCCGCCGTATTTTCCATAATTAGTTGTGCCTTCCCAGGGACCGCCTGCAATACTTTTTTCATCGCCTCAATCTCACGCGCAAATCCCTCCTCGCGTGTGCCACCCTTTGTAGAGCCGAGATGAAAAATCACACCCTCTGCGCCAATCACTTCCGCAATCTTTAAGTGGTCCATCAAACTTTGCATTGAATAGGTATAAATCTCTGTGGACGAGCTCGCGAGATTCACAAGATACGCCGCGTGCAAATAGACCGCCTTCACAGAACTTTTTGCGAGCACTTTTTTGTATTCGGCAACCTCGCCCGTAAGTGGCATTCGTGTCCGCCACATTCTGGGCGACGAACCAAAAATCTGCATCGCGCGTGCGCCAATCTTCTCGGCGTTTTCTACGCAAGTGGTAAGTCCTCCAGAAATATGTGCTCCAATTATCGGTGTATCTGCCATTGGTTAATTATAAGTCATTTGCCCGCGTAGACGCTTGTGATATGCGATTGCAAACCGATGCGCCTCGTCGCGCACCCGTATAAGCGTCCTAACATCAAATCCTGCGGGAAGTGCACCAATTAAATCATTACTTTTGCGTTCTGCGCCTTTTGCAAGTCCCACCACAGGAATCGTAATGCCAAGTCCACTTAGTACCGCATTTGCAACATTCACCTGACCCTGTCCGCCGTCTATTAAGAGAAGGTCGGGCATTGCCCACGTATTATTGAATCGCCTCGCAAGCACCTCGCGCAACATTGCGATATCATTCGGCCCCGTCACCGTTTTAATCTTAAATTTTCTATACTCGTTTTTGTCAGGTTCGCCGTTTACAAACACAACCATGGAGCCGACTGCTGCGGTACCAGAGATATTTGAAATGTCATACCCCTCAATACGCTGACCTATTTTTGCATTATTTGAAAGTGAGAGAATCTCATCGTCATGAATAAGCGCGGTATCTTGTATGTGCTGAAGCGCAAATATTTTTCGCTTTGCGATTTCCGCCATTTCATACTCCGCGCGCTTACTCGCTACTCGCATTTCTTTCTTGAACATTGCAATTACCTTGTCCTTTTTTCCCTCAAAGAAGAGTGAGAGATTTTTAATAATCTTCGCATACTCTTTTTTCGTAATTGCGCCAATACAGACCCCAGGGCAGATTCCCACCTCATATTCAAAACAGGGCCGTTTAAACTTTCCGAGTTTCTCGGAGTCATGCGTATGCCACGGGAATATTTTTCTTAAAATCCGAAGCGCCTCACGGACGCTGGATGCCGTCACAAATGGCCCGAACTTTTTCTTATATTGTTTTTCACTTATATTCTTACCTCGCGCCAAAAGCACGCGCGGAAACGCTTCTTTGGTTATGACCACATAGAGGAAGCTTTTATCATCCTTCTCACGTATGTTAAATGGCGGTTCATGCTTTTTGATGAGCGCGGATTCCAATATCAATGCCTCAAGCGCGGTATCGGTCTCTTTGTAATCAACCTTTCGTATTAAACTCACCAACTTCTGAATACGCGCATCATGCGGGCGAAGAAAATAACTTGAAACCCTTCGTTTCAAATTTCCCGCTTTTCCTATATAGAGAATCTCCCCCTTCGCCCCCTTCATAAAGTAGACGCCGGGGTTATCTGGAATATGTTCGTATAACGTTTTCATACCTCACCTAAAACTATATAGACCTCTTCGCACGTTTGCAAAAGTGGCGTTTTGTGCTTTTATGTAAATAGCTTTTTAATAACACCGCCATTCCACAAGGAGGAATATATGGCACGAGGAACCCTTCATCTCATCATGGGCAACATGTTTTCGAGTAAGACAACCGAACTCATGAACCGCATTGATGTCATGCGTAAGTATGGTCGCAAAGAAGTGCTCATTTTGAAGCCGTCAATTGACACGCGTAGCGGTCCGGGGAAAATCAAGAACTTCCACGGCAAGTCCATGGACGCAATCGAAGTCCCAACGGACGAGGCGCGCCACATTATCAGCGCAGTTTACGATGCATCAACAACTTCTAAGAAGTGGATTGATGTCATCGCAATTGATGAGGTGCAGTTCTTCCCGCTGAAGTCATACATCTACCTAGCCGTTGATCGTCTTCTGAACGACGGGCATGACGTCATCTGTGCGGGTCTCCGCCTTGATTTCCGTGGCGAGCCCTTCGGCTCCACGCTCGCCCTCATCGGGCTTTGCGAGGGTATGCACAACATCACCCTGCTCAATTCGTTCTGCGCGAAATGTGGAAAACCCGCGCATCTTCCGCAACGCCTCATTGATGGCAAGCCCGCTCCATACGATTCGGAGCAAGTACAAGTTGGTGGCAAAGAATCCTATGAAGCCCGTTGCTACGAGTGCCACGAACTTCCTGAAAAACCAAAAATCATTTTTCATGAAGATATCACATTGGAGCTCGAATTGGGTATGCAAGAACTTAGCGATGCCCGCAAGCATCCAGAAAAACAGTAATACACACCCCTCCGACGATACGTCGGAGGGGTTTTTCTTTCTATTTCTTTTCTAAATTAAGTGACGCCGAATTCACACAAAATCGTTTGCCTGTTGTTTTTGGTCCATCATCAAAGACGTGGCCTAAGTGCGCCCCACAATGCGCACAGCGAATTTCAATTCGCTCCCTTCCCCCACTCATATCTTTTCTATATTCAATATTGGATTCGTTCATTGGCTTATCAAAACTCGGCCATCCGCATCTCGCATCATATTTTGAGTCAGACAAAAATAGCTCCGCCCCGCACGCGCGACATTTATACACTCCATTTTCAAATACCGCGTCATATTTTCCCGTAAACGGCGCCTCGGTAGCGCCCTTACGAATTACCTCATATTCCTCTGGGGTCAGCGACATCTTCCACTCCTCTTCGGTTTTCACAATTTTTTCCATATTATTGTACATCTATTGTTTTCAAGAGCGACGCGAATTCCTTCTGTACTTTTTCCAATTTCGGATTAATAACGAGCATGCAGTATGGCTCTCGTTTGTGGTGTTTGTAATAATCCTTATGATACTGTTCGGCATCATAAAATGTCGTAAGTTTTTCCACCTGCGTTACGACAGCCATTCCACCCATATGCGATGCATCAATCTCCTTAATAAACGCCTCCGTCTCTTCTTTTTGTGCCTCTGTGGTATAGAAAACCACCGAGCGATATTGTGAACCGACATCGCTCCCCTGTCTATTTAATGTAGTTGAATCGTGAGACGCAAAAAATATGGTGAGCAAATTGCGGAATATTGTAACGCTTGGGTCATACGTGACACGCGCGGATTCTGCATATCCAGTGTCTCCACGTGATACTTCTTCGTACGTCGGATTTGGCTTTGTGCCTCCCGCATACCCGGGCGTAACGGACACGACGCCTTTTATCATTGTAAAGACGGCTTCCGTGCACCAGAAACATCCTCCACCAAATACAATCGTTTCTTCTTTTTCCATGTTTGATTCAGTATATCAAAAAAACCGCCCTCGCGGGTCAGTTTTTTTATCAGTCGTTATTGACCGTGCGATGCGTTATGCGCGAGATTCCAAAGCCAACCAAATACGCAACCCATTACGTATCCGACAAGCGAAGTTATGATTATAAGCACAATCGCATTCGCAAATGAAAATGGCGCAATCTCATATTGGAAAACCAGGAAATGGAGTGAGAATATCCAATCCATTAACCCCTTCGCCATTCCCGTGAGTACCATGAGTGCCAACGCGGTATGTGTAATGCCAAACAATCCACCAAATACCAATCCGACTTTGTGTGCGTTTAATTTATTCATGATTTTCTGTTTCTATTTTAAATACTATAACCAATAAAATTATTGGAGGTGGTATTAATTAGGACGACCTTTCAATGTGAGGTGCTTTAAAATACATGAGCGCGAAAACTAAGATGTAGACAATATGCTCATCTATAATCGGATTGTTTTTAGGAAGTAGTAATGAAAGATACATGAGCGCCATCATGACCATGCCCGCAATGCTTCCCCATCGCACATATTTATTGAGTGCAAGCGTGAGACCGATGCCAAGAAGCCCGAGCATGAAGAGCCAATCAACGACCGCCACGCCCGCCATGGCTTTAAACATTGGCGCAAGCGGTCCCGTGGTCGCATTTGCAAGAAAACCTGACGTAGGCGAACCCCCGTTAATCCACGCCTGCGCGGAGGTCGTTGCAAATCCCCAACCAAACAACTTATCTACAAACGCCCAAAGAAACGTAAACGCCATCACGAACCGCAACCCAAGCATCATCTTATATTCATTCATATATCTTAATTATAGCAAAACCCCCGCATATAGCGGGGGTAAATTTATTTTATTCTTCCGGTTGAACGGAAGCGGGAACGAGTACGGCGTGGTACTCACCCGAGAACCACTTCGCCCATGTTTCAGAATCTACACCTTCTTGAAAAAAATGTTTTTCATCAAGTTTTACAACCCCCGCCCATATGGACTCCCACGGACTAATTTTGGAATAGATGGTGAGATAATCGCCGTTCTTCAACATGCGAAGACCTTCATCATCAAACTCATCGCCAATTTCTTCTTCGTGTGCATCATTTGCGCAATCGGGTCGCGCTGACAAGCTTCCCGCAGAATTGGGAAACAACACGCGTGGAGACGGGAATCCTTCGTCATCGTCATCAACACGGAGCCACTTCCCACACTTCTTGCAATAGCCCTGCACAATGTTCGGTGTAACGAAGCAGATATCCTGCACCGCACACCACCAATCATTGCCGTTAAAATACATGTCGCAAAACCCATAGATTACTTCTTTCGGTTTGCGGGTGTCCTCGGGCATCACGGCCTCGCCTTCGGCTGTTCCGCAAGAATGAGTGTCGCTGGATATTCTTCCAAAAACCACTTCGCCCACATTTCTCGTTCCACACCAACCTGATCGCTATTAATCCAGAGGCCCAATGCCGTGGCCTCGGTAAAAGGTTGGTGCCACTTCTGTTCCACAATTCCCGACCAGACAACCTCGCTTGGGTTCTCCTTGCTGTAAATAGTGAGCTTGTCACCCGCACGGAGAATATGGAGCCCTTCCCTATCCCATACGTCGCAAATAAATTCTTCGCATGCATTATGAGTACACTTGGGAACCTTTGGATTTTTCTTGCCGTTTTTGACCATCTCAAAAAGCTCAGGCGTTACAAGCACACCGGGAACTCCGCCTCGCATCGGATTACCGCACTTCTTGCAGTAGCCGATTGGCACATTCATCGTGCGAAAGCGGTCATCCGCAAACGCCCAGAGCCCGCCCTCGGTACCAGTCTCAGAGAAAAAATTGCATACGCCCCTCAGTGGTCCCATCTCCCGCATCGCTTCCTCCTTTTGTTTATGAAGCTTCTGCAAATACAATATTCCTTGCACCTAAATTTGGCAAGAAAAACCCCGTTCGCCATGGCGAACGGGGTTTATTGCGTTAGGCTTTCTTTTCTTTCATCGCGTAGGCACGCGCTGTTTCAAGCGCCTCCTCTGGGCTAAGGCCGACCCATCGGTCAATAACGGGAACATAAATCTTCCTGAGACGCGCGTGGTACATTTGCACCGCGCATCGCAAACAGCTATGCACGGGGACATCTTTCAGCCACGGAAGCGGATTCAGACCCGCGACATAAAGTTCGCATTCATGAATCGGAATACCTTTATGAATTACCTCCCACATTCCTTCTTCCGCATGCGCGCACGCGCCAAGCATTGATTCGGTACGCGATTGAATCGCAAACCTCATGCATGTCGGCTCGCACATGGACTTCAATGGTCCGATGGTCCCATTGCTTCCTTGGTATACCACTTTGTCATCGTGCGTGATGACACATCCGAACCGCATCTTTTGGCACGTGGAACCAAGCGCGGCGTATAAACATCTCTGATACGTCGGGTCATTAAAGATTTCATTTCCCCGACCCAACGCCACAAAAAAGCGGAGGGAGAGAAGTTGATAACGCTCCATGGTTTCCCGATGTGAAAGCACGTACGAACGTTCTCTCGTCTCGGATTTTAATTCGTGCGGTAGATACTGCGGGCCAAATTGCGCCGCGGTAAAATCCTCGCCATGACCAGGACCAATCTCATTCAGATAGTGGGACCGCATATGCGCGAATTTAGGAACACTGGTCAAATCAACGCGAATCAACTTTCCACCGAACATGTCTTGCGCGAGTAATGAAACAACCGCGCAATGTCCCCACAATGGATTTTCTTTCGTCCATCCGCCAGGGTCCGCTGATGTATCGCGAGCGCAAATTGTCCGCAGAATCTTTCGGAATTCATGAATATTAGGCTTGTCCATCTGCCTCTCCTTTTCAGTTGTAAATCAACTGCAAATACAATATTCCTTGCACCTAAATTTGGCAAGAAAAAATGGGCAAAATGCCCGTTTTAGCTATCCACAACAATATTGATTTTTACAGTACAAAATCTTATACTTCTGATATCACCAATGGAAAAGGTTGCCCTACAAGGTTTCGTCCTTTTGGGGTCTTTTCTTTTTATACTCCAATTTTTCCTACTTCGTTCACGTAAGCTTATTTAATAATTTTGAGATATTCATCACGCGATATACCAAGTACGCGTAAGTTATTTAAAATAATAAAAACGGGCAACGCTGTGTCGCGAGGAATAATGACTGGACGCTTTATCCCTTTTTTCCAATAAATTCGATGGTCTCCGCTTTCTCTTTTAAATTCGCATCCCACCCCGAAAAGAAATTTCTCAAATTCTTTCCAATGGATTGAACGAATTCTGGGCATAAAAACTAAGAAAACGCGGGAATTCTAAGACCAATAGATTTCGCGGAAACAACTTCGGGTGGAACCCATTTCTTTTCTGCTCGCGTCCAACCCAATTCAGACAGTACTTCTTTAATAGTTCCTGCCTCAGTTAGCTCTTCGAGAAATAGATTGGTGAGCTCTATAAATTTATTTTTTGCGTCCTTTTCCGATTTTCCGGATGTCGAAATATCAAGCGCGGGAGTATACGCCACAAAACGGCGACCCTGCTTCGTTATTACGACTGGAAGCGAAAAAGAAAGATTCTTCAATGCCATATGAGTTAAGAATAGCAGATTAAGTGCTTTTTACAAATCCCCCACGACTTTTTCCCAAGAGCGTAGCGATTGGTTGAAAAATTCCCTGTCTGCCGTAGGCAGGAGTGCCACGAAGGAGTACGCCACGGCGGACGTAAGCGGGGCGGGATTTTAGCTGCTATTCTATATATTTTTTGAGAGAGGGGGTTTCTTTATTTTTTTAAGCATAATTGTGGATAACTCACTCTTTTACACTTTCTATTCATTTTCTATAATATTAACATGGTAACAAAAAGGCAAAAAGAGGTTCTAGATTTTGTAACTAATTACCAGGAACGAAAAGGTTATTCCCCATCTCTTGATGAAATACGGAAAAAATTTAAATTCGCTTCTGTCTCCACGGCGCACTTCCATATTTCAAAACTACACGATCTGGGATATTTATCAAAAGGAGAAAACAAGCCGCGATCCATTGAAACGTTGGGACATGAGGTTATGATAAAGATTCCGCTTTTAGGGACAATAACCGCCGGACAACCAATAGGAGTAGTGCAAGACAAAGAAACAATAGCCGTTTCAAAAAGCAAGGTACCCGATTCCGCAGAAACATACGCCCTTCGCGTGGTTGGCGACAGTATGATTGATGAAAACATAAATGACGGGGATACCATTTTGGTAAAGCAACAAACAACAGCAGAAAATGGACAAAAGATTGTTGCATTAATAGATAACTACGAAGCGACGCTTAAAAAGTTTTATAAAGAAAAGGGGCGCGTTCGGCTTCAACCAGCAAACAAAACGATGGCTCCAATAATTATTCCAAAACAAACTCCGTTTGCAATTCAGGGCGTGGTAATTGATGTAATAAAAAATGGCGAAAATGCTTTGGAGAAAATTATCACATCGAAAGACGTTAAGCGAAATAACAAACTTCCACTAAACAAAATTATTCTAAATGATGCCGTTGAAGAGCTAAGAAAGCTACCCGACGAGAGTTGTGACATTATTATCATTGACCCCCCTTACAATATTGGAAAAGATTTTGGCAATAATATTGATAAGCGAGAAATGAATGAGTATGTACGTTGGTCAAAAAGCTGGATAGATGAATCTATTAGAATTTTAAAACCAGCGGGCACAATATTTATTTATGGGTTTAGCGAAATCCTAGCTCACCTCTCGGTTGAAATACCGATAAACAAAAGGTGGTTAATCTGGCACTATACAAATAAAAATGTGGCATCGCTAAATTTTTGGCAAAGAAGCCATGAGTCCATTATATGCGCGTGGAAAAATAACCCAGTTTTTAATCGTGATTCAGTAAGAGAGCCCTACACCGAAGGATTTTTAAATGGGGCTGCTGGAAAAGTGCGCAGAGGAACCGTTGGCAGATATAGCAAAAACGGACAGGAAACTGTTTACAAAGCACACGAAGGTGGGGCGTTACCGAGAGATGTAATAAAAATACCCGCCCTAGCTGGTGGTGCAGGAATGAACGAAAGATGGTTTATATGCAAAACTTGTGACAATAATGTATTTGAACCCAGAGAACTTAAAAAACACGCCGAACACGAGATACTCAAGCATCCGACACAAAAACCCTTAGAAATTACAAGAAAGTTAATAAAATCGGCAATGCCAAATAAAAATGGAGTTGTTTTGATTCCATTTGTTGGAACAGGATCCGAGTGCGCTGCAGCAAAAGAATTGGGTCAAAATTACATTGGATTTGAAATTAACCCGGACTACGTAAAAATCGCTGAAAAAACGATCGCTGCCGTTAGAGCGTCGCCGACACTACTTTAATTTAGAGTCAATCTCTTTTTTCTTTTGTTCGAAGGCGTAACGAGTAAAAACCACAAACCCGTTTGGGAATCTTTCAAGCTCTTTGTTTTCCTGAAATCTTTTATATGGAAGTTTGTATTCTCCGTCCTTTTTCTTTGGGTTCTCAAAATAATCGCTACTAGGAACCTCGTAATTGATATCAATAAATTCGCCTTTAATTTGGTTTTTCACTCCGCCTTTACCGCGTCTTACTTCCCCACTGAATGACTTCTTTTTAACTTGATAATTTAAAATTTTTCCTTCGTAGTTAACTTGAAAATCAGCTCCTTTGTGGTCAAGCTCGCCAGACATTGCAACCGTATGCTCACCGAAAACGGACTCTGCTACGTAACCAGCGTGTATTTGAGTAATAATACTTGCCCACGTTCGATAAATTCTTGCAGGTAACCCGAGATAAAAACACTTATCACACATCAAAATCTTCTTCCTAAAATTTTCAATATCATTTCCGAGCTCTTTTAAATATTCCTTATAAAAATCGTCATAATCTATAAATCTTTTCTCATCCCAATAGATTTTATAAAGCAAAGAAATGGCTTGAATATCTTTAGGTAAATCCATTTCAACAATTTTTATATGTTTGAATCTATCACGATAAGCGCGAAGATTAACTGTTTTTAAAAATTTTGTAAATTTTTCCAAATTCATATTTTACTTATAAGCTGTTCGCTCTTTAAGTTGCACTGTAACACTTATTCAAGCGCGATGCAAAAATACAAATTCATTGAAAAACCGCTGTCTTTGTCGTACAATTCACTTGGCTAAAAGTAGGGGTCTGTATCCCGCCTACGGACGGGACAGGGTGGTCTACGTGCGCTTGAAAAGTTAATACGGAGGGGTCGCATAGTGGTCTAGTGCGCAGTCCTGGAAAGACTGTATACCGCAAGGTATCGAGGGTTCAAATCCCTCCCCCTCCGCAAAATAAAAAATGATGACATAAAGCCATCATTTTTTGTTTTCTGCTACGGGTGGTGATTTGAACAGCGGGGGGTGCCCCGCCATCGGCGGGGCGTGTGAAAATTTCAAATACCCTCCCGCGTTTTACTTCCCCAAATTCTTCTGCTACGTTAATTGCAGTACATCACAAAGGAGCACGACATGGAGGAACAACGCCTGAGGACAGGAACAAAGGTCAAAATTCTGGAAAACGGCAAGGAAATAGACGAAGCTGTCGTTAATCTAATAGGAATCGGAGGGTGGCCCCTCGCACAACAAGTCGTGGTTGAAAGCACGAAGCTAAAACCAGGAATACAAACGAAGTTTGCATTCATTCAACAAGAAAACTTGCTTGCGGGGTGGCGCCTCATATTCAAAGACCCAATGACGAATGGCGACTGCTTCAGTCAACGAGCGCCAACATACGATTTCGAACCCATCTGAAAGGAGATTCCATGGACCAAGCGAAAGTTAGAGAGGTTCTTGCACTCTACCGAAAGAAGTTTGAGGAATTTAATATTCCACACGATGAGTACTCAAACGAATATCCGAAATGGATAATTCCCGATGGAGGTCGCACAGAAGAAATAATGTTCGGAACTCCGCACTTTCACTTCCTCGCGCACTGCGAATCAATGCTAGACCAGATGGAGGTCTTTATCCAAGAAGACAAAATGGACGAGGTCTTCCGATGGCTTGGCTTCATCCAAGGCGTTCTCTGGCAGTGTGGCATCTATACCGTGGGAGAAATGGCGAACCACAATCGTCCGCCCAAATAATCGCGACTGCCCCTTGGGGGCGGTTTTTTATTTCGTGATATAATGGAGGGAATGCGACATCTATCACTTTTTGGAATAGTATTCATTGCCATAGCGCTCGTTGTGGCACTCCTTGGCGGATTGTGGGTTATGTACCTCAGAACCGCGCACAGCACATTTGAAAATTACTATGCGTTCCGCGGATGCACGCAATTACTTGAAAAGACTGACGAGTATGGCACGTGCAAATTAAGTGATGGAAAAGTAATCAAGCTCGTGAAGTTTAATGAGCGATGGTACTTGGACGGCGACCTCCCCCAATGCGATTTCGGCATCTGCTGGTAACAACAAAAATTCCCCGCCATCGGCGGGGATTTATTATTACGGGAAAACTATTGAGAGAATGAGTAGGCACGCGAGTAGTATCGCGGTAATCGCGCACATGACAAATATACAGAACCAAAAAAGTGATTTTACAACACCGTAAAGAAGGTTCCCCTCTACATCGTCGCAACATTCACCAAAGAGACGGGAAAGAGCTAAGATTGTTAATGCACCACTGATTATGATGCCCACAAATAGAGAAAACAGCGGATGAGCAAGAACCCAAACGGGAAACGCATGAATAAGATTGCGCATATACCCACTCCTTCTATTAGCGAAGTGCTGACACCAAATTACAGCGATTGTTATTAGAAGTCAACAAAATTGGATATAAAAAAGCCGACGTTCATCGTCGGCTGTGAATTATCTACATCGTTCTAAGCTCGGGCGCATAATACTGAGCCTCTTTCATTTCTTTGCAATGCGGGCACCTGTATCTCACCCGATAGAGAAACACGTGGGCGTGGAGTCGTTCCCTCTTGCCTCCAAGCCACTTTACTTCGTACGCGTAGTCAGACGGCATGGGACCGATTACCTTAATCACTGTTCCCGAGAAAAAATAGGGCTTCCCTTCCACCTCACACTCGCGAGCGACCACATTCTGAGCCTTGCTTCCCACTTTGAAAGCTTTTGGCTCAAGCGTCCGGTGTTCACACTGCGTGGCCTTCTTTTTACTCGTGTACCGTGTTTTGCATCCCGCGCAGATATAAATCGTTTTTTTCTGAACCACTATTCTCATTGAATACTCTCCATTTTTATGCGTTGGTTATAGAGATAAAAGAATTGAACCAAGAAATAAACTGAGAAGCGTTAGCGCGGTCGCTACAAGTAGAATTGTGACCACAAAGCAGAAAATGAGACGAACAGTGCTCCATAGAAGTGGCTCGTCGTGAAGTGCATCCATGAAATATGATGAGGTAAAAAGCGCCAGATTGATGCCGATTATGGTACCCACAAATTCAGAAAACAACGGATTGGCAATAATCCACGCGAAGAGCTCAGTGAAATAATGCATACTCTCCTCCTTTTTGTTAGCGATGTGCTATTCACAAACTATCACAACAAAAAATGCCCCGCAAGCCTACCTACGGCAGACAGGGGCATTTTTATAATTGCATTTACTTAACTGTGTAATTCACCGTCTGCGCTTTTACGCCTCCCATGAAGAATGAGAGCGAATAGTTTCCGGGCGTTCGCATTTTCCCAGCAACAAGCTCCCATGAAAAATGGAAATTCTTTATGCCGTCTTCGGTTGCGTGCGACACTTTTGAATCTACGTACTTTCCATTGAAAGTTCGGATGTATGAAATTTGTGTACGCGCAAGTGAATCCTGCAATGCAAGTACCGCATAAACATTATCCGTCTTTTTAAATGTGGTAGTCGCGTTCATTACGGTTCCCTCGGGAGTGAGTGCCGTTCCCATTGTAACACCCGTGATAATAGGCGTAGGAAGAGGAATGATTGCAGTTGTAGTTGTTGCAATAGGTTGTTCCACGGGCTGAATGGGCGCCTTGCCCAACTGCATATAGACGAGTACGCCGATAACGATTACTACGATTACCGAAATTATGATTGAAATATATTTTGTCATGATTGTAATGTATTAATTATCACTGCCGTTCTGCGAGCCATCTCCAGAACCGTCTTTCTCCGCCTTGCCATTATCGTCCGAAAGACCGTTATCGCTTGATGAGGAGAATGCGCTGTCTTCCAAGGACTCCATATCATCAAACCGTGAATCGCCTTCATCACTCTCGGGACTCTCTAAATCAACCTCGTCATCAATTTCCTTCTGAATTTCAGAATCCTCTTTTTCACCATCTATAATCGCGTTATCTCCAAAATTGTCACCCGCCTTATCTGAATCCTCTTCGTCAATTTGTTTTGCAATCTTTTGTGCTACGAGATCTTTTCGTAACTCTTGAATCAAAAGTAAAAGTTCTCGCTCAAAATCATTAGTCGCCATATCGGGCGTAAGCACGCTTGAAGCATTTAAACTAGACGTAGTCTGCGCATGTGCCAACAATCCTGTGCCTTGCCACGTAAGTCCGAGTACTGCGACAAGCGCCCCCGCGAAAACCTTTTTCCATTTGTGTTTCATGTTATTCATAATATAATTATTATAGCAAAACCGATAGTGGATACGCTATTCCACAATCGTACCCTCAAATTCCTCATTATTAATGAGGTTTTCCACGTTTCCAATGTTACGGCCATCAACCACAATTGCCGTGATTTTATGCGCTTTGCCAAACTTTGCAGCAATAGGGTCAATTGGCATATTCGCGCCCGGCTCCCATTTGTGCGGTGCAAGCTTCCAATATTCCGCCCATTTCATTGATTGAAATGGTTTTGCATCAATAAACTGATCGGGATTCTTGTCATATACGAATGCGGGCTTTCCCGCCATTATGACCGCCTTTGCATTAAATTGTTTAGCGAGCGCCATGCAAATATAGTCAGTTGAACACCCCGGCTCCCATCCGCACGCAACGGTAACTGGCGCCACTAATTTTTTGATTTTCTTCGGAACATCAATAATTACGGGGTCAGCGAGTTTCCCGAAAATTATCTGCACTAGTTTTGCGTTCGCTCTAGTTGCATAAATACCAAGCCAATCGCTTTCAGCAACAGTGATATTCCGCACGCTCCGAGCAACTTCCTGAAATTTGCGCGCAAGTTTTCCCCCGCCAACCACAATGATAAATTTGTGTGTCCTCGCGTATTTTTCAATCAACGTTTTCCACTCCCTCAAAAGCTTTTCATCAATCTCGTTCGGAAAAATTACCGACCCGCCAAGTCCGAGCACAATCGTGTTTCCTAATTTGTATTGCATCATATATATGTATTACCAACGCCCGCTTGAACCTCCTCCGCCAGAACCACCACCTCCGAATCCACCGAATCCACCGCCACCAGAAGACCCACCGCCATGTCCGCCACCGCCAAGCCACCACGGCGGAAGTCCACCACCCGCCTTAAATTTGTCGTACGATTTTGATGCAAAATAATCAAATAGAAGTCCTAGTGGAATAAGAATTCCGATTGCCAATACGCCAGCATACATAAATCCTTTTATGACGCCTATCACCACACCCGCAATGCCACCAAGTATGCCACCGGCCCACCACGATTTTGACCGCCCAAAAATACCCGCGAGCCACATAATTGCAATCGGAATCATATACCAATATTCAAAAACAAAAAACACCACCTTGTCAGTTTGCTCCGATTCGGACGGTACATACTCGCCCTGTGTCGCCTTCATTATTTCCGACACACCCGCATCAATACCAGCATAATAATTTCCCGCCTTAAATTGTGGCGTAATCTGTCGTTGAATTATCCAATAACTCTGCGCGTCAGTAAGCGCCCCCTCAAGGCCGTAGCCAACCTCAATGCGCAACTGCCTATCATTGGGTGAAATAAGCAACAGCACGCCATTATCTTTTTTCGCGTTTCCAATCTTCCACTCTTCAAATAATCTCTCCGCATAATTTTCAATCGTATCGCCCTCCAAGCTCGGAATAGTCACGACCGCAATTTCATTTGTTGAACCTGCCACAAACGCAGAAATTTTTTGTTCAAGTTGCGCTTTTTCCTGCAATTGCAACACACCCGCAAAATCGTTCACAAAGCCCTTGGGGTTGCCAGGGCTTGTGTATGCGCGCGCAATGAACGGCATTGTCGCGACAACAATGAAAAAGAGTAACGCGACTCTCCTCATAATAAATTATAGATTAACCTTGGGCGCTGTTTCCGCTCCCTTTGCTGCCTCAAAATAAGCGCGTTCCTTAAAGCCAAACATACTTGCAATTATATTGCTCGGAAAACGCTTTATTGATACAGCTAAATCTTTCACCATATCATTGAAGCGACCGCGCTCCACGCTCACACGATTTTCCGTACCCTCAAGTTGCGCCATAAGCTGTTGCACCGCGTCTACCGATTTTAACTGCGGATAATTTTCCATCACGATAAGCAATCGGCTAAGCGCGGACTCCACGCCTGTTGCCGCCGCTGCTTTTTCATCAACTGTTTTTGCACCACCATATTTCGTGCGCGCATCCGCGATTGCCAAAAATACCGACTGTTCCTGTTTCATCGCACCCTGCACCGAATTCACAAGATTCGGAATAAGGTCTAAACGACGCTGATACTGCGTCTCCACCTGTGCCCATTGGCCATTTACCGCCTCATTCTTGCCCACAAAACTGTTGTATGAGGACCATGCATACAAAAGCACTACAGCGACGACCGCAACCACAATCCATAATGTTTTATTTTTCATATATATTTTGACTTTGCATATAGTATATCACACCGATTGCGAGAATAAAAATTCCCCGCCGTGTGCGGGGGGTTACATATTACGAACCTAAAATCACAATTCTTGAAGTGCGCTTTCCGATTTGGAACGCCGTCTTCTTGGTCTCTACCCACACATCAACGAAATTCCACTTGCGCTTTGCCATGCGGTCTTTCACGACGAACTCCTTATCGCCGAATAGCGCTGGGATCTTGATACGCGTACCATGTGGCAAAAAATTACACGCAACAATACCGTCGCGCGCGGGCTCACCGGAACTTGTGATACCAAGATTGTTACCGCACTCATCGGCGCTACTCGTATAAGCGGTAATTTTCACGCGGAAAAATATTTCACCGCTTTCGGAAATTTCGCGTACTGGCATGCGTACGGGTGTTTTTACCTCCCCCGAACTCGCGCGTGTGCCAACAAGCAAAATAAGCGTTACAAAAAACAAACTTAGTTTTCGCAAAACACGACCTCCTCTAGGTGTGAATGGGTTGAATTGGCAAGGAACAAATCAATATTCTATGCAATATTTCTATTTTGTCAAGTCCCGTTGTAGGTTGTAAGTTGTTAGTTCTCAAAAGATGCGCTACCGTAGATACGTAATGATTATTCGTCGTGCATTGCGCAGAATTGTATTCTGGTTCTTTATCGCGCTTTTTGTAATCGTGGGTGCTTATCTCACAATAAAAATGCTCGGATATGTGATTGATACCAAACATTTTCGCCTCACAAAAGCTGCGGGTATTTACGTAAAATTCACGCCTCGTGATGCCACAATTTATTTGGATGGCTTAAAATATCCTGGCACAAGCGGATACTTGAGCAAAGACATCTATATCCCCGGCCTTACACCGGACACACACACAATCTCACTCTATAAAGATGGCTATTATGAATGGAAAAAAGAATTGACACTGGAACCAGGCATGGTCGCCTCGGCAAAGGACATTATACTCTGGCAAAAACAACTTACGCCCGAAACAAGCTCCACAAACGTGTCCGCATTTTGGCTGACCAAAGGGGGTCCACTTGTAAAAAACGGATCTGGACAACTCTCCATCAATGATACAAAAATAAAGGGAGGTAGCGTTGTCTTATCAAATTCTGACTCGCAATATGTGGTCACAAGGGATGGAGACGTATATTATTTTATAGACCTTGAAAATGCGTCTACCCCGCAAAACATCGTCACCACATTCAATACGCTGAAACGAGACCAATTGAACCTCCCGGGCGCGATAAAAATACGCGAGATTATTTCTCACCCATTCTCAAGAACCACGCTCATTGTAACCACGAATACGTCTGTCTATTTAATGGACATGAAAAAGATAGAGCTTGAAAAATTGTTCACCGCCGACAAGATACTCGCGTATGCAACGAGCAATAATTCTCTCTTCGTGGTTGATTACAAAGGAATACTTACCGCGATTAATCTCATACTACGTTTAACAAATGAATATCCACTTCGCCTCTCGTTTACTACACGCATCATTGCAGACCCCGAGGGTTCCAATCTTTTGATTACTGATGCGGAAAAAAACGCGTATCTCTATGAAGTGGACGCGGAAACATTGAAAAAAATGGGGACGGATGTCTCGTTCTTATCATTTGCGCCCGATTCCAAGCGCGCCATCGTGGTCTCTGGTGTAAGCGATGCCCGCATACTCTATCTCAAGGACTACGGAGAAAACGTGATTCGCAAAAAGGGAGATACAAGCACATTCACGTTTTTACAATTTGAAGACCCCGCTTCATTTGAGTGGATACCGTTTACACAAAACTACTTCCTTGTGAAATCGGGAAACTCAACAATGATTGAGGAATTTGATGCGCGCTCAACGCGGAATACGTATCCTATAGCAAACAATGCAACGCAATTCGCGGTACACGACAAGACCCTCTATCTATTGAATAATAAGGGGCTCTTAACTTCGCAGAAAATAGGAGATTAGTGTCAATCGGTAGTTAATCGTACAAAATAAAATCCATAAACTTCTCAAACGGAGGTTTTTCCGGCATTGTATGTCCTGCGTGTTCGCATATCTCGGAAATCCTTTCGTGCGCCTCAATCTCACCATGCGCGATAAGCTCTTTTGCGCTGCTGAAATCAAGCCAATGATGATTTATCACCTTAGGACGCAATATGATATCCGCATTGCCAATCAATACACGATTAGCAATCTGAAACTCAATTACAGACATTGCGCTCGCGATAAGCGCGTAAATGTGCAACACATTCAAATGTTCTTCCGAAAGATTCAGCCACTTGCTTGAAACATCAACCGCGATGATAAACTCCGCGCCCATTTCTTTTGCGATACCAGCGGGAATTGGATTTACAAATCCACCATCCATTAAAAGACGCCCGTCAATTTGTACGGGACTGAAAATAACTGGCAATGCAGTACTCGCGCGCACCGCATCTGCAATATTTCCTTTTTCCAATATAACCTGCTCGCCATTCTTTACATCGGTTGCAATCGCCTTAAATGGAATTTTACAGTCCTCAAAATTAAATTTTCTAAAATGCTCTTCCAAAAAATCAGGGATAGATGAGTCCTTAAAGATGGGGCCATTGTGTTTGCGCGCAATATGGCGCGCGGGATACACATCATCTTTTTTTACATTCAAAAATAAGTTTTCAAGCGTCTTGATATCTTTCGTTGAGGCATACCACGCACCGACTAGAGCACCCATGCTCGTGCCAGTAATATAACTAATTTCCAGGCCTACGCGTTCAAGTTCTTTAATAACGCCAATATGCGCAAGTCCTTTTTCGCCATCTCCGCCCAAAACCAAACCAACTTTCTTTTTGGTGATACTGTGTGCATTGTCTGCCATCCTTTCAATTCTATCATCAAATCACAAAACTTTCTTTAGATACTCACCCGTAGAACTTCTTGCTTTTTGGGCAATTTCTTCTGGGGTACCTTCAGCGACTATCATACCTCCGCGCTCGCCACCTTCGGGACCAAGGTCAATCACCCAATCTGCTGATTTAATAACATCAAGATTGTGTTCAATGACTACCACCGTATTTCCGCGCGAAACCAAACGCTGTAATACGTCCAATAGTTTCTGCACATCTGCAAAATGAAGTCCGGTTGTCGGTTCGTCCAAAAGATAGATTGTTTTTCGCGTATCTCGCTTACCAAGTTCTGCCGCGAGCTTAATACGCTGTGCCTCTCCGCCAGAGAGCGTGGTTGCGGATTGCCCGAGTTCCAAATATCCCAACCCAACCTCGTTCAATATTTTTAATCTGTCATAGAGCCATGGAATATCCTCAAAAAACTTCGCTGCCTCCTCAATCGTCGTTTGCAACACTTCATAAATATTCTTGCCCTTATATTCCACCTCAAGCGTCTCTCTATCAAATCGCTTTCCCTTGCATACTTCGCACGTCACATAAACCGTGGGCAAAAAGTGCATTTCAATTGCAATCACGCCATGCCCCTCGCAGTTCTCACATCGTCCGCCTTTTACATTGAAACTGAACCGTCCAGGACGATATCCGCGTACACGCGCGTCTTCCGTTGCCGCAAATAAATCACGAATAAATGACCACGCGCCTACATACGTCGCAGGGTTTGAGCGCGGCGTGCGTCCAATCGCACCCTGATCAATATTGATAACACGATTGATGTATTCAAGCCCCGTGATTCCTTTATTCGCGCCAACCTTGTAGGTCGCGCTGTTAAACTTATTCGCTAAATGTTTGTAGAGCACATCATACACAAGCGACGACTTCCCCGAACCGGATACGCCCGTAATGGCCGTAAGCCGACGAAACGGAATCTCCACATCAATGCCCTTCAAGTTATTTTCGGTCACCCCTTTCATTTTTATGGACTCGTGTCCGCGCTTCACGCTTCTGCGTTCCTTGGGCACCTCAATAAATTCTTTCCCGCGCAAATAATCCAAGGTAAGCGACTTCTGCGTCATATCATTCAAAACTTGCGGTATCAGACCCACAGCAACAATTGTGCCTCCGTGCACACCCGCGCCTGGACCCACATCCACAAGATAATCTGATTCACGAATTGTTTCTTCGTCGTGCTCAACCACAATCACAGTATTTCCGAGATCGCGAAGGTCATGCAAGGTTTTAATAAGCTTCGCGTTATCGCGCTGGTGCAAACCAATTGTCGGTTCGTCCAAAATGTAGAGCGTACCCGTAAGACGCGAGCCAATTTGTGACGCAAGACGAATGCGTTGCGCCTCACCGCCCGAGAGTGTTCCTGCGCGCCTATCAAGTGTTAAATATTCCAAACCGACATCAGCCAAAAACTTCAAGCGGTTTCGTATTTCGCGCATTGGGAGTTCGGCAATCTCCTTAAACTGCGTATCCTTATCCTTTTGCGCTTTTTCAAAAAATTCATTCGCGTGCGAAACGGAAAGTGCGGTGACCGACGCAATACTCTTTCCTCCAATCAATACGTTTAGCGCTTCTTCCTTCAAACGTTTGCCCAAGCAGACCTCGCAGATTTTTTCCGAGAAGATGCTCTCTGTTCCCAAGCCATTGCACGCAGGACACATTCCATATGGACTATTGAATGAAAAAAGGCGTGGTTCAATTTCTGGGAACGAAAAGCCGTCGTTTGGACACGTAAATTTTGCCGAGAGTGAGACCTCTTCGTCAGTAATAATAGTCACTACATCATTGCCATATTTAAGCCCCGTCTCAATTGCCTCGGAAAGTCGCAACCGATTATCCTTTTCTGCAAAATCAAGTTTGGCGGGCATTCTATCCACCACCAAATCAATTGTGTGCTGTTTGTAGCGACTCAAATCAATCTTGTCGCGCAAGGAATAAAATGTGCCGTCCACGCGGATTTCCGAGAATCCAGTATTCAAAAAATCATAGAGCAACTGATAATATTCGCCCTTTCTTCCGCGCACGACGGGCGCCAAAATCACAAGGTTTTTTCCAATTTCATTTTTCTTTGAAATTGTGACCGCAACATCCACAATTTCTTCAATCGTCATCTTCTTGATGGGTTTGCCACAGCGCGGACAAAATGGCTTTCCCGCGCGCGCATACAAAACGCGCATATAATCGTAGATTTCCGTAATCGTCGCGACCGTTGAACGCGGATTCGCCGAGTGGCTCTTCTGGTCAATGGAAATCGCGGGAGAGAGTCCTTCAATCTCATCTACGTCAGGCTTATCAAGCCGACCTAAAAATTGACGCGCGTACGCAGAAAGCGATTCAATGTAACGCCTCTGTCCTTCCGCAAAGATTGTATCAAAAGCCAAGGACGATTTTCCCGAACCGGAAAGTCCCGTAAATACCGTCATCTTCCCACGAGGAATCTCCAGATTTACATTCTTAAGATTGTGCTCCCTCGCTCCCTTGATGATAATCTTGTCCTGCATGGTTTATTTTGCTTGCCCGCCCGTAGCCTTGGCGAAGGCGGGTCTTGCATAATCTTGAATTACGAAGGTGAATAACGAAATGGCCCGGCACTTCACGTGCTGGGGATACCACAAACGAACTTTAGTGTTCTTAACCAAAAAGGTCAACCACGACAGAAGCGTCGGGGTCAATGTAACAATATCGCTCCCACTCCGACCTTCACGCCCCTACCCCTCCACATCCCTCATTCCTTTACCCAAAAAACCGTGAAAAAAACACGATTGGTACATCTAACCCCCATAGGGGTTAGATGTACCAATCCACAAAATCACACCATATTATATTTGCATACTTATTTACTGCAAAGTACCGCTCACGCGATACGCGAGCGCCGCATTCTCTGCAGTTAGACCATTATAATCCGAACCCCCATTAAACGTCTCAGGGTGCCAGAATATAAATCTGGCATCATAGGGGTAGCGTGCTAATATAGAACTTTTCGCAGGATTTTGATGCAAATACGCGGTCTCTATTGATGGTATAGCGAGCCAATAGTGCTTACTCGGATTCAATACATAATTTAATCCAAATGTCACCCATGCTCCGTTAGCGATTATTGAACCATGATGCATGCTCGCAACCACAATACGCGAGGCACCATTAAGCGCCTCACTTTCAAAAAGTTGCGCCGATAAAGATATTCCACTACCGCCATAATTCATCTGTGCCATATACACAGACACGGATGTTATTGTGCCACTCAATCCAGTTCCGAGATATTGAAATTGCGTACCACCAGTAAATCCTATATTCGCAACGCCGCCGCCGCCAAAATCTTCTTGGTAAAGCATAAATGTTGAGGTTGTCATGTCCAATTTTGGAGCAACTACAACCAATGTGGTTGTAGAAGAAAGCGCACCCTCATTATCTTTTACGGTAAGCGTTATATTGTGTGTACCAACAAGATTGAATGCATGTACGCTGATAGCGCCCGTGGAACTTGTCGCAACGCCGTCATCAAAATCCCATACATATGAATCAATAGACCCATCGTTGTCGGTAGATGACGCCGAGTCAAAGGTCACCACATTTCCAAGTCGTGGAACTTTTACGTCAAGGGTAAATGCTGCGGTTGGCGCTTTATTTTTCCGCACCAAAACCGAGAATGTACTTGTTGCGGAACATAACCCCTCCGCATCGCACGCGCGCAAACCAAATTCATAGGTATGTGTCGTATCAGGAACTGCGAGGAAATACACCGTAGATGTTGTTCTCGCAATAGATGAAGAGGATGCGTTATCAATTGCATAAAGATTATACGTAATTGATGAGGTAGCACCATTAAAATCGTGGGACTCGCGCCACGTGAATGCTATTGAGGAAGATGCAGCATAATACTTCCCCATAGTACTTGTAGTACCGTCGGGTCCAAGCGGTTCAATTGGCATGGCGCGAGACTCCGGATAATTTTTTGAATTTTGCGATTCGGGTATATCGCGAATAATGAAATCGTTCTTATTATCGCCTGTATCATACCCATTCCCCACAAAACGATCTTCCCCGCGTGTCATACGTTCAATTGTTGAGCTTGCACTCGCTTTGCGCTCCAAGCTTTTCCCGACTATTGGAAGTGTTGATGTTGAAAGACCCAAAAGCACCGCGTCGCCATACGCGACACTGTCAACAATTGCCATATCATCAATGCCGGAAATGTAGGCATTGGTATTCGACAAAAAGATTACGCCACCAGGAGAATCTCCCGACAATGAGAAGCTTGAATAAATCATATCCGCCCTATCCAAAAGTGAGGATAGTGCGCCCGAATTTACAAGCAAATAAAACCCACGCGGTTGGATCATTGCACCATCTTCAAAATTTTTCTTCGCACCATTAGTCCTTATCTTTTCGGTTGAAGTCGCTCGCCCGCTCACATACTGAATAGAATACCCGGAAAGCGAGGTAGCGGTTGCGGTTGGATTATACAATTCAATAAATTCATCGCTTGCCCTAATGCCACCCACTCCAACCTCGCTTATGACAATGTGATTCGTGCTCGGTGGCACATTTGGAGAAATATTAATAATAGATGCCTTGGATGAAGTCGCGCCCACCACATCTGTTACAGTAAGCCGTACCTCAAAACTTTTTGCATCCATAAAGATATGCGTACTCGTGGCATTCGTGGAACTTGCGACCATACCATCACCAAAATCCCAATTATATAACGCAATTATACCAGTATCCGCCGTAGAAGATGCCGCGTCAAAAAACACCGACTCACCAACTATTGGATATGCGGGTAAATGCGCAAATGTCACATATGGTAATTGCCCTTGTGAGGTGGCTCGCCCGGGCGTTGGTGTTGCCGCGCGCCATACCGAGTTCTTTATCTGCAAAGATTTTCCATCGCCGTGCGCACCAGTACTTGTAGAATATGTCACACTATCCAAAATGGAATCTCCGCATTTCACCGCGACATTCTCTCCGTCATTGGAAAACGAGAACGCACTATGAAAAACTTGTCCAAAATATTCTGGGTGGTCTGCAATAAATTGATTGCCATCGCTTGCAAGAATCGCATACGCACTTGGGCCAAGCGCATCGGAACCTCGTACAGATTTGATTGAATGATTCACGCCCCCCTCTGATAATTTCATATCCACGACTGCAATATTTGAACCACCACTGTTATAAATTTCAATCCACTCCTTTCCATCGTCAGAACCCGGCGCGTCGTACATAATTTCTGTTAGCTGAACACCACCAGCCACACACCCCAAGGTTTGTGTAGAACCACCAGTGAAGCCGGTTGAGCCACCACCCGAATAAACGTATCGTGGAGCTGATTGAGTACTGGACGTCACGCTAGTTTGCGTACTGGTAGACGCGCCTTGAGTTGATGTAGGCGTTACAAGCGCTCCGCTTTCTGCCGCGGTTATTGCGGGCGCAACAACGGGCTGTACAATCGTAGGTGATTCGGGCTCATCGCCATACGAAAAAGTATCTCCTTCCGGAATTATAGATGTTGTCACATCCGCATCCGGCTGAATATTGGTTGCGGTATCTATTGAATTGTTTGATTGGCTCGAATTTCTACCAAGACCAGACAAAAAATATTTCGCGCGGGAAAATATGTCCCCGAGCGCATTGCTAATATTTACAAACTCGCCATAAATGGAAAACGTAGGAAAGGTAAGAACACTTCTATCAAACTTATAAAGGTGCTGTGGAAATTCTTTTGCAATACGCGCATCCTCCATACCCGCATAAAACAAATCAATCACTCCAGCTCCACGCAACACAACCTGTTTTGAAAGCCGTAGAAAATATGCGTTGAGTATCGGTCTATATCCACTAGCATCCTTCAACGAGTATTCGATATTGATATCTTTTCCACCAAAAGATTTCGCTTTTGCAAGAACAAGCAAAAACTCCCTACCTTTTTCATCAATTCCATATCCGAATCCGTTTTTTTCCTCAACAATTTTAGGCGCATTAAATTTCGGATCATTTATTGTATCTTTTGAGAAAAAATATTTGTTGGAATATTCAGCCATTGATGTAAGAGCGCTCTCAATGGAGGACGCACCAATTCCTCTTGCATTCGCGTTTTTCAAATTGGTTGCAATATTTAGCTTCTTAATTCCATTGATATCAAAACGTGTTGCGTATGTTTCAAGTGGCGAGCTCTCGTCCACGCCAGGAATCGGCGCATGCGTGTCATTCCGCGTATGGTCAGGCACCGCCATATCTTCCAGTAAATGCAATATATGCCCAAGCGCAAGATACGCGCTTCGCTTATCTTCGGAAAGATATGCATCAACCGCCTTCGTCCATGTCCCGTCTCCGCCATACCGCGCGTATTCTATCCCCTGCGTATCACTTTTAACCCATTCAAGGGTTGAGAGGGGCTTGCTTTGAGAGAGGCCGAAACGCGCTAAAAGTTGTACTAGCCCCGCAGGAAGCGTACCCGCATTCTCACCAGTCCAACCCACTTTATGAATGGGGTCATAAAAATGATTTATCCATCTTGGGGGCGTATCTTCAAGTTTACTTCCTTCAATGAGCCAACCCCTCTCCTCGTCTGTGAGTTCATTTCCAGGATGCGTAAGATTATAAAAATTCACAATCTCGTTAGTAAGTGCGGGATGTGTGGTTGCGTCGTCATACGCCAACGCGGAATGAGAAAACAAAACCAGACCGAACAGCACCACGCAACACGCGATGATTTTTTTCAGCCTCATATATATTTAAATATTAAATTTCGCTTATCTTCCAAATACCACTCGGATACACAAAAAAATCAAATATAATTGGCTCCTCAATCACATATTCTGTTTTTGTAGTAGAATAACTTCCTTTTGTAGTAAGTCCTTGCTTCAGCGCCACAATGTATTTCGCTATATTCTCCGACGTTGCACCCTTCCAGCTATCCAACTCCTTCTGTTGCTTACCAAACGTGAAATACTTACTCGCTAACACATAATCCTTTTTCTCAACTGCGGAAATATACATAGCCAAAGTCGCCTGTGGCGTCTTTCCGCCATAGGTATCTGCCATTTCGCGCGCATATTCATCCTTTTGCGCCTTATCCATCGCTTCCGCAAGCTGTTGCACCGCATTCTGTCCCGCCCATCGTTTATAGATACCAAGCCCATACAATAATGCAAACGTAAACACTACAATTGCAACAAGCCCAAGAAAAAACTTCCAAAGCTTTGGTTTCCGCGTAGGCATCGGATTCATTTGAATTTGATCCATAATATTTATATTTTAGATTTTTAGATAACACAAAAACCGCCCTTACAACGAGTTGTTCTTTCTTTATATACATAATACCACACACGCGTAGCCCAATTAAGGCGACGTGTGTGCATAATTTCTAAATCTCGAAATGATGTGCATTTTACCCTACTTCGCCGAAACGGCTACGAAGGGTTATCCTCGCAAACGAGGATAAAAAATGCCCCCGCGATGTGCGGGGGCAGACAATATTCACGCCGATTACTCGGCGGTCTGCGCGGCTACCTTGGCCTTCGCGCTCTTGGCCCTGGGCTTCTTCGTCGCGGATTCCACCGGTGAGGCGGGACCCGAGGTCACGATGGCGACTACCACGGGAGCGGGAGGCGCAGACACCTTGGGCGCGATGACAGTGGGAGCCACAATCGTCTGAGCTACCAGACGCTGGTACTCGGCGACAGAAACGATTCCGAGGCCTTTATTCGCATCGAAGTAGAGGCCGATGACATCCTCGGGCGCTCCACCTTCCGGCTGGACAGGGAGAAGATCGCCGGGCGCCATCGTCACAAGCCCGTCATGCCAGAAGGATTCCCCTCCGCCATCAGGACCTGTGTGCCTCCCCCAGCCGTGAGGCAACTCGTCCTCGCCCTTCGGGTAGGCGCCAATCGCGCCTTCCTTGTACTTCCCCTCGGTGTTCACACGCACTAAAATGCGCGTGTCGGCATCGTCCGTCTTCAGCGCGAGCACGTAGAAGATGCTGGGGTCTTCCGGCAATTGCTTCTTCGTGTTCGGAAGCGCCACCAGGGACGCATTGAACACTTTACCACTCTTCACGATCGGTGGTTCCTTGCGGAGCATACCGACCTTGGCGCACCACTGGCCGGTGCCGTAGTGACCGAGTTGGACGGAGTATTCCGTTTTTTCTTCCAGCTCGCCCGTTTCAGGGTTTTTTCCCTTGATTTTGCTTTCGCGAACGGCGATGCCGTTTACGAGGCGACCGATCGACTTTCCGCCGACCGTTTGGAAGAAAAGGGTAATGAGTTTCATGGAGCCTCCACGCGCCAAGTAGGCGCAAGTTCTTGCAATTGCTACGAATTATTTAACTTGCCCCGCAACAAACGTCGGGCAAAGCTCTCGAGATGAGAAGCGCGCCGAATACCTCCCCGTATCGCTACGCGAGATATTCGATGCGCCACTCATCTAAAGGCATAGATTTTCAAAGAACGTTTGCGTACTAAAACTAAACACATTTTACACCAATTAGACCGATTTGTCAATCCTGCGTAATGCTTCAATAGCTTGGAAACACCCAAAGCATAGAATATG
>CAYHGT010000007.1:0-42044 GCA_964356375.1 uncultured Candidatus Saccharibacteria bacterium
CATATTCTATGCTTTGGGTGTTTCCAAGCTATTGAAGCATTACGCAGGATTGACACAATTATAAACTCGTGCCAAAATGCTGACAGTAAATTCACATAACCCTTATTCGAAAGGAGCTGTCACAATGGTGAAAAATCTGTTTTCTCTGACCCCACTTGCCACAACGATTGCGGCCGTAAGCGGAGAAGAAACATTCATCAAATCTGGTGAGTTTGCATATATCACGCCGAGCTTCATGAATAACTACCGTGGTGGCGTGAAAGAAGAAACGAGCGAAACGCGCATGCTCGGCATTGAACTCCTTGCCCCCGCGACATTCCGACAAATGTTTGAACCGCTGGCGAGCGATATCACCAAACTCGCCTTTACGGAAAATCAAATTGTGGATTTCATTAGACAGGAACGGAAATGGATGACAAGAGGCGGAACAACATATTTCCTTTTCAAATACAACAACGGCATTTGTGTCGCCGCGATCTTCCCCTCCTCGCTCTCGTTCGGCGTTGACATCTATACCATTGATAACAAGGCATCGTGGAATCATCCGCAATTCAAGAATTGCGTGGTAATTCCACGCCGAAGATAACAACTTTTAACATTACTATACCCTGCCATTCGGCGGGGTTTTTTATTCTTTTTCTTCAGGTTGATACTCGTTGTTTATTGTAATTATTCTTTCGCGCACACTTTCAATGTGCTTATTTTTCAATTTCACTTCAAGCATCGCCCCCGTGCGCGTTTCATCGGAAAAATTCTGGTCAAATATAAAATTGCCCAAACTATATGCAATCCACCCATTCTTATAGTGTTCAAGCTCTTGAACCACATGCGGATGATGCCCCACCACAATATCCGTACCCGCATCTATAAATACCCTTCCCAATCTTTGCTGTTCCGCGTTCGCGCGTGTTTCATACTCCTCACCCCAGTGCATTGATACAACAACAACGTCCGCAACTTTGCGAAGTTCTTTTATTTTTTCAGCAATTTCATTTTCAGCAAATCTGCTTATTCCCGCCGTGTCACTTTTCGCCCAAAAGCTCTCGGGATATAGATTGGTAAATGCGAGAAGCGCAATTTTTGTATCTTTCACATTTACTATGAGTGGCGCGTTTGCTTCTGCCTCGTTCTTGCCCGCACCCACGGTCTTAATGTCAACACCATTCAAACGCGAGACCGTGTCGGTGAGTGCTATACGCCCCCAATCAAAAATATGGTTGTTTGCAAGCGAAAGTGCATCAAATCCTGCGAACCGTAGGCCTTCAATTGTCTTCGGGTCATCGCGAAATGAGTAGATACTGCCTTGATTCTCACCCTTATCGGACACTGGCCCCTCCAGATTCCCGAACACAAAATCTGCATCGCGTGTCGTACTCGCAATATTCCAAAACGGAAATGTAAAATCGTTATGCTTTTTTATCTGCCTATCCACATCGCGGGAAAGCATAATATCGCCCACAAAAAGAAGTGTGCTTGTGGTATCACGCGCAACCATTGCGGATTCAATCGGCTCGGTGCCCTCGCCATATGTGAGCGCTACGCCAAAAAATCCGACAAAAAACAATCCACATAAAATACTCGTGTGGATTATTGCTCTCCTTGTCATACCCTACGCACCACGCTTATACGAGTGCCGAAATTCTTTTGGTGTGTTCTACGAGCGTTGCGACATATCCCGCTTCGTTATCGTACCATGCCAAAACCTTTACGAGGTCTCCATCAACTACTTTTGTAAACCCAAGGTCAACAATGGAACCATACGGCTCACCGAGCACGTCTGATGATACAATCTGCTCATCGGTCACTTTCAAAATATTTTTCCATTTCGGATCCTTCGCTGCATTTCTAAAAATATCATTTACTTCCTCAACGGTTGTTTTGCGCTTTGCCACGAACGTAATGTCCGCAAGTGAGCCCGCGGGGACCGGCACACGAATCGCAATACCATCAAATTTTCCATCAAGCTCGTGAAATGCGCGGGTAACTGCGATTGCCGCACCCGTTGTGGAGGGTGACATATTCTGCGCCGCGGCGCGACCGCGACGATAATCGGTTCCTTTTGTTGGACCGTCCACAATTGACTGAGTTGCGGTATACGCGTGTGTCGTTGAAAGCACTGCCTTTAAAATTCCCGGATTTTCCGCCATTACTTGAATGACGGGCGAGGCAGCGTTTGTGGTGCACGAACCGTTTGATGTAATCGCAACCGTTTTTGCGTCCGCTTCATTCACTCCAAGCAACATTGTTTTTCCGAGTATGCCGTCGGCGTCCTTCGCTGGCGCAGTAATCACCACGCGCTTTGCGCCATTTGCAATGTGCACGCTCGCCTTCTCGTATGATTCAAATACGCCGGTTGATTCAACTACCACATCTACATTCAAATCTTTCCATGGAAGTTTTGTCGCGTCCTTTTCCTGCAAGAATGCAATTTCTTTTCCATCCACCACAAGTTTTCCATTTGCAACAGATATCTCGCCCGCGAAACGCCCGTAGACCGTATCGTATTTCAAAAGATACGCGAGATTTTGGACATCACCCAAGTCATTAATTGCCACAATATTAAATGTTGGCTCTTTTAATGCGCTTTTTAAAAATAATCTCCCAATCCTCCCAAATCCGTTAATCGCTATATTTGCCATCTAGTAAGTATAACTTACTCCTCTATAAATCGCACCTGCATAAGCACAAGGAACAGGATAAGACCGGAAAATGACATGGCTGCCGCATATACGAATGCCGACTTTGCCCCAACATACGTCCAAAGTCCACCGCCTATCGTGCCAGCAAGAAGCGCCGAGATGCCGACAGCGGCGTTCAAAAATCCCTGGCCTGTTGCGCGAATTTGCGGGTCTACAAGTCGTATTACCATCGCGCGCTGAATACCATCCGTTGCGGCGTTATAAAATCCGATAAGTACAAATGCGAGCGCGAGCACCCAAAAGCTGTGCCCCACTACAAGCAATATATATGCGAGAAACGCGGATAAAAATCCAAAACTCACCATTTTTCGTTTTCCAAACGAGTCGGCAAATTTTCCGAATGGAATTGCGGCAAGCACAAATGAGATACTGGCGATAAAAAAGAAAAGTGGCACCGTTGCTTTACTTAGGCCTAACTCTGGCGCGCGCAAAACCACGAGCGATAAAGGAAGTGCGCCCAAACCGAACACAAATACAGAAATGAGAAATACCACAAATCGACGATTACCGCGTAAGAGTTTTAAATCAAATCGTGGCGCTGGCGTGTCATCTCTTCTTTTAATTTCTTTTACGAAAAGGAATGAGACAACCGCGAGCACGCCAACTCCGAACGCAATCGCGAATACCGTTTTATACGAATAAAATGTGTAAGAAAGTACGGCAAGTGCCGCGAGTGGTCCAAACATTCCCCCGATTGCATCCATAGCTCTGTGATAACCGAATGAGAAACTTATGGTTTCGGACGTGGTAGATTCCGAAATAAGCGCATCCCTTGGAGAATCGCGCATGCCCTTACCAACCCTATCAATTGCGCGCAACGCAAATACGCTTCCGTACCCCTGTGAGAGCATGAGAAACGGGCGAGTACTCACCGATAAAAGATAGCCCCAAACCGCAAATGATTTTCTATTATTAAATTTATCAGAAAGCCATCCGGAAAGAATTTTGAACGCGCTCGCAATTACATCCGCCACGCCCTCAATCACGCCGACCATAATAATTGGCGCACCAAGCACTGTGGTTAAAAAGAGTGGCATAACCGACTGCACCATCTCGGACGAAAAGTCATTAAACATACTGACAAGTCCCAAGAAGAATACATTACGAGGAAGACCTAATATTTTTTGCATTGTATATAAGTTAGTGCACTACTACGGTATTACCTTCTTTTATGTTCAGTTTCTTCACTGCGTTGGGGCCAAGTTCAAGCACCGTATCAACAAAATTTGGTGGTGTGTATAATTTCAAATCAATATCTTTGGCGCCAATTTGCGGGTCAACATTTTCTGCAAATCCGATTATTTTGTGTGCGCGTATCCAGACAATATCTATAGGGAACTTCATATCTTTCATCCAAAATGAGGGAAGTGTCGGCGCATCAAATATGAATAGCATTCCTTCGTGTGTGCTAAGCTCGTCTCGCCCGCCAAGCCCACTACTTCTTTCTGCCTCCGTATTCGCAATTTCTGCAGTTATTGTTGCATCCCCAATCGTTATTGTTACATCATTTCGAACCACGCCCGTACGTTTTTTTGTAAAGGATGTGCCCACCATAATCGCACCAATTGCGATGATAGAAATAAACACTATTATAACCAACATCCTTTTTTGCATGATTAATAGATTATACACCCTAAGTCACGAAATGGCTTTTGAGCTATTTCTCAGATAATTTTAGACGAGACCGAAGAGAAAATATCGAAGCATATGCGAAGCGATACGTTGAGATATTTTCCAGAGGTTGGAGGCAAAATTGGCAAGAAAAAGCCAAAATTGCATTTCGTGATTTAGGGTTCGTTAATTCCGTACGCTACGATACCGAACGCGACTGACACATTTAATGACTCTTTCTCCCCATGCATTGGAATCTCAATTACAACATCTGCTTTTTTGAGAATTGATTTTGTAAGGCCCGAAACCTCATTCCCCACCATAAGCGCAAACTTTCCGCTCTTTTTTCGAAGCGCGGTGTACGGTTTTGAATCCTTCGCCTGTTCTACCGCGACTATCGTATATCCTTTTTTCTTAAGTGCGGTGAGTGTACTTACGATAGATTTTTTATATTCCCAAGCTACGGATTGCTCGGCGTTCAGTGCCACTTTCGCAAATTCCTGACGCACTTTTCCGAAGCGGTCTAGGGGTATTGGTGTAATACCGCAAAGGTAGATTTTAGAAATGCCCACGGCGTCCGCGGTTCTGAATATTGACCCAACATTATGAATGCTCCGCACATTGCTCACGACCACTACAATTTCCTTCATACGTTGATTCTATGAAACAAGGGTCTTTGATGCAACAGAAGTAAGTTAAGGTGACGGTCTATTGAACCATTGCGTTGAACTTGACATATTATATAACTTATGCTAAAGTTTTCCCATCAGATAAATCTGAGCCCCGCTACGAGGCCCTCGTAGCAAAATCGCACCTTTCCATATTTGGAGGAAGAAATGAGCAAAAAGACAGACAAAGAACTGACACTGAAGGGCTTCTTGGGCTACTGCCTCGTATGTGGGGGCGCTCTCGTTTGTGCAATCATTTGCATAAACATGCTCATGACGTGGGCAAACGAGAAGCTCGCTAAACATTGGGCGAGCCAACCACTCTCTCATGACGAGGTCATGATGAATGGCCCACACCTGCTTCGCAAAATGGCGGAGCGCAACGACACTAGTTCAACGTCATCCGGGGGGTTTTTCCTTTTCTTCGGCAGCTACGATAGCAAAACGGAAACGAAGGCAACGGCGAAGTTCGCTTGGCAAATGGGCGATGGAACCTATGCTATCTCGACGCTCCCCCTCGAAAAAATCCGCGTAAGATTTGACGAGGCAATAAAAACGCCAGTCATTGAGTTCGCGTGGAGAAATCGCGTATTAACAAATACGCATAATCCGCAATACCTACTGCGCAACATGGACTACGCAGTCGTAACGGTGCGCGAAAGCGACTGGCCCGTTTGGGTACAACTGCCGATGAATCAGTAGGCAGTAATCGTCCGAAATGCGGGGTCTATGACCCCGCTTTTTATTTTTATAAAATTGTTGACTCCGCCACTATGGTCGGAGTGGAAAAATCTATCGAAAAATAGTATAATGTGGTGGTTATGGTGACCCTTCCCACACCACTCTCAAAAATTCAGGGAATTCAAACGCGCTTCCTTACCAAGCTCAAAAAACTTGGCATTGAGACCGTGCGCGACCTCATTTTTCACTTCCCCCAGCGCTACGAAGATTTTTCGCGCGTCTATCCGATTGAGGAATTAACGCCCGGTAATGAGGTGACGATTACCGCAACTGTGGAATCTATCAAAAGCAGAAACACATGGAAGCGTGGACTTTTTATGGTGGAAGCGGAACTTGCAGATGAGACGGGCGTGATTCGTGCAACATGGTTCAATCAGCCCTACATAAAAAATGTTTTGCAACCTGGGCGCACCGCAAACTTTGCTGGCAAAGTAGTTGCATCAAAAGGAACTGGTGAGATGTATCTTTCAAATCCTACCTACGAGTTGATTTCCGAACATTCATACCACGAAACTACGCACACCGCACGCATTGTTCCCGTGTACGCAGAAACGCGTGGGCTCACTTCAAAAGGGCTTCGCTATCTTATTCAGCCAATCCTAAAACGAATCCCTGAAATCCCCGAAATGTTTCCATCAGAAATTCTTGAGACAGATGACATTCCAGAAATAAACGAGGCACTTCAATCCGTTCATTTTCCAGAGACAATAGACGAAGCGCTCCGCGCAAAGCGCCGTTTTGCGTTTGAAGATTTATTTTTCTTGCAACTCAAAAATATTTTGGAGCGAATGACGCTCGCGGAAAAAAATGCACCAAAAATCACAATTGATATCCAAACCATTAAATCACTCATTGGAACATTGCCCTTTGAGCTTACGCTTTCGCAGAAAAAATCACTCTGGGAGATATTACAGGATATTGAGAAGCCACATCCTATGAATCGCCTTTTGCAGGGCGACGTGGGCTCTGGTAAAACTGTGATTGCGGGGCTTGTTGCGCACGAAGTTGCGCGCTCCGGTTACCAGACCGCATTCATGGCACCGACTGAGATTCTCGCACGTCAGCATTACCATACATTAATAAAGCTCTTTCCAAATTATGAAAACGGTCTTGCGCTCCTAACCGCGGGTGAATCGCGAATATCCTACAGTCACGAACTTGAGTCCGTCGTCAAAAAACCCGCGCTGATAAAAGAAATTGCGTCGGGTAAGATAAAAATCGTCATTGGCACGCACGCCCTGATTCAAAAAACGGTTGTATTTCAGACCCTCGCGTTTGTGATTGTGGATGAACAACATCGCTTCGGTGTGCGTCAACGCGCTACTTTGGAACAATTTAAGGAGATTGCACCACACTTTTTATCAATGTCTGCAACGCCCATCCCAAGAACACTCTCACTCACACTCTTCGGTGATCTTGACCTCTCGCTCATTACAGAGCTTCCGAAAAATAGAAAGCGGATTATCACGCGTATAGTTATGCCCGAAGATCGGCCACGCACACATCAGTTTATTCGCGACGAAGTAAAAAATGGCCGTCAGGTATTCGTTATCTGTCCGCGTATTGAGAAACCTGAGGAAACCGATAATGCGGAGTGGCAACAATTGCAAATCCGTTCGGTAAAAGAAGAATACGAGAAACTTTCTAAAACTATCTTTCCCGATTTAACGGTGGGGATGCTCCACGGAAAAATGCCTGCTGTAGAAAAACAATCTGTAATGCGCGCTTTTTCGGAAAACAAAATAAGTATATTGGTTGCAACGTCTGTCATTGAAGTCGGCGTGGATATTCCAAACGCAACGATAATGATGATAGAGGGCTCGGAACGATTCGGGCTTGCGCAACTCCATCAGTTCAGGGGTCGCGTAGGACGTGGCGAGCATCAATCGTACTGCCTCTTATTCACTGATTCGTCTGCAATAACAACCAAAACGCGCTTGCAATCGCTCGTGGATGCAAAGAACGGATTTGAACTCGCGGAAAAAGATCTGAAAATTAGGGGGCCTGGTGAATTCTTGGGTGAGGCGCAGACGGGAATGCCTGATTTGGCCATGAAAGCAATTCAGAATCCGGATTTAGTAAAACACGCGCGCGAGGTTGCGTTAGAAATATTACGTACGGACCGCGCACTCAAAAAACATCCGCTTATTCGCGAACACTTGAACGAGTTCGCAAAAGGCGTCCACTGGGAATAAGAATATTCGCCACTCCTACTTTTCGGAATCAGAATAATTTTTTGCTAAAAATTTTCTTCCCGCTCGACCGCCTTTGCGATCTGCGCGATGTTCCTCAAAGCAGGAATGGACTCACCGAGGTTGGTGGGGTGCCCGCCTGCCTACCGCAAGCAGAAGCTGCGACGCTCTTTCTTATGGACAAAGACTTGTGTAATAAGAAAAAAACCGGCGTCATAACGCCGGAGATAATCAGAATTCTGGATTTTGAGCAGACGCGATTCCAATATGGGGGCGGCAATAACCATCCCAGTTGTGATAGATGTTCAATCCCTTGCTATCAAAGAGACCAACATACACACGAAAATCGGTCAAATCAATATCCGAACAACGAACATTTGTTTGTTCAAAAAGACGTTCGCTGGTAGACAAGAAGTATCCGATGATTGCATACACCATGATGCGAGCGCTTGGCACGTCCTCGTTGTCATTCATAAGAATCAGCTGATCCGACATTGGCACATTCAAGGAACTCGGAACGGGAGTTTTGCGAACAAGCTGCCAGCTTGCATCACCCCTCTCTTTGGCAAAGTCTTCGGTAACAAACCATCGAAAACGGTAAAATAATTCTTTGTTTTTCTCACGCACATCGAGAAGTGAGAGCGGAAATACCGAAATAAGCAGATGCGTCTCGCGGCACTTCCCAAGTGTGGCATCGGAAAATGGGATTTTTGAAAGAGTGAGAAGTTGTTCTTCCGTGGGAACGATATTGAAATACTTTTTTGCTTCCTCAACACCAAAAAAATTCTTTCCCATAATTGCTTGCGCGTGAAGGCTCACTGCTACCTCGGGCCTATAGGCCAACATTTGTTCGCAAGACAAATTCGTATCCGTACTCGCGAATGCCGAACCATTTAATGCGAGGTAAAGCACAATCAAGGTGGTGCTAAATAGTTTTTTCATGGGACCCGCTCCTTTTTGTCCGAAACGCTCGGACTTGCGTGTTAAATTAACTACTTTTGTTTTAGAAGAAACGTTGCCACTTGTCAACTCCGACGGCACTGTCGGAGCAAACACAAAAAACGCCCAAGGGGCCATTTTTTGCTTTTACCATTTCTTATCTCAACTTTGCGGAAAATTGTTTTTGGAGTAATTCAGTAATCTTTTTCATCTCCCTATCTACCTCTTCGCTTGTGAGTGTGCGGTCTTTTGCCTCAAACATTACCCGGAGCGTAATGCTCTGCAAGTTCGCCCACGCCTCATCAATATATTCGTCAACCAAATCGACATCGGAAATAAGCTTCAGATTAACTTCTTGAATTGCTTGTATTAATTCGCCAATGCGAATGTCAGTTGAAACGAACATTGAAATGTCGCGCATCACGGTCGGATACTTCTGGAGCGGAATAAATTCGTGTTCGCCCTCAACAAGTGGAAGAAGTGCCTTTAAATCAAGCTCCGCAACGCTCGCCCCATCACGCGAGACGCCAAGATATCCAAAATGTATATTGTCTGCTTTAAGTTCCAAATATCCACCCACAAAAAATGGATTATCTTTTGACATCACCTCTTTCATGTAGAACTCGGAAAGTCCGATGCTTTTTAGCAAATGTGTCACGATGCCCTTGAGCTCAAAGAATACCCCACTTCCTTTTTCGGATACCACAATTCCCAAATTTGTTGATTCGCGCGCCATAGAACCATTATTCAAAAACACATTGCCGATCTCAAAAAGTCGGATACGTGGAAAATAACGCGCGTTTGCATCCGCATTTTTTAGAAGCATTGGTAGAAGCGAGGGACGTAAATATTCAAACTCCGCACTTGTTGGATTTAAAAGTGAGATGCTCTTCTCGCGCCAGATCTTGTTCTCTACAATATCGTCCTTCGCAATGAACGAGTGATTATAGACCTCATCAAAACCAAATCCTACAAGAACATTGCGAATTGACTCACGGAGCACTATTGCATCGTTCGTTTCTGGAGGCACAAGAAGTGCGCGGGGCGCCTTAGGTGCGACTTTTGCATATCCATATAGGCGAACAATTTCTTCAGTCATATCTTCCTGTGTCTCAATATCATTTCGTGTAGACGGAACTTCCCATAAATCTTTTTTGATGTTTTTGAATCCAAGTTTTTGCAAATATACCCCCGCCTCTTTTTCGGTGAGTGTAATGCCGATAAGCTTGTTACAGGCCAAAACATCAAACTTTATTAGTTTTTTGGGAAGGGGTTTGGCAAGCGAATCAAATCGTTCCCCCGCTTTTGCGTTTGCGAGTTTGAGAAGCGCATCTTCCGCGCGATTCAAACCAATCTCCACAAGTGCGGGGCTCAGGTTATGTGAGAATCGCTGTGACGCGTCGGTTGAAAGACCCAACTTCTTTGAGGTTTTCAAAATGGAGACAAAATCAAAGTTTGCGGCTTCCACGATTATGCGCTTCGTTTTCTCGGTCACCTCACATCCCGTACCACCCTTAATACCAGCGATGATGAGTGGTTTATCTTTATCCGCGATGACGAGCATTTCGGACGTAAGCGCATATTTTACGCCATCAATTGAGACGAGCGACTCATTCCGTTCCGCGCGCCGAATTATGAGATTTGCTTTTCCGTTTTTTGCGAGCTTGTCGTAATCAAATGCGTGGAGTGGCTGACCCGTTTCAAGCATCACATAGTTCATACTATCCACCACATTGTTGATAGGGCGAAGACCGGACTCCATAAGCGCGTCCTGCATCCATTTTGGTGACGGAGAAATTTTAATATTCTCAAAATACTGCGCCGCATAACGTGTGCAAAGTTTCTTTTCTTTTATCGTGATACTAAAAAGTTTCGGCGCATTTTTTGGCTTCGCGTGTGGCGCATTATATGGCAATGCTTTCACGCCACGCTTATCTATCTTCAAATTAAAAATCGCAGAGAGCTCGCGCGCAATACCAATATGCGAGACCGCATCCGAATAACGATTTGGCGGTAAGCTGATTTCAATTGTGTTTTCCACCGCTTCTTCGGCTTCAAATGCGTGCATTGAGAGCGCATCAATGACTTGCGTCTTATTTTTTAGCTCTGGGAGAAATTGTTTAAGTAATGAGTATGAAAATTTCATATTATTGTGTTGCTTCGGCTATCTTTTTTAAATACATGAGATACGAGTCGCGCGCACCAAATGCAATTGATTCGTATTTTTGTATTTCCTCTTTCCAGCTCTTATCTTCTGGTGTAAGCATACGATCTTCGTGAAAGGAACGTCCCGCAAGCAATTCGCGCAATTTCTTAATATTAAGTGGGGTATTTGTTTCTTTGATGACCAGTTGTCCGTCTTGTTTTAACACGCGCTCAGCCTCGCTAAGAAATGTGCCTTTCTCTGGTATGAGGATGCTTGGATCACCAAATACGTTGCCAAAAAATATCTCTCCCACGCTTTCGTTCTTAAGTGGTAATTGTTCCGCACTTGCTTGCATAAAAATGGCATGCTGTCCCTTTGGTCCGAATTCATGCATTTGCCTCGCACTAATAACTTCACTTTTTTTCACATCAATGCCGATATACATATCATTCTCACTCTCAAATTGCCTCTTCCCTATAAAAGTGATTGGCAATTCGTTCGTTCCCACCTCAACAAATACCCGCATCGGTTGCATTTCCTGACTTTCAACTTTCGTGTTGTCTTGTTCAAAATGTTCGCTCATTGGAATTAAAATTGTTCGGTAAATCGCACATCACCCGAATAGAAAAGACGAATGTCAGGAATTCCATATTTAATCATTGCCAACCTATCGAGTCCCATGCCAAATGCAAATCCTTGCACCTCGCGTCTGTCATATTTCACCGCATCAAAAACATTGCGATGGACCATACCCGCGCCCATTACTTCTAGCCACTTCCCGCCCGGAAGTTTGATGTCCAATTCAACCCCGGGCTCCACGAATGGAAAATAACTCGGTCGGTAACGGAATTCTAATTCCTTATCGAAAAACTTTTTGAAAAATGTTTCAATCACAAACTTAAAATTCGCGAGTGTGATGTCGGGTCCCACCATAAGCCCTTCAACCTGGTAGAAATTAATTTCGTGCGACGCATCGGTTGCTTCATACCTAAACGTGCGTCCTGGTACAATAATCTGAAATGGCGGCTTGTGTGTTTCCATATAGCGAATCTGCATAGGAGAGGTGTGTGTGCGCATTAAAAGCTTTCCGTTCTTTTCGCTCGTCTTTATCTTTTCGCCGTTATCGGTCGTCGGTTTTACCCAGAACGTATCCCACATATCGCGCGCGGGATGGTCTGCGGGAATATTCAATGCATCAAAATTGTGATACTCGTCTTCAAGTTCGGGTCCGTCCACGATCGTAAAATTGATGGACGAAAAAATATCTCTAATCTCCTTATCTATTTTTGTAAGAGGATGCAAATGCCCGAGCGCGACTTTTTTGCCTGGCTTCGTGACATCCAAGCGCTTCCCGCCTTTTCCGGCGAGCTCCTTTTCCTTTTTTTCAATAAGTTCTTCAAGCTCAAGCTTCAGCGCGTTTGCCTCTACGCCAACTTTGCGCTTTTCTTCAAGCGACATGTCTTTTAATGACTTCAAAATATTCGTAAGCGCGCCGTCTTTTCTTCCGAGATATTTTACACGCACCGCATCAAACGCCTTAGCGTCTTTCGCGTTTTGAATGTCCTTTTTTGCGTTCTCTCTAATTGTCGCTATATCCATAACAGTTTTTTCATTATACCGCCCAGCGTGCGTAAAATAAAGCCGTATATGTACGCGGGCCTCCGTCTTATCCAGTTAGAGACGTGGTATAAGAGCTGTGCCCTGTGAAGCATTAGAAAAGCAGGGTTGAATTTTCACACAATTGCTGGTATGGTTTTCCTGCGGGGGAGAGCGGTCCGGTTGCTCGTCAGGCTCATAACCTGAAGGTCATGGGTTCGAATCCCATCCCCGCAACACTTCGACTCGCTTCGCTCGCTCAGTGTAAACACTTGACTCGAATCGTTTGACACAAAACACTCGATTCGTATAAGTTCAGAGACTGAGCGAGGTGAAGTGCCCCGAGTTTTCCTGCGGTGAGTTTGTCGAACCATCGAAAGGTAATATATCCGACCACGCTCCATGTGGGGCTTTTATTTTTCTGTGGAATAACCGAACCTGTGGTATAATGTATATATAAATTAGTTCTTATCTTATGGCAAAATCCGCAGAAAAAATAGCTGCTCGAATATTGAGACGAAATGGTAGAAGTATAAAAGAAATTGCGAAGCAGATGTCTGTCTCAAAAAGTACGGTGAGCATTTGGTGTAATGATATTGTACTTTCAAAAAAGCAAATTGAGCGCCTTCAGCAAAACATCGTGCGAGGAAGCTATGCGGGGCGGATGATCGGTGCCAAAATGCAACATGATAGAAAGCAAAAGAAAATACGTGAATTCCAAATCTCCGGGTTGAAAGAGGTCGGAACTATTTCGAATCGCGATTTACTGATGGTAGGAATTGGATTGTACCTCGGTGAGGGAAATAAGGGTGGCAATACAGCACAAATTGTAAATTCAAATACACAAATTATTCTGTGCGCCATTAAATGGCTTTCGCTGTTTGGGATAACACCCAATGACTTACATTGTCACGTGCTAATAAACGAAGTGCATAAATCGCGTATTGAAGCAATACAAAAACAATGGTCGAATGTCACCAAAATTCCCCTATCACAATTTAATAAGGCGATTTTTATACAATCAAAACATAAAAAAGTTTATGAAAATAACGACAACTACCTAGGCACGCTTGTTCTTAGGGTTTACAAAAGTTCCAATTTACAATATAAGATACTTGGATTGTTGGAGGGTTTGTTGTATAAATTAAATGGAGCAAAGCCGACATAGCTCAGCGGTAGAGCAGCGCTTTCATAAGGCGAAGGTCACAGGTCCGAATCCTGTTGTCGGCACACTTAAACACATGATAGAGCAACAAAAAAAATTAATTGAAGTTGCTACAAGTTGTATTGGCGCGCCTTATAAATATGGTGCTACCAAGGCGGATATTCCGAACGCATTTGATTGTTCACTTTTTATTCAATATATATATGCATCGGTCAGTGTTGACCTTCCGCGAAGCACCATTGAACAAGCGGATTTCGGTGCCGAGGTATCCGACATTTCTAAATTAGAGGTCGGCGACCTCATCTTCATCCACGGAACGCGTGGACATTACAATGCCAAATTCCCAGAGGGCATTGGCCACGTGGTTATGTATATTGGCGACGGAAAAGTCATTCACGCTGGTTCGCGCCGTACGCAAGAAAAGCCTGTTATTGAGGAGGGTGGCGTAGAAGCGCGAGACCTCAATGATGTAATTGAGAAAGCCAAACCAGTAGTTTGCATCAAGCGACTACTTAGTGCTTAATTGCAAAAGATGGTGATAGTTGGTAGAATGAGTTTCGTAAATTGCGGTGGTAGCTCCCTCCTCAGCTCAAAAAGATATTTGAGCTTCGGGCGGGCAAGTAGTGGCAAAACATCACTACTCGCTCATACGAAGCTTTGATATTTTGGTCAAAGCAAAATATTGCGGTGGTAGCTCAGCTGGTTAGAGCGCTGCCCTGTCACGGCAGAGGTCGAGGGTTCGAGCCCCTTCCACCGCGCAAAAATAAAAAAGCGCCCATGCGGGTGCTTTTTTATTTCCGCGATGGAGAGCGAGACAACTACTTGTCTCGCGTTCGGGGCTCGAAGACCGGAGCATGTGCGAGTCAGCAGGCGAGTGCGCTAGGTCGTGCCCAGACCAAATTGATTCGACGGAATCAATTTGAGTCGCGGGCGAGACCCCACCACGCCAACGGCGGGGCAAACCCACTCTATACAAAAACTTCTATAAGCATTATTTTGTATATATGAAAGCAGTGATTCTCGCGGCAGGGGAAGGCGTGCGTTTACGCCCTCTTACACTTACAACTCCAAAACCTCTACTTACCGTTCATGGAAAACCGCTTCTTTTGCGCCTCATTGAATCGTTCCCCGAAGAGATTGATGGGCTTATTATTGTTGTTGGTTATTTGGGTGACAAGATAAAAGAATATTGCGGAGATACATTTTGTGGCAGACCCGTGCAGTATGTGTTGCAAGAAAATGTTGGGGGAACCTATAAAGCGTTGGAACTCTGTAAGCCTTTTCTTGATTCAAAACCGTTTATGCTTTTCTTTCCAGACGACTTGCTTAGCAAAGATGCGATTGTGGAATGCGCCAAGGAACCTCTCGCACTTGTCGCTTCGCGCGTAGAAGATGCGCGACCGTTCGGCGTCATTGATATTGATGAGCGTGGATTTGTAAAAGACATCATTGAAAAACCAGAAGTTCCTCCCACAAATCTTGTGGCAACAAGTTGCTATAAACTTTCCAAAGATATATTCAAATACCCCCCATCACCGCATCCGCGCACAGGCGAGTATTATCTTTCGGAATCAATTGCGCGCCTTGCGAAGGAACAAAAATTCCGCGTAATTATCGCGGACTTCTGGTTCCCTATTGCAAATGAAGGAGACTTGAAACGAGCCAACGAATTACCACTCTAAAATTATTCTCTCTCGTAAAGTTCACCGATGCCGAAGAGGTCGGCCTCGTGAAAATGCTTTCCCATCAATTGAAATCCTATCGGCAACTCACCGCTTCCTATGGTGTATTTTTTTACCGGAATTGAGATTGCGGGAATGCCCGCGAGGTTTGCGGGGATTGTGAAAATATCCGAAAGATACATTGAGAGCGGGTCTGCGGTCTTTTCTCCAATCTTAAATGCGGGCGTCGGTGTCACGGGGCTCAAGATTATGTCCACATCCTTAAATGCGTTCTCAAAGTCCTCCTTGATAAGCCGACGGACTTTCTGCGCTTTTGCGTAATACGCATCGTAATAACCCGACGAGAGCACGAATGTACCAAGGAGCAATCTGCGACGTGTCTCGGGACCGAAGCCGTGTGCGCGATTTTTTACATATAGTTCTTTCAAATTTTTTACGTCTTTCACATCGCGTGAGTAACGAATACCATCAAACCGCGCAAGGTTTGTGGAAACCTCTGCGGGCATAATGATGTAGTAAACCGAGAGTGCATACTTCGTGTGTGGCAAACTGATTTCTTTAAATGAAAATCCGAGCTTTTTCAATTTCTGCACCGCCTCTTCCACACCTTTTGTTACCGCAGGATCAATGCCATCCACAAAATATTCTTTCGGAATACCGATTGTTAGTTTTTTAATATCGCTATGCGAATCGGCAAAATTCGTGCTCGTTGCGTCGTGCACGTCCTTTCCGCGAATTATGTTAAAAAGAATTCTTGAGTCCTCAACCGTTTTTGTTAATGGCCCAATCTGATCCAAGCTTGATGACATTGCGATAAGTCCGAAACGCGAAACCGCGCCATACGTTGGCTTCATGCCCACTACGCCACACAAGGCCGCGGGCTGACGAATAGAACCACCCGTGTCGGAACCGAGCCCCGCAACCGCAAGGCCTGCCACAACTGCTGTGGCTGAACCACCAGAGGAACCACCGGCGACGCGACTCATATCGTGCGGATTTTTTGTGATGTGAAATGCAGAATTCTCGGTAGACGAGCCCATTGCAAACTCATCAAGATTCGTCTTACCCAAAAATACCGCGTGTGATTCTTTTAATTTTTTGATGACCGTTGCGTCGTATGAGGCCGTATAGTGCTCCAACATATGCGATGCGGCGGTCGCTGGGTAGCCCTTAATAAGCATATTATCCTTTATCGCAAGTGGAATACCCACAAGTGGTGAGACCTCACCACCTTCGGCACGCAAGGCGTCCGCCCTGCCAGCCTCCAAAAATGCCTCGTCTTTTGTGAGCGAAAGATACGCGCCAATTCCTTTGTCACGCGATTCAATTTCTTTGAAAAATTCTTCTGCAACTTCAAGTGCGGAGAACTCTTTCGCCTTGAAGCCATCAGCCAATGATTTAATTGTGAAATTCTTTATATCCATACTTTAAGAAAATACAGGCGGAACCTTAAGTAGGTTTCCCGCCTTATCCGGAAATGCTTCAACTGCCGCCTCATTTTCTACACGACCACTATTATCCGTATCATCACGAAGCGCATTCGTAACTAATGCCCCACCCGTAAGCGGTGCTACATTATCCGTATCAACCTCTTTTAATTCGGCAAAGTGGTCAAGAATCTTGCCCAAATCATGCGCAAGGCGCTTTTCTTCCTCGTCGGTCAGCTCAATTCTCACTAGTTCCGCGAGATGTTTTACTTCGCTTTTTGAAATCATCAATAGAATAGTAAACTACTTCAGCATTTTTACAAAATCGCTTTCCGAAAGCACGGACACACTAAGCTCTTTTGCCTTTTTCAGCTTTGAGCCAGGGTTCTCACCCGCGACAACAAAGTTTGTTTGTTTTGAAACGCTCTCTACAATATCTCCGCCAGCATTCCTTACCCTTTCTTTTGCCTCGTCGCGCGTCATACCCATAAGCGTACCCGTGAGTGCAAATGTCTTGCCCATAAACGCGGCGTTCTTCTTTGTCGCATTTTTCGGCATCACGATTTCCACACCACTTTTATTGAACTTACGCAATAATTCAGCGTTATGCGAATCATGAAACCACTCATAGATACTCTCCGCGACTTTTGGGCCCACATCCTCCATCTGCATTAAACTTTCTTTTGAGAACGCTTTGAAAAATACCGACACTTCATTCGGCTTCGTTATATGCACGCGTTTCCACAATGCTTCGCTCGCGAGTGTGCGTGCGGTCTCCTCGCCTACATGGAAAATACCAAGCGCGTAGAGGAAGCGCGAAAGTGAGGTTGTTTTTTTCTCATTTATTTCTATTACAAGCTTGTCCGCTGATTTTTCGCCAAACCTCGGGAGTGCCTTGATATCACCTTCATACAATGAAAAAATATCTGCCGCATCCGCAATCAGACCCTCATCTAAGAAACGGTCAATAATCTTGGGGCCCATCCCGCGCATATCAAATGCGCCTCGCGAAACAAAGTGATAGAGCGCTTCGCGCCTACGCGCACCACATTTGGGATTTGAGCAACGATAGGACACACCATCTTTTACAACTGGCGCTCCATCCATGGGGCAATGTTTAGGCATCCTAAATTCTTTCTCTTTTCCTGTGCGTAATTTTGGCAAGACCGACATAATTTGCGGAATCACATCGCCCGCGCGACTCACAATAACCGTGTCGCCAATTTTCACGCCAAGGCGCTGTATCTCATCATAATTATGAAGCGTTGCGTGCTGAACAGTAACACCGCCCACGGACACTGGCTCCAAGACAGCCACGGGCGTTAAGGCGCCCGTACGCCCCACCTGGACTACAATATCCCTCACCACCGTTGTTGCTTCGCGGGGCGAGAACTTATATGCAATCGCGCCTCTTGGCGCCTTCCCCGCCACACCCCCCGCTTCAAATGTCTTGTTATCATTTCCAATCACCACGATGCCATCAACCTCATACGCGAGTTTTTCGCGATGCACATCCCAATAATTACGAAATGAAAATACATCATCCAATGAGTGTACAAGTTTATTATGCGGATTCGTTTTGAAGCCAAGTGCTTTTAAAAGTGTGTGTTCCTCCTCGTGCACTTTCTGCCCCAAGTCGGTTACAATTGCGTACTCAAATGAATCAAGTTTTCTGCCCGCCACAATCTTAGGATCCAATTGACGAATTGAGCCTGCGGCAACATTGCGCGGGTTTGCGTACGGCTTCTCGCCCTTCGCAAGCGCTTCTTTATTTAGACGCGCAAATTCCTTTGTACTTAAAAATATTTCCCCCCGCACCACAAGGTGTTTTGGATTTAATGTAAAATTTTTGGGGTTCAACCCAAGTTCTTTCAAATTTTTTGTGGCCTCGTCTTCGCTAAAAAGTTTGAGTGGTATTGCTTCAATTGTTTTTAGGTTCTGCGTAACATCCTCGCCGATATGCCCATCGCCCCGCGTTGAGCCCTGCACAAAAATGCCATTCTCATAGATAAGTTCTATCGCGAGCCCATCAATTTTCAATTCGCAATAAAAATCGGGTTTTGTGTCACGCCCCAAATAATTTTCTAAACGCGTAAACCAATCAACCATATCTTTTTCCGAAAATGCGTCGTTAAACGAGAGCATGCGCGCCTCGTGACGCACTTTTTTAAAGTCCGGTAACGGTTTCCCGCCTATGCGCTGAGTCGGCGAATCAGGCGTGATTAGTTCCGGAAATGTTGTTTCCAAATCAAATAATTCCTTCTTTAGGGAATCTAGCGCCCCCTGCGAAATCGTCTCTTCGTCACGCACATGGTACGCGTAGCGATAACGATTAATCTCCTTTTTGAGCGCCTCTATGCGCGTTTCGGCGGTCCTCTTATCCATTGTTCTTATTCTACCGCAGAAACGCCGAAATACTAACTCGGACTACAGTCCGAAAGCGGCAAAATAACCCTTCAAAATCAAAAATCCAAAGAAAAATGTAAGGAGTGCTCCCGCCACAAAGAAGGGGGCAAAGGGCACCTTATCCCTCATTCGCTTCGCGCCAAACATTACAAGTCCCGCACTCCATAGTCCGCCGATAATGAAGGATAGTGCCGCAATAAGCGCAATATCAGGCCAGCCGAATATAAGGCCCAACGCAAATGAGAGTTTCACGTCGCCAAATCCAATACCTCGTCCACGCGTAAACACATTGAGCATTAAGAAAAACAAGAACCCCAAAACCGCGCCCGCGATATGATTCCATATAACGCTTGAAAATGGTGAGAATAACATCGCATACTGCTCAACAAACGCATCTCTGAATGGCGCGAACGTTCCGTGTGTATTTTGAGATAAAAAAAACGTGATTGCCACCCCAAGAATCATCAAAAAGAAATTCAGCTCATTTGGAATAATGAAAAATTTAAAATCAATTGCGGTAATAAGAAGTAATACCCAAAACGCTAAAATCCATGCGAGCACGAGTAGGTAATACCAATATGGCAACGCGAGCGAAAAAAATGTCTGGTTTGCGATGCCATAGAACGAGTTTAGAAAAAGTGGAATTCCTGCAAATAGTGCGCCACCGAGTAATTCTACCGCCGGATACTGCCACGAGATTGATGCGTGGCACGAACGACAGCGCGCACATTGAATCATAAAACTTACGACAGGAATAAGCTCATACCACATAAGTTGCTTCACACACTTCGGACAATGAGAGCGCCCAGAAATGCGCGCGCGAGCAAATACATTGTAATCGGGATTGTAGCGAAAAATGAGTACGTTTGAAAAACTTCCGATAGAGATACCGAGTACAAACAACAATAGTATATAAAATAATTCGTTCATGGTTATAATTCAGGGCTTATGCAATATGAAGCGATACTTGCGCACGAACATTCCGTTCCAGCACCGCTCATTTCATAATTTTCCGCATCGTCGCGCGAATAACTCTGAATTCCCTCGTGGCGCGGACTCTCTAAGCATGTACCCAGTATATACGTATCCTTATTAATGTTTTCGTATCCATAGCGCCCCCCATTTGGATCAAGCGGGAGTTCTTGCGTCGTTCCATAGAGATCCTTCGTTGCTGGGTATTCACGACGCTCACTAAAATAGTTCAACAAGTCCTTTTGAATTTGTTTTATGTCCGCTATGCGTTGCACATCACGCGAGTTTTTTTTAATATCAAGAAACCAAACAACTGACGTCGTAATGATGAGTCCGCCCATGAGTGTTGCGACCACAATCTCTAGAAGCTCAATTCCGTGAAGCTTTGCCATTCGCCTTGTTCAATTTGTTGCTTAAAGCTGTTGGAATGGATTTGTCCTTCCCAACGTAGTTGATGCTATCGGCGAGGAAAAATTATTTGAAAACCTACTTAACTGATCTAGGGTCGGCTTATAATCAAACTTTGTGTTTGCGATGTTCACAATCTGCTGTTGCGTGCCGGATACCACAATATCTTCAATTGTCCCCGGGCTCTTGAAGAAAAGGTAATACGCGCCCGCGAATACAAGCGCCACAAAGATTCCCGCACCTATAATAAGCGTCCAATTAATTTTGCTACCTTCTTGTTCTACCATTATTGCCATGGGTAATGTGTATTAATTTTCTTGATAAAACATGTCTGCGACTATTTTCATTGAATATGGTCCGAGTGCTTGCTGACCCTTATTTGTAGTGAATTCAAAACTCTTCACATTCACAACCCTAATATTGGTCTCAAATAATTTTAGGAAACCCTTTACCGAGTCGTAATTTCCAGAAACCGAGACCACAATCTCCAACTTTCCCAAACGTTTCACGAGTGCCTGCTTACTTGCCTCGGGCGTTGCGGGCGTAATGACAAACGAGTCAATAGAAACCCTGCTCGCGCCAACCATTGCGTCTATCTGATGGAGGGCTTGCGTCATACTAGGTCCCACGGGAAGCGCGAGCGCAATAGCGCTGCGCGCACCCGATGCGTCCTGTAAACTCTTAAATGCCTTCTTCACATCTTGTGTCGCACCCTGTTGGGTATTAAAAAGATTTTCGGCGGCGGCCACTTGTGCGCGCTGCGTGGCCACAACATCCATCTCCGGTTTTATAAGTGATGCGTAAATCACAAGCGTACCAACAAAGAATATCGCCGCTAGTCCAATACTTAATGCTCGTTTTGATGATGCTCTCATGGATTTATAATGACCGACCAAAAAACGTGTCTTTAAATTTTAGTTTTATTCCAAAAATAACACGACCAACTTCATCATACTTCATTTGCGTTAATATCGCCTCGCTCACTTCCGGTGATGAATCTAACACGGAAAGCTGTTGCACAAGCGTCGCGTTTGAGAGTGCCACGCCATCTATATCAAGGCGAAGATTTTGGGCATTATATATCGCGTTCGTAAAATAAACACCCGATACCGCTTTATTCTCAAAAAAATTGAACACGTTTGCGCTAAACTTGTGATTCGCAAGCACTTTCTTCATGTTGAAAATCTGCGAATAAAAATTCACAAATTGATTCTGGTCGTCGGAGCTGATTTGTTTTGCCAAGCTTTGAGTGTCCGTAGCAAGCTTGTCTTTTCGCGCCATTAGATATGACTCATATCCGAACCTGATTCCAAAATATACAAAAATGGAAAATGCAAAAAGGAGAATAGCAAATATCATAAGGCGCCAAGGAAGTCCCGCTACTGGGGTCTCGGTCGCAAACTGATTGCCCATTCCTATCTGTGTGGCCTGGGTGTCTGGAAGCCCATTCATCCCGTTAGAAGCAGATCGCGATTGCGCGCGAACTGTGTATTATGTTTTTTTCTAATTCGACTTTCATAGGTTTGTTCGGATATCCCGCAAAGCGATCGCGGCCTCTAACGGGATTCATCAGTTTATTATATCACACTCCGACATACGTCGGAGTTACCATCTACATGTTTTTAATTACACGCCCCGCCGATGGCGGGGCAACCCACTCCACTATTCAATTTCTTCGTAAGAAATCAAATGCGCTTCTTATGCAAGAAATTTAAGCGCGAGTCCGGAAGCTACTGCAAGCGAATGCGAAAGCGATTTCCGTATTGGCAGAATATTTACATCTATTTCAATGGATTTAAACACATCCGCTGACTTAATTGTTAGACCGGATATCTGTTTTACATACTCACCTAACCCCAAAAGGTTTGCGCCACCGCCAGTAATTAAAATCTGGCGCACTTTTTTTCCGGTCGTATTTTCAAATTCAACCCTAATGCGAGCGCACTCACTCAATATAATATCTATAAAGGGGTTCAATGCTTGCGAAATTTCATACTCACCGCCCGAACCAATAAGCCCCCTGCGACGCTTAAGATTTTCTGCGCGAAATGGCGAGATATCCAACGAGCGCGCGAGCGAGCGCGTGAGTGTTGCGCCACCATTATCCAACTGCGCAACACGCTTTGTGACACCCCCCTCTACAATGCAAATTCCTGTGGACTCACTACCAATATCAATGATTTGCGTAATAGGGTCTGCGCTCGCCATAAGCGCCCGCACGAGCGGTTTGTTTTCCACTTCAAGCGAAGTAAGTTTGAGTCCCGCTTTTTTAAAAATGGATTTCATTGATTCCACAGTTGCAATCGGCACCGCCGTTAAAAGATATTTTTGCTGAATCTGTCCGCGTTCATTTTGAAAATCATCTAATCTCACCCACTCAATGGATACCTGATCCATAGGAATCGGCACATATTGTTTCGCCTGAAATTTGAGCGCGGCCGCCGCTTCATTCGCTGGAAGTTCCGGCGTATCAATCGTCACGAAAAATGCATTAAATATGGGAATTGACGCTACTACATTTCTCGTTTTTGGCCTTACCTGTTTTACAAGCATGCGAAGGATGGGCACCATGTCACGCTCGGAAAGTTTTAGGGCGCTTGTTTGAAGCGATGCATTTCCACGTTTTAAATATTCTTGCGTCTCCAAAATCCCGTAATTTTCTAGCGTTAATCTATCTCCTTTTTTTGAAACCTCTGCCATTTTTACGGAGGTGGTTCCTATATCAACGCCGAGTACGCGCGAGTGCGTGAACACATTTTTTATGTCATTAAAAAATCCCGAAATACCAAAATCAATCATTACTCATATGATACCATAGCCAAACAAATATTAAATTAAAAACATCCCGCCTTTCAGCGGGGTGTTTTGCTATCGTTCTTGTACTGAACTTCTGGACTTTCCAACCTTTCCACAATCATTATTGTTTCTGCACTGAACCTCGGATGCCTCGCCTCTCGTATTCACGAGATTTTTGATAGAGAATGCGCAGTAACTGTTGCGCGTGCAGACAGGAGCGCTCGCTGATGTGCGCGATACGCCCACTTGGCTCATAGTTCTAGATGCCTTAGGTTGCGACCACGCGCTCACCGTGCCATTCGCATATTTGATACGCACCCTATACATATATACAACATCAGGCGAGAGACCCTTGTCCAATATAACTGGTTGTTTAATGCCACTTGAGAGAGTCACGTAATACGGTTCAAGACTGCCAGTAAAATTTAATGGAGGAATCGGATTATTCTGAGATGCTGGGGCTCGAGAAAAGGTGGAAGTGGGCAACCTAAGAAGATTATTATTGTTAGAAGGTGGCGCAGGAGACAGTGCGGGATTCTGTGCTGGAGCCACGTCTTGTACCGGGTTCGATGCTGGAGATGGCGCTGGACCCGAATTCGGCGTAAACAAATCCACAAAGAAACCAATTATTGAATCAAGTACTGAGGCGCTTAGAGTGCCAACAAAACGAAACATGGATGATACGCTCGCAATATCGCCCTGCGAACCAGGAAGCCCTGATTGGTCATTTGGGGAGTTCGGACCTCTAACCCCTACGGCTACCGTCTTAGAGACAACTCCTCCCGCACCAGAACAAGAAAGTGTATAGGCAGAGAAAGAATCAGGACCATACTCAGGAGTGACAAACTCATATCCGGAAGTTGGGCGAATACCATCCCAATCACCGGACGCGTTACATGAATTCGTGCCAGTAGTAGACCATGTAATTTTCGCTGAATTACCATTCGCCACGCGTATTGGAAACCTAGTAAGCGTAAGCGTCGGAGCTGCTGGCGTACCGCCAGCACCAACAGCCACACCACTGAGTGTAATACCACCTTGAGCACCGACGACATTGCTATCAAGCACAAAGACAGTGGAATTACCTGGTGGCACTGAAACTACTCCTGGATAATCAACAAATCCGTTTGCAACGCCTAACGAGAGCAGGGTTCCGCGAGCACTGGTTGCCCAATTCCACAAATATAATGCCGGATTTACTGCATTAGAACTCGTCCAACTCACCCTCGTAGTGCACGATGTTGCGCTTCCACTAAGATTGCACGGACTCGCGCTCATTGACCCCGTTGGCTGAAGCACATTAACCGTCACATTGCCTGTTGCTGTTCCTGCGGGACCTGTACAACTTATACCGAAATTAGCCGAACCAGGACTGTCAAAAATAAATGTTTTAGAACCCGATGTTCCAAGCGATGAGAATGACCACCATGAACCCGTGGAGGCACAATCGGAAACATTTGAAGCGTCCCATATGAGTGTGGCTGACTGTCCTAACAGCAACACCGGACTAGGAGATGCCGTAATTGAAACAGAAGGTCCAGCAATTGGCTTAAACACGGTGGTTACCCTTACCGCATTGAAACCCGTCGCGCACGAACCAAATTGTCCGCCGGGACACGGGGTTGGCGCAGAATCCGTATAACTCACCGTGCAATCCAAACTACTGCTTGGACACGCCGAGCTCGGATTACCGTTCACTAGCCATTTATCAAACGCCCATCCGGATGCGGGTGTCGCAGTCAACTTTTGCGATGTGGGATATGGAAATTCTGCATTGCACGAAGTACCCACACTCCCGCAACTAATTCCTGAAGCTTGGCTACTTACACCACCACTTCCCGTTGTGGTTGCAAGCACAACCCAGTTTGTGTGCGCGGACACGTTTACTGAACACAAATAATTTTTTGAATATGACGAGTAACACTTCGTGTTTGATGTAGGAGGGTTTGATGGATCTCCCCCCGCATCATATGTGCACGGCAACGGATTGAAATAAAATGGTCGCAATTCGTAGTTATACAAGGTATTTGGAGTAAGTTTAGAACCAATCGTTAACCCACCTGGAAAACCGTCACTCCAATTTCCAGTGCCCCCCGTACCACTTGGCTTTGGTTGAACAGGCGTATTGTTTTGATCTGGAGGAGGTGGGATATCACCCGTCCACGGACCGGGTGGAAATACCATAGTTTCAGGTAGGTTTGAGGTTATCTCTACGCCGTCTTCATCGGTGCGCTGATCAGTCCAATTCAAATTAACGCGGAGCTGGGATGCGGGGGTTGCGGTAAGGGTATCGCACGCTCCTCCAGCTGGAGGTGGAGGGGGTGGAGGCGGAGGGGGTGGGGTAGTACTTGGCGCGGTAACAAATGCCCACAAATAGTCATTCGCGAGCGTATTGCCATTTACGTCCCTCACCGATTTTGAAATTGAACCATTATATATCGTAGAACTTGTAAGTAACACAGAAGGTGTAAATGTTGCCTTAAATCCAGTTGAATCAAGTGAGACCGTACCACTAATTTGTGTTCCCAACGAACCCGCAGGAGCGCCAGTTGCATTGAAAATCTTAAATGTGCTGGCGGTCACATACACGGAGTTCATCTTCTTAGAAAATGTAGCCACAATGACCGTGTTTGTCGGCACATTCGTTGCAGACGGCTCAGGATTTACAGAAACAACCACCACTCCTCCCGCGGGAGGCGGAGGTGGGGGGGGCGGAGGTGGCGTCATATCAATTGACGTGGAAATATAAGATGTGACACACACAGGAACGGGCTTGAATTTAGAATCAGTATTCAAACGAACCGCGCCATCACTCAACCTCATATATGGTGGTGTGATTTCAGAACACTCACGAATACGATAATAATTTACGGTTTGCGAAGTTATAGTATTGTCCAAATAAGACCAGCCCGACTTTGCGACAAGTTGTGAGCCAACCCATGGTTTATACGCAGCCGTACTTACACTTTTCAAAGTATTATCCGTTGCAGGATTAAACCTTGATGAAGAATTTGTGAGCGTACTTCGCTCAATCACCGCGTAGTACGGCGTGGAAATTGTCGCATTTTTCCATGACAAAGAAACGCTATTTGGTCCGGTTTTTGTTGCAGTAAGATTTGTATCCGCAAGGGGCGTCACACGAATGCGCTGTACTTCAAATGCATACGCGTTGTTTCCTGACGAGGTGTCTCGCCAATTCACGTAGATGGACGAATCATCGTGCGTGAACACGCTCGTGTTCACTGTTGTTTGTGAGGACGCAAACGGTGCTGCAATGGTTGTGGTGATGACCACAATGCCAAGCAACAATGTTAAATATTTTTGCTTCATTACTTATTAGTATATCACATAGAAAATGCAAAATCCGCCACAAAAGGGCGGACTTGTGATTTCTTACTTTATATCACCGATTCTCAAGGCCTGGAGGCGTTTCACGCCACCGTGCACAATCTCGTAGAAAACGCTTAGGCCCGCGCGACGGGGCTTCACAATACCCACGTGACGCAAGTGTGAAAGATGCTGAGACACATTTGATTTCGGAACTTTTAGCTTTTTTGAAATCTGGTCAACTGACATCTCCCCCTTTGCAAGCATCTCAATAATTGCGACGCGTTTCGGATTTGCGAGCGCTTTATAAATCTCCGCGGTGTTATAGTGCTGTTCGGTCATACGTGTAATACAAACCTAAACGCGAGTTTATTTCAAGTGCGCTCAAATGACAATATTTGCCCATTGTTTGAAAAAAGTAAAAGCCCCCGCCTACCTGCGGTAGGCAGGCATTTGCGGGGGCAAATTCATTTACAAAAACTCCTCAACAATTCGTCGGTACACATTTTGACTACGACACCGACCGAGAAGCGAGAGGTTCGTCCGCGAAAAATCAAAAATCTTATTTGCAACTTCAAGAAATAACTTCCTATCAACTGCCTGCACCACCGCAATCTGTTCCGCGGGTGTCAGAATTTCTCGGCCACGCATATATTCTTCAAGAACATCAGGACAATGAAACCCTGGGCTTGCCGCATCAAGTGCTAACTGACGACATGTGTAATCCTTGAAAAATTGCAGCGCCTCAGAGGAAACGTTCGTCTTAACGCGCTTCAAAAGCGAAAAAATTTTCCGCAAAACATCTTTGTCATTTGCATGACTCGTGCTTCCTGATATGGTAGCGCAACCGACATCCTGAAATACTTGCATTACAATAGACACGTCGTACGCAAGCCCTGGCTGACGAATTTTTGAGAAAAAGAGCGAGCTCCACGCATTATCTCCAAGCATTGAAGTAATCACATCAAGCGTCAAAATCTCTTTCTGCGACATTCCTCCGAACGTGAGGCCAAGCGCAAACCAGAGTTGCTTGAAATTTCGTTCGCACGTGTGAGCGCGCGGTTCCGTCTGGGTTATCACAAACTCCGATACAGTTACACGCGACCCCGATTCCAATTTGCTGAAAACTGGCACCACGAAGCGGTCCACATCGCGTCTGGAAATTGCACCGACCACGCACACCACGATATTTGCACCACAATAGTGCGCATCTTTAAACGTGCGGAGATCGCGACTCAAAATTGTTGCCACCGACTTTGCAGTCCCCTCGGCATTATGGGCTAGCGAACTTCCTTCAAAAAGCATTCCTCCCAGCAAAGTGGCGTTGTATTCTTCGGGATTATCGGCGTTTTCATTTAATTCGGAAATGATGCCATTTTTTTCACACGCTAGTTGTGCGGAGTTCCATTTTGCATTGTGTATAATATCAAAGATAAGCTCCGTAGCACGCGGAACATCCTCGGGAATTACGTTCATCGTGAGCGTCGTTTTATCGGCGTGGGTAAACATATTTGATGCGCCGCCAACTGCATCAAGATCGCGGTGTAAAATTTCCGTTCTCGGTCGCTTTTCGGTCATCGTCATTATCATGTGTTCCAGAAGATGCGCGGTCCCATGTCCGTCGGGCGGATCGTCGCGGCTTCCCGCATGAATTCCGACTGTAAACGCAACGTAGTTCGCCTTCTCCATTGATAAGATGATTATTTGTACGCCATTCGGAAGCGTCTTTTTATACAACGAGAAATCCGATTTCTGGCGAGACATATACCCTCCTTATGGGGTAAGTATTTTGTTGTTAAATTAGTTCTTTTCTCACACTATGCCGAAAATCCGTCGCGGTCAATATTTACACATTTTCATAATGCGTTGCAAGAAACGTGGCGCCGTTTTTAGTTATTGCAATGACATCAAGGCGCCAGCCCTTATCTTCATTAACAAGTTTTGGGTGGCTATTTGCATACAAATATGCGGCTTTTTTGAACTTTGTGAGCTTTGAAGCGCTCATCTCATCTTCGGGGTTAATGCTAAGCACATTGTCACTCCGCACGGTCTTTACCTCCACGAAAACCAAGGTTTTATCAGGCGAAACTACCACAATATCCAACTCACCCCAAGGGGCCCGTGCGTTTCGTTCAATTATATGAAACCCCTTATCCACAAGGTACCCACAGGCGAATTCCTCACCCGCCATTCCCGTGTCCATACTGCGTGTCATATTTATACTATACAACAAACAACTCACAACCTACGACTGACAACGCGGAACGTCCGTTTCTGGTTGTGGGTTGTAGGTCGTAGGTTAGTAAATACCAAAATAGCTATTGTACGTAGACGAATGTCTGTAATGCGCGATCTATTTGTTGTGTGTGCCCGTTCGCATCTACCGTAAATCCGTTTGCAAGCGATGCATCCGTTATGGGGTCTCGTGCATCACACGCAATCACGTTCGTGCGCGCCTCATCCGCGTAACATTTTATTTGCGTTTCATATGTGGCGTATCCCGCACTCCATACTCCGTTTCTGTCTATACGGCGCAGGGTTCCCCTTCGCGCGCAATCCACTTCGGGGGACTGACCCTCACTAATTATCTGAAAATAATAGCAATATAATGAATCTTCAATACCAGCGTCAGCCGCGTAAATAGCGGTACTTGATTGCACCGCATCATTTAGTTGGCGTATCTCAAAAAATAATGTAAAGCCGGCGATTGCCGTAGCCGCAATAATCGCGCCGCCTACGAGCACCGTGCTTATAATGACCACCTGTCCCGATTTTTGTTTTCCCTGTTTAAATATCCTCATGGATTAAAATGTTTTGCAGGCATAAGGGTCGTCTTTTACATCTTCCGGCAATATGCGCGAGGTTATGGTTGTTTGCGCGTGCACTGTATTCTCCGGCGTATCCGAGCTTGAAGGAACTGCACTTATAAAAAAGGTTATTTTCCATGGACCGCATTCTCTTGCGCCTCCGCGCACCTCCGACACTGTAAACGAGAGTGTTTTTACATTCATACTTGAGGGCGTTACCGAAACACCGTTACGCATAATCGCACCACCTACATTCATATAGGTAACCGCTTCCGCGGGATAAGTTGCCAAACTATCAAATGTGAGCGAACCCTGCGTTTGCTGACTCACATTCATAGGGAAATTGTACCCCGTGCGAATTTCGCGCTGTATTTGTTCTGCCACAATGCCGAGCGAACTCACCGTCGCGATGCGTTTTGCGAGCAACCGTTGCAATCTCAATATGTGCCCGAATGAACCCATTGCAACTGCGAGGAATGTAATGAAAATAGAGATTGCAACCAAAAGCTCAACAATGGTAAATCCCCTTCTATGCAATTCTGTTTTTTTATTACACATAGATTTTTATTGATGCCATCGGAAAAATTTGTTTGAAAATTGAATTTCATTTTTCTCGCCCTTGAATTTCCAGGATACAATAGACGCAACCTCTACCGAACCCCCGCTCCAATCAATGACCACGCTCCGCAGATACTGCGTGGGCGTTCCCGCATCGTATGAATACATTCCGTTTGCATCCACGGTAAGTGGGCGCGTACTGCGAATCGAAAGGTCTGTGCCAAGATTAATTGCACAGAGTGGTGAGAATGTGTCGCACGTATAGGTGAACTCATAGACGCCGGGCGTCACCGCATCCCAGTTCGCGCCCAAATAATACTTAGTGAGTTCTATCCCCTCCGTTGCCAAATTCGCAGCAACAAACCGAGCCGACACATCCGAGTTCAAAGAAAATGCGCGTGTCACAAGCGAGATAATTCCAGTCATTGCAATTAATACAATTGAAAGTCCCACAATCGTCTCAATAAGAATATTTCCACCTTGCTTTTTTGAATCTTGATACATAAATAATATAAACGCGTTTATTGCAAAATAGGCGTTGCGGTACCGCCCCCGCTTATTTCAAGCGACACATCGCTCGCGGTCACGCCCGCAGTAAGCGTAATGAACACGGGAAATGACGCGGTTGATGTAACACTAAGATATGGCGAAGTAAAAAAGAGGAATGACGGTCTTGCCTTGAATGAGAGTCGCGGATCAAGCGAGTGCGTCTCCACTGGCGTACCCCCAAAACTTGGATCGGGACACGCACCGTTCATATCTTTTACCGTGTTATAAATATCCATTGTTCTTACTCCAAAGTTAATTCCATATCCGCATATTCCCTGCCCCACCACATATGCCCTCGCGAGCGCTAAATTGCGCGCGCGATTCACCACACTCACCACCCTGTCCCTGTCGCTTATGAGCGCAACTTGTCGCTCAGATGTTCTACTGTATCCCAGCATCACACCAGAAAGCACAATCATAATGCCAATCGCAACAAGCATCTCAATAAGAGAAAAACCATACCTATCGGACAGGTGGGCTTCACGACCGTTATCACGCGACACACATTTCATTCACTCAATTATAACAGGAAGTAAGCGAAACAAAAAACGCTCGCCGAGAGGCGGGGTTCATTTATTTTTCTTAAAAACACTTTACTGCGGCGAGTGGCTCTTCCTGTGTGTATCCCGTATTCCCGCGCGAATCGGTACAATAAAAGTTGGTAATTGGGTTTTCAGCATCACCTAATTTCATATTCACTTTTGAATAAAGCACAAACGCGGCCTCCGGACGCGATGTTTTTCTGATTATGAGTTCTCCCCCATATATGAGGATGTCTTTTGCAAGTTTCTGAAGATCCTGATTATCCATTGCATCCACCGAATCCGCGCCACTTATCGTGGGAAGCTTATCGTACGCATAATTATCATAGAGCGTCTCTGCAATAGCGCGCGCCTGATTTACTTCCTGCACAATACGCGCATCGCGCGCGCTAAGACGCGCAGGACCAAACGCGGTTAAAAGAAATGAAGACAGCAATCCAATGACTGCTATCACAATCAACATTTCAATAAGTGTGAATCCCGTTAGAGACTTCCTTGGGTGCGCGCGTTCATATTGTGTGGTCATATTATTCAAACCTTGATGCCTCTAACGGGATAAACCCGCGTCGTGTCTGCATATAAATTATGGACACACACTAATTGTGCCGTTCGGCACGGAATTTGAGGATTTGCGTGTGCCATCGCTATCAATACAATATGAGCCGGCCGATGCAAGAGGTGCAAATACCGCAAACGTTGGACCGCCAAGATATCTCACGGTTCCCACGCCCACCACGCCCTCAATATCTGTATATACCGCAGCCACCCCAGACCTTGTTCTGAATGTGCCTTCCTGCAGATAGCTGTTTCCATCAAAATTTGCTTCGGCAAGTGCGGCTAGCTGATTTAATCCAGAGATAACGCGCGCATCGCGCGCCTTTGCGCGGGATGGGCCAAGCGCCGTAAGAACGGCAGCTGCGAGCACACCAATCATACCGATAACCACGAGCATTTCAATAAGTGTAAATCCTTTTCTGTTAGTATTATTCATTGATTTATTATTACAATTCTTTATCTACATTATAGCACACTATTTGACCAATGCGCTAAATTATCCACTACTAAATGATTGCGAAACACTGTAGAGTGGCAAAAGGATTGAGGCAAAAAGGATTGCAACCATAATGCCGATTGCCACCATAAGTACGGGCTGAATAAGGTTCACCAAATTATCAACAGTGTCCTCAACCTGACGCGAATAAAATGAATTGATTTTTCCCAAAAGTAATTCTATGCGTCCTGTGGACTCACCGACAGCAATAAGCTGAGATACGAGTGGCGGAAATTCCTCCATTTCGGCAAGTGCCTGCGACAATAATTTTCCCTTGCGTACCTCGCCTGCTGCGCGATGCAGAAGATCTTGATACGCCACATTCCCGATTGTTCTTGACGAGATTTCAATTGCTTGCGGAATAGTGAGACCTCCACGAATCAAGACGCGTGCCGCTTCCGCAAATCGCGCAATATATAATTTTTGAAACACACTTCCAAAAATAGGCACACGTAAACTCACCTCATCCAACACCGCCTTGCCTTCAACGGTCATAAAGTAATCCACGAGCATAAACACAAACACGCCAACAATAATGAGGGCTGCCCACCACCAATCCGCCATAAACTGTCCGCTATTCAACATAAGTTTGGTAAAGAATGGGAGCTCGGTTTTTGTTTCTGCAAAAATTGGCGCAATCTGCGGAAGCACCATTGTCACCATCACAATGACAACCACAATGAAAAGTCCGATGATGAACGCCGGATAGTAAAGCGCGCTTTTCACCTTTCCAATAAGTGTGTTTTGTTTTTCAAGATAGTCCGCCAAAAATTCAAGTACCTCTGCCAAACGGCCAGTCACCTCGGCCGCACGGACCATATTAATATAAAATTCGGAAAACACGGTGCTATGTCGCTCAAGCGCTTGTGAAAGCGCAAAGCCTGCCGATATATCGTTTCTCACATCATAAATAACTTGTTTTAATACCGCATTCGTTGTTTGTTTGTGCAAATTCGCCAAGCTATCACTCAAAGGAACTTGTGATGCGAGCAATGTGGCAAACTGTCGCGTGAAGACCATGAGATCTGTGGTGCGCACACGCTCCAAAAACTGCGTGAGACGCGATTTCACGGTATTTTCTATTACGTGTTCAATAGAAAGTACAAAAAGACCGTGCCCTAAAAGCACGTTCGCAGCCATCTCGCGGGAGACCGCCTCCACATTTCCCACTTGGAGCTCGCCCTCCTTAGTTCTCGCTTTGTAGTTAAACTTCATCCTTGCTTTTTATTATAGCACCTTGATTTATAAAACTCTCTTCCGATGATTTTTCTTCTCGTTTCGAGTGAGGCGAGGAGAAAATTATGAAGCATATTCAGGCAGAATATGTTGAAGAATTTTCTCAAAGCCGTAACCAAAACAGAAGGAAAAGGGCGGAAAGGAGTTTTGTAATTCAAGGTAAAACACTGATTGCATTCCATGTATTAAGACCTTTCAAGCAACAAACGAAGCTCTGACGGATTCAATGAATGCGATTCTGCTTCTTCAAGCGAAATTTCGCGACGCTTAATGAGATTCACGAGTGAACGATTGAGTGACATCATACCCTCCTGCACACTTGTCTCAATCACAAGATCAATCTGGTAAATTTTTCGCTCACGAATAAGGTTTTTGATAGCCGCGTTCGTTATCATAATTTCCGTTGCGGGAATGCGTCCGCCCCCGAGACGTGGCACGAGACGTTGGGACACGATTGCGACAAGGGTTGATGCGAGCTGGGAAACCACCTGGCCCTGCTGTTCAGGTGGGAACGAGTCAATAATACGGTCAATTGTTTGGGACGCGGAATTTGTGTGCAACGTGGAAAATACCAAGTGACCTGTTTCTGCCGCCGTCATTGCGGTCGCGATTGTTTCGGGGTCGCGCATCTCACCAATCATAATAACATCGGGGTCTTGGCGAAGAATCGCGCGTAATGCATCGTGAAACGAAAGTGTATCTTGTCCTACTTCGCGTTGCGAAACGATGCTGCGGTCTTGCGAAAAAAGATATTCAATTGGATCTTCCACGGTAATAATGTGATCGGTCTTCGTGTGGTTAATTTCATCCACAATGCCTGCGAGCGTGGTGGACTTGCCGTGTCCTGCGGGACCCACTAACAATACAAAGCCCTGTTTTATTTTTGCAAAATCGTGGAGAATTGGCGGAAGATTTAATTCATCAAGTGTTTTGATTTGAGAAAAAATTACGCGGAGCGCTGCCGCCATAAATCCTCGCTGAATAAATACGTTTATTCTGAAACGCGCCTTGTCTTCATAGTTATACGAGAAATCCAGCTGTTTTAATTTTAAAAATCGTTCCCTCTGTTCGTCGGTTAAAAGTGCCAACACCAATCCTTCCGCTTCTTCTTTAGTAAGCACCGTTTCCTTCTCAATCGGAATCAAAACGCTATCCACGCGAATTGATGGGCGACGCCCTACACCAATGTGAAGGTCAGATGCATTCTGGCGCACGGTCATGAGCAGAAGTTCATTTAATTTTTCCTTATAATTCATCCCGTTAAAGTTTTTATAAATTAATTATTACTAATTATCGACGATTTTTTTGTATATCTACGATTCCCGCTACACAAGTTTGTCTTCCTTCGGTAGATGTCCCGCAGGAACATAAAACTCTAACGGGATTCATCATATATATTATACCGTTTCTTTCAGCATTTCCTCAACACCTATCTTTCCCTCAAGTATTTTAATAATGGCGTCCTGTCGCAAGGTAACCATGCCCTGCCTTCGCGCCTCGTCGGTTAGCGTTCCCGCAGTAAATCCCTTATTGATAAGGTCACCAAGCTCGCGCGTCATTCTAAAAATCTCATAGAGCGCGATGCGACCTGATATTCCCTTTCCTTTACACGTCTTGCAATCTTTTTTGGAACCGATATTCCATACGGTATATGGTTTCTTAAAAGGTGCCATTGCGCGGGCCTCGGGCGGAAGAGACGCAAGATTTTCTTCAATTAATGTTTCTATTTCCGGCAGTGCTTTCTCCTCAATCTTACACTCTGGGCAGAGGCGCAATACGAGACGTTGTGCAACCATCAAATTCAATGCGGACGAGAGCAAAAATGGCGGCACGCCCAAATCAACAAGACGCGGAATTACGCCAAGCGAATTATTCGTGTGAATCGTGGACAACATCACATGACCGGTAAGTGCCGCATTCACCGCCAAGCTCGCAGTCTCATTATCACGAATTTCACCAACCATGATGATATCGGGGTCCTGACGAAGAATCTGGCGAAGACCCGATGCAAATGTGTATTCAATCTCGGGGCGAACCTGGGACTGATTAATGCCTTCCATAAAATATTCAACAGGATCCTCAAGTGTCACGATGTTCACCCCCTCTTTATTCAATCGCGAAAGCATTGCATAGAGCGTGGTTGATTTACCTGAACCAGTGGGGCCGCTTATCAACACCATACCGTATGGCTTTGCGAGTGCCTCGTCAATAATTTTTGCATTATATTCACCGATACCAAGTTGGTCCAAACCGCGAAGACCCGTCTTTGGGTCAAGCACGCGGATTGCAATCTTCTCACCCGCAGGTGTTGGAAATGATGCGACACGATAATCAATCTCGTGGTCTTGAAAATTTGTCCTGAAGCGGCCGTCTTGCGGAATGCGTGTCTCATCAAGCTTCATTTTCGCAAGCACCTTGATACGCGAGGTGATAGGTTGAATAAGCGCCGCAGGAAGCTGTGCCACATCATGCAATGCGCCATCAATGCGGAAGCGAATACGAAGCGAATTGCGTTGCGGTTCAATATGCACATCGGATGCGCCAATCTGCACGGCCTCGCGAAGCGTGGACGCCACAATTTTAATAACGGGCGCCTCCTCTCCCTTTCCACCCTCTTCCAAATCAATCGCGTGGTCATCGGACTTCACATTACCAAGTTCTTGCACCGCCTGTGTGATTTCATTTTTATATGGCGAGTAGCGTCTGCCCATACTAATCCAATCGGAAAACGAAATAAGGTATACACCCAAATCCAATCCTTGCTGTTTTGCAATAAACTTCAACGCGTTTTGCGCTTTTGCATCGTCAGGTCTAAACATTCCGACTACGAGCATTCTTTCTTTTCGTTCTATCGGCACCACCTTGTACGCGGTATATGTTTCTATGGGAATAATACTGAGAAGTGCCTCGGGAACTGCCACCACGTCCACCTTTTTATATGGCACACCAATAAGCTTTGACTTGATTGCAATAACCGTCGGTTCGTCCGCCAGCTTTTTCTCATACAAAATAACTTCGGCCTCTTTGTCCGAAAGCTCTGTTTCGCGCAACACGCGCGTTGCAACCTCCTCAGCAATTACATTATTTTTTACTAACTCCTGTAGCAGTTGTTGGTCTGTCATAGATTAGATTGGGTCCTCTTCAATAAGATTATACCACCAAAATCAGCTTCACGAAGTTGATAAGTACGCGTTTTACCCTAACAAAGTCCCACTCGCTTTTGTAACTTATGTGTATTCCCATGCCCAAGTAGTCCGAGATATGAGTTGATGGTTTCGGGCGTTGGGCATCCTTTCAAATTCTTTAACATTCTTCGTTTGGTAGTAGTACGAAGCTGTCTATGATGCGGAAAATGAATCCAGCCAAGAAAATCAACGCCGGACGCAAGTGTCTCTATGGAAACCTTGTTTGGATGAAGTGATAATCTGAGGTGTTCGTGAAGAAAAACCGCCATTTGCAAAAGCGTGCTTTCAAGCCATTTCTTGTCATGGGACAAAACTACAAAATCATCTGCATACCGAATATAATATTTTGTTTTCAATTTATGTTTCACAAATTGGTCAAACTCATTCATATAGACGTTCACGAAAAGTTGTGAGGTGAGATTTCCGAGTGGTAATCCCACACCTTTTTTTGTTGAGTTAAAACTTCCAATAATTTCTGACAAGAGTGAGATTGTGTTTTTGTCAGGAATATATTGCATAAGGATTTCAATAAGTATTTTCTGGTCAATGGACGCGAAAAACTTTCGTATGTCCCCTTTCAATACCCAAACCGTCTTCGTATTATTTTTTGATACTTTGTTTGAAAAAGCGCGAAATTGTTCTATCGCTTTATGTGTTCCTTTTCCTTTCCTACAAGAATAGGAATCGGCTATAAATGTCTTATCAAAAAATGGATGGAGTTCGCGATGAAGCGTGTGGTGCAAAAGTCGGTCGCAAACCCTTGCCTTGTGTATACTTCGTGGCTTTGGGTCAGAAATATTGAATGCTTCGTACTCGGAATGTGTGTAGGTTTTTGTAACGAGCCCGTGGTGAAGGTCAATAATATTTGCCATTAGGTTTTGCTCAAAATCCAACACGTCTTTTCGCTGTTTCTTCCCTTTCAAAAACTCTTTCCATGCGAGGAGAATGTTTTCATGAGAAATGATATGCTCGTAGGTATGAATATATTGAATTCGGCTCATCCCCAAAAGAGTACCCCCCCCGTCGCTTTTGCCAGTTCTTCGGAAGCTAAAGGACGCGTATATGCTTTGGTACGGATATTATCAGAGCTTGCCAAAAACACATCGCTACTCACTCGGCATACGAATTGACACATTGTTTGTGGAAATTATGGAAGCTGTCTCGCTTGCGGGATTTCTTGCGCGAGATGAGAAACAACCCTACGTGCGCCTTGCAATCAGAAAGATGGATACACTGAAAATCCTACTTATGGTTTTGTGGGAGACAAAATCGGTAGATGATAAAAAATATATTGCTCTTTCTCTTCAGATAGACGAGATAGGAAGAATGCTCGGCGGATGGAACGGACAGCTCACAAAACAAAACTCTCCCAGTAAATAGCGGGGAGAGAAATGAAGAGAATTGCGAGAACGGCAGACGGAGTGTTGGCATTCCAATCATTGTCAAGCCAGTTGTAGTTCCAGTTCCACTTGCCATCGTTCCAGTACAAGTACAGAACGCAGCGGTTGCCGTCCGGGCTCCGAAGAATTGTGTGAAGTGCCATCTGTGTCACCATCCCTTGAATTCTCTCGGGATTGAATTTTATTTGGTATCGTAAATACCACAGCATCTCACACCAAGTATTTTCATTTTTTATGACCCTTCGACGGGCTCAGGGTCATCCTGAGTTTTATCGAAGGATGAAGTTTCTGCATACATTGCTCTATCCAAAATCGTAATTATGGATATTCCGAATGCATGGATACTGGGTTCGGTAGCGAGAAACCCTAATCTCTCGCGTATGCACCTACTACCGTAATTTATTGTACAACATAATAACAATATTTTTATAAAAAGAGCCCCGCGCAAAGCGCGGGGCGGAATATCAAGGTCAAAGGGTCTAAAAGAACCAAGTGACCTAGTTCAAAGTACTAATTACTTGCGAGAACGGCAGACGGAGTGTTGGCACTCCAATCATCGTCAAGCCAGCGGTAGTACCAGAGCCACTCGCCATCGTACCAGTACAAGTACAGAACGCAGCGGTCGCCGTCCGGGCCCCGAAGCTCTGTGCCGTCAAAGAAGATGTAACGGGTGTTCCCGTTCACTTTATCTTTCCAGCTCTCGGGAATGAGGGACTTATTCTCCCAGAGGGTCTGGAAAATCTTGGCATCCAGACGGATGTAGTCCGAGTTCTTCAGACGCGTGAGCTTCTCCTCGCACGTGATGGATGATTCGTTGCCTTTCAACATCGTGACAAACTGGACCTTTACGAGGTCAAGCTCGGTGAGCTTAAGGGAGCGTTCGTCCTCTTTCTCAATCGTCCAACCCTTGCCGATGAACTTGGCTGGATTGAAGGGCTTGGAACGGTCGATCGGAATTCCCGAAGGCGCGCCGAAGTTGAACTGCCCGTCATGGATGCGCTGAAGCGCGTCCATGACCTGCTCAAATTCGAGCGACTTGCCAAGGCGGTCTGCGATGGCGGATGTTCGGCGATAGTACTGACCAAGTTGGTCGTCGGTAACACTTTTCAAGAGCGTCATAACAACCTTTCTCCCCTGTGGGGATGATGCTTGACCGAAAGTGGTCATAGCCAGAAAACTTCAATCCATATCAAGGTCTTTTGGCTATGACCACGCTTAAATTCATTATTAAATATCTGTCGTCATTATACGCCTAATGTGGCGTTTTGTCAATTGCAACATAAACCGTGAATAAATGAGGTATAATGAAAAATATGCTTCCAGAATTAGTTATATTTGATATGGACGGGACGTTGACCGAGAGCAAGAGCACGGCTGACGCCGAAATGATTGAACTCGTAAAGAAACTTTTGGAAAAAACAAAGATTGCGGTTATTTCAGGCGGTGGATTTTCGCGCTTCCACGAACAATTTCTTGTCTCGTTTTTAATTGATGTGTCGGGCTTTGATAATTTATATCTTGCAGCATTAAATGGTGGAACACTCTACTCGTATCACATCGCGGATTGGAAAAAGGTATACGAAGACGTGTTAAGCGAAGAAGAAATAAAAAAAATATACGACGCGTTTAAAACCGCATTCACCGAAATCGGATTTGTACAGGATGAAAAAATATACGGCACATTGATTGAGGATAGAATCGGACAGGTTACTTTTTCTGGATTAGGAAGTGAGGCGCCACTTGAAGTAAAAAGAACGTGGGACCCTGACAGAAAAAAAAGATTGGCGCTTGCGGACGCGCTAAAAAAGCATCTCCCCGATTTTGAAATTGGTATCGGCGGAATGACTTCTATTGATGTAAGTCGCAAAGGAATTGATAAGGCATATGGCGTAGAAAAACTTGCTAAGTTTCTCTCTATTCCCGTCTCGGAAATGGTCTTTATCGGCGATGCGCTCTTCCCGGGTGGAAACGACCAACCAGTTGTAAAAACTGGCATCAAAACGATATCAGTCACGGGTCCCGACGATACCAAGAAAATAATTAAAAAGTTGCTTGCGGGAGAAAAGGTATAATAAAACCGATGAATCCCATTATCGATAAACGGCCGTGGGGAGAGTTCAAGCGATTCACCCACAATGAACCGACCACCGTGAAGATTATTACAGTGAACGCCGGTGAGGAATTAAGTTTACAATTCCATAAGCATCGTCGTGAGTTCTGGAAAATACTCTCTGGCACGGGCACGATGCAGATTGGCGACAAGAAGATTCCCGCAGAAAAAGGCGCAGAGTTCTTTGTTGAGGTGGGCCAGCACCACCGCGTAAGCGCGGGAGATGAGCCATTGGAATTCTTAGAAATCGCGTTTGGTGACTTTGATGAGAACGATATCGTACGACTGGAAGATAAATATGGTCGAAAAGGCTCACCGCCATCCCACGAAAAGACGCGGTTAATTTTCCCCGCGTGAAAATCCCCGCTAGTTCCTCACGCTCGCTCTCGTTGAGTACAACAAACCGTGCACGCTCGCACTGCGACGCTCTTTTCTTAGGAATGCTGGCTCACTTCAGCAGAAAAAATACACACCAGAGGTGTGTATTTTTTGCCTATTTCTTTTCCGAAGGCAGGAGTTCGATATCAAGATAGACCTCCCCCGCCTTGTCAAGGGGGAATCTAGGGTTACTTCTTCTTGCTCTCCGCAACGAGCCGTTTCAAAAGTTCGGAGAGTTTTATAGTGGCCACTCCAATCACCTTGTCTGCGCCCCCATAATAGACGAATAATTTTCCATTTATTACCGCCCCACCATTTGAGAAGACCACATTCGGAACCACGCCAAATTTTTCATACGATGCCTCCACCTCAAGAATGGGGTCTTTCGTACGTACAATTACTTTCGTCGGGTCGCGTGGATCAAGAAGTGCGGCGCGTAAATGATAGTGATTGTCCGCTTTTTTTGAAACGCCGTGATAAAGCAAAAGCCAACCCTCTTCCGTTTCAATGGGAGGTCCTGCAATACCGATTTTCTTACTATCTCTATCCCCTTGTCGCGGACTCATTAGAATCTTTCCACCCAACCATTTATTGATTGGCGACTCTGCGCCAAACTTCAGGTCATCTACAAAATCTATCCAAATACTCACACCCATTCTGTGAAGAATTACATATTTTCCTTTTATTTTTTTAGGGAAAAGCGCGGCATCCTTGTCGTCAATCTCTGGAGGAGAAACAAGAATCGGTTTTGCCCAGTTCCACCTATGTTTTATAAAATCAGTTGCGAGAATTGAAGTAAGCGCCACGCGTGGAACATCTTTGCCGTTATATGCGGTGTAGAGCATATAGATTGTATTTCCGATTTTTGTAAGACGTGGGTCCTCACATCCCGAGTTCCCTCCCGGCACTCCTTTTTTTTCAAAATCTTCGCGCGGAATATATGCGGGCTCAGGAAGGCGCTCTTCAATGATAAATCCATCGGGACTTGAGGCATATCCGAGGACTGAAGTGTTTTCGTCCGACATTGCGCGATACAAAAGATGCACTATTTTATCCAAATAGATTGCAGCTGTATTAAGGGTTGCTTTTGATTCCCACGCGTGCGCTGAATTTGGAATGATAATCGGATTTTTACGATATCGTTCCAATCCCGACATTTGGAGGCGCTTCAACATAAGCTCTTTTACAAGTTCGTCCATCTTACCTGTTGCGAGCGCGCACACCGTATCCGCCGCCCCATAATAAAGGTGGAGTTTTCCATCGCGCGAAAATGCGCCGGATGGAAAAATGATATTCGGCACCGCTCCATATTTTTCGTAATACTCAGCGTGTGAAAAAAGAAGTGGTCCGTCGGTGCGTGCAATAATTTTTGAGGGGTCTTTCAAATCAAGAAGGAACGCCTCAATGCCAAATACCGCAGGCGGTGCAAAATAATTCTGAATGTGCGAATAGA
>CAYHGT010000008.1:0-36560 GCA_964356375.1 uncultured Candidatus Saccharibacteria bacterium
GAAAACACCCACCGATATTATCAAAGTGTTTCCAAGGTATTGACTGGAAAACGGATGAGTGCGATTAGGCTTAACGGCTATCCAGTGCTTTATTCACCATCGCATCCGCCTCCTTATTTTTTTCTCTTCGTATGTGCTGAAATGATACGGAATGATAATGCGGAATAAGCTTCTGAACTTCAGAAAATAATTCACGAAGTCCTGCATTTTTCACTTTATACTCCCCCTTCATCTGCTTCACAATAAGCTCGCTATCCATCCGCACCTCTAAACTTGTCGTTTTTAAATCCTCAATCCCAGTCGCTTTTTTTACATGCTTCAACGCATAAATTAACGCACTGTATTCGGCGACATTATTCGTCGTCTCCCCGATATACTCGCCGTGCATAAACGAGGCGCCGATAACCACGCCGAGGGCGGCGGGACCGGGGTTGCCACGCGCACCGCCATCAGTATAAATAATAATTTTCTTTGGAGGCATTTATTTTTTTTCTAATATCTTCCAAGGGAATTTTCCCGAAAATGGAATCTTAAATGCCGCGGCTGCTTTATGTCCTCCGCCATAATATTTTTCTGCAATTTTTGCAACATCAACCGTCCCGTCGGAGCGCATAGACACGTAGAGCACGTTGCTCTCCTCGTGCCAGATGATACCGAAAGGCGGGTATTTCTTCGCAAGCGTGTTTCCAATCTCTGATGTAAACCGCTTTGAAGAAAAGTTTATTGCGTACACTTTGTGTGTACCAAATTGCACATAATCGGCGGAGCTGACCGCGTCCAAAACTACGCGGTTAAAATAGTTCATAATAGCCGCTCCCTCGCGTACGCACGCGACGCGTGTCTTTGCCTTCTCAAGTTTCCGCGCAAATGCATCCCACTGCTTGAAATCAAACTTATAAGCGGATGTATACATATTTATCTCGCGCGAATGTGGAAGCACATGTTTCCACAAATCAACATCTTCCACATATTTGAGAAGTGTGGGAATCGACTTCTTTGGGTGAAAATACTTCCATGCGAGCACTGCGCCAGAATGCGAATTATCAAACACGTTTTGTGGAAATGCCCGCACATCTTTCTCTGAACTTTCATGATGATCAAGCACTACAACGCTCCTATTCGTATCCATAAGCCTCTGCTGGGTTTCCTTTGGATAGCTATTATCAATTATATAGACCTCCCTGTCCTTGATTACTCCACTGGGAAGCGCGCGCGGATATACGGCAATATATTCCGCTTTATCCTTGAATTTTTTCCACGCTGCCCATGCGCCTCCAAACCCATCGGGGCAATCTTTGTGATAGATAATAACGATTTTCTTCATTAGATACATATTATAAATTGAAACGGAAAATAAAGAAACAAAATGGAAAAGCGATCCGACAGTTAATTACAGCGAGCCAATCCTTGTCTTGAGGAACATCCCGCAAGCCACGAAGGTGACTACACCAAAGCGAACCAACATCCCTAAGAAAAGAGTGTCGCAGTGCGAGCGGGCACGGTTCGTTGTACTCAACGAGAGCGAGCACGAGGAACTAGCGGGGGTTTTCTCGCTGGGAAAACCAACCGCGTCTTTTCGTGGGATGATGGCGAGTCCTCCCTCACAACAAACAGAAATCCCTTCACAAATGTGAAGGGATTTCTTTGTATAAAGCTTAACGCTTTCTCCATTGCTGTGGTCTCCTTGCTTTGCGAAGACCCGGCTTCTTGCGCTCTACCATGCGAGGATCGCGCTTCAAATATCCAAGAACTTTGAGTGGTGTGCGCCAAATGGGATTTATAAGGACGAGAGAGCGCGCGATGCCAAGACGAATTGCCTCTGCCTGGCCCGTTACTCCACCGCCCAATACCTTTGCGGTCACTTCGTATTCGGTAAGCGAGAGTGTGGTAAACGGCGCCAATACGGTGCGTTGATACTTTTCCATTGGGAAATATTTTGCGAGATCCTTGTCATTCACGGTCACACTGCTATGTGTTTTCGTAACATGCAAACGAACGCGAGCTACCGCATTCTTACGGCGACCTACCGCTTCAAAATAACGGCTCGCTTTGGTGACTTTTGTTGTTTTTGTTGTCTTGGGTGGCATAGGATTAATCGCTTATTTTCATGCGCTTCATGCGCCTTGCCGACAATTTATTCTTGGGAAGCATGAGGCGAACCGCGCGACGCAAGACCCACGCCGGATTCTTCTCAAATGCGTTTTCAAATTTCGTCTCCTTCAAGTGACCAAGTGGACCACCGTGCTTATAATACATCTTCTGCAACGGCTTTTTGCCCGTTAATTCAATGCTCTTAATATTTTTTACAGAAACCGTATCCACGCCCTCCACGCGAGGCGTGTAGTTCGGGCTTTTCTTTCCTTGCAAAATAATCGCAATTTCTGATGCAAGGCGACCTAACTTTTTATTTTTTGCGTCAAGTTCGTAATGCATATTATACAAGTTCTATGGTTGCCATCTGCGACGCGTCGTGTTTACGAAGTCTTGCAATCTTTATCACGCGAGTGTATCCGCCCTTGCGTTCCGCATAGCGTGGCGCAATTTCGTGATACAACTTATACGCCGTTGCTTTTGGAAGATATCTCATCAAAAGACGCATTGACGCGACCGTCTGCTTCTTTCCGTGCGTAATAAGGCGCTCCACAAAACCACGGAGTTCCTTTGCGCGAGCTTCGGTCGTCGTAATTTTCTCGTGCTGAATAAGGTTGTGCGCAAGTCCTTTTACGAATGCTTTGCGCTGTCCCCTTTCCCTTCCAAATTTTTTACCCTTCTTTGCGTGACGCATGATTTATTTCTTCTTTGCTGTTTTCTTTTCTTTTGGTGCTCCAATCTCTGTTTTTGTAACCTCAACGCCGGACAATTTCTCAAAGTGGTCCTTCAAAATACTATCTGCCTTATGAAACGCCTCCGAAGGAGTGATTGAGCCGTCTGTCTCAATTTCTAAAACAAGCTTGTTGTAATCGGTCCTGTCACCCACACGCATGTTCTCCACAAAGAATGTGACACGAACAACTGGTGAAAATACCGCATCAAGCACGATAGTGCCTACCGGAAGTCGCTCAAGTTTGCGTGATTCCGAAGGTACATAGCCAAGGCCCTTCTCAACCGTAATTTCAAGATCCAAATCCGCGGCTTTCTTTGAAAGTGTTGCAAGATGCAAATCTCCATTGATAACCTTCGCGAATGTGGTTGAATCAATATCTCCCGCGGTTACATCCTTCTCGCCCTTCACGTGAAGTGTGAGCGCTTGTGGCTCATCGGCAAAAAAGTGGAAACGAACCTTTTTCAAATTGAGTGAAAACTCAACGATATCCTCAACCATTCCAGGCAATACTGAAAATTCATGGTCAACGCCTTTAATCTTTATCTGAGTGATTGCGGCGCCCGGAAGCGAGGAAAGCAACACGCGACGCAATGAATTGCCAAGCGTGACACCATATCCCGTATACAAACCTTCAATGTGGAACAAGCCCACGTTGTGTTTCTCAGAAACTTTTTTGACCGCTACTGTCTCACTAAGATGCGCGTATTTCATATGTTTTGTTTTTTATTAATAATTAGCGCGAATAAAATTGACCGACCAAATTGATGTTAAAGGGAAATTGGTATTCCTCCGTGTCGGAAGATGCTACACACTCGCCTTTTAAGTTCTCTATATCAAGCGCAAGCCACTTCGGTACATCCACATCCTTCAATCGCTCGCGGATTCCCTCAAATAATTTTGAGTCGCGAGACTCAGGGCGAATTTCTACTACGTCTCCTTTTGAAACGTGGAACGAACCAATGGTTACCTTTCTGCCGTTCACGAGAATGTGACCGTGCGAAACCATCTGACGCGCAATTCTCGGTGACTTCGCAAATCCAAGAAGATGCGTGACAAAATCCAAGCGCTGTCTCAAACTTGTCTCAATCTTTTCTCTTGGACCTCCAAAGAGGCGCTCCATTTGATGATTGCTGAGTCCAAAATAAATCTGAATTTTCTGCTTCTCTTGAAGCTGTTTTCCAAAATCCGAAATGTTCCTCTGACGCTTTGCGCCATGCTGACCGGGGCGTTGTGGGCGACGTACGGATACGCACTTCGGTGAATTACAACGATCCGCTTTTAAGAAAAGCTTTACGCCGAGTGATCTTTCTTTTTTCTCTTTAACGCTTCGCATGTTTTAAAATTAAATTCTTCTTACTTTTCGCGGCCTTGGTCCGTTGTGCGGTATCGGGGTCACGTCCTTGATACTCAAGATTTCAAAACCTTTTGCTGCAAGTGAACGCACTGCCGAATCACGACCTTTTCCAATACCACGAACGAGTATGTCAATTTTTACAGGACCCGATTTCTTTACCTTTTCTGCAATCGCCTCGGCAACTTTTGATGCGGCGAACGGTGTTGCTTTCTTGGGACCAGAAAAGCCAAGTGAGCCCGCAGAGAGCCATGCCACCGTATTACCCTTTTCGTCGGTCACGGTCATTATGGTGTTATTCAAAGACGCCTGGATATATATCTTTCCTTTTTCTACGCGCAACTTGCCCGATTGCTTTACTTCAGCAACCGCGGTCTCAACACCTGCTGATTCCTTAAGCGCTTTCTCTCCTGATTCTTTTGAAACTTTTTTCTTTCCCATTTTGTGTGTTTACTTCAATTCAACTTTTCTCTTTCCACTTCCGGCCGTTTTTCTCACATTGCCTCGGACCGAGCGTGAATTCGTTTTCGTGCGTTGTCCTCGTACAGGAAGGCGATGCATGTGGCGAACACCTCTATATGTCTTGATTTCTTTCATACGCGCAATGTTGTGTTTCACAACCTGGCGAAGTTCTCCCTCAATCTTATAATTCTTATCTATCGCGGACTGAATCTTATTGATATCATCAGGTGTCAAATCTTTTGCAAATTTCTTTGCATCAATCTTCGCCTCACTCACAATTTTTTCAGCGCGTGCACGACCAATACCATAAAGGTACGTGAGTGCGATGCTTACTCTTTTATTGTCCGGGATGTTTACACCAACGATTCTCATAATATTAGCCTTGTCTTTGTTTGTGTTTCTTGGTTGTGCAAATGACGTATACCCTCCCCTTACGGCGGACGGTTTTGCACTTCAAACATATCTTTTTGACAGATGCTCGTACCTTCATTCCGTTAAAATTTTATTATATCGGTTAGTTTTCTTAACTTTGACTTTTTACCTCTCTACGATTCCCGCCGTACAAGCTTGTCTCCCTCTGTGAAATGTTTCGTACCTACGGTATTGCGATTTTACAACCTCCGCACGATACGACCTCTTCGGTCGTCATAGGGGGTCATTTCCACAACCACTCTGTCGCCCGGTATTACACGAATGCGATGCAGCTTCAATTTTCCACCCAAACGCGCCAAGACCTCTTGCGTACCGCCATCCAGCGTTACACGGAAGAGCAAGCTAGGCAGTGCCTCATGTACCACGCCCTCTCGTTTTATAAGATTTTTATCTTGTGCCATTTAGCTACTGAAATTTATAGCGAATTCAATTATATGAATAAACCTAGCCAAAGTCAACCCCGTTAAAGATGTATGGAGCGCCAACCTTAAATTGCCCACTTTATCTCTTTGCAAACGATAGCTCGGCGGGCATCCAAGATGCCCTATCTCTAACGGGGTTGACCCCCGTCTACTTAACAAGCAGTTCCAGACCACATCATGGGTGTATAGCATATTACTTAATTATTATTTCAACGCGCGAGTAGCTGGTGGGTACGGAATTCACCCAAAATGGCCAAAATGCGACACTCGCGCTCTCCAGTTTCGGCAAGCCCAAAATCGTCATTTCTGCTGATGATTTTGTGTTTCCCAAAATATTATTCTTTACTTCGTCAATATTTATATTAGGTGAGAATGTTATGAAACTTTTGACATTAACTGTGATGGTGCCATTATTAAAATCAAATTTCGGTTCTCCATATTCAACACGAACCATATCAACCTTATCTGTTGCGGTATTATTGGTACGCGCCTTTGCAATAAATGCGTCTCTCAATACATTTTCATCAAACATGAGTTGCTTCATTTCTCCCTCCATATACATTCCAAATTTGCCTTCGTCATTTTTATCAACCAGCTCTTCTTTTTTCGTTATTGAAAAATCGGTACTACTCGCAAATGTTTTGAACTTATCAACCACCACAAGAATACGCATGCCAAGCGATGCGCGCAACGCCTCACTCACCTCACTCTCCGCATTCATTCGATCCGCATCAGAAAGTTTTGGACGAAGACCCGTGGCACCACCAGTCATCGCATCAACTGAATCCGCATAAAATCCAGTGAATTGTGGTTTCCCTTTGAATCCGGGAATCGTCCAACGTGTTGCGGGTTGAATATTATAATCTGCGCCTGACTTGTCCGCGGTCACCGAAACCTCAATTGTGGATGGGGTAAGTTTTCCTTTTACGAGCTTCGCCGCAGGAATAGTAACCGCCTTATTCAATCTGAATATTTTTCCATCAGGCGACTCAAACCTCGTTCCCTTCACGAGCGCCTGTGAAGCCGCGCTGTATGCGTTATACACCGTAAGTTTTCCAACGGCATTCGTTTCAACACTCTCGGTCCCGCTCGCAGGGAAACTCATTACAAAATTTCCTTTTTCAGAAAGAAGTTCTGCGGGCACATACAGTAGTCCTTTTATGGTTGAAACCTCCTTATAATCCTTTCCCATTGTAACCACATCTTCAGATTCCACCGTCTCGTGCTTCACAAATAATGTGATGATTGCCATAGGAAGCATAACTACCGCATACCAGAGAATGGTCGCAAAAAGTGCACCAGCTACCAAAAATACAAATATAACCCTTTTACGTGATTTTTTTTCTTTTGGCTTTTCGGTCGTATCAGCCTCCACAAGATCTACACGCGCGCTCTGCAGGATTGGTTTAAAAAATGTAGGCGCTTTTTTTGCGAGCACATCGGCATTACGAGAACGTTCTTTGTGTTCCGACTCTTCCTCATTTTTTACTCGCGACTCGCTCATCAGCGACGCTTTTATTTTTGGAGCTATCTTTGATACGCGACGCACAATATCCATAGCTGGGCGTTCGCTTATTCTAGGTGGATTTTGCGCAATAATATTCGCGCGCTCTGCAAATTCATGCGCACGCTCATCGGTTGACTCAATCATAAGCGCCTTGCCCGCGGTATCGCTCTCGCGCTTCAATGCATTAAAATTACTCATTGAATTAATAAGCACCGATTCTTTTGGAACAACCAATACAACCACGAATGTGGGCGCATGAATAATTTTATCTACGGCAACATCAAGCCCGTCCGTACGATTGAGAAGTATTTTGGTTTCGTTTTTCATCCCGTTAAAGTTTTTATAAATTAGTTTTCGTTTTTATTGATGATTCTCTGTTCTTCTTCAACTCCCATTATACAAGTTTGTAAAACTCTAACGGGATTTATCATATTAATTCTTTATTGCCGCTGAAGGCACTAACCAGCGCACGCGACGGCGCAATAATTGGTTTAAAAATGCGTATTGCGGATGCAAGTAAGGGTACCCGAGAAGCACAAATGACTGACGCTCCAAATCAGGTCGCATCGCAAGAATACCATGTTTTGCCGTATACGCATTCGCGCTTGCATCAAGCATTTCAGAAAATGCCACTCGCGCAAATCCAAATTCGTCTACAAGCGCCTGTGGAAGCGATTCGTGCGTACGCAACGTATAATGCAAAAGTGAATGTTTTTCCATACCAGCGCTTTGAAGCGTGGGCGTAATAAGTCGGTGCAATTCACGCACCTCTTCTTTTACAATTCGCTCAATCGTTCGTCGCACTTTTTCTGAAACCTGATTCTTAGTATACCTTCTTAAAATTTCAGGAACAATGGACTCACTCACACCGAAAAATTTTGCAATCGCTTTCATAATGCGTCCCACGCCCCATTCCAGCTCATGAAGATATGCGCTCTCACCCTTGTAAGACATGTAGATTGTAGTTGTTGCATCGCCTATATCAATAAACGCGTTTTCCTGATTCAATGCCACAGAAAGAATCGTTCCTCGTTCTACCACAAACATATTTCCCTTCACAAATTTTGAAAGTCGTTCAACAGGAATCAAAATTTCCCGCGGTACAAATGTTCCACGAAATCGTATTGTGACATTTGCACCTGAAAAATCCAACGGATTAAACACCTTATGATCTCCAAGTGAAACACCACAAACCGCAATGTTTGCAACAACGGGGTCCAGCTCGTTCGTGTTAAATTTTTTCGCAGCAAATGGACGATAGCGATTCAAAAAACTCCAAAACGCTTTAAAAAGCATTGCATCAAGTTCTCCCTCGGTAATCATTTCGCGCGGACGGTCCCGCACAACATTCACCACACCCTCAACGGTTGTTGCGCTACTTGAGTGAAGCGCCAAGATCGCCCTGTCCCACGCGCCAACCCATGCTGGCGGTAATTTTACCGCATCAAGCGACGACACACGATATCTGTCTGTAAGTAAAAGTGTTCGTTCTGATGCGCGCGAAATTGCGGATGTCACATAATATCCGTCCTCATATTGCTCAATAAGGAGAAGTTTCTCCGCATCCTTAAAAAAGCCGGAAATTATTTTTGAAAGCGGATTCATTCTTACTTTCATTATACCCTATCCAACTGCTATTTCGTTGCGTTGTAGAGCGCGAGAATTTCTGCGGCAGAAAGTACGCGATTATAAATACGTACATCGTCGATGCGACCATCCCAAAATTCTGTTCCAATGGCTGGATCCCAACCAATTCCAACCGCTCCTGTCGAAGCGTTCCTCGTTTGATTGGTTGTATATATTAATAAGCCGTTAACAAAAAATTTTATTGTAAGACCATCACTTGTTGCAACAATATACTGCCATTGTCCTATTTGCACGGCATTCGAAGCGGAAAATATCCCAGGTGGACTTCCATTATTGTTATACAAAAACACCTGCATGGGCTGATATAAACCAAAATAAACTTGACCAAATCCACTCCTATTACTAAAAAATGAATTTTGTACGGTAGACGTGTTTTTGTAGATCCATATTGATATGGTCATATTTGTTCCAACTGTAATATTTCCACTAGTCACCTTATTATCCGTCCCGTTAAACTGTCCCGCATACGCCCCAACTTTTCCCGTAACCCACTGGCTTCCGAGCGTCCCATTCCACGCCCCATTATTTCCATGTCCACTTACATCTGTTGAAGTTGCTCCACTCCCCTCATTAAATGTCCAGTAGCCCACTAGAGATGGGTCTCCATAATCGATAGGCATTAATGTAAGAGAGGAGCCTGATTCATAGAGACCTGTATAGATGCCTCCATCCTTGGATGCACGGTCTGCAGAGCCTCCTAGCTTGTATTTTGCTGATTCAAAAGGGGTAGCAACCTCATATTTCTGACCACTCGGGGTATATGTATAGTAGTTGCCTGATGAGGTGGTATTTACGGGGTCAATGGGGAGGACAGAGAAGGGAGCTCCTGTTGCCATACTACTTAGGGAGAGAGGCATCCAGCCTGTGCCATCTACCTTCCTGTATGTGGAGGTAGAGGAGCATGCATAGGAGTATCCTGTGGGGAGGGTAGGGAGACCTAGATTCGCACATGTGTTTGAGGTATCAGGGATAGAGACATATACTATGCTTGAAGAACCTGTGAAGCCTCCTGGTTGATCTATGGTATAGAGGCTCATTGCGGTAGAGATGGCTGCAAAGTCAGACATTCTACTTGAATCTCTTGATTGTTTGATGAGCTCTGCAGGGTTTAGGACTACTACGACAGCCACAGAGAGGATGGCGAGGATGCCTATGACGATAAGGAGCTCTACGAGGGTAAAACCCTTCTCTAGGGTTTTACCCTGAGCGTTGCTTGTGGTGAGTTTATTGAACTGTCGAAGGGTTAACCCTGAGCAAAGTCGAAGGGGGAAGCCTTTTGCATGCGTGAAACTATGTGGAGAGGTGCATAAGAAAGCCATATCATGCATGGGAGCTTTTGAGGGGATACCCCCCCCCGCTTGATTCTATGCGTGATTGACTTGATTTAGAGGTACTATTCATTGATATGAAAATACTGTGTATTAGTATTTAGTATATCACATTATTGTGATGCGTTATATGTGCGTGGGGAGATATGTGAGAGAGAAGAACGGATTACGACATACAACATAATTGAGTAAAACAACATAGTGCTCGCATAAAAGTTTTCTTTTATGAATGCAAACAGTATTATAAATAAAATGACCTCCTCCCCGCAGTTCCTGCGGGGTTTCCTGGTAATTAAAAACAGCCCGGTTTGGGGCTGTAAATATTCGTTTGGAACCTACACTGGAACAATAATGCGGGGACTTAAACGACCAAGCCATTCGCATAGATCTTCAAAGTGAAAGATTTTTATTCGCACAGAAACAATACCAACCCTAACGGCCTTCACAATAAAGAAGTGTCCGTTATTCTTGAAAAGAAGAAACGCTGGTGCGTCACGTCGCAAAAAAGAATTGTGGCATTCCAAAAATTCACCAATCTGATTTTTCGTCAGACAGAGACTGCTCAAATCGCGCGCGAGCATTCTGAACATTCCTGCGAATGTTAGATTCTCGCCATATTCCAAGACAACTGTTCTTGTTTCGCCAGTCGGCTTGTCTGCGACATCCTCGCCCCACTCGCTGAGATGTGGACCACCGTTGTGGTCAAATTCAAACCCGTATTTCAAAAGAGTTCTTCTGCCATTGACCGCATCAATGATCGGCCTAGCGGTAAGTGGGGTCGCCTCCAAATTCTTTTCCATCGTCCACTCCTTTGCGAATGTGTGGCATATGCCAGCTTTTTGGTTTTGATTTTTAAACTACTGCGTGAAATTATACTAAAAATTACAACATTGTCAATACCTTTCTGTCAATCCCGCTTAAAAATTGTTGAAGCACTAATAAAACTGGGCGCTTCAATTAACTAAAGCGCTGTTGTATAAAATAAATTCTTGTGCTATTTCTAATGTGACTAGCGCGCACTGAAATTTTTCACAACTTCCACGCTTCTTCCCTCTCCGACTATAAATCGTAATGTTCCGTTTTTGTCTGTACGGAAAATAGATGCGCCGAGTTTCGCATAATTTATGAGCGCCTCTTCTGACGGGTGGCCATACGAGTTTTTTCCTACCCCAAATACTACGATTTTCGGTTTTACTGCATTTAAGAAATCCGCAATAACAGAGCTTCGTGAACCATGATGCGGTACTTTTAGAATGTCTATGTTTATAAGTCCGTCTCTCACTAAACGTAATTCCGCCGTCCTCCCAATATCACCCGTGAAAAGTGCGGTTGTTCTTGCTGAACTCACATGAAGTACGAGTGATGAGTTATTAATATCCTTATCATTGAGCAGTATTTTATCTGGTGAAAGTACGCGTACTACGCTCTCACCGCTCGTAATCACATCACCACGCATGAGCGTGATTATTTTCGTATTATTCTTTTTTAATATTTCCATAAGTTCGCGAAATGCGGAGATGTCGTTTGTTCTTCCCGTCCAAATAAATGTGCCGATACGATAGCGCTTTGCCACATCAATAAGTCCACCAATATGATCTGCTTGCGCATGCGTCATTGCGACAAGGTCAATATATCTATCGGATGAAGGCAATAGAGATGCAAGTGCGGTAAGCACCCTTCCGTTTTCAGGGCCTCCGTCAATTAGCAGTTTTGTCCGCGCCCAACTTGTCTCACTCGCAAATTGCACCAATTCCGAGTCGCCCTGACCGACATTTAAAAAATCAAACTCGGTCTTACTGTTACTTTTTGCGCCAGCAATTATTTGCGAAAAAAGAATCGCATCAAGCACGATGAGCGCGATAAAAAGGGGGACTGTTTTTCTTTTATGTTTTTCCAGCAAATCAAAAAACCAATCAACCATTTTCTAATTGTAATACGCGGAGCATTCTCTTTGTTGACAAAATGATAAAGGCGTGGTACATTTCAATCAGTAACTAATCGAGGAGGTGCGCGTGGTCCTAAAAGCTAATACCCCAGACGTGGAGTTTGCTGAGCAAATGCTCAAACTGCGTCGGGCGAATAATTACGATAAGCCGCAATTACCGAACGCCCCCCATTGTACTGGGTGCGGCGATAAAATCACACTTGGTACCCTGTGCAAACCCTGTCAGGAGCTCCAAAATATTGGCCGGCTCACATAGCCAATCAATCCCGCCTTTCGGCGGGATTATTTTTTTATTACCACAATACGATTCGCCCACCATAAACCGAAACCGAGTGCGCCATAATACACTATGAAAAATAGCGCGCTTATTTTGAATTGGATTGGGAAACTTATACGCGCGAAGAAGTAGATGAGAAACAATTCAAATTTGAGAAATACAGACGTAAGAAGTCCGAACATAAGCGAGAGATAGAATGAGAATGCTGACGCAAACGCGGTTAGAAATCCAAGCCCCATCGTCATCGGGATAAATTCCAATATGGCTACGTTAGAAAGGAGCGAGATTGGTGAAAAAAAACCAAAACTCGCGATAAGTATGGGCATAGTTGCGATTTGTGCAGATGCAGTCGTCACGAGATACGTCCTCCACAAAAGAAAACCTTTGTCCTTCCTTTCTTTCATACCAATGAAATGCATTATTATCGGATTAATATATACGATTCCAAGAAGCGCTAGAAACGAGAGCTGAAAACCAACATCAAATACGAGTGATTTCGGAGAGAAAAGAATCATCACGAGACAGGAACATAAGATAACATTCCGAATATCATGCGCGCGACCGATTTCGTTCGCCAGGAGTACAATGAATCCAACAATAGCCGCGCGAATCACCGACGCGTCAGCTCCCGTCATTATCACAAACCCTATTATTATTAGCGTTGCAATAATAAACGCGGTTCGATGCCGCATTATTGAAAGCAATAAAATCATAGTTACAAAAACCAAAATAGAAATGTTTTGTCCAGAAAGCGCTACGAGATGTGTCGTGCCGCTTTTTTGCATCGCATCCTTCAATTCAGGTGAAAATGAACCACGCGCGCCAATCGTGAGACCTGATAAAAATATTGCTTCCTCGGGTGGTAAGACGCGCGTGAATACATTTGTAATTTTGTGTTTTATATCAAGAAGCGCTGATTTAATTACAGATCCTTTATGCTCTCCGACTTTTTCAACACTCGGAAAACTCATTGTGCCTCGTATGTATTGCCCATCAAGATATCGCGCATATCCACCGTTGCTCTGCTTTTCTACAACGCCAGACCCTTTGATTGCGTCGCCATATGCAAATTGACCATGTCGTGTCTTTATCAAAATGTTTGTGTGGAACGGTTCGGAAAATACCACGCGCATTTCTTGCATATCATCTTTCTGCACTGGGTCACTCATTACAATTCCCAAAAATTCTATTTTTTCCCTCAATGGTATGCGTGGCACGCGAAATCGCGCATCATCAATGCGATAGTACACGGAACCTGCAATTATAAACACTAACAAACCAGCAAACCATAAATTCTTTTTAGAGTTATCTGAAAAATAAAAAAGTATGAAAAGTCCGCTCACAGCGACTGTGCTTGCAGTAACAAAAAGTGGCAGAGCACCTAAGCTTGCCACGAGTATGCCTACGAGAAAGAATATGCCACCGTAAAAGAAAATCTCATGCGGAAGCATACTCTATTCACTACTTTTCTTCGGGAACACTTATCTTGAAAGAGACCTCTCCGCGCTTCAAAATAATATCATTCCAATCTGCATTTTTCACCGCAAACCACTCGTCCACTGACTTCTTTTTCATAAGAAAATTACCAATGCGCTCAACAAATGATGCGGGGACCGGGAAAAATCCGTAATATGCGGAACTAATATTGAGTGATGCCTTTCCTTCGTCGTTTACCACAACAACTCCACGCGCGGTAATATCGTTCTTAAATGGGCGCAATATGCGCATTGAAATATCAACATATCCGTCCTCAATTTTTACAGATGCCCTATCCACGAACCACCTTACTTTAAATGAGGAGAGGCCTGCATCAATAAGTCCGTTTATCTCATCTTCAAAAAGCGATGCCTCGTAGGTTCCGGGTGGGAGCTTATTCCTCTGCATAAGAGCTAAAAGTTCCCATTTTGTTGATACCGAAATCGGCGCAAGTGTCGGAGACACTACGCCTGGAATAACCTTATTTTCCGCTCCTACCAATGAAAAACTTGTGATAAATAGCGCCAAAAAGACAGCTATCACCGATGCTTTTTTCATCCCCTTTATTCTACACTATTATGCCTCCTCCCGCCAGCCCCCCATCTGTTTTATAGAAAACGGCCGACTGGCCCTCCGCAACGAACTTTTGGGGCTTCTTGAAGACAAGTTCATACTTTGGTCTGGTTTTTATGCCCAAAATCATAAGTTTTGCAGTTGAAAGTGGCTGTCTATAACGAACTCTTGCCAGAACACTCATACCGTTCTTAACGGGAAGCATGAGATTCACACCCACAAGCTTAACCTTCTTCCTAAAAAGCGCGTGGTTCTCGTTGCCTTCTGCAACCACCAGAATATTTTTCTTTATGTCCTTTGAGACAACATAATGGGGCTTCGCGATATTGCTCATTTTGGCGCTTAACCGAAAGCCGTGGCGCTGACCAATCGTATACAACTGCGCACCATCGTGCTCACCAATAACTTTTCCATCGGTTCCCGCTACAACGCCCTTTTTGGTTTTGATGTGTTTCTTTAAGAAATCTCTTACATCAAACATCCCCAAGAAACAGATTCCTTGTGAATCTTTCTTTTCTGCGGTCATGAGGCCCGCTTTTTTTGCAATTTTGCGTACCTCGGACTTCGTGATATCTCCCAACGGAAATATGCAATGCTTTAATTCTTTTTGTGTGAGCGTCCATAAAAAATAACTCTGGTCTTTATTCGTATCTCTGGCTATTTTCAATATGTAATTTTCAATTTTCAATAACTTCCTTTTCTGTATATTCTTTGTTTTTGCCTTACTATTTGAATATTGAACATTAAAAATTGAACATTTTCGGACATAGTGTCCCGTTGCCACATAGTCCGCGCCAAGCGAGAGTGCGCGCTTCAAAAACAATCCAAATTTTATCTCACGATTGCACATCACATCCGGATTCGGCGTGAGACCCGCGCGATATCCCGCAATCATATAGTCCACTACTTTCTTTTTATATTCTTTTTCAAAATCAAATACATAGAATGGGATTCCGATTTGTTCAGCAACACGGCGGGCGTCCTCCGCATCGCGCTCAGCACACCCGTCAATGTTATAGCACTTGATAAACACGCCCGTCACATCATAACCCTGTTTTTTTAATAACAATGCCGCGACAGATGAATCCACACCGCCTGACATTCCGACGAACACTGATTTTTTCTTCTTCGTTGACATACTTGCCCGAACACAATATAACAAGAATAGTAATTAAACAACTTCACTCACATTCCATTTTGACACGGAGGGTGCTATGAGCAAGCGAATGCCTGGTATCCATCAGGATGGTCGGGTCTATGAGAATTTCTATTTCCCATACTACTTTTACGTAGATATTCCCAAGGATTATGACCACGAAACGCAGATTCAACAATTTTGTGATTCTTTGAAATTTAGTGAAAGGAATAGGTTGATTTACAGAGACGAGCGGTTTGCGGGAGTCACGGACAAATTGATTCCAGGCGAAGAATACGCAGTTAAAATCTTCCAACTCACATTCCCCAAAGAGGTGGCGCTACGCCAAAAATCCACAGATGCGTGCCTGAAATTCCTCAAGAACCAGAATTATGCGATATTCGCCGGAATGCAAGGACTTGCGTTCCTCATAATGAACGACCCCCTGCATCTTCCCATCGGCACCGGAGTTATGGTACCGGATGAAAAACGTGCGCTTGGTATTTTAAATTGCGAACCAATGTGGCCATCATTAATAAGGTACATTGACGGCTCGCTTAGAGTAATGCTCATGGATGCCAATGCGACGCTTGATGAGGGCGAGTGCATCCTGTGTTTCTCGGGACCTGTAAGCGCGGTTTGAAAATAGTGGTATATATTATACGAGCCCTTCATCGGGCTCTTTTTTTGCAAACCTGCCTACCGGCAGGCAGGCTTGCTCACATACAAAAAATCGCCTACAATATCCGAGTCACGTTTCTAATACAGCACTATATATTCTATGGCACGCCTCGCATACGATGAATTAAAAATCGGTACAATATTTACAAAAGAAAACGATGTTGACCCTTACGAGGTCAAGGATTACGCGTTTGTTCGAATGCAACAGCGAAAACCTGTTACGCAGATTAAGATTAAGAATCTTATCTCTGGAAAAGTACAGGAATATTCAGCTCATCCCGGAGAGAACTTTGAAAAGGCGGAAATTGATATGGTTCCCGCAACATTTATTTATGAAAGTAAGGGACAGTATTGGTTCAGTGAGGCGGGCAATCCAAAAAACCGATTTTTCTTAACTCCTGACGCACTTGGTGATGCGCGTATGTTTTTGAAAAAGGATACCGAAATCAAATCATTCAAATACGGTGAGAAAATCATTAATGTGGAATTACCGGTGAAGATGGATTTGAAGATTACGGAAGCGCCTCCTGCAATTAAAGGTGACACTGCACAAGGTGGCACTAAAACCGTCATACTTGAGACGGGCGCAAAAGTGAATGTTCCCCTCTTCATTAACGAGGGCGACATCATCAAGGTAAATACGCAAACAGGTCAGTACTTTGAACGTGTAGATAAATCAAGGTAATCATTTAAGAGCAAAATGACATCCTCCCCGCACTCGGGCGTGGCATATTCATAGTATACCCTGCGGGACAGGGGCCCTCGTACGGGGTTTCCTGGTATTTAAAAATCCCGCCGACAGGCGGGGTTTTTATAATTACGGAAGAATTCGTATGAAACGTTCCAAACCTTCGATTTGTCTCTCCAAGACCTTGCTCGCCCCATCCAAGAATTCAATGAAGTAGCCGGGCTTCCCAGCGCCACCCCCACTTTTCGGAGTTGGAGCTTTCCACTCCCCTTGAATGGGTTTCTTTTTTCTGCGAATCATACGTCCTCCTTCTTTACACCTTCGGCGTTTCTGGTTGCGCGGGATTTGCGGGTAGTGTTGGCTTCTTGGGAATCCTCGGAAGCTCGTGGAGCATGGGGAGATTCTCCAAGCCGTCCCCCCAAATTTCTTGACACTTGTTTGGGTTAAACATGCTCCCTCCTTTGGGTGAAATTGCTGTTTATACAATGCTTCGGTTCAATAGAATTGTCAATAAAAATGGAGCCCGATAAGGGCCACGAAATATTACTGCTAAGATGCATTCTTCATGTCCACGTGGAGAATTCGTTTGGAAACGATTTCCCAATTTGCGACACCGAGTGCGGCTCCGATGAGTCCGCCAAAGATGACGCACGTGACACGCGCGGAAAGTGACATCGCGGGCGACATGAACAAGAAGTAGCTCGTGGCACCGCCAAGCGCTCCATCAAACGCGCAGAGCAAACGCTTTTCGGAATGGATTAGCTTAATCAGCTTCCATACCAACAAGAGCACTGCGACACAGATTAGAAACGGAAGGACAAGACACATTAATGCAATCCCTTCTGCTGACCAACGAACCACATTAAAGTAGGTCAGGGGAACTTTTTTGTATTTGCTCACCTCCGCCCAAGAGCTTTTCTCTCCAATCTCTGCCCCAGCACTGGCGAAAAAATAGAGCAAGCTAGTGAAAACGGCGGTTAGCATCAGCAGAATCATGATTCCTAGGAAAACCGTAAAGGACCCGTCCACGTAGACCGCCTGCTTCATTGTAGACGCAAGAAGGCGTGCTGTGGGAAACGCCGCGAAAAGTGCGCCGAGATAAAAGAATGGGTGCTGCTTTCCAAACAAATACCTTCCCGCTCGGCGAATTGAGCCAATGACGTTATTGTATTTGTCACTGCATGCGTTACTTGTTTCACGCCACAGGATGGAAATTACTTCCACTGTAGCGCACCACGCAATCGGAATCGCCTTCAAAACTTCACGGAACTCATAGGCCACGTAGCCACCCGCGAATCCCACGATAAGACCAAGCCACCAGTAGAGTGGCGCAACGAGAAGTGCGACAGTAGCGCAGAGCGCGCCACCCACGAAACACGCAAGTGCGATTTTCTTCGTCTCCATGAGAGACCTCCTTGTGAAATTGGTAATGTGCGGTTGTCTGACCGATGGTCAGCTTAATTTGAGTTATTACATATTTTTCATCTAATGTCAATATATCTCCCCGCGCGAGGCGTGATATTATTAACTACACATGAAACAGAAATCCTCCGGAAAAATATTGGTAGACAAAGCAAAAATTGATGAGCTTCTTTCGCGGGGCGTGGAAGAAATTATTGACCGTGAGCATTTAGAAAAAGTGCTTATTTCGGGAAAGAAGTTGCGCGTGAAGTTTGGCATTGACCCAACCTCGCCCGACATTCATCTCGGACACACGGTGCCATTTAGAAAGCTCGCGCAGTTTCAAGCAATGGGGCACCAGATAGTGCTCATCATCGGCGACTTCACCGCAAAGATTGGCGACCCGACTGGACGTAGCAATGAACGCAAACCGTTAACCGAAAGTGATGTGAAAAAAAATATGAAGGAATATCTTGCGCAGGCAGGCAAGGTTATTAATATTAAAAATACCGAGATTCATTACAATAGCGAGTGGCACGAAACGGAAGGACTCGCCGCTACACTTGAGATGGCGCGCGCGGCAACATTCCAGCAAATCATCAAACGCGCTGATTTTCAGAAACGAATTGAGGCGGGCAATGATATTACCATTCTTGAGATTCTTTACCCGCTGTTTCAAGGATATGATTCAGTAAAAGTAAATGCCGACATTGAGGTCGGCGGTTCCGATCAAAAATTTAATCTTCTTATGGGTCGCCGTGTGCAACGCCATTTCGGTCAGGCCGAACAAGATATTCTCACGCTCCCGCTACTTGAGGGAACAGACGGTGTACAAAAAATGAGCAAGAGTTATGGAAACTATGTCGGCATCTCAGAACCACCAAATGAAATGTTCGGAAAAATAATGACTATTCCCGATTCGCTTATTGAAAAGTATTTTGTGCTCCTTACCAATATCGCAATGCCAAAAAAGTCCCCCTACGAAGCAAAAATGATACTTGGCGAGACCATCGTGGCTGATTTTCATTCAACTGTTGACGCAAAAGAAGCGCGTGAAGAATGGCTCCGTGTATTCTCCAAAAAAGAGCGCCCTGAGGACGCGCCAAAATTGAAAGTAAAAGAAAAGAAATTACTGCTTCTTGAACTTGTGGTTTTGGCAGGAATTGGAAGTAAGAGCGAGGCGCGCCGACTCATTGAGCAGAATGCGGTGAAGATAAACGATGTGGTGAAAAAAGATATAAATGAAGTGGTTGTATTAAAATCTGGCGATATGCTCCGCGTCGGAAAACACAGATTTTTTGAGATAGCGTAGTCAAATTTAAATAGAAAACCCCTCCGACATACCTGCCATATCGGCAGGCGTTAGAGGGATTTTTTCGTTGTGATGTTAACGAGGAATCTGGATTGAGCTCAAGATAGAAGTAAGCTGTTCTACACTCAAAATTCCACGAGCTGCGGCTTGCTGTACGAGTTGGAGGAGCAAGGTGATGAGCTGAACGAGTTGCTGTTTGAGTGCTGGAGCAGAAGGAGTGTCGGCCGTTTCCGCGGAGGTCTGCGAAAGAGATGATGTCGTAGAAGGGGTGCTCGTAGAGGCCACCACTACTCCAAACCGACAAAGACTATTGTCAGCAGTTAATTCACATGTTGGAGGTGCTGGCGAACCATCAATAACAGTAAAGGAGAGTGAACCAGAGACTTTACCGGAATCAGTTTCTTTAATCTGGACAGTATGCGACCCAGTGCTTATATTCGATGGAAGGATAAAAGAAAAACTAAGATCACGATAGCCATGACCCGGTGCCATAGTAATAAGCGCTCCTGCTTGTCCGTCAATAAGAGCGGCCGAGGACTGCGCAAAACCAAGACCAAGAAGATTTACTGTTTCTCCTCTATAAAAAACTGTTTTTGTTGATGGCCACAACGCAACGAGAACTGGTTGGTCTGTTACCGTCAATGAAACGGTATTGCTCGTAAGACCGGAGTCAGCTTCTTTCACGTACATAGTGTGTGCTCCGGGAGCCATGGTACTCGGTATATGGAAACAATTGCCCGGACCTTTTGCAATATGACACTCCCCAAATCCAGACCCAAGATATAGCCTCGTCCCATCGTCAAATGTTAAAACTGAATCTTTATCAATGTTGTCGGCATATAAATAGCCCTCGGTAACTCCGGCCCGAAACGCAGAAGATGCGGGAAGAAGTCCATTCTGTTGATAATAAATTTCAAAGGGTAATATTTGATTAATTACCGGTGGTATCGAAAGAATATTGAGTTGTATCGTGTTGCTCGTAAGATCTGTATACGCATGTTTTACCTGTAATGTACGCAATCCTTTTACGCCGAATGGAATAACAAACGACAAAGAGGTTGGGGTATATGTTTTTGCATTCGCCCAAAAGCCAGTGAGCCCACCGGCATAATTATCGGTAAATTGGACAGTAGTGCGCCAATCAAAATTACTTCCCGTGAGAGTAACCACATCACCAACGTGCACCGTCGTTGGACTAATATTTGTAATTGTCGGTGCAGTATCAAGCAAATTGATATCAACGCGATTGCTGAGAAGACCCATGTTTTGAATTGGATCTCCACTTTCCCCTTGAAGTGCTGGGCGGGCTACATAAAGAGATCCCACACTAGATGGAGACCCACTACCACCTATTATGGTGCCCAACGGAACTTGAAATGTTATTTGAGTCGGGCTGACAAAAACTGCATCTATAATTGTCGGCCAAATAAGCACCTTGGACCCCAAAACAAAATTTGAACCGGTAATTGTAACAGTGTCACCCACGCGTGCTGGCGTTGGGCTTATAGAAGAAATAACGGGATTCGCCGCGAAAGCGACCGATGTAAACATTAATCCTACCCCAAACAAAACAACTAACACCAAAAGAAACATTTTCAAACTTTTAAATATTTTCATTTTATTTTTTTATTTGTACGCCTTTCGTATAAGTATACACCTTTTCTAGTTCGATTCCAGCCAACCAAGCAGAGTAGTTGTTTTGAGGTGATTCATAATAGTTTTATAGTCTTTCCGGATTTATTTTAAAAATTTGATCATCGTTGTTACGCGGTATTCCTCGTCCATCTCTGTTGCTTGTTCCAATATATAAATTCCCGTCTGAACCTAAAACAACATCGCGCAAACGGCCAAACTTTCCCTCAAAATGAGACAAAAATTCTTTCGTTTCAATCTTGTATTCAAAGAGAGTTTGACTCCTTAATCCAACAAAAAAGATTGAATCCTTGAAATAAGCGACTCCGGATGGAGCCCAAGTTTTTTGCCACTTTGAATAATCGGTGCAATCATCCCATAACGATTTTCATTTCCGCGAATAATCGGCCAACCATAGTTTTTACCCGACTCTATCAGATTTAGCTCATCAGTTGCTGACGCGCCATGTTCCGTCTCCCAAAGCCTTCCCTGTTCATCCCACGCTATTCCTTGCGGATTTCTATGGCCATAGGAATAGATGGCATTTAAAAAAGGGTTGTCTCGCGGGATTTCTCCCTCATCAGTTAGCCGTAAAATCTTTCCGGCTAAGGAATTTTTATCTTGAGCCAAGTTGGCATTTCCCGCGTCCCCGGTAGCAATATAAAGCAATTTATCAGGCCCAAATTTAATTCTTCCTCCATTGTGATTCTCTGCTCCTGGTATGCCATCAATAATAAGTTTCTGTTCTATTAAACTTTCATCTTGCATGCGATAGCGAACAACCTTATTGGCAAGACTCTGGTCATCTGATTTATAGGTATAGTAAAGATAAATATAGTTGTTTTTCTCAAATTCAGGATGTTTGGCCATACCGAGAAGTCCACCTTCACCTTCTTCGGCAACATCAGGAATTGTAATTATTAGCTTCGAAGAAAATCCTATTTTTTCTTAATTAAGATAGACTTTCCCTGCTCGCTCCGTAAATAGTAGGTCGCCACTCGGAAGAAATTCAAGCGACCATGGGGTATTTAGGTTTTTAGCCACAAGCGAAAGCGAAGGCGTTGATGTTTCGGATGCGCTGGAAGGCGGTAGGTGTGGTACCACCACTCTTCTATCAAAGAACTCCTGCCAAATAAAAATACCAGCAACAAAAATAACAAAAAGGAATAACACTAAAAATACTTTATTTGTCTTTGTTATAATCATTAATTAATAAGAACAACTTTTTTTTAACATTGCATTACTCTTTAAAGCTTGCTCTCTGCAAGCGATCCATTATTGCCGATCCTAAACCTACCGCAGGAATACGCTCGGCATAAATTATCTTTACTCCCGCATCATCAAGCCGATGCAGGGCTGAAAACAAATTAGCGGCTGCTTCAGTCAGGTCTCCTTTCTCTGATAAAATTTCAACTACTCCGACTTTGATTTTAATCGCCGGCTTTTTAAAAAGCAAAACGCCAGTGTCGTTGCTAAAAGGAATCTGCTCTAAAGACTTAATGAGCTTCATGGGAGTTCTTGGAGAATAATGACTTGGCAGTTGGCCTGGTGATTGAATTTTTTTGTTTTTTGATTTACTTGCCTGCCAGTAAACATGGCGCACCACCTTACCAATGGCCTTCTCAATCTCTTCCACAGGAAGGCCGCCGGGACGGAGTAAAACCGGTTTTCCACCGACGAGCGAGAGCACGGTTGACTCAACTCCAACTGAACATTTTCCGGCGTCAAGAATAAGGTCAATTTTTTTGCCAAGCTGTTTTTCAACATGTGTGGCAGTAGTCGGACTTAGACACCCAAAAAGATTGGCGCTTGGCGCGGCAATGGGAGTTTGAGAAAACTTGATTAGTTGACGTGCCACCGGATGAGCCGGCATTCTCACGGCAACAGTATCAAGCCCAGCTGTAACAATATCCGGAACGAGCGATGATTTGAGGAGAACAAGCGTTAATGGTCCCGGCCAAAATTTTTTAATCAAAATCAGAGCTTTTTTGTCAACTTGACGCGTTAACTTGTGAAGCCACTCCATTTCGGCAATATGCACGATGAGCGGATCGAATGCGGGTCTTTTCTTTATTTCAAATATTTTTGCCACCGCCCTCGGATTTAAGGCGTCGGCGCCAAGCCCGTACACCGTTTCAGTCGGAAACGCCACCAGCCCGCCTTTTTTAATAATGCTAGCCGCGTGTTTTATTGATTTTGCCGTTGCCTTAAGTTTCATAAATTATTTAGGAAAAACCTTTCAATTCTTTCTTGATATTTTTCGCCAAACTGACCGTGGATTAAGTTTTCTGCGTAGGATTAGCCGTTTTTTCTCGCATTTCTTCTCTCAATGTTTTCAATTCTTTCCCAATATTATTGAGCTGCTTTTGTATGTCATTTAACACATCAAGCTCTGTTTTTACTTCAGATGCTATTTTTTCATCCAGCCTTTTTTCTTTTCTAAGTCCCGAAATAATAATGTTGTCGCCGATGAAAAAAGATACAAAAAGCCCCATGGCAAGAAGTGTCACAACACTTACTAAAATAGAAACAGGGCCAGTTAAAAACGGTATGGTGTCAGCAACCATCCACACACCTCGCCAGAAAAGTACAATCGCTGCGCCACCAACAAAAGCGTAAATAACAGGATGCCTGCTCAGAGCGACGCGAATACTGTCTTCCAATTTATCAAAAAAACTAAATATTTTTTTCATATCTATAATTTTAATAGCCGACTGCTAAAGGCAAAACAAAAGCCAAAAAAATGGAATTACCGTTTAATTAAATCCGGTTCCATCAGCCTTGACTTGATTATAACAAACAAACCGAGAGCAAACAAAATTGTTGAGGTGGCGGCTGAAACCATGCAGTAGAAACAGATTTCTTTCAAAACAAAGAGTTGGAGGTAAACAAAATACAGCGAGGCCAAAAATCCAATCGGCGTGAGAAATGCGACAAAATGAAAGATTTTTCCTTGTCTCAATTCCAAAGCAATGATTGTGAGTAGAAAAATAATGAGATAATAACCAGCTCCCAAAAGAGCTGTCGGAATACCAAAAATAACGCTTTGTTCGCTTACGAGTACTGTCTCGCAACCAGTGGTAATAACGCAGGGTGGAAACGAACCAAGATAATGCTGGGCAGTTAAATAGGTAGCGTCCAGAAATCCTATGAAACTTACTATCATAAACGCGATTGTGAACGCCCTGGGGATTTTCACCCCGTCAGAAATTTGTTTTATCATAATTTACTTGCGCTTTATATATCGCTGACTAATTTATATAATTTCTAACGGAGTTCATTGATTGTTTGAATGATGATGTTTCTAAATTCTTCATAATTTCTCGGATTTGAAATCTTCTTACCGTTCAGAAAGAAGGTCGGCGTGGAGTTAAGCCCTAAACGAATCGCGTTATTGTACGCCTCATCAACTTTTTTCTTTATTTCTTTGGAGGCAATGTCTGCGTTGAATTGAGCTATATTAAGATTTAATTTTTGGGCATAATTTACAAAAATCTCGTCTGCATTTCGCGCGTTTTCCCATTCTTTCTGGCCGTCAAAAATGGCATCATGCATTTCCCAAAACTTTCCTTGCCGTCCAGCCACTTCGGCGGCATAAGCCGCTGGTTTTGCGTTTTGGTGGTTAGGAAGCGGAAAATGGCGATAGACAACAGCGAGCTTATCTCCAAACTCCTCTGCGAACTTTTCCAAAAGCTGATGGTAAAAAGCGCAAGCGGGACATTGGAAATCACTATATTCAGCGATAATAACTTTTGCATCTCGATTACCCCTTACCCAATCTTCTGCGTTTACGGCATCGACGGTTATGACTGGACTTTTATTTTGCGTGGGACGAGAAGCAATTTTCACCATGCTAAATATGCCACCACCAACAAAAAGCGCGACTAATAGCCATAAAGTAAGATGGCGATATAACCGTTTTAATTTTTTTTGTCGTTGCTCTTTAACCTTTTCTTGTTGCCGTAACTCCCGATGTTCTTGATAGGTGGGTTTTTGTGATTGTTGTGTTTCCATAAATATATTTTAGCTTTCGTAACTTTTAGCGGCCAGCGGAAGCTTTTCTGAGTCGCTCAATCACTGTTGTGAAAAGACCTTTTTCCGCTTTTTCTCGAGGATATCAAGCTCTGAATCGCTCAAGCCGAAGTGATGACCAATTTCATGCCATACCACTTCGTGTATGAGCGTCGCTACTTCCTCCTCGCCTCTTGCGCCCAATGTCTCAATTGATTTTTGAAAAATTGTGATTTTGTCAGGCGATACTCCAAAATATCCTGAATCCCGTTGAATTAATGGAATGCCCTCATAAAGCCCTAACAGCGTTTCGTCCAATTTGATGCTGACCTCACTTGATTTTTTTCTGCGCGGTTCTTGTTCAATCACAATCGCCACATTTTTCATGGTCTTTCGTACACGAAATGGTAGGGCCGACACAGCATCAATAACAAAGCGTTCAAATACATCCCTTTTCATAATTTTAATAGCCGACTGCTAAAGGCAAAACAAAAGCTAAGAGAAGCAAGGTAACAATAGCGATAAAGATAATTCTTTTGACTTTGTCAGACATGGTTATAGTAATTATTGATTTATCTCGTTAGAAAACATAGCGACTTTTATCTAACGGGATTTCTAAAGATATTATATCTTAATTTATCCAATTATCCAAAAAATAAGTGAAACAACCCCAAAATAAATAACCAAACTCAAAAGATCACGAACAATGGTTCCAAAAGGACCAGCGCCAATAGCTGGGTCTTTTTTAAGTTTCCATAACAACCAGGGAATGAGAACTCCGATCAACATTGCGCTGAGAATTGTTAATAAAAGCGAAATTCCTAGAATTAAACTGATGGAATGTGGCGCTTTAAACCAACCTATTGAAAAAAGTGAAAGAAGAATGCTTAAAAATAAAGCGATAATGACGCCGGTTTTCATTTCCCTTAAAATATATCGGCCAAGATTTATTTGATTTTCAAAAATAAGATTGCGGATAAATAATATCTGAGTCTGCGCCCCAACGGCGTCGGCCATATAAACCATCAGCGGAATAAACGCCGCTAAAATAAAATTGGCCCTAAGAGGCATCTCAAATAATTCAATAAGAAATGCTGCAACGAGTCCTCCCAAGAGCCCCAAAACAAGCCACGGAGTTCGTACTTTGGCCAAAAAGACGGGCGTCCCATCAAGTGTTTCTCGAACTGGGCTATGAATGCCGGCAGATCTTAAAAAATCCTCAACATGTTCAAAATGCAAAATCCCTAAAATTGCGTCTGATGGAACCACACCTAAAAATTTGTTTTCTTTATCAACGAGCGGAATAGCTTTTAGGTTGTGCCGCAAGGCTAAAATTGCGATTTTTTCTTGCTCATCGGTCGGATGCGCTTTGATAATATTGGTTTTCATTACTTCTTTTGCTCTCGTATTTTTCTGCTTTAAAAAAAGTTCTTTTATTGAAAATGCGCCTTTTAATTGTTGGTTTTCATCAAGCACATAAATATAATCCAATGTTTCAAAGTCGTTCTTGGAAAGCGATTGTTCTATGTCGGCAATTGTATCTTCTAAAAATGCGGTCGGCACATTTCGGGTCATTTGATTCTGCGCTGATTTAAGATAATGTTTGTTCACAAAGATATTTTAACTTAATTTTATTTTTCCTTTAATGAAAACTTTTTCTGATTCACAATAAAATGAGTGGCTACGCTCACAAGAATAACAATTCCATTTTGGGGCGCGGCGGAAAGAAGACACCCGATGCGCCACTGGCGCAAAAGAAAGAAACAACAGATACAAGGAAAAGAGAAGAGCGGTGGTAGTAAACAATATTAACCCGAACAAAAAAAGATCTGGGATTATCCACGGAGCAAAAATTAAAATAATATAAACGGCAATAATAACGGCGCAATAAAATATTCCCCAATACTCCAACGGCACGCCCAAAAAATTAGCGTATCTACTGGTTATGACAGCATTGCGGTCCGAACCAATGGGGCAGACGAGCTGTTTATAATGTTTTTTTGTGTAGTAAATGTATAGTGCCACACCAAGCCCTCCAGATGTCGCAAAAGTGATAAACGCATAAAATCCTTCTGCCTGCGACCAGATAACTGCAAAGAAGAGACCGCTAATCCCTAAGATCAAGAGAAAAAAGTACAGAAAAATATTCGGTTGTATAAAACGCAGCATTCTATTGATTACTTTTATTCAAAACCCGCGCCTGTTACTTGAACCACTCTCTCCAATTTTTCGGCCAGCCAACTAACAAGAGAAGTGCCAGTGGCGCTCCCCAATTAGCCCAACGCTCTACGAAGTCCCAGACGGGATCGGGCCCGAACGGCCAACGAATCATAGCGGTCCACAAGCCCCAGAAAGCCATCCACAAAAGCGCGATTCTGATTGGTTTAACAAGAATGAGCAGTGCCAGGGCCACATCTATAATGCCAACCAGCACAAGCAGTGTTCCGATTGTGTCGGGATTGGTAATACCTGCTGCCTCAAAATATTTGAACCAGCCGGCCTTTTGTTGAAGTGCAAATATGCCGTGGCCAAAGAACGTTCCGAACACAGCAATGCGCAAAACCCACTCAATAAATTTTGGATTATTCATAATTATATTATTGTTTTCATTTAATTAACGCCTATCGACCGTCAGGATATTATGATTATATCACGAGAACATTATTAATCCCTATGCCCCATGCTCTTTCTTAATCGCGAAATAAATTTCAAGGAGGGCAAATAGCAAGCTCAAAACAAGTGGCCCCAGTAAGAATCCGAGGGGTCCGAAAAAACCAATACCACCCAGGATAGAAAGAAGAATAAGAAATGGATGAAGCTGCATTCCTCGGCTAGTGAGTTTTGGCCCCAAAAAATTGTCCACAAGTCCCACGGCCGTCACACCCCAAAGAAGAAGGCCGACCGAGAAAAGCGTTTCTCCGCTGAAGTATAGGTAGAGAATGGCCGGGAGAAGCACCAAAGCTGTTCCAATGCCGGGGATTAGCGCGGTTATGGCCGCAACGCTACCCCATAGCATAACGTTGGGAACTCCAAAAATAGCGAATCCGAGCGCAGTCAGCGTACCTTGAATAAGCGCCACTACGAGATTTCCCTTGATAATCGAATTAATCGCCAGAGCAAGTTTATTGAAAATTGTTTCATCGTGAATATCTTGGAGGGGGCTTAAAACGACAAGAGCTCTTTTAAGTTGATAGCCGTCTTTAAATAAATAATACAAAGCGATGAGGAATATAAAGACACTCGCTATTGCTTTTGCAACATTTGCAAAAAGAGAGCCGAGATGCTGAAGTAACCAACTTAACCCCTGTTTTAAGTACTGGCTAATATCGGGAGTGTCTATCGGCACAGGAGAAAATCTCGTGATGCTCTGTATGGTGTCGCCCAAGAAACGAGAAGGATCAGTTGTACCACCGTTCAAGGTGAGAGAGGAATAAAGCCCCGTTGCTTCCTGAAAAATCTGTATGCCTAAAAGTGTGAGAGGAGCAACAACAACGATGAGAACGGAGATTGTAGTAAGAAACGCCGCCAAGCCCTTTCTATCGCGTATAATGGCAAGTATTTTTTTGTGAACTGGCTGAAAAACAGTTACAAAAACTATTGCTAGGATAAGCGCGTAGAGAAAGGGCTTAAAAATGAAAAAAGCGAGGACAAAAATTCCTGCAAGGAGAATAAATAAAAAGTAAAGTTCTGATTTTTGGTGGTTCATGGTGATATTTATTTATGTGTAAATATTAAGTTAGATTTTTTGAAATATATGAGCTTCTTTGACAAGCGAAATAAGAAGATATAACCACGATAGTTTAATTATTTTTTGTAATTTAAAGCCACCTTGTTCAAATGCCCTGATATTTTGTTGCTTTGAATGGGGTACAAATCCCATAAGCTCACCAGCTACCCATCCCCAAATATTATCTCTCACCGGTGAATTGAGAAAATAACCACCGATTATCAAAAACCTAGACGAATTTTTTACTGCCTTTCCAATATCAACGCATTCTAAGAGGCCTCCAGCAACAATCAAGTCGAAGTTTTGCTCTATTTCCGGAAGACTACTCATAGCGTCAGCAACAAATACTTTTGCACGCTTGCGGAACCCCTCTCTGTCTAAATTAGTTTCCATTTTGCGAGCCATCGCTTCATTTAAATCAAAGGCAACAAGTTGAGCATTAGGGAATCGTTTCAAAATAGCCAATGAATACAAACCTGTGCCACAACCGGCATCAAGAACGCGAATAGAAGCATCGGTCTTAAACGGCAATTGCCTTACAAAATAATCAGCCGCTCTTTTATAGCCGTTTAGCCAATTTATCAAATCGTAAAGCTTGGCAATTGAGGTATAAAGTTTTTCCGAATTAAGCATTTTTATTTTTTTTCTAAAATTTTAACCACGACGTTTTGTCGGAACTCCAACCGAAGCGTCGAAGTTTATCGGAAAGTAGGACTCGCACACCCAGCAACTCAAGTCCGATAAAAGCCAGCCACGAACCGGGTGTAAAAGGAGTAATAAGAGCGGTAAATCCAACAAGAATTAGAATAATGCCAACCGCTCTTTTTGTTCTCGGCCTATTATGGATATATTCTTTAATGGTTTTAAGCAAGTTTGTAAACATTTAATTTTCTCATTTTATTTGAAATTCAATCTATTCTTCATTCTCTTTTTCATATATCTCTTGTATAGAGCCATTTTAACATAGTTTCATCCAGTTAGAAATGGGATGCGAGCTCAAAATCTGTACTCTATAAAATTATTATTGATAAAACTCGCTCCATTTATAATCGGCGCTTTGTTTGATATATACACACCGGTTATGTAAATAATTTTTTGTGGAAATGAGAATGGACTAATCAATGCCAACAGTCCTACCACAATAGTCGCATCTGCGAGAACTGTTCCAAAAATATCACCTATCGCAAGAGAATCGTCTCGTTTTCTTATTGATTTCAAAGAAAATAGCAATTCCGGCATGGTTGTTCCCACTCCTACAATAAGGATGCCGATAAGAATCTGGTTTATTCCAAAATAGTTCGCGAGTCCTGTAGCCGAAGTTACGGTAAAGTATGATCCGATAAGCAATACGACCATACTGAACAGCAACATAAAAAAGTTTTTATATCTACCGTTGCCGTTATTTAAGGTTGCTGTACCATTCTTCCCATTTTTCAAGGTAATAATATAAAATATTCCACCAACGATGATAAGCGCTAATCCTTCCAAGCGTGAAAAATGACCATTAAAGCCGAGTACTAAAGGTAAAAGAAGCATAAACGGATAGACGACATGATTTTTCAAAATTTTGCTTTCAATTTTCAAATCCCTTCCCGCAAAAAATACAATTATTGCAAAAACTAAAGTAAGGTCTGCTATGTTAGAACCGAATAATATAGCAAGCCCGAAAGATGGTATTCCTTCTAAAGCAGCGTTGATTGCAATAAATATCTCCGGAAGAATGGAAATAACCGCCACAATAATAAAACCAATTGTGTATTTTGATAAATTAAAATTTTCAGCTAGACGGGTAGCATATCTCGTTGCCATAGTTGCACCCTTGATAATCATGAAAAGTGCAATAATAAAAATAAATAAATTATTTATCATGTATTTAAGTAAGAATTATCTCTACTTGCCATCTTTCTTCGGTAAAAGAATTTTCTTATTTCCTCTACAAGAACAACGGATGTGGCAATCGGAATAATAACGAGCCATTCCGAAAGCTCAAGCGGTGCGGTGCGCAAAAACTTCTGCATGAGTGGATTATAAACTACCAAAATCTGCAAGGAAATAACAACAAGCGTTGCTCCCACCAAAAATTTATTGGAAAAAGGATTCATCTGGAAAATAGATTTTGATTCATGTCGGCAATTCCATGCGTTGAACCAATGAAACATCGCCAAGGTAGATAGCGTCATTGTCCAAGCTTTGGTGAGATCATCTTGGAAATATCCACCAAAAATGAAAATGGCTCCCAACATCATCGGCACCGCCATAAAAATAGCGCGTTTGACCATAAGTTTGTCAATGAGATATTTTTTGGGCCGCTCAAAGTTGCCACGCAATAATCCTTCTTCTTTTGGCTCCATAGCTAAAGACACATCAAGGAAACCATCGGTGACAAAGTTGAGCCAAATGATTTGGGCTGGCAAGAGTGGCAGAGGAAATCCCAAAAGAAGTGAGCCGATTATTGTAAGCACTTGCCCCAAACTTCCCGCAAAAAGATAAAGAATAACTTTTTTAATCGTTTTGTAAATACTTCTGCCTTCTTCTACGGCTGACGCAATGCTCCCGAAATTATCATCCAAAAGTACGATATCCGAGGCCTCTTTTGCCACCTCGGTGCCGACTTTTCCCATTGCTACACCAAGGTCGGCGGCCACAAGCGAGGGGGCGTCATTTACGCCGTCTCCAGTCATGGCGATAATTTCACCGCGTGCCTTATACGCCTTGATAATTCTCAATTTGTGTTCTGGTGTTACTCGCGCGAACACCGAGGTTTCGGCCAATTTTAGAGAAAGCTCATTGTCGGAAAAAGCGTCAATGTCTTGCCCCGTAAGAACGGTGTCGCCATCGTGATAAATACCAGCTTCTTTGGCAATCGCTTGCGCCGTAACTTTATGATCTCCCGTTATCATTACCACTCTGATACCAGCAGAAGTCGCTTTTTGCATAGCTTCTGCCACTTCAGGTCGCAGCGCGTCTTTCATGCCGAAAAATCCTACAAAAGTAAGCGACTTGATCTCTTTGGGCACAATCATTTCCGGCGCGTCATGGATTTCAGCTAACGCGACAACCCGCAACCCTTCTCGCGACATAGAGAGAAAAACAGATTCTAATTTTTGTTTTTCCTCATCCGATAGATGGTGGCTTTTTCCGGCGCGCCATACTTTTTGTGAAAGACCGAGAATCACTTCCGGCGCACCGACAACTGTTAAAAATTCGTGCCTGCCGGCAGGCAGATTTGCACTATTAAGTCGGTGAATTGTTGCGTGATACTTAAGTTTGTAATCAAACGGAATTTCGCTAACTAGCGGCGACTCTCGCTCTAAATCATCCTTGTGAAAGCCAAGTTTCTCGGCAAGCACCAGCATTGCTGCTTCGGTTGGGTCGCCGGCAACACGCCATAATTTTTCTTCTTCTGAAAACATCACGCGAGCATTGGCACAAAAGGCGGCAATTTTCCCCGCGAAAAGAAGCTCTGGGTGATTAACAGAATCAATCACCCTCCCGTCTAATTGAATCTCTCCCTTCGGCTCATAACCAACTCCGCCAACATTAAAAACTTTTTTGTCTACATATACTTTCTGGATTACCATCTCGTTTTTGGTTATGGTGCCCGTTTTATCCACAGCGATAATGCGAGCTTGCCCCAACGCTTCCACCGCCTGAAGTTTTTTTACCAAGACGTTGCGCTTTGACATTCTCCATACGCCCGTTGCTAAAACAAGCGTCATCACAATCGGAAGTCCTTCAGGAATGATTGAGACCGAAAGCGAAACCACTGTGGCGAACATTTCCTTTACTGATTTCCCAAAAACAATGCCGAGTATAAACAACAAAGCGCTAATACTCGCGACAGTTATAATGATAAGTCGCGATAGATAACGGATATTGGTTTTGAGGGGAATTTCGGTGTCAATCGCCGCAATCTCTTTAGAAATTTTTCCAATGACTGTCTCAATGCCAGTTGCCACCACAATCGCTTTGCCGTTTCCGGCAAGAATATGCGTGCCCTTGAAAATCATGTTTTTCTGCTCCACGGTTGGCAGTTCATCTCTCTCCCCGCCTACGCCAATGCTTTGGCGGGCAGGCAAAGTATCGGTAATTTTATGCACAGGTTCTGATTCACCAGTAAGAGCCGCCTCATCAATTTTGAGATTGGTGGCGGCAATAATTCGCGCATCCGCCGGCACTTTTTCGCCTTCCTGTAGAATAATAATGTCTCCAGACACTACTTCACTGTCAGACACAATAAACTCTTTTTCTTCGCGGAGCACGGTTGCTTTCGTCTCCACAAATTTCTTGAGTGCACGAAGTGTGTTTTGCGCCTTGCCCTCTTGAATAGTGCCTACGATGGCATTGAAAAGAAGCACGGCTAAAATAATCGAGCTATCTATGATTTCTCCAATCGCAAAAATAATACCTGCCGCGCCAAAGAGAATATAAATCAGCGGATTTTGAAATTGTCGCAAAAAAATAAGGAACAAACTATCCACCTTCCCCTCGGGAAGATAATTTCGGCCATATTTCTTGAGGCGTCCAGTTGCTTCTTCTACTGTTAGGCCAAGTTCACTGGAATGAAGTGTATCAAGAATTTCGGGAATTGCTTTGGTATGCCATGAAAATTGTTGTGTCATAGGATTATTTAATTAAGTCATCAACACCCATGCTTAATGCTTTAGCGATTTTAGATAGCGTTTCAATGGTCGTTTTTTGTTTTTAGTGTCTTTATTGTACCAAGCTATAACCTATTTTCAAAGCCGTTGAGTTCTGTTCTGGTGCGGGATACGGGAATATCGCTCGCGTGAAACAACGCTCGCTCTTTGGAACCCATCGGTTCCAATACCTCCGCAACGGAAAAACTTCCGTTTTCCCGACCCCTTTCCCATTCCCGTATCCCAATTTAGAAAACAAAAAGCGACTAGGTAGTCGCTTTTTGTTTTTAGTGCGGGATACGGGAATCGAACCCGTGTCTCAACCTTGGCAAGGTCGTGTTCTACCACTAAACCAATCCCGCAAAAATATTATTTTGTTGGAGGCAATCCTGTTGGCCCTTTTACATAAGGAACGGAACCGGCTGGAGGACCCTGAAACGTACTCGTGGATGTCCGTGGCACTACGCTCTTTTTTGCACTCCAAAACATAAGCGCGAGCACCAAAAGCGCGAGAACAAACACGACTCCTTTAACGATTTTTGCCTTATTCGTCACAATTCCCATTGTACTAAAAGTTCTGAGAAATGCAAAACGATTCGCCCCTACTCCACTGTGACGGACTTTGCTAAGTTTCTTGGCTTGTCTACGTCGCGTCCGAGCGAAAGCGAGATGTAATACGCGAGAAATTGGAGCGGAATCACGAGCACGAACGGCGAGAAAATATCCTCGGTCGCGGGAATCTCAATAATGTCATCGGCAATTCCCCTGAAGCTTGCATCGCCCACCGTGACCACCGCAATAATTTTTCCTTTGCGCGCTTTTATTTCTTCTGCGGTACTCAAAATCTTCTCGCTCATTGGTCCGCGAGGTGCCAAGATTACGACGGGAAGATTTTCATCAATAAGCGCAATTGGACCGTGTTTCATTTCTGCCGCGGGATATCCCTCCGCATGAATATAGGAAAGTTCTTTGAGCTTCAGTGCACCCTCAAGCGCGATTGGGAATCCATACCCCCTTCCCAAATACAAAAAGTCCTTCGCTTTTTTATATTTCTCCGCAACTTCCTTCACGCGCTCTGCCACTTTCAACGTTTCCTTAATTTTCTCAGGCACTTCGGAAAAATCTTTTATGAGTGCGTGTAATCTATCCTCACTCACCAATTTTTTCTGTTGCGCGATATGGAGCGCCACCAACATCATTGTGGAAATCTGCGTCACAAATGCTTTCGTGGATGCGACCCCAATTTCGGGACCCGCGTGCGTGTAGAGGCCCACATGCGCCTCGCGTGCAATTGTGGAGCCAACGACATTGCAAATTCCGACAATCGTTGCGCCACTCGCTTTCGCAACCCGAAGTGCCGCGAGCGTATCCGCCGTCTCACCGGACTGTGAGACCGCAAATACCACATCGTCTTTATAAATAATTGGGTTCTTATATCTGAATTCTGATGCGTATTCCACTTCCGTTGGAATTCTTAGCAATTCTTCAAACACGCGCTTCCCGATTAAACTTGCGTGCCATGAGGTCCCACACGCCAAAAAGATAAATCGCTTCGCGTTCAATAATTCATTTTCCTTTTCCATCAATCCACCAAGATTCAATACATTGCCGTCCACGGAATATAAGCGTCCGCGCAAGCTATCTTCAACCGCTTTCGGCTCCTCATAAATCTCTTTCTGCATAAAATGTTCGTACCCTGATTTCTCTAACGCCGCAATTTCGATATCAAGCGTTTTAATATGCGGGGTTTTCAATTCGTTCTCAATCGTACGCACATCCAACTTTCCATCAATAGAAATGGATGCAACCTCACCGTCTTCCAAAAACACAACCTTCTTCGTATGTTTCGCCAAGGGGTATGGATCAGACGCAACAAAAAGCTCTCCCTCGCCGATACCAATTACGAGCGGACTTCCCTTGCGGGCAACCACGATTACGCCCGGCTCGCTCTTTGCCACGACCGCAAATGCATATGTACCTTTCACACGGAGTGCTGTCTCACGTACCGCATCCAAAAGTTTTGCGCCATCCTTCTTCATAATGTCTTCCACCAAATGCACCGCAACCTCCGTATCCGTCTCACTTACGAATATATGTCCGCTCTTTTTTAAAATGTTGCGAAGCTCCTCATAGTTCTCAATGATGCCATTGTGCACGAGTGCAATATCCTTTCCTTCCGACACGTGCGGGTGAGCATTTATGTCGCTCGGCGCGCCATGTGTTGCCCAGCGCGTATGCCCGATGCCCACCGTTGCATTGATGTCTTTTCCCTCAACAAATTTTTCCAATTCCGAAATTCTTCCTACGCGCTTGTAGACCTTCAACTCGTCCGACAATAACGCGACACCGGAACTGTCATATCCGCGGTATTCCAAATATCGCAACCCATCAATCAAGATTGAGTATGTCTGCTTTTTTCCTACATAGCCCACGATGCCACACATAGTAGGGTCATTATAGTACGAATTCGAGAATTAAAAGAGCCCCGAGAAATCTCGGGGCCGCTGACGGTGGCCTTCGGTTACTTGCCGAAAATGCCGGTAGTGAGCTTGTGCATCCGTAGCAGACCGTCCAGCATGAACTGGTTTTCCAGTCCGCTTCGTTCTGCCGATTCTCCGCAACGCCTTGGTTCAGCATTGCAAGCGTGTCGGCCAGCTCCTTCGTTGTCGTCTCAGGCAATGCGACCTGTAGCGAGGTACGGCCCGCACCCTCTACGACGGTGTCAGCCCATGTCTCGGGCACGAACATCCGCAACGTGAGCTCACCCAAATAGATGTCCATACCACAGCCTTGATCGTATTTGCATGGAACTATTTTCTTGCAAACCCCGACCCATGGATCGCCGTGCGAATATGTGAACTTCACGATTTTCCCCACAAAGACATTCGCAAGCGCCTGCGGGGTGATGGACTGCTTCAATTCCTGCGACATGGTCGCCTCCTAAGATGACGGTTGTGAATGTACTATCTGTAGGGCTGACACAATTATCAGCTTGTTTGTAATATAGCACACTTTTTATAGAATGTCAATGTTTCGTAATGCTTCAATAGCTTGGAAACACCCAAAGCATAGAATATGAACATGTATGA
>CAYHGT010000009.1:0-25247 GCA_964356375.1 uncultured Candidatus Saccharibacteria bacterium
ACGCAATTTCTTTTTGGAAATACGCGTATATTAAATATCTAGCGCGATTTTGGCGAGGCGCCATACGGAAAATAAAAAAAATATAAAATGATAAATTTCTCTGGGATAAGTGCGAGTGGCTTTGCGGGGTCATCATTGAGACGCATCGCCAAGATATTACCAAGAAATATACCCTTGCCAATAGTGCAAGGTCCACTGCGGGGGCGCCGATGGATTTTGGGTTCTGGAGTTTTGGGATATTGGTTGGGAAGTTATGAGTTGGAAAAACAGACGTTATTCGCTTCTTTTATAAAACCGGGCGATGTTGTATTTGATGTCGGGGCTCAGGCCGGATTCTACACACTTTTGGCTTCTGTGCGCGTGGGTTCCGAAGGAAAAGTTTTTTCTTTTGAGCCATTTCCTGAAAATTTTAAAAATGTAAAAAAGCATTTGGAACTTAATGCAATTCATAATGTGAGCGTGCTTGAATTGGCAGTTTCTGATAGGAGCGGTGAGATTGGGTTTATGGCCGGGACATCAACTTCTACTGGCGCAATATCCGATTCTGGAACTATAAAAGTGAAAACAGAATCTTTGGACAATTTGGTAGTGAGTGGAAGAATTTTGCCACCCAACGTTATCAAAATGGACATAGAGGGCGCAGAGGTGCTGGCACTTCGGGGCGCCAATACTATATTGGAAAAATATAAACCAATTATCCTTTTGGCTACGCATAGCGTGGAGCTTAAAAAAGAGTGCCTAGAACTTTTGACTCGCTACGGGTATGTATTTTCTGCACCCACGGGAGATGTTGCGGTGTCGGATGAAATAATCGCGCGACCAGCATAGCAATTGCCCAGAGCGTTTTTTGGAGTATTATAAAACGGATGCGTCCCGTTAGAGGCCGCGATCGCGCCAAATTTTAAAATACTATGAATATTAGGTTTAATGACACTAAGGTCGCAAGATGTGCAAATCGCCAGATCGCGATCTGCTTCTAACGGGATGCGGATACTGCATATTGTTCCAAGCTATTATCCCGCCCACCGGTATGGGGGGCCGATTCAGAGCGTACACAATCTCAATAAGGACCTCGTAAAACAAGGAGCGGACGTGACCGTCTATACTACTTCCGCAGACGGGTCGGACGATCTTCAAGTGCCATACGGCGTGCCAGTGGATTGCGATGGGGTGAAGGTGTATTACTTTAAACTCGGGTTTTTGCGCCCATGGTTTTATTCGTGCACATTGCACACAATGCTTGCAAAAACCGCGAAGGATTTTGACATAATTCATATAACCTCCGTATTTCTTTTCGCGTCTACGCTCGGAGCGTACTATGCAAAAAAATATAAAAAACCGTACATCATTTCTCCTCGTGGAAGTTTGATGAAAGAACCCATTATGCGCAAAAGCAGTTTTTTGAAGCGTATATACATAGCTTGTATTGAAAAATATAATTTGCGAAACGCTACCATTCACTTCACCGCGGACATTGAGCGCGAAGAATATTTAAAATTACACCTCCCGTTGCATAATTCGTTCGTAATACCAAACGGATTAGATGTTGAAAAATTTGACGTACAAACCGAGCACCACGCATTCAGAGATGCATTTCACATTTCTTATGATAAAAGAATAGTCCTGTTTTTGGGTAGGATTAGTTGGAAAAAAGGATTTGATACGCTTATCCCCGCATTTAAAAAAGTGATGGAAGAAAACAGGTCAGCAATACTCGTGATTGCAGGAGGAGATGACAAAGGATATAAAAAGGATGTTGAGAAGCTTGTTGCGCAACTTAAAATTATAAATTCTGTTTTATTTACGGGCGAATTGTTGGGAGATATGAAAATTGCCGCATTTCGCGAGAGTGATGTGTTTGTCTTGCCATCATATTCCGAAAATTTTGGTATGGCTGTTGTAGAGGCCATGAGTTGCGAATTACCGGTCGTTATCACGGAGGGGGTCGGCATATCAAAGAATATTGTTCGCGCGAATGCGGGAATTGTTATTAAAAAAGACGAAGATGAATTAACGCACGCGATTCTTGGCGTGTTGGATAATAAGGACGCGAAAGAAATGGGAAGACGCGGTAAGATTTTTGTACAAAATGAGTTTTTTTCCAAGCGGGTGGCGCAAAAATTCATTGCGACTTATAATTCTTTGGTCAATGAATAAGCAATTTTACGAGCGATATTGGGAAGGGGACGGAGGCGAGCTTTCTGATTTTGGGCTCAAATGGCCCACACTTTCTCGCATTCTATTGTGGTGTTTGCAAAGAAACAATAAAAAGGGTTGATTTCTACCACGAATGTGGTAGAATCTTACCACACCAATGATTTCCTTTAGGTCAAAGACAACTCAAAAGATTCTCCAGTATTTTTTTATGAACAAAAACGCCAAGCCATATGTGCGCGATTTGGCGCGTATTTTAGGAGAAGATCCGAGCAACCTTAGTAAAAAACTAAAAAGTTTGGAGATGGAAAATATCCTTTTGAGCGAGGATGGTGGCACGAAAAAGTATTTTTTGAATAAAGACTATTCCTTGTTGCGGGAAGTGGAAAAGATTTTTTTAGGGAGTTACGGTTTATCGCGGATTTTGAGTGAGGCATTGGGAAAAATTTCAGGCCTTTCTCAAGCATTTATTTTTGGCTCTTACGCAAAAGGAGGATTTTCAGAAAAAAGCGATATAGATATTCTTTTAATTGGGTCGCACCCCTCGCTTGTGGCGAAGAGGATTATAATCCCGCTTCAAAAGACTTTAGGTAGGGAATTTAATATAATTGATATGACAAAAGAAGAGTTTGATAAGAAAATCAAAAAAAAGGATCCATTCCTCACTTCGGTGATAAGTGGAAAATTGATTAAATTAATCTAATGTTTGAAAAGCAAGAATTTACAAAAGAACAAGTCATAACTCTTTTTCGGTCGGCTGAGAGAAGTCTTGCAATTGCGAAGCGGAACACTGAGACTGAGGTAGAGTTTACTTTTGCATATAACGCGCTCATAAAAATTGCGATTGCGGTGTGTGCATTGAATGGTGTGCGTGTGAAATCTCAGCAGGGGCACCATATAGAACTTTTGAGGAAACTTTCCGAATTTCTTAAGGATGATGATGTGGAGTTGATTGGTAATGAAATGAGAATGAAAAGAAATTGGGGTTTTTACGACGGGGATATTATAGTTTCTGATAAAGAGGCGAAAGAATACCTGAATTGGATGACCTCTATTCTGGAGAGAGCAAACAAGCAGTCGCGTTTATTTTAATTATTCATCCCGTTAGAAGTGTCGGAACGGGAGACATTAATATTTTATCGCAGCTCGTGCTGAATGAATCAAACAAAACAAATGAAAACCAATACTTCTAACGGGACGGGATCAAAAATAAGTGTCGTCATTCTTACGTGGAACGAGGAGCTTAACCTTCTGAAGTGTCTGAAAAGCATTGAACACTTGGCGGACGAGGTTTTTATTGTTGATTCATATTCTACCGATAAGACAATTGAGATTGCAAAAAAGCATGGCGCGCACGTAACCCAACGCGAATTTAAAAATCAGGCGGAGCAGTTCAATTGGGCATTGGATAATCTGAATATAAAAAACGAGTGGATTTTACGATTGGATGCGGATGAGGTGATTACGCCGGAGCTCGAAAAAGAAATTTTGGAGACAGTGCCGAGCGTCGCGGATGATATCTCGGGATTTTATATAAAAAGAAGGGTTTATTTTAAGGGACGTTGGATAAAACACGGAGCATATTACCCGACTTGGATTTTGCGTTTATTTAAAAATGGGAAAGCGCGCTCGGAGGATCGTGAGATGGATGAGCATATTGTTTTGTTACAAGGGAAGTCCGCAAATCTTGAGAACGATTTCGTTGATGAAAACTTACAACCGCTCTCGTGGTGGATTGAAAGATACAACAAATATTCAACGCGCGAAGCGAATGCGGTATTAGCTGCCGCACGCGAGGGGGTCGCCGAGAATCTGCATGGTTCGCAGACCGAACGAAAGCGCTGGCTTAAAAATAACATCTATTATCACGCTCCGAAGTTCTTTAGGGCGTTCTTATATTTTATATATCGCTATGTTGTGCGATTCGGCTTTTTGGATGGTGTAGAGGGTCTTATATTTCACTTTTTGCAAGGGTTCTGGTATCGTTTTCTTGTAGACGCAAAGCTCTTCGAAGCTAAAAAACGCGCCAAAAATAAGCAGTAAATACACTATGAACGACAAAGATATCGCAAAGGCAATAAAAGGAAAGACGATTCTCATTACCGGTGGCACGGGTTCTTTTGGTAATGCGGTTTTGGAGAAGTTATTGTCGCTTGGTCCAAAGCAACTTATCGTGTTCAGTCGTGATGAGAAGAAGCAGTTTGATATGGCGAATAAGTTTACCGACCCGCGAATTCGATTCGTAATTGGCGATGTGCGCGATGCGAGTAGGGTGACCTACATTATGCAGGGTGTTGACCTCGTGTTTCATGCAGCAGCCCTAAAGCAGGTCCCGAATTGCGAATTCTTTCCTATGGAGGCAGTGCTTACGAACGTGATTGGTGCACACAATGTGTTGAGTGCGGCGGTACACCATGGTGTAGAGCGCGTGGTAATACTTTCTACGGACAAAGCCGTTTATCCGATTAATGCGATGGGTATGACAAAGGCGCTTATGGAGCGTGTAATGATCGCAGTTTCAAGAGAGAAACACAGCAAAACGATTCTTTGCGGTACGCGCTATGGCAACGTGATGTATACGCGTGGTTCGGTCATTCCGTATTTTATAGAACTTATGAAAGCGGGGAAGCCGATTAAAGTTACCAATAAGGACATGACGCGATTTATGATGTCGCTTTCTGAATCGGTGGACCTCGTACTTTATGCGCTCGCGCACGGTAAGGATGGTGAGATGTATGTACGAAAATCGCCCGCAGCGACAATCGGCAATCTTGCATCCGCAATGGTCTCACTCTTTGGATATAAAGGGGGTATTGAGGTGATTGGGACTCGCCCAGGCGAAAAGGCGCATGAGACACTTGTTTCAAGCGAGGAGGCGGTACGCGCAGAGGATTGTGGAAGCTACTTTAAGATAAAACCAGAAGTCCCTGGTATGGACATTAAGCAGTATTACTACAAAGGAAGAGGAAAAGAAGCTGTAATTTCGAAAGACGGATATACGTCTGCGAATACAAAACAGCTAACCGTTGCAGAGACTGAGAAACTTCTTCTTGCTTTGCCTGAAATAAAGGCGGAACTCAAGAAATTTAAGAAATAGTTTTTATATATATGAAGATAGGTATTACCGGCGCCCATGGATTCATTGGTTCGCATCTTTCACGAAATCTTCGCGTGATAAAAGGCACGAAGATTCTTTCGTTTGATTTACCGGACGATAATCTTGTGAATCCGGACGTTTCGCGACTTAAGCGCTTTGTAAAAAATGTAGATATCATCATTCACGCGGCGGCGGTAAATCGTGGGACGGATGCAGAAGTAATTGCGGGGAGCGTGGTCGCAACTTACCATCTCGTGGAGGCGGTCAAAAAATATAATCCGTGTGTAAAGATTATTTTTCTCTCCTCAATTCAAGCAGAGACGGATTCATTGTACGGCAGAAGTAAGCGCCTCGCGGAGAATTTGTTGGAAGAGTTGGCTGCAAAGCACGGAGTTCCAGTTTCCATTTTTCGCCTTACCAACATTTTTGGCGAAGGAGGAAGGCCGTTTTATAATTCGGTAGTATCCACGTTTGCGAGCGAGGTCGTGAAGGGGCGCACATTACCCGTGAGTGATCCAAAAAGAAAGTTGAGACTTCTCCACGTTAGCCATCTTGTAAGGGAAGTAACCAAGGAGGTCCTTACTTTGCGGAAGCAAAAATTTCATTTTAAAAGACTGGATTCAAAAAGCGAGATTTCGGTTGGCACACTCGCAGAGCTTATGAAGGCATTTGCGACAGGGGAGAGAAAACCAAAAAATGCATTTGAGCGAGAGTTGCATAACACATTTTTATCGTATGTCAGACACAAATAAAAAAGAAGAATATTTAGAGGTTAAAACCGACGAGCGTGGCGTCCTAGTTGAGGTGTTCAAGTTTCCTGAAATAGGGCAATTATTCTATTCCATCTCAAAACCAGGCGTGGTGCGAGGGAATCACTACCATACACACAAAATCGAGAAGTTTTGCGTGATTGATGGGAGCGCTATTATTCGTCTGCGAAATCGTGAGACCAATGAGATACGGGTATATGAGGTAACTGGCGAAAAGCCCCAGATTGTTGAAATGATTCCGAATTGGACGCACAATATAGAGAACACAGGAAGCTCCGAGATGAAGCTCCTTGTGTGGGCAAACGAGGTATTTGACCCAGTAAATCCCGACACCTTTTTTGAAAAAGTATAACAATATATGAAAAAAGAAATATCAAAACTGAAAGTGATGTCCATCTTCGGCACGAGGCCCGAGATTATTCGTTGTTCCCGCGTATTTATAAAATTAGATGAATATGTGAACCACATAATGGTGCACACCGGACAGAGTTTTGATTATGAAATGGATAAGGTGTTTTTTGAGGATTTGAAATTGCGAAAGCCCAATTATTTTTTGGAAGTGAAATCTTCTACACTTGGTGAACAGCTCGCAAAAATTTTAGTAAAGACGGAAGAAGTTTTGAAGAAAGAGAAACCCGATGCGGTGCTAATCTTGGGTGATACCAATAGCGCGCTCGCAGCCATTATTGCAAAGCGAATGCATATTCCGATTTTCCACATGGAGGCAGGCAATCGCTCGTTTGATGAGAATGTGCCCGAGGAGATTAATCGCCGTATTGTGGACCACATAAGCGATATCAATCTGCCGTATAGCGAGAATGCGAGGCAGTATCTTATTCGCGAGGGAATCCATCCTGGCACTATTTTCGTGACCGGAACCCCGCTTACAGAAGTATTTGCGACATATAAGAAAGGGGTGGACGCATCAAAGGTTTTGAAAACATTGAAACTTTCTCCCAAAAAATATTTTGTAGCAACTATTCACCGCGAAGAGAACGTGGATACCAAGGAGGCATTTACGGAACTCATTGAATCGTTGAATGCGGTAGCCGAGACTTACAACATGCCGATTATTATGAGCACGCACCCGCGCACCGTGAATCGCATAAAAGAATTTGGCGTGAAGGCGCACAAGCTTATTAATTTTCATAAGCCGTTTGGATATTTTGATTTCAACAAGCTTCAGCGTGAGGCATTCTGCGTACTTTCGGATAGCGGAAGCGTGCACGAGGAATCCGCAGCAATGGATTTCCCCGCAGTGCAGATGCGTGTGAGTTCCGAGCGTCCGGAGGCATTCGATGAGGGCGTTTCCATTCTTTCGGGAAGAAATAAAGATTCTGTATTGCAAGCAATCGGCGTAATCGTGGGCGAGCGCGCGAAGGGTGTCAAAATGAATGTACCGCGCAACTATCGAGACACGAATGTATCAAGCAAGGTGCTTCGTCATATCGTGGGACTTACGAAAATTATTGCAAAGCGCAGGCAGATAATTACATAGACGCATGCGAATACTTGTTGTAGCCGATGTCTATCCGCCGGAGGTTTCTTCCGCGGCGAATCTTATGCAGGAATTGGCAGAAGGACTTGCGCACAAAGGGCACGCCGTTACTGTCGTCACCGCATATCCCAAGCACTATCTTACCGAAGCATCAAAAGATGTGGTATTTGAAGAACGAAGTGATGAGAATGGCATCGAGGTGATTCGGGTGCGTATTTTGCCGCATCATAAGGTGAATTTCATCGTGCGCGGTATCTCGCAACTCACGATGCCGTTTTTATTTTTTAGGAAAACAAAAAAATATGTGAAAGGAAAAATTGATGCGGCAATTATTTATAGCCCCCCGCTCCCACTAGGGCTCATTGCGGGAATGTTAAAACGCCGCTATGGCGCAAGGACACTACTCAATCTTCAGGACATCTTTCCGCAGAACGCGATTGATCTTGGCATTCTTAAATTCAAGCCGGCAATCTGGTTTTTTGAACGCATTGAAAAATGCGTATATAAAAAAGTTGATGTTATTACGTTCCATTCGGAAGGCGGAAGAAAGTTTCTTATTGAAACAAAGCACGTACCCGCATACAAGATTGTGGCGGTGCCGAACTGGGTTGATATTGAGGCGTACCAAGTGGGCGCGGGAGAAAAATCTTTTAGAAAAGAATGGAATTTGGAAAATAAATTTATTTTTCTTTTTGCGGGCATATTCGGTCCCGCGCAAGGCTTGGAATTCGTGCTTCGCGTGGCAGAAGAACTAAAGGATATAAAAGACGCGGCGTTTCTCTTGGTGGGCGACGGCATGGAGAAAGAAAAAATCGTGGCCCGTACAAAAGAGCTAAATCTCACGAACGTGGTCATTAAGCCGTTTATTTCGCAGAAAGAATATGCCTCACTTGTGGCTGAAAGTGATGTGGGACTCGTGTGTCTCTCCACCAAGAACAAAACCTCGTTTGTGCCGGGGAAGCTTTTGGGCTATATGGCTGCCCACAAACCCGCACTCGCATTTTTAAATAAAGAGAGTGACGGATTTCATGCAATCAAGGATGCAGAGTGCGGATATGCGACCACAGCGGATAACCTCGGAGAGGCTACGAGCCTTGCGCGCAAAATGTATAGCGAACGAGGTGTACTTCCCGCGATGGGAGAACGAGGATTTATATACGCAAAGAAAAATTTATCACGCGACGTAATTGTGGAGAAATTGGAAAAGCTTTTACAAAAATAATACCCGTTCGACGGGTATTATTTTTTAGCCTTTTACTTTTTGAAGTAGTGCCTTTGCGTCTTGGATTATTGGATCTTTGAGAAGCGCAAGCGTTGCAACGTAGGCGAGGGCTGAGAGTAGAATTGTTGAGACGGTATGGATGCCAAGTGTCGTAAGGCCATACGCTACGAGCCCCATAACAATTGAGGCGATAAGCGGTATCTTTACGTGGTAGAAAAGGCGGAAGGGAAGAATGCGTTGCGCAAACCTATTCATAATGGAATTAAAGCCGATTGCTACGATGAGGGTTGCAACGGCGGCACCTGCAATGCCAAACGGTATGATGAGCGCATAATTCAGCACTATATTCATAAGCACCGCCGTTCCCACGTAGAGCGCCACATCGCGTTGTTTGTGATGCGCGAGAATAAAATTACCAATAAGCGTTCCCGGGAAGACGAAGAGCACCGTTGCCATAAATATTTGGAACGTAAGGGTTGCTGGGAGATATGCCGATCCGAATACGAGATTTATAATTTGGGGACCAAGTATAATACCACCAACGGTAATCGGCATCGCGACGCTAAAAAGGATGTGCATGCTTTTTTCCATAAGATTTTGCTGTGTTGCTTTGTCTTGCAACGCAACCGCGCGCGCAAGCGCTGTGAAAATGGCTGATGCAATAATGGTTGGAATCATATAGAGAACCTGAATGATGCGTTGCGCGGCCGAATAGAGTCCTATTGCGGTTGCATTCGTAAGCCAGCCGAGCATTACGACATCCAAACTCAACATGAAGGAACCCAAAAGACCGATGAGTGCGGTTGCCCATGCGGCATTCAAGATTTCTTTTGCATATTCCATTTTGAAGTTTGCAATAATTTTTACGAACTCTTCACGAAGAAGCACAAAGCCTGCAATGGCGCCCACCACTACGCCTCCCACATACGCATAGGTTATCGCAAACGCGGTTCGGGAATAGAAGAGGATACCAACACAGAAAACCGCAATTGCAATATTGGTGAGCATAGTTACAAACGCTTCGCGCTCCATTTTTTCTTGCGAGCGGAAATATGCGCCCAAGAAATCTCGGAGGTTATCGAAGATGACGATAAGCGCGACGAGTGGCATTAGGGCAGTTGCTTCCACAATGTTTGAGAAGTGTGGCGCAACGAAAATAACCGCGAGCGCGGTTAACACAAGAAGCACAACCTTCATCCAGAACGCGGTTGCAAAATAGGCGCGCGCATCACCCGGTCGTTGCGCGGCGTTGCGCGTCAAAACTGAATTAATGCCGATATCTGCAAAAAGCGTAAAGAAGCCAGCAAGACCAATTGCATAGGAGAAGACGCCATATTCAGAGGTCCCCAAAAGCCTCGCCACATAGATGATGGCAATTGCGCGAATAGCGCGACCTCCTACCTGACTCATCGTTAACCAGAACGCATTTTTTACAATCGTTTGTGACGAACTTTTATTTTCGAAAAGGAGCGACTTGATTCTATGAATCATTGATTAAGATGTATACGAGGTAAATAGATACTTAACGGTTCGCACAAAAATCATAAGGTCCAAAAATGCGGAGCGGTTTTTGATGTAATACACATCGTAGCAGAGTTTTTCATATGCTTCTTCAAACGATGCGCTTGGCTTGTAGCGCACCTGCGCCCATCCTGTGAGTCCCGGCTTAATTACGTGGCGGATGTCATAGTAGGGAAACCGTTCATATTGAGCGGAGAGTTCCGTGCTTTCGGGGCGAGGTCCGACGAGCGAGATGTCATTTTTTAAAATATTTATAATTTGCGGGAGTTCGTCCAAATGCGTGAAGCGCAATAACGCGCCCACGCGGGTAATACGCATATCATTTTTTTCCGTCCATGCGGGACCATTTGCATCAGTTCGCATTGTTCTAAATTTATATATGGTAAATTTCTTACCATTCTTGCCAGTTCTGTCTTGTGTGTAGACGATGGGTCCGCGAGAAGAAAATTTTATAAGAATGGCAATCACAAGTCCTGGCACAAAAAGTATAACGAATGCCACAAGCGCAATAACCACGTCGGATACGCGCTTTAGCGTGTCGTACACGGGGCGACGCGTTGATATGTTATCAATAAACCAACCTTCCTCAAGTTCTTTGAGTGGCGCTTTTTCAAAAACGCCTTCGTAAAAATCGGAGAATCGTATTACGGAGACCTCAAGCGGGAGCAGTTTGTATATTGAGCGGAGCGCGGAAAAATTCTTCGCAAGATTTTGTTGCATTACCACCAATTGTGCATTTTTTTCACGTATCAAACTTGGCAATGTTTCAAGTGCATTTTTGTTCGGATCTCTTAACCACTCAACTATTCTATAATCGGAATGCCCGTTTTCTTTTATATGCGCAACTAGTTCCTCGGTGAGAGGGGACGCGCCGACTACAATAACATTTAACGCACCCGACGTTGAGAAGCGGAGCGCGACCATTCGCCAGATATAGGAGAATAGCAAAAAGATTGTTGCGAAAATAAAAAGGTTCGCGCGCGGAGTAAGTGCAAAGAATTTTGGAAAAAGATAGAATGCAATGATTGAGCCCGCGGTTGCAATTGCAATTGCCCGCGAAAGCGCCTTAAAAAGCCACGCACGATTGCCAAACGCACGGTATTCATATAGCCCGTTCCAATAGAAGGCAAGCGCCCAGATTATGATTATCGCGGAAAAGGGAACGACGTGTACTGAAAAACCCTCTTTGAATGTGTTGAGGTTTTGGTAGCGCACGAGAAGCATTACTGCAAGCGCCATGTAGTATATGAGGATGTCGCCCACAAGGAAAATGCCCTTTTTGAGTGTGCTCATAGAATATGTTTATACTACCCCGTTTTCCCCTCTTTTGGAAGAAAAACCAAGGAGTTGCAAAATTCTTCGCGTCGCGATATTTTTTATAAGTATCTATGAGGGGTTGCGCCATGGCCTAGTGTCCACGCGCAGAAGACGCGCGCGCCGAAGGATATTGAGGGTTCGATTCCCTCCCTCTCTACATAAATGAGTTCTCCGTCAGCTGGCGGATCTCCGTAGGGCTACAAATCTAAACTATCCACAGACGGCGGTCTAATCCTCAAGGACAAAGTTGTATAATAATATAGATGAGCAGGAAATTCATTATAATTTTCGTTCTTGCGCTCTTGCTTCTCGCGGCGGGGTATTGGTATTGGCAATCTCAAGAGGGGGGAGCGAGCACGCCAGAGCAAAACGCCCTGAAAAGCGCCGAGGAGGGGCTGAATGCCATCACGGACAATGTGAGCCAAGGCGTTCTGCCTTCGCTTGACGTCAATACGAATCCGCTAAGCCAGACCCCCGATGTGAATCCCATCTCCAAAACAAATCCCTTCTCGGGATTAAAAACAAATCCATTCGGCAAATGAGAATAAAATATATATTAAGCGTAGCCATCTTTAGCGTCGGCATCGCCGTTTCGTTTTTCATCGTGAGCGATGCGATAAAAGTGGAGGCGCAAACCCCGCCTTCGGGAAACGCCAGAGTGGCGAGTATCCAATATCCCGTGCCGGAATTAGGCAACTGTAAGAGCGAAATCGAGTGCCGATCGTACTGCGACGATTCAAAGAACGCGGAAGTATGTTTCGCGTTCGCGGAAAAGCATAATCTGATGTCGCAGGAGGAAATTCAGGCGGCGAAGAAATTCGTGAAAGTGGGCAAGGGCCCCAGCGGTTGCACTTCAAGAAACGAGTGCGACAACTACTGCAATAATTCCGCTCACATCAACGAATGCATCGCCTTCGCGGAGCAGAACGGACTAATGTCCGGAAAGGAACTTGGAGAAGCCAAAAAAGTGCAGGCGGCCATCGCGAGAGGTGTAAAACCACCCGCTTGCGGAGGAAAGAGCACCTGCGACCAATATTGCAGTGAGCCGAACCATATTGAAGAGTGTATTATCTTTGGCCAGGCGGCGGGCTTAATGAGCGAGCAGGAAATCCAAAATTCTCAAAAGATACTTGTGGCGTTGAAGAAAGGAGTGAAACCACCCGCTTGCGGAGGAAAGAGCACCTGCGACCAATATTGCAGTGAGCCGAACCATATTGAAGAGTGTATTATCTTTGGCCAGGCGGCGGGCTTAATGAGCGAGCAGGAAATCCAAAATTCTCAAAAGATACTTGTGGCGTTGAAGAAAGGAGTGAAACCACCCGCTTGCGGAGGAAAGAGCACCTGCGACCAATATTGCGGTGAGCCGAGCAACGCAGAGGAGTGTATCGCTTTCGCCGAGGCCGCTGGATTTATGAAACCGGAAGAAGTCGTTATGGCGAGAAAGACTGGTGGGAAAGGCCCTGGCGGCTGTAATTCCAAGGAATCCTGCGAGGCGTTTTGCAACAATCCCACCAATCAGGAGACCTGCTTCAACTTCGGCAAAGAGAACGGAATGATACCATCGGGGGATTTGCAACGAATAGATGAGGGTAAAAAACGATTTTCCAATATGTTAAACCAGGCGCCGCCAGAAGCGATTACCTGTATTTCAAACGCGGTCGGCGGCGATAATTTGAAGAAATTCAAGAGCGGCTCGGCGATGCCTCCACGCGACATCGGGGATAAAATTGGCGAATGTTTCCGTCAAGGAATGAGCCCCGGCGGACCGAGAGAAGAAGGTAATATTCCGCCAGCGGGCCAGAGTTCCGGCAATGTGAAATTTCAACCTGGACCGGGATCTGCGAATCCCGGCGGGCAAATGATGTCGCAACAATCTGGTCCCGGCGGGTGCAAGACGCCGAAAGAATGCCAATCTTTCTGTCAGTCTAATCCCGAAGCATGCAGAAATTTTAGGCCGGAAGGAAATAGCGGCTCGGGCGAGCCGGGACAGCCGATGATGCCAGGGGTGCCGGGCAATGTTCCGAATGTCAACATGCCGGGCTTCCAAGAGATGCAGAAATTTATGCAACCGGGCACCGGCTCGATACCTCAGCAATTTCAAGAGCAGATACAACAACAATTCCAGGAACAAATACAGCAATTCCAACCGGGTTCATTCAGTCCTCCGCCGGGCGGGGGAATGATGCCGCCTCCACCTAGCGGTAGCGGATTTACGCCCCCTCCGCCTCCAGCCGGCGGTTCTCTCTTCAATATCATCAAATTATTTCTCGGATTTTAAATCGCATTAATCATATTGGGAATTTCTGTGTTAGAATGGGATGAATGGCGATTTTAAAGCAGAAAGTTTTACGGATTCTCCTGGGACTCACAGCGGTGCTTTTTTTGGCAGTTTTGTTTTAAGTATTCTTAAGTTGAACAATCTTTCCTATCCAGTCATTCTTCACTTTGACGCCTTCCGCGGGGTAGACTTTATCGGCGATATGACCGACTTCCGTGGCATCTGGGCGAGCGGGCTTTTTATTACAATTATTAATGCCTGGCTCGGCGAAACTCTTTTCCAGCGCGAGCGATTTCTTTCTTATCTTTTCCTTTCGGCAAATGTTTTAATCGCGCTTTTAATTCTTATAATTACGGGGGTAGTCATTGGGGCAAATTAGGGGGCGGTTATATAGGCGGTTATATAAGCGGTTGTGATATTATTCAAAAGATGGATTTTGTAACAATTATTTTAATAGTCGCGGTTGTGATATTACTCGGGCTTTTCGCCATTACTCTTTCGCTTCTTAAAAAATTAAAAACGCCGAAAGAAGATAATCAATCGCTGATATTGCTTCAAAACCAAATGAACGAGATGACGAGAACGATGGATCAGAAACTGGGGGAATCAACTAAGGTGATTCGTGAGCAGTTCGGCCATAGCGCGAACATCATCCGCGACGTCACCGAGAAACTGACCCGGCTGGACGAGACCAACAAGCAGGTAATTTCTTTCGCCGACCAATTGAAAAGTCTTCAGGACATTTTAAAAAATCCTAAACAGCGCGGTATCTTAGGCGAATATTATTTGGAAACCGTTTTGAAAAATGTCCTCCCGCCGAACGCTTACCAGATGCAATATCCATTCAAAAATGGCGAGATTGTGATAGGATAGAGGGAGTAATGAATGTTGTCTGCGCACTGGGAGGGTGGGGCAAGGGCAACTCTTATATAAGCCCGCTTCGCGGGCGAAAACTTGGTTTCTCGCGAGGGCGCGGTGGAAGGGGGGTGTGAGGGGAATTCCGCCGCGCCCGAGCGGTTAGCTTCGCTCCCGCCTTCGCTGTTTAGCTTCGGACGGGCAAGCAAAAAAGGTTCGCGCAAATGCTATAATGACTCTGCTATGAAACAAAAAATAGGAGTTGTCGGGCTTGGTATGGTTGGGGCGCAAGCCGAGCGATATTTTCGTAGCAAGAAATTTGAAGTTTTTGGTCATGATAAATTCAGAAAGATTGGCTCACTCAAAGTTGTGGACAACGCAAAAATTATTTTTTTGTGTTTGCCGACACCATATAATGAGAAAACCGGATATAATACCGATATACTTCAAAGTGTTATTGAATTTTTTGAAAAACCAAAAATATTTGTAATCAAGTCAACCGTTCTTCCGGGAACTACCGACGCGCTTCAGAAAAAATACGCACAACATTATTTTCTGCATAATCCGGAGTTTTTGCGCGATGCTTCCGCGTGGAAGGATTTTATTGCGTCTCACATTCAGATAGTTGGGTATACCGCAAAAAGTAAGCGATTTGCAAAAAAAATTTTAAGCATACTCCCACTTGCTCCGCATCGGAAAATTTTTACTGCAAAAACCACTGAATCAATAAAGCTCGTGAATAACTCATTCCTGTCTCTCCGTGTTGCGTTTGCGAATGAGATTTACGACATCACAAAAAAAATTGGTGTAGATTATGATTCCGTGAGGGACTCCATTGGGCGCGATGCAAGAATAGGTACAAGCCATTTTGATGTGTGGTCTGGAGGATATAGGGGTTTTGGAGGGAAGTGCTTGCCCAAAGACCTCAAGGCGCTCATATATTTCATTAGAAAAAATAATAGCAATGGAAAAGTTTTAGAAGCGGCAGACGAAGAAAATCTCAAACTACTTAAGAAACAAAAGTTAATGGGGCGCCTTGATGAGTGGCTAGATAATAAGAGTTAGAAACGCTAAAAGAGGGTGGGTTGACTCAAAAAAAGGACTAGGGCGGCCGAGGAATTTGCATTGACAAAATTGATATTGTGTGAGATAATGCATCCAGCACTTAAACAGGTGAACACCACCATTTGCATCGTGCAGAGAAATGGGAGTTTGCCACTAACAATGTATGGAGGCAGTATGAGTAAGCAGCAAACCGCACGGACCGCAACGCCCACAACCGCCCTCGGCGCCGCGCTTCTTAAAGCGCTGCCGGACGGCAAGTTGTTGCACCCGACCGTGGAGACCGCAATGTTCAAGAAAGTCGCGGACTTCACCATCACGGTTCAGGACAACTGGAACCACGGGACCTCGATTGGCGATTTCATCGCCGAGTTCGAGAACAAGACCTTCGTGTGCGATCCGAAGATGACCGACGCGAATTTCGCTGGAGTGGCCTACGGCCTCATCCGCGGATGCAAGTACCGCGCACGCGTCTACCAGCACAATGGTGCGACCAGCTTAGAGTGCGTCTGGTATCTCGCGAAACTCGGAGCCATCTTTGTTGGTGCACAAGGCCTCGTGCTTGTTGCATCGCAGAAGGCGCACGAGCTTCTCTGGAAACGGCAAGGTGCTGTGGTCTCGTTTGGCGAGGCCGTTCCATGCGAGGGGTTTGTGGCGCCCTTCATGTCGCGGAGTGAGTTCAATCTTGCGTCCCTCGACTGCACCTGGCCTGCGAATTACGCGATGCTCTGCATCACGCGAATCGCGTAGTCACGCGCATATCGCCTCGCCTTAACCGGCGGGGCTTTTTTGTTCACACATTTCATACTTAACTCCGATGGCACCGTCGGAGTTGACGGTATTAGTACATACAGTAAACTTGATGTATGGAAGAAAACAAAATTGAAACTGTAGCAGAAAAGAAAGATTGGATGTTGCCCGCAAGCATTTTAATTGCGGCGCTCGTGATTTCGGTCGCGCTTGTATATAACACAGGCAAGAAAGATTTAGCAGGAGGGCAGCAACCCGTGAATCAGGGAACAGAACAGGCGGGTTCACCAAAAAATGTAAAGGCATTTAGTACCGATGACCATATCCTTGGTAATCCGAACGCGCCAGTAAAACTTATTTTATTCTCGGATTTTGAATGTCCGTACTGCAAAATATTCCACGAAGATACTGTGAAAAAACTTGCAACGGAATATGATGGAAAGGTTGCGATTGCGTTTCGTCATTTTCCGGCTCACTCACAATCCGGAAAAGAAGCGATCGCTTCGGAGTGCGTCGCTTCGCTTGGAGGAAATGACAAGTTTTGGGCATTTGTGGATGAGATATTTGCGGTTACGCCCGCAAATGACGGACTTGATTTAAGTCAGCTTCCGAAGATGGCGAAGAAGGTTGGTGTGAATGAGGCGGACTTCAATAAGTGTCTTACGAGTGGAAAATTTGATGCAAAAATTACCGCAGATGTGCAGGACGGGAGGGGCGCGGGACTTCAGGGGACTCCATACACAATCGTAGTTGCGCCGAGCGGGGATGTGTTTCCGATAAACGGCGCCTATCCATATGACACAGTCAAAAAGACCATTGAGCAGGCCTTAAAACTTAAATAATTCTTTGCGATTCTATGAAATGGAATCATTGGACGATTGTGGGACTTGCGATCTGGCTCTTTGTATCACCGTGGATTCTCGGTTTTTCTGCATATAATCTGGCACTCTGGAACAGCGTGTTAATTGGTGGATTTGTTCTGCTTGCGGTGTTATGGGATTTTGTGCCACCGGATGAAAAATAAATAAATTTATATGTACGACGTAATTATAATTGGGGGCGGTCCAGCAGGTATTGCGGCAGGTATTTATGCGGGGCGGAAAAAAATGAAAGCAGCGCTTATTACGGACCTTATGAGCGGGCAATCGGTGGTTTCCGCAGATATTCAGAACTGGGTAGGAACTCCATCTATTTCTGGATTTGAACTCGCACAGTTATTGGAGAAACATATCCGCGTGCAAGGCGGAATTGAGATTGTGGATGGGGAGCGCGTGGCAAAAGTAGAGAAGCGCGCGGATGCCACATTTCTCATAACCACGAAATCAGGAAAAACATTTGAGACGAAGACCATACTTATGACTACCGGTAGCAGGCGACGCACGCTTGGTACACCGAATGAAGACCGATTTGAAGGACATGGACTTGTGTACTGCGCAATTTGCGACGCCCCGCTTTTTAAGGATAAAGACGTCGCGGTGGTTGGCGGTGGTAATTCAGGCCTTGAATCGGTCGTGGACCTTATGTCGTACGCAAACAAAATTTATTTATTGCATCACGGTAGCGCGTTGAAGGGCGATCCAACAACGCAGGAAAAAGTTTTGAATCATAAAAATGTAGAAGTTATTTTTAATGCTGAGACAAAAGAATTAATTGGTGAGGATAAATCGGTGCATGGACTTGTATACGAAGACAAAACGACTGGAGAACGCAAAACACTTGCGGTGCAGGGCGTGTTTGTAGAAATTGGTGCGGTGCCAAACAGCGAGCTCGTGAAGGAACTTGCGAACGTGAATGAGTACGGACGCATCATGGTGGACCCAAGGACGCAACAAACTTCCGCGCAGGGTATTTGGGCGGCGGGTGATGTGACGGACGGTCTTTATCAACAAAATAATATTTCTGCGGGAGACGCGTTAAAAGCGATACTTAATATTTATGAAGGGTTGTATGTGAGGGGCGGGAGCACAAAATGATTATAATTTTGTTCCTATGCTACAATTGGGATATATGCGTATGTTAAATAAATATCTACTCCTTGGTTCCGTTGCGCTTTTGGTTGCGATATTTTTTATTTCCATGTTTTTGTGGATGGTGGTTATGGAGAAGCCAACCTATACTGCAGTTCTCTTGAAGACGGGCGATCTCTATTTCGGCACACTTCAGCGTTTTCCGAGTTTCGGTTTACAGCATCCTTATATTTTACAAATCAATAAAGATAATTTGCAGAATCCTGTAAGCGTGCAGAGCTTCAAAAGCGCTATCTGGGGGCCTGAGGATTTTATAAATATTAATCGCAATGAGGTGGTATGGACCGCAGGCGTGAGATCCGATAGCAATCTCGCAAAGTATTTGGATGTAAGTAAGAATCTTCCTGATGTGCCACCTGTCGCACAACCCACGGCACCGCAGGCAACCTCATCATTGGTAGCGCCAAAATAGCAAAAAGCACAATTTAAGAAATCCGATGCGACACAACGCATCGGATTTTGCTATTATGAATAGAGATGAGCAATCGCGCTTTTATGCCAGCAAAAAAAATGAGAGACGGACAAGCCCCTCAACACAACTCGGGGCAGGCAACGCTATCTTTCATTTTATTGGTGAGCGGACTTGTGTTGGAAATTGCAATTGCTGGAACATTCGTGACCTATTTTTCCAGCGTGTCGGCACTTGGTGAGCGACTTTCGGCGCGCGCATTCGCGGTTGCAAATTCCGGTATTCGCGATGCACAGATGCGCGTTGCGAGAAGTAAGGATTATACTGGGTCGTTTACGTTGCAACTTGATAGTGACTCCGCGACGGTGAGTGTGACGCGGTTGTCCTCGGGGTCAAATTATATATATACCGTGACGTCTACTGGGAGCGCTGGCACGCGTCAACGAAAATTTGCAGCGACTTTGGTTGCTGATCAGTCATCTGGCATTGTAGAAACCCGTTCCATTTCCGAACAAGCGGTACAATAACAAAGCATGCACATAGATACAAAAAAACTTGTCGTACAATTAAAATTCTTTTTTGGACGACTTACGTCAGAGCCGCGCGTTGGTGGGTTGCATATAAGCGATTCCGCACTTCTTTACGCCGAGATTTATGGCGGACTGAAGACCGCTGGTGTGAAGCTTCCTCCCGGGGTTGTCATGGATGGGAAGATTCTTGATCCTGCACAATTTCGTATTGCATTAAAACAACTTCATACAGCGATAGATTCAAATGAAAAAAAGACGATTCCAGTAGCGGTCGTGCTTCCTACCGCGGGCATCTATACGCAAAGCTTTACTACGCCAAATGTTGGACGCGAACGCCTTCAGGAATCCGCGCTTCTTAATTTACAAATGATTTCACCGATGGCAACGGACACATCGTATATGAGCTGGCAGCTTATGCAAGAGACGCCGGATCAGTTTGAATTGTTGGGCGCATTTACGGAGAAAAAATTTGTAGATGATTTTCGCGTTCTTCTTGAGGAGGCACATCTTTCTCCTGTTGTATTTGAGTTTTCTAGTCTCGCACTTTCTCGACTTGTCGCGCTTGTGGGAGGTGGTGATGTGCGTCCCGCATTGCTTTTGCAAATCTCAAGTGATGGATTGAATTTTTCAATATTGCGCAATAATGGTTTGTATTTTGATTATTTCCGCTCATGGAAATCAATTCAGGGAAGCGAACGACAGATTATGAGAGAGCACTTTGAAGAGGTGATTACGGGAGAGATACAGAAGGTTATGAATTTCACTGTGAGCAAGTTTAAGGAGAGTCCTGGCCGGCTCTTTATGGTGGCGCCTGGTTTTGAAAAAGATGTGCAAGATCTTATTAAGGCGCATTTTGGAATTTCGGTCGCGGTACTCAAAATTACTACGTGGAATGTTTCATCGCAGTGGTATGCGGCGATAGGGGCCGCTTTAAGGACAAGCGAGATTGGCGCAGATGAATTTCTTATCAATCTTGCTTCTGAGAAGATTGGTACATTTTTCTATCGTGAGCAGGCGCTTAATTTCATTCGACTCTGGCGTGGTATTGTGGTTGGCGTGTTTAGTATATTTCTCATTTTATTTGCAGGAAGTTCTTATTCGCTTGCACGCGAATTTGAGAGTGCGCGAAATAACCTTGCAATTTTTAGTGCTAACTCATCACTCAGTGAGTTGCAGAAATTACAAGGCCAGGTTCAGACGTTCAATGGGTTTGTGTCAAGCATTCGTACGGTGAAAACCTCAGTCGCGCCATGGTCCACCTTTTTCCAAAAGGTGCGCGAGCTTGCTGAGGCAAAGAGCATTTCATTGGATAGGATTGATGCGCCCTCAATCGGAGGCATGATAACACTTTTTGCGCACACTACTTCGCAAGATGCTATCATCGCGTTTAAAAATGCGCTTGCGACAGACGTCAAAAATTTTGCAGATGTGAATCTTCTTGTGTCGCAAATCTCAACACGCGATGATGGTTCTGCATCATTTCAGCTTACATTCAAATTTGTTGGTGGTGTTTCTGCAAATTAATGTACCTGTGGGATTGACGCCTTTATTGTTTCAAAGACGCGCTCTAATTTCTGCCTATTATTTAACGAGACCGATTTCAATACGTATTTTTCCGCGCGTATTCTTTTTTTAGTAAAAAATGTTTTTTGTTCAATACCAACACGCGCCCGCCAGAATTCTTTGGTTCCCACAAATTTTGCAATTGATTCAATGCCATGGTGTCCCGCCTCACCACGCCCAAATTGAATTTTCACGTCTCCGAGCGGAATGTCGGCATCATCGTGGATTATACACATTTGCATTGGTTTCAAGTTGAAATAGCGGAGTGCGTCGCGAAGTGCCACGCCCGATTCATTCATAAAAACAAGCGGGTGCACAAAGATTCTCCCCTCGTGTTTTGCAAATGCAAATGTTCCAGTGTTTGCAGTTACGAAGTCCTTCGTGTCCGCTATATAATGGAGCGCCATTAGTCCCGCATTGTGATATGTATTTTCATATTCCTTTCCCGGATTTCCGAGGCCCGCAATGAGCACCACGTCATTTGGGGTTATGTGTGTATTTTCCGATATTTTTGAAGGGTTGTGTTTCTCTTTCATCTCCGCTAAAATTATCGCATATTTCAGTTGCGGTTTCTATTTAATTACTTATGAAAGCATTTTTATGGGCATTGTTTGAAGTTGTGGAAACGGTGGTAATTGCCGTCGTTGCGGTCGTTTTGGTGCGCACATTCATTGCACAGCCGTTTCTTGTGAGCGGGTCAAGCATGGAGCCCGGTTTTCAGAACGGCGATTATTTATTGGTAGATGAGCTCGCGTATCGTTTTCGTGAGCCCGCACGAGGCGATGTGGTGGTCTTCAAATATCCACCTGATCCCCGTTCCTATTATATTAAGCGTGTCATCGGACTTCCTGGCGAGCGCATCATGGTTGATGGCAGTTCAGTTACGGTATATACGAAAGACGGCGTGACAGAGGCGCTCAAGGAATCATATGTAGCACGCACGAGTAGTATTGAGAAGGGCGAGTATACGGTGAAGGATGGCGAATATTTTGTGATGGGTGATAATCGTGATTTTAGTTATGATTCGCGAAGATGGGGCGCAATGCCGGCCTACGATCTTATCGGTCTTGTGCGTTTTAGATTGTGGCCAGTTAATAAGGCAATGGCATTTAGCGCGTACGCATATTAATAATCATATTCATACCTCATGACCGTAAAAACAACGCCAAAGAAAAAAATAAAAAAAGGAAATCTTGAAGCGCTTGGCGTAAAAGGAATGGCGGACATTCTTCCAAAAGACGGCGAGTTGTGGAAGATAATTATGGAGACGGGCAGGCACGTAAGTGAACTCTACGACTTTCATTTTATGGAAACGCCGATTCTTGAATCTCCTGAGATTTTCACGGCGGGGTTGGGAGAGAAAGCGGAAGCAGCTTCAAAAAGGATGTACGCGTTTAAAACGCCAGATGGTGAGGATGTTGCATTGCGTCAGGATCTTTCGGCGCCGATTCTTCGAAGTTATATTGAACACCACCTCGGTTATTTTGCCTCGCCACTCAAGGTGTATCATTCTGGGTCCGTGTTTAGATTTGGAAGAGTGGAAAGTGGAATGAATCGTGAAGTTCGCCAATGGGGCTTTGATATTATTGGAGACAATGATGCGGTCTATGATATGCAAATTATTCTTGCTTCGCTTGAATTTTTGAAACTGCTTAAATTTCCGAATCTCCGTCTCAAAATCAATACGATGGGGTGTCGGGTTTGTCGTTCTAACTATCACGAAAAATTGAAAGTACATTTCCGTAAGCAGAAAACATGTACGTCGTGCAAGGGGAATCTTGAGGAGCACCCACTTCGCCTTTTCAAATGTGTTGTTGCAGAGTGCCTTGAGGCAAAGAAAGATGCGCCCATTATTTTGGATCATCTTTGCCAGGCATGTAACAACCATTTCAAAGCAGTCCTGGAACTCGTGGAAGATAATGGCGTGCTCTATGAACCAGACCCATTTTTTGTGCGCGAAAAGGAATATTACAGTCGCACAGTGTTTGAGGTCTATAGTGGTGAATATGAACACGCGCTCGCGGGTGGGGGACGCTATGATTATCTTTCGGAGATGTTGTTCAAAAAAATAATTCCGGGCGTAGGTGCCGCGCTTAGCTTGGATCGTATTCTTGAACAGCTGAAGGTGAGGAATATAACGTCTCGCGCGAAGGACCACCAGAAAGTATTCTTTATTGCGGTGGGAGAGCAGGCGAAAAAGATGGGTGTGCGTCTTATGAACACGTTGCGTATGAATAACATTGCGGTTGTTGAGGCGCTTGGTAAGAAGACACTTGCCGCTCAGATGAAATTTGGAGAACGCGTGCATGCGCAGATTGTGCTTATCTTCGGGCAGAAAGAAGCATTTGAAAATTCAGTGATTGTGCGCGACACGAAGTCAGGTGCGCAAGAGACAGTTATTTTAGACAGATTTGTAGAAGAGGTGAAAAAGCGATTACGATAACGCATGGCAGATTGTATTTTTTGCAAAATCGCGAATAAGGAAATTCCTGCGGAGGTTGTCTACGAGGATGCGCACACGACCGCAGTACTTGATATAAATCCGATTGCGCCTGGGCATACAATGATATTGCCAAAAAAACATGCGGAAAACATTTTGGATTTGGATGATGCAGAGGTGGAACCGCTTTTTACTGCGGTGAAGCGCGTGACCGCGCTCTTGAATGGCACACTCCATCCCGACGGATTCACGATAGGCATGAATCACGGAAAGTGGGCGGGGCAGGCAATTGATCACATTCATGTGCATGTGATACCACGCTGGAAAACCGATGGGGGACATTCAATTCACGGTGTTGTCGTAAATCCTCCTACGCAGTCATTGACGGAAATTAGAAAACAGATTATAAAGGAATAACTCATATATATGGCAATAGAAGTAAGAAAAAGAGAAAACGAGACGCCGAGCTCAATGCTCTATCGTTTCAGCAAACGCGTCCAGCACAGTGGCGTTGTAAAAGAAGCGCGTAAGCGCCAGTTTACGACACGTACGCCGAATAGCACGAAACGGCGTGCGGCGGCACTCTACCGCCGTGAACGCGAAGTGGAACTCCAAAAGACAAAGAAGCGCGGAAAGTAAAATATAAAGCCCCACTATGTGGGGCTTTATATTTTTCACCATCCTCTGTTCGGTAACAAGAAAGCGCGCTTTCTTGTTCCGCTCACCTTCGTCGGCGATAGGTCGGCTTTTTCTTTTGGTTGGGCATAGGTATACTATCTATATATGACACTTCAAGAACAAATAAAGGCGGACTTCATAATTGCATTCAAGGCGCGAAATACAGAGGTTGCTAGTACGCTTCGTCTTCTCACGTCCTCGCTTCAGAATCGTGGCATAGAAAAAAAAGGAAAAGGAGAATCCGAGGCGCTGACCGACGAAGAGACGCTTGAGATAATTCGTCGCGAAGCAAAGCGACGCAAAGAGGCGATAACACTCTACACGCAGGGCAATCGTCAGGATTTAGTGGATCAGGAAGCGAAAGAACTGAAAGTATTGGAAACCTACTTACCGACGCTGATGAGCGAGGAAGAAATTAAAAAAGTTGTGGAGAAGGTGGTGGCCGAATATGGTGCAGTGGACGCAAAAGATTTTGGAAAAGTAATGAGTGTCGCGATGAAAGAATTGAAAGGAAAGGCGGATGCAACTATCGTTACTAGGCTTTTGAAAGAGAAAATTGCATAGGCGATTCTCATTCTCACCCCTCAGAACCAGAGGAACTCGTCCATGTCCCTTCGAAAAGACGTGGTCAATTTCCCCTGCGAGAAAATTGCCACTTGTTCCTCATACTCGCTCTCGTTGAGTACAACGAACCGTGCCCGCTCGCCTGCCTACCGCAGGCAGGTACTGCGACGCACTTTTCTCGTGGACAGGGACTCGCGCGTGGTCTTAGTGGCAGGAATGAGAATTCAAATAGTTAGGGTTGATTTTCCCCTCTCTTCCTCGCATACTATTCTCATACATGGAAAATCCTGATTTCCTAAAAGCTAAATATGACTTGCACGCCACGCCAGAGGTAGACTCAGCTGCGGGGCGCACAGAATCTCGCACGGGCGAGAAGCTTCCCCAAGACCCCGAGACACGCATCCAAAATTACCTTGATAGATTCAAGGAAATCGTTGAAAGAGAAGACCCCGAGAAGCGTGAGCGAGGTATTGAAGCAATAAAGCAGGTGCTTCATGATAAGTTTGTAATTA
>CAYHGT010000010.1:0-24569 GCA_964356375.1 uncultured Candidatus Saccharibacteria bacterium
TGGTGTTTCTTGTATGTGAATTAGTACTATATTGAGATACTATGATGCATCATAGTAGCAGTATTATTTCTCAATATTCTTGACTCACTACTCCGCGCTTATCCTTTTTTATTCTTCCTGACCGCGAGCCAGATATCGTACTCGCCTAACTTCGTAGCAAGTTCCGCATCAAATTGCGTGGTGCGCTTCAATTCAATGGCCTTTGCATTCACTTCGCGTTTCGCAAATGCCTCGTTCTTGCGCATAATGAAATGTAATTCCTCTGGGCCGTCTATATGAAGCACGATTGCATCCTTCGGCGAAAAACCCGCGTCCTGACGCAAGTCCTGCACCATACGTACGAGCTCTCGCAGTAATCCCTCTTCCATAAGTTCGTGCGTCACCACCGTATCAAGTTCCACATCTTCCGTGAGCGTCTTGTGAAATGTGACCTTCTTCACATTAACCTCATCCTTCAAGATTTCAATGAGCGCTTTCTTGCCTTCTAGTTTCACACTCTTCAATTTTAATTCCGCAAGCGGTTGGCGAACCTTAATTCCCTTCTCTGCGCGTTTTGCTAGAGCTATACTTGCCGCAAGGCGAACCTCCGCCATTCCTTCAATCAAATTCTTGTCTATAAATTTCTTTTCTGTTTTTGGCCAATCTTCCAAATGCACCGATGCCTTCACATTTTGCGCTAGCGATTTATGGAGCGCTTCGGCAAAGAATGGCGTAAATGGCGCCATAAGTTTTGAGAGTTCAACCAACACATATCCAAACACGGTTGAGACCTCTGCATACTCTTTTTTGGATTCCGGCTTCTGCAATCTCCTGCGCGAGCGCCTGATATACCAGCGCGACAAATCCCCCACAAAATCCTCAATAAGACGCGCCGCATCGCCAATCTCGTACTTATCCATGTGTATCGTTGCGCCCTCAATTGTCTCGTGCAAACGCGCCATAATCCACTTATCCAAAAGATTCACGGGTTTGGGCGCTGACTTCGGAATAAATTTTCTGTTGCTATAGAGATCAAAAAATACAAATGAGTTATAAATGAGTGTAAAGAACTGGCGCGAGGTCTTCGCGAGTTCCAACTCGTCAAATTTTTTCGTCTCGCCCGGTGGATTTACCGTATAGAAGTACCAACGCACCACATCAATGCCATATTTTTGAATCATGTCCCACGGACTTACTACGTTGCCCTTGGACTTAGACATCTTCTGTCCATTCTTATCCAAAATAAGTCCGAACGAGATTACGTTTTTGTACGGCGCGTGCCGTCCAAGAAGTGTGGCAATCGCAAGTAATACGTAAAACCATCCACGCGTCTGGTCCATTCCCTCAGAAATATAGTCAGCGGGAAAATCGGGCACAACGCCTTTTTCAAACGGATAATGCACCTGCGCGTACGGCATTGCGCCCGCGTCATACCACACATCCAAAACCTCAGGAACACGTGTCATCACGCCATCACATTTCTTACATGGAAATTTAACCGCATCAATATACGGACGGTGCATATCAAACATTCCCGTCTCATCGCGCGGAAGCATACGAAATTCTTCCTCGCGCATCTCTGCTGTACCCAAAAACACACCAAGCTTCCCCTCTTTCTCTGTAATAATCTTCTCATCGGTCCATCCTTGCATTGCGCTGGTTAACAACCACAACGGATCCTCATGGCTCACAATCGCAATTGTCTTCCCTTTATACTTTTTCTCCATGTCCTGAATAAATCCAAACACACGTGCGCGGAGTTCGGTTAGATTCTCTCCACCCTCCGGAGCGCGCGTAAACTTTTCCATCTTTGTCGCAAAAACTTTTTGATATTCATTTATATTGGCACCATTTAAGACCCCAACATTTATCTCACGAAGGCGCTCGTCAAAAATAAGTGGAATGCCGAGTTGTTCTTTTAAGATTCCCGCGGTCTCCTTCGTGCGCGTAACGTCCGATGCAAACATAATATCAATCTTTCGTTTTGCAAGTTTTTTCGCAAGCTTCTCAACGTGTGCGCGCCCTTTTGGTGTGAGATGTGATTTCGTTTTCTCGGGCCATGTATTTATGATGTTCTTCACATTATTTTCCGCCTCGCCATGACGAATCAGAATATACCGATTCGTGCTTTTTGGTTGTGTCGCCTCAAGGTCTTTTACGCTTCCCAAAACCTCGGTTGTTTTGCACGTTCCACATTCCCATATCGGAAGTGGCGTTGCCCAGTATCGCTCACGCGAGATTGCCCAATCCTTTGCCTCCTTAATCCATGCGCCAAAACGCCCCTCGCGAATATCTTCGGGAATCCAGTGTATGGTTTTATTTTCTTTTTGCAATTCCGTACGCAACTTACTCATCTCAATAAACCACGAACTTCGCCCGTAGTAGAGAAGTGGCGTACTGCAACGCCAACAGAATGGATATTCGTGTTTGTATAATTCTTTTTTGAAAAGTAAATTTTTTGCTTCAAGTGCCGTAAGTATTTTTTCCTCGGTCCCTTTCGCTTTCACATACAAGCCCGCAAACTCGGGAACCTCGCTCACAAACATTCCCTGTTCATTTACCGTGTGCACCTCGGGGAGTCCCACCTTCTTACCAAGCGCATAGTCATCCTCTCCATACATAACGGCAGTGTGGACGACACCCGTGCCATCCTCGGTTGTCACAAAGTCCGCGGGATACACCTTGTAGGACGCTTCTTTTGCGGATCCCGTCATAAATGCCTCAATTGGAAAAAGTGGCTCGTAGTGTGCGCCCACAAGCTCTTTTCCTTTTATGGTATGAAGAATCGTGTGCTCGCCTTCAAGCACCTCAAGGCGCGGTTTTGCCAATACAAACTTTTCTTTTTTGTTTCCCTCACCAACTTCCACAATTACATATTCAATTCTTTCGCCCACTGCGAGCGCAACATTTCCAGGCAAGGTCCACGGCGTAGTTGTCCATGACAATATATAAGTCGCGTTGTCGGCTACAAAATCACCTCCGAGCTTCTCACCCTTTTTTACTTTGAACTTTGCATACACCGAAGTGTCCTCAACTTCTTTGTAGCCCTGCGCCACCTCATGCGAAGAAAGTCCGGTGCCACACCGCGTGCACCACGGCACAATTTTGTATCCCTTATAGAGAAGTTTTTTCTTATTGATTTCGGCGAGTGTCCACCAGATGGTCTCCATATATTCGTTCTTATACGTAATGTACGGATTCTCCATATCAAGCCAAAACCCTACGCGCTTTGTGAGCTTCTCCCACTCATCTTTATATTTCCACACCGACTCTTTACATTTTTTATTAAATTCGGCGATGCCGTATGTTTCAATTTCTTTTTTTGATTTTAAGCCAAGCGCTTTTTCCACCTCAATCTCAACGGGAAGTCCGTGCGTGTCCCACCCGCCTTTGCGGGGCACATAGTAGCCATCCATTGTTTTATAGCGAAGCACGACGTCTTTATAGGAACGTCCGAGAACATGGTGAATACCCGGCCGTCCGTTTGCGGTCGGAGGGCCTTCATAAAACACGAACTTTTTACCTTTTCCTATTTTCCCATTGGCGCCCTTTTCCGGCGCATTCTTCAAAAGTGATTTTTTAAATATGTCCTGTTCGTCCCAGAAGCGCAGGACTTTCTCCTCTACCTCGGGCAACGAGAACTTATCTCCGTTTTTCAGCATGGGTTTATTGTAATGAATATGCGTGGTTTTTACAAAAAGGTGCTTGGCAGTACTTGAATCCCGCAAACCCAAAAAGTAGTTTTTCTCATACTTTAGAATGTCCTAATTTAGTACAATTAGGGTAATGAATCCCGTTAGAAGTTTGGTTTAATTTATTTCGACTGATTTGTTTTGCTTGAGCTGCGATAAAATATTGATACCTCCCGTTCCGACATTTCTAACGGGATGAAAAAAGTTCTACTATTGTGCTCTCTACTCTTTATCGCAAGTTTCGGCGTCGCCGCCGCGGTAACCGTCACACACGCAACGGGTGGCTCAGCACTATCCGCAAATACAAGTGCTAGTGCATACACAACACTCACGGGCCCGACCATAACCGAGACAACGGCGCACGCAATAACTCGAGGGAATGGAACTGTTGTTATTACTGCACCAACGGGTTTTTCTTTCAATACTGGCGTTCCGGTGCTCGCAACAATTACGCGAGATGCGGGCAATGGGGGTTGCTTCCAATTTGGTGATTCCTCAGTCACACCAACCGCGAGCACCATTACATACACATTAAATACAAGGGATAGTAATGGAAACACACCGCGCTGATAATGCGGTAGAAACAAAAACCGATGGTACGGGGCTTGGTCTCTATATTGTAAAATCAATCGTTGAAGAAAGTGACGGGAAAATATGGTTTATATCCAAAGAAAACGAGGGTACCGCTTTCCACGTATCGTTCCCGCTTTCGGGGATGGTGGCTAAGGAGGGCACGAGAAAACTGACGCTTCCCGCTTGATTTCTAAAATGGTATACTACACATAGATTCAGCTTTATGCTAGATAATGAAAAGACAATTTTAATCATTGAAGATCACGCATCCGTGCGCCTTGCGCTCGTGGAGAAGTTTGCGCACGAAGGAATGAAAACCATTGAGGCGAAGGATGGCGAGGAAGGATTGGAAGTAGCGCTCAAAGAAAAACCAAGTATTATTCTTTTGGATATTATTATGCCCAAAATGAGTGGCATGACGATGCTTGAACAGCTTCGCAAGGATCCGTGGGGCAAGACAGTTCCCGTCATCATACTTACAAATTTAAATCCGGACGATAAGATTATGCGAGAGATTGTGGAAATCGAGCCTGTCTACTATCTTGTGAAAGCAGATTGGAAGATAGAAGACGTGGTAAATAAGGTAAAGGAAATTCTTCCCAAATAAACAAAAAAACACCCATGGAGGCGTTTTTTAAAATTTATATCCCTCGACAGGCTCGGGATGATTTTTCCTTTCTGGGAAAAATCACATTTTTTTTGGTGTAGACACTCCGAGAACTCCGAGTGCGTTTTTTAATACAGTTGCGGCACCGGCCACAAGTGCAAGACGCGCACGTGCAATATTGTCTGGAACACCGCTCACCCGCTCCACCTCATAAAAATTATGAAATATTTTTGAGAGCTCAAGAACATATCGCGTCACGCGGTGAATTGCGTAATCACGCGCAGTGTCTTCCAAAATTTCTGGAAATTCGGCAAGCTTCAGCATAAGATTTGTATCTTCTTCGGTGGTCAAAAGCGACAAATCAATTTTTCCTTTTTTAATGTGTGCTTTTTTAATTATGCTAAGCGCCCGCACATACGCATACTGCGCATAGAACACGGGGTTCTTTAGTGACTTCTCCTTTGCAAGGTCAATATCAAAGTCCATGTGTGTGTCGGGAGATATCATAAGGAAAAAGAAGCGTGCGGCATCCGCCGACACATCCTCCACAAGCTCGCCAAATGTCACAAATACACCCTTACGCTTTGACATCTTGGCCTCCTTCCCTCCACTTATGAGACGCACCGCCTGCGTTATAATCACATCTGATTTTGAGAGCCCAACAATCTTTGCGGCTGCCTGAATACGACTCACATACCCATAGTGATCGGGGCCCAAAATGAGTATTTTGCCATCAAATCCCCTCTTTTTTGTCTCAAGGTAGTGTCCTGCGTCCGCCAGGAAATAGGTTGGCGTTTCCTCGCTTGTGATAAGCACGCGGTCCTTATCATCACCATAATCCGTTGTTTTAAGCCACAATGCACCGTCTTGTTCGTACGTTACGTGAAGCTCCTTAAAGAGTGCGAGTGTCTTATCAATAAGTTTCTTATCGTGAATGTCATGCTGTTCCGAGGTGTAACGGTCAAATAGTATGCCCGCTTTTTTCTCTACCGCAGTTTTAATGAGTTTTAAGAAATCTTTAGAAGCAGTCGCGCCAAGTTTTTCCGGGTCACTTTTAAGCTTCTTTACAATTGCCACGTTTTTCTCCGCCCACTCTTTTACATACTCACCTTTATAAAAGTTTTCCTCAAAAGGAATAAGCCCCGCGTTTGCCATAAGCGAAAGACCGAATGTGCGCACCTGATTTCCCGCATCATTCACATAATATTCGCGCTCAACTTCGTGTCCCGCGGACGTGAGTACGTGCGCAATTGCATCACCCAAAAACCCACCGCGTCCGTTTGCAAGCGTGAGCGGTCCAGTCGGATTTGCAGACACAAACTCAACTTGTATTTTTTTCTTTTGTGCCTTTGCAAGTTTTTTTGTGCCATACGCACCTTTCTTTTTTACGATTTCGGAAAGTTCCTTTGTGAGTGTTTCTTTTAAAAACCAAAAATTCAAAAATCCCCCACCCGCAACCTCAACCCGCGTGAATGTTTTTTCTTTTGAGAGTTGGCGCGCAAGTTCTTCCGCAATCACACGAGGCGACGTATTACGTAATTTCGCAAGCCGAAAAGCCACATTCGTGCTGTAGTGTCCAAACACCTTGTTTTCCGCTACGGAAACGTCTGGAACTACATCTTCCGTAATGTGCTTTTGTAACGCGATTATTATCTTCTCCCTCATACACCTTATTAAAGCAGACGCGCGCAAAATACAAAAGCTTTCACGCCCCTGAATAAAATGCTATTTTGAAAGAGTGATGGAACCCTATTCGGTAAACAAAAAGGCGACGTTTGACTACGAGATTTTAGAAAAAATCGTAGCAGGTATTGAACTCACGGGACACGAGGCAAAATCCATAAAATTAGGCCGTTTTGATTTATCAGGAAGCCACGCAATTATTCGTGGAAATGAGGCCTACCTTGTAGGAACGACTATTCAACCATTCCAAGTAAAGAATGCGCCCACAAACTATGATGCAACACGTACGCGCAAGCTTCTTTTGACGCGCGAGGAGATACGCCACATAGGAAGCAAGCTAAACGAGGGATTGACATTAGTACCATTGAAATCGTATAATATACGCGGATTCGTGAAGATTGAGCTCGGACTTGGTAGGGGTAAGAATAAATCAGACAAACGCGAGGCAATCAAAAAACGGGATACCGAACGCGAAATCCGAAGATCTATCCGATAGGTCTCGTTCATTAAAACAAGCTTGTCTGGAAAACAGACACGCTCCATGGGGATGTTGGGCTTTGACAGAATACCCCCTCATAGATTTGCAAGCCGAGCTGATTGCCTCGTAAATCCTATCAAAAATTTTAACTGACAACACTCGTGTTGCAGCGCCTTCGTTCGCATTTGCGTAACGCTTGGTGTTCCCCGCTTTTTAGTGGGGCATTGGTCCTCAAGGTTCCATAGAGGAGTGCCGGTGTAATATTTGGAAATCGCAACGGTCTATTGATTCGTACGCCGTTGTTAAAAATAGAATCATTTGTCTGAAGTAATTCAAACTAAGCTTGTAGACGATTTATGAGAAGTATTTTGGACACCGGTTCAACTCCGGTCATCTCCACTCGACTCATAAAAAATCCCACTTTGTGGGATTTTTTATTCGCTCGTGGTAAACCACAAGAGCGAGTCGAGTGCCCCGACTTGCTCCGAGCGGAGTCGAGGGGCATATAATAAATATATGGTTTTTGTATACATGATCGAAAATGACTTCGGAAAGTTATATATTGGGATTACTGAAAAACCAACAGAAAGACTAATTACTCATAATGCTCAATCTGGCGCGCTATTTATCAAAGGCAAAGCAAAATTTAACATCGTTTTTTTAGAAAAATACGCAACGCTCACCGAGGCGAGGCAAAGAGAAATTCAAATCAAGAAATGGCGTCGCAACAAAAAAGAGATGTTAATAAAACGCTATCGCGCGAACATGCCAACAAAGTTACCGAAATAAACTCGACTCCGAAACCGTGAGTTTTGAAAACGCAGGCAATTCTTAATTGCCGAGCAGTGAAACACCTTATCTCCCCTTGCATTCTCCCATCCTATGTAGTTTAATACTCCAAGCTCATACCATACCCAAAAGGAGGGTGAAATGAAGAAGCTAAGGCAACGTGGTATTACGCCCATTGAGATTCTGCTTGTTCTTGCAATTACTGGCATCGTTTCGGCAATTACGATTCCCGCACTTTTGTATAGTCGCCAACTAAAAAGAGTGGGGTATAATTTCAAAGCCGAGCATCCCGAAGTTGTACGCGTCATTAAAGTTCAATACAACGATACCTACGATTACAATGTCGTGACAGTCGAAAATAGGGATGGATCTGTGAGCGCGTACACACTCTACAACGAAAGCAATGACACAGCGCAAAAGATTGCGGACTCCGAACTGAACAAACACCCAAAAGCCAAAAGTGTCAACGCAAAACGAGTGGGCCCAATGAAGTATGTCGTGACCGTAGAAAGTCGCGACGGTTCCAAATATTCCTACACCATTCAATAGCGTAAACCCATGTCACAAGGAGGGTGAAATGCTCTACGGAAAACCGTTGAATGTCTGTACGCTCGCCGAGGTTCTTGGCATCATCGGAGTCAGCATCGTCGCGGTACTCGGCCTCGTTGCCGCCCTCGCACTTATCGGTTTTGCGGCATGGGCAATCCAACCACAACATCGCGATGCACGATTCAATTATCCAAACACCGGCACAACAATCGTTTTGTAGGAGCGATAAATTGCGCCTCATGCCACATACGTAAGAAATCTTCCCAGCCTGCTTGGCGGGGTTTTTATTTAATCGCTTGCATTCCGCGGTGCGTAGTGGCTTAATAGTCAAAGCTCACCACACATACAAAGGAGGTGCTATGAGCCGAACAAAGAAGGGTATTACACTTATTGAATTGGTACTTGCGCTCGCAATTGTCTTGCTCATCGCAATGATTGCGGTTCCCGCAATCCGACAGATTCAATCAAGGAAACAACTGTTGCGTGAAGTGCGCACACAGCACCCGGAAGCCGTGCTCGTCGTAAAAGTGACGCGCGATGCCGCAAGCCACTACGTCGTAACCGTGCGCAATACGGACAACAGCGTAAGCACATACACGCTTGATAAGAAATGACTTCTCTCCCCGCCTGCTTGGCGGGGTTTTTGTTTATTATTGTTGTTGACATTAGCGTTGAAACAATGCATTATGGCGATAGTTCATCACAAGAACCATTCATAAGGAGCTTGAATGAGTAGAAGCGAAATTCTTTTTGCGATACTGTGTGGCGCAAGAGGCAGGGAGTGTATGCTGTTTGAGGAAATGGGCATAGCACTCGAGGCGGTAGGTGTGCATAAAGCGGCAGAAGAAGTTATTGCTCTAATCTACGTTCCACAAATTGAGACGGCGACAAAAATTTCGTGCCAAGCTTTCGCCGACTGGAAATCCTCATTGGGCCTAGATTTCAATGATAGGAGGTCACGACTTCACTACTTCACTCACCCGCATCGTGAAGATGACGAAATATTTTTTGGAAATGTCACCACGGCCGGCTTGGCGGGCTGTGAACGATATGCAACAAAGCGCGCGGACAAGGGATTCGTGGATGGGCTCGGCAGTGGTCTAAACGACAATGTCGTATTCCCCGTCTTCATCAAAATAGAGGAAGCGATCGCAAAAAACCTGTTTAACCTTTGATGTTGTAATCCCCGCCATATGGCGGGGATTCTTATATCTACAAATGGCTCACGCGTTTTACAAATTTGAAACCTGTGGTATGATTTTGGCATACAATACCGAATCAACAATCAAATACAGGCAGTAGAGCTTCGCGTGGTAACGGACGCTGGCGAGAACCTCGGCGTGATGTCTTTAAGCCAAGCGCTGAAAGCCGCTCAAGAAAGGGGTTTGGATCTTATAGAAATTGCTCCAATGGCAAAACCACCGGTTGCAAAAATCATAGGATTTGATAAGTTTAGGTACCAACAGGAAAAGGAAGAAAAGAAGAAGCGAACAACCCAGAAAGCAAAGGAGTTAAAGCAGGTCCGCATTACGCCGAGGGCGGCCAAGAACGACCTTGAGGTGAAGGTAAAGAAGGTTGAAGAGTTTCTTGCCGAGGGCCATAAGGTTGAGATAGGATTGTTCCTGCGCGGTAGAGAAAAGGGAAATAAGGATTGGGGGCTTCAAAAGTTAAAAGAATTCCTCACAATGATTACTACCCCGCACCAGGTAACATTGCCACCAAAACAGGGCGGAAGAGGATTTGTAACCCAAATCACAAAAAAATAATATGAAAACATCGAAAAGCATTTCAAAACGAATACGTATAACCAAGAATGGAAAGGTTATGCGTCGCGCAATGGCGCTCGGACACTCGCGGGTCAATAAGTCGAGCTCGCAAATGAAGCGAAAGAAGCTTAGCCGCGGATTGGTAAATTCAAAAGAATTGATAAAGAAATATTTTTAACCTATGACACGCGTAAAAAGAGGCGTTAGCGCCCACAAAAAAAGAGAGAAGACCCTAAAACTCACAAAAGGTTATAAGTGGGGAAGAAAATCAAAAGAGCGCGCCGCAAAAGAAGCGTTGCTCCACGCACAAAGCAGAATGTTCAAGGGTCGCAAGGAAAAGAAACGCGACATGCGGGCACTCTGGCAGGTTCAGGTAAATGCAGCATCAAGACAACTCGGAGTAAGCTACAGCGTCTTAATGGGTGCATTGAAAAAGAAGGGTATTGAGATAGACAGAAAGATTCTCGCAGAACTCGCAAAAACGGAACCAAAAGTATTTGCAAAGATTGTGGAAGCTGCGCAAATAATTGCGAAAAAGCAAAAACCAGAATAACAAAAACCCGCTCTACTAGAGCGGGGTTTTTTACCGCACCTTATGTAATTTTAGTGAAGCGGTGTTATTTGCTGAATTGTAGTTATGCGCTGTACCTGCGTTGTTTTTTTTCTTGTTATCGCAAGGTATGCGCGCTTCAGGTTCTGCTTCAATGTTGGCGAGATAAGAAGCCGAACCGCATCCCTATATAAGAACCATCCATATCCCTCATGCTGTTCCCCTTCGTGCGTATCGGGCACTATTTTTATTTTCACTTCTTTCTGACGCGTTTCCGCAAGATAGTACGTTACCACCTTCGCAATTTTCTCGCGATTCCGCACGTAGGTAAACCTATCCTGCACCTTGAACCAACTCTTAAAGTGAAGCTCTCCCTGTTTGATGCCTGTTTCCTCATCTACTTCGCGAAGCGCTGCCTTAAAATTCGTCTCCCCCTCAAGTTTTCCCTTCGGAAAATTCCAATAGGGACCTCCGTGATATAGAATCAAAAATTTGGGGCCCTCCTTGGTGCGCCGAAAAATGATTATGCCCGCCGAAAATTCCTTTTTGGTAACTTCTATTTTTGGATTTGCGTGTGGTCGTATTGTGTTCATCATATGCCAAATCTATTGTACTTTATTTACCGCGTCCTCAACATTTACCCACACAAATTGGTCGTTTATATAAGTAAGTGAGAGAACCGAACCGCGTGTAATCTCGCGCCTCAATATCTTTTCCGAAAGCGTGCTCCTAACTTTTTCGGAAACCACCTGGCGAAGTGGACGGGCGCCAAACACAGGACTAAACCCGAGCTCGGAAATCTTCTTAAGCGCCGAGTCGTCTATGCGCAAATCAATGCCGTGTGTTGTGCGAAGCGTGCCCACCACGTCTTTTACGAGGAATTTTGCAATTATATATATCTCTTCAAGCTTCAAATCACGAAACACGATAACTTCGGAAAAACGATTGATAAGTTCTGGCTTGAAATGGTCTGTGAGTTTTTTCTTAAGCTCTACAGCAATATCTTCAATCTTAGAACCTTTCTCTATCTCCTCCTTAATAAACACGGAGCTCGCGTTTGAGGTCGCGATAATAATCGTATTCTGGAAATTAACCGTGTGTCCAATACTGTCGGTCAGTCGCCCATCATCAAATACTTGTAAAAATAGATTAAGAATATCGGGATGCGCTTTCTCAAACTCATCAAGCAACACCAAGCTATATGGATTTTTTAACACCGCATCGGTTAAGGTTCCAGACCTTTCGCCATTTGGCGCGCCGATAAGCTGAAAAATACTCTGCTTGTCCTGATATTCGGACATATCAAATCGTAGCATAAAATCTTTTGAACCGAACTGAATACCCGTCAATATTTTTGCGAGTTCCGTCTTTCCCACGCCAGTCGGTCCAACAAAAAGGAATGTGGCAATTGGACCGCCTTTTCGCGCAAGACCGCTCCTATATTCCCGTAGTGCACGCGATACGGAACTAACCGCCATATCTTGATTTACAAATCGCTCATGAATAATACTCTCAAGATTCAACAATTTTTCCGCCTCCACCTGACTCGCTTTCTCTATTGGAATCTTGCTTTGCTGTTCTGCAACCGCAACCACGATATTCGCCTCCAATATTTTTGCGCCGTTCGTTTTTGCCATAACAATCGCTTGTTTCAAAAGATCTTCTGCGCTTCCTGGCAATAACTTATTGTGAAAATAGCGATGTGCGAGATGAACCGCCTTTTCAATTGCGCGAAATGTAATAAATACGCCATACTGCTTTTCTAAAATGAGAGAATTGTAAATGAGATACTTCACCGCATCCTCCTCAGAAATTTCTTCTATTGGGACTACTTGGAACTGATCCAAGAAATCCGTACGTATCTCAATGTATTGTTTAAACTCGCGAGGGAAGGACTCGCCAATCACGGGAATCGCCTCGCTCACGATAACGGGAAGGATTACATCAATCGCGTTGATTGATTTTGTCTGCCCGGTGCGAAAGAGGTCGTGCATATTTGGAATGTGAAGCACAATATTCCCGGCAGAGAGAACCTCCTCCACAATACTCTTCAATCGCCCCGCAAGAACTTCGGTTGTCGTGTCCGCAATAAGCGCACCGATATCTATGGAAATAAGTCGTTTATCAAAAAGGATTGGTGGCACATCATCCTTCGTCATGCGGTATGCAAGATGCTCAATAATAGTGCTCTTTCCTGAGCCCGGTTCGCCAACAAGAAGCGCGTTCGGCTTCCCCACCCGAGAAACAACCTGCATTAATGTATCAAGTTCTTTCTCGTGGCCCACAAGAAATCCAGCCGCCCCCGAACGTGCCACATCGGTTAGGTCTGTGCTAAACCCATCAAGAAGTGGCGTAGGTCGCGATGTCCACGCGCGATTCATGGCCCGCCTCTTTCGTCTCGCTGGAAACATACGCACAAACCCACCAATCACCGCAGGAATTCCGCTGAAAAATGATTTTTTCCATCGCCCAAAAATGATTGCTTCTTGCAAGTTAGTATTTGAAAGTTCCGAAAGCTCAAACAGTTTTGCGACGACGGGGTCGCCTACAAGTGAGAGCGCAACAAACAAATTGCGCGTATGTACATATTCCTCACCCGTGTGTATCGCGCTTCCGTATGCGGTTACCGCAAGAGATTCCACGATAGCTAAGAGTTCTTCCTTGGTTAGTGTGTTTTTGGTGGTTGATTGAATCGCAACATCTACCTTTTTTTCAAACTCGGAAATATCTACGGAGAGGCGGAGAAGTGATTCTTTTATGTCCTTATGTTCCAATAATTCTTGCAAAAGAATAAGATAGAAATTTTTTCCCACTGCGCGGGATTTACGAAATGCGCGACTAAACACGCGATAGGCAGTGGATGTAAACGTGAGTGCCACATTTTTCTTCTCGCCACTCAACTCTGCAACCGAGCGCTCACCCTCCTTCATATGCATTGCGCGATCTACAAGAAATAATGCTAGCAAGAAACCAAACGAGCGAGCACCAACAGAACTTGAAATAACAAGAAAGAACGCGCTAAGCGAAAGAAGCGCGTATACGGAATAGGTTATGAGACGAACCAAAAATTCGCCGAAGGCGGTGAAGAACAGTCGTGGTTCGTGAAAGTAAAGCATTTGGTTTGTTAATTAAAAAACGTTCGTAACACGAGATATGGTAGAAGAAAAATCCACACAAGATACGCGAAAATCGCCACCGCAAATACAAACAGATAAATAACTCCACCGACAATGAGACGGAATAATCTGAATATGAACCCCAAGACCCGCCCAATGAACGAATAATCGCCGTAAAGTGGCCTAAACAAATATTTAAGCGTAATGCGCCATGCGAGTGTCCTGTCCATGCGGCGCAAAAGACCGAACACGTAGTCGGTATACATACGCGCGCTTTTCACATACCAGTGGCGCAAAAACTCGCCCATACGATAGAAAAAACGGCCTATGATGTACGGCACTGCAAAATTCATATACCCACATTATACCCGTTTTCCAATTTTCTGAGTAGTTTGATCTGAAAAACACATAACGGTCTGCTAAAACTATAGGCACCCCAGTTAACTGGGGTGCCTACTCATTGTCTCGCGAGTAAAACAGTGCCACCATAGTTAACTATAGTGGCACTGTTATTAGTCGTTAGTTTTTCGCCTTCTGTTGTTGTGGGTCGTCAGTTATTTGTCGTAGGTTTGTGAAACAGCCCCTCGCACTTTGCAATCGCCCTCGGAAGTTTTTTAAAGCATTCCTTAAAATCCCCCATCATTGCATTTCCTCGCATTGCGGCCGCGGGATGATAGATGGGATAGATATAGTAGCCGTTCGCGTGGAACAATTTTCCTTGGTCGCGCGATATCTTTGCCTCGGGCAAGAAATAATTCATTGAAAATCTACCGAGTGTCGCGATGAGCGTCGGCTTTATGATATCAATCTGACGCGTAAGATACGGTTTATATGCGATGATCTCTTCCGGCAATGGGTCTCTATTTTCTGGTGGTCTTCGCTTCACAATGTTTGTGATATACACATCTTCACGCTTCATTCCAATCTCGTTAAGCATCTTATCTAGCAACTTCCCTGAACGGCCAACGAATGGCCTTCGCAATTCATCTTCTGTTTTTCCTGGCGCCTCACCAATAAAAAGAACTTTGCAATTAATATTCCCTTCGCCAAACACAAGGTTTGCTTCGCGTAGTGGAAGCGTAGTGTCATTCGCAATTTCTTGTTCTAAGTTTTTAAGTGCTTCTTGTTTTCCCATATATAAATCTTGTGCCCTCATGAGGAGTCGAACCTCAATTTCCGGCTTCGGAGGCTAGCGTCCTATCCATTGAACGATGAGGGCCTTGAATGCTCTGCGCTAAGCCCTAACATTATTCCGAACATTACCCAAAACATCAAACGCCCAGCGTGCAAGTCCCACGGGAAGTGGTCTACAAGACCAAAGGCAAGCAATGAGCCAAACATGATGCCAGCGAATACAAGTTTGGGGTACTTGAGGCGCACCGCGCGGAATGCATAAAAAAGAAGTATAAGAAATACAATAATACCCAAAATGCCAAGCTCTGATGCAATAAGAATATAAATATTGTGCACGGGTTGTGCGAGCCAGATCTGTGTCAAACCTTTTTCTGCGTAGAGTCCGTTTTGGTCTGCCACAATAACCTGATTGCCGATGCCCACACCAAAGGGATGACTCTTTATGAGTGCTATGCCTATCTCGTTATAAAACACGCGGTGGTCCACACTCGCTTCGCCTTTTACAAATCCCGCGCGTGGCGCTATTGCCCATCCGAAATAATACGCAAGTAGCGCGCCAGAAATAAGAATGACGCCTAAAAATCCAAGCGCAATCCTGCGAAACTCATGCTTTGTGAATCCGTATGTGAGAATCGCAAGAATGGAAAATCCCACAATAAGCCAGCCCGACCGAGAAAATGTGAAGACAAGCGCAAAAAGAATGGTCACCATGCCAACCACCGATGCTACGCGAGAAAATTTTTGTTCGCGCGCGGAAGTGAAATAGGCGTACGCAAGCGTAATGAACCCAAGAACCAAGAAGGCCGCCAAAATATTTGCGTGTGGCAAAGTTCCGAAACTTCTAAGATAGCTCACACCATCAATAGTTACGCGCGCAACGCCCTTCATGGTTGCGTCTGCCACGGGCTCGCCCAAGAACCACAGCTCAATACTCTTCTGATAGTAAAATTGCAAAATTGCGATAACCGCTTGAATAAACGCGGATAAGCCAAGCACGGCGCAAATACTGTGAAAACTCACGATATCCTTTGCGAGCGCGTTTCTTATCGCAAGCCCGGCAAGTATCGCGATAACAAGTTCGGCGACCATATACAACGCATATCGTTCCTGTGTTGCAAAGAATAGTGAAATAACCGCGAGTACAAAAAATGCAACAAACCACTTCATGCCCGAAACTCTACGAAAGAATTCTTTTTTGAAATAGAAAAATGAGTAAATAATAAGCGTAAGCGCTAACATGTCTGTCGCATATACAAAAAGCGAGGAGAACTCTCGCGCGTTTTCAAAAAATTGCGGAAGAAGCACGGCGATGAATTTTTTTGTACCGAATGGCAATGCAAAGATAAGTGCGAAAATCAAAGTTTTTAGTGTGGTACGCATTTTAAAAAATGATAAATAATATCTCATACACTATTGAGAGAAAAAATATTGCATAAAGAAAATATGAAACTGGGCGGTATTTACTTCTCGGAAATGCTCTCCGCCAGATGGTCACCACAAAAACTCCTTCAAGCGCCAAAAAGAGTCCTCCCACAAACCCCACAACTGATATAAACTGGCCCACCCCGAAGAGAAAAAGACCAATGGGAATAAGCGTCACAAATCCCGCGCTCATAATACGAGAAAGGTGCATGTCTTCGCGTAAGATGTCCCGAATATTTGTGCCAATCATAAAATATGGGACCCAGATGGCCACAAACCCGAAAGCTCCCAACATGGCCATAAGCCACGCCGGAAGAACGGCCGTGATTCCCGAAATTGCGTCTTCCGAAGGGATGGGGCTAAGTTTTAACACCCCCAACACAAACACAATATACAGAAGCGCTGGAAGAAGCGTGCCCACCACAATAGCTTTGGTTAGTGAAAATGGTTTTTTCTCGCGCGTCGCGTTCCTCCAAACTTCAACCATTTTTGATATTGCTGGTCTTCCATTTAGCGCAAAAAAGAGCGGTCCAAAAGGAAGGAGGAACAAAAACCAATTTATTGGTTTTACAAACGGCGTTGCGAACGCGTAAGGAATTGATGTATGAAAAATAATTCCAACGGCCGTAAGAAGCATAAGCACGCTCACAACCGATATCCACTCAATCCATTTTAAATCTACAAAAATGAATGCTGTTCCTAAAATCCAGAAAAGAATTGCTGCATATGCTCCAGGCACACCAAACATAATGCCGAAAAATGATTGAGAAAGAATAATATAAACCGTGAGCACAATGAGAAGCTCGATTAGAATGATGAGTGTCGCGATGGAGCCGAATATGCTTCCCAAGTATTTACGCGCTAAATATGCGAAATTGTGCTCATCGGGCTCCATGCGAACCGCTTCCGCATACATAAGATGAATTACGCAGTATGCAAGCGTGAATACCAAGAGATACAAAATACCCGTACCAACGCCAACCATATAGAACACGAGGGGAAGTGAAAAAATACCGGCACCCATGATGGTCTTTGAAAGCACGCTCACCGCAAATACAAAGTTCTTATTCATCCAGTTAAAGTTTTATGAGTAGTTATATTCCGCTTTCCACGCCTTAAAGTTTCCTTGATTTTCGCCACGTTAATTTTCAAAAACTCTAACGGGACGGGTTCCACACTTATTATAAGATAAGCGAGACAAAAAAACGAAGCGTTTTTCGCGATCCGTTTTTAGCTTTTTATACGTTATGCGAGATACACCCCATCACCCTCTCTCACCTTATTATCAATCTTAATGCCCACATCCAATCCTTTTTTCGCGACACCGATTGGTTTGTGGTCGTACTGCATTGATTTTATCTTTTCTGTAAAGTCCGTCGTTGCTCCTTTGAAACGAACAGTCGCGCCAAGCTTCACGGGAACTTTAAACTTAACAATGGCCACATCTATTCCGCCAAAGAAATGGGTCACAAAGCCAATCGGTTTTGGCTCTTTTACCTTCACCGCCATTTTCATCTTTGGTTTAGATTTTGGCTTCGGCTTTGTGTTCAGTTTTTTTGGCTTCACTTTTGGCTTAGTTTTTGCCTTCATTTTTTTTGCTTTCGGTTTTGCTTTTTTAACTTTTTTCTTTGCCATATATGTGTTTTTGTTTTTATCGCCGTTTTTATAATACTCGGCCTTTTATTCCGTTCTTTTCTTCATCCTCCTTAATTGTGGCAAGCACTTTGTCCATGAGCTCTTCGGGGTCATTTGAAAACGAGACCTTTCCTGTGCCTCTATGCGATTTTTCCAAAAGCTCTCTAATATAATCCGCAGTTCCGCCCGTTCCCTCAAGCACGCCCATTGGTTTATTATCTTCAAATCCAATAGTGAACTCATTCAGCGTTCCTACGCGCCCACAAATAGTGATGATGGCATCGGACGAGCGAGTAAGAAGTAAATTTCTACCCGCATAATCAAAACCCGTGTAAATTATCAAATCGTGATAATCAGTTGGCAGTTTGTAGGATTTAATGTGGGCCAACCTTGATGCCGCAGGAGAAAGCCCAATCACAAGCCCGCCCGCCATCTTGGCGCCTTTTGCGGACCAGTATGGAATTCCAGTAGTTGCGCCAGTCACGAGCACCAAATCGCGTCGTGCAATCTCACGACCAACTGCTTCTGCCTTCTCAAATGCGTCCTTGGAGCAATGTCCTGTTTCGGCGGCACCTGACACACAAATTTTATATTTTAATTTGTGTACGTGTTCTTCAAAATCTTTCTTTGTTTTAATAACTTTTTTTAGCATGGTTAAATTATAACAGTTGTGTTGACCGCGGGCACCTCTGCGTCAATTGCAAACTCGTCGCGCGCGCGTTGTGCGAGCGCAAGAGAACTCTCTTCTTCTCCTTGCACCACAAACACTTTTTTCACGTGCTCACGCATTGGTTCAAGCCAACGCATTAATTGATTCTGGTCTGCGTGTGCGGAATATCCGCCAATCACATATGTTCTGCACCGCACCTCCACGTCCTCACCCAATATGCGCACGTTGCGCGCACCGTCCAATATCATGCGTCCGAGCGAACCCTTGGATTGATACCCAACAAAAAGAATGAGATTTTTTGGATCGGGTAAATAACGAATCTCGTGATACAAAATGCGTCCGCCTTGCGACATGCCGGACCCTGCGAGAATTATCTTCGGCGCTGGAATGTTGTTGATTTCCTTTGATTGTTCGGTCGTAAGCGTCATCTTAACTCCGGGAAGATTGAAGGTTGCCTGACCGCTATGTCCGTGCGCAATAAACTCGTCATTCATATACATAGAGTTTCTCCCATACTTTTGATAAATTGCGGTGAGTTTGATGGCGAGCGGACTATCTACAAATACGGGAACGTTCGGAATTTTCCCGCGTTGCACCAACTCGTTTATCTCGTAAATCATTTCTTGCGAACGCTCGAGCGCAAATGAGGGAATCATAACCACGCCGCCGTTTTTTACTGTCTCCTCTATCACGTCCTCCAAAATATCTGATCTTTTTTCTACGTTTTCGTGTATGCGGTTGCCATACGCGGATTCAATGAGCGCGTAATCCACATTCTCAAAATATTCGGTATCTTTAATGAAAAGCGCAGGAATATTGCCAAGGTCTCCCGAAAAAAGAATTCTTTTTCCCTCGCACGTCACCAAAATGGATGCGGAACCCAAAATATGACCAGCGTCATAAAATTCAATTTCAAAAGGTCCGACGACAATTTTTTCGTGGTACGGCAAACCATCCCACAACGTGAGCGCTCCATTAATATCGTCAATATCATAAATTACCCCCGTACCTTTTCGCCTGCCCTCTTCGCGCATCATGTGCTCGGCATCAAGCAAGAGCGGTTCGGCAAAATCTTTAGACGGTTGGGTTGAGTATATTTTTCCACGGAACCCGTCTTTGTAGAGCTTTGGAATTCTTCCGATGTGATCAATGTGCGCATGCGTTACAAGCAAGGCCTCTATATCCTTTGGGTTGTATTGAAAAGGCAGAAGATTTCCCTCCTCGCAATATTTTGAGCCTTGAAAAAGACCGCAATCTATCAGTATTTTCGTTCCGTCCGACTCCAAAAGATAATTTGACCCAGTAACCTCCTTCGCCCCACCAAGAAATGATAGCTTCATATATAGGTAGTATACTTTGTTTTCCTAAAAACAAAAAATGTTTACCTGAGTGCGTAGCAGGCGGGCCACCCCCTATTTTCTCAACTCGGCAAGCAGCTCATCGCACACCGCGCGTTCACTCCATGCAATTGTGCTGCCACGTTTCCCATTAATAGACATCTCGCTCCCCTTGCCTGTCATCACAACTACATCGCCCTCCTTCGCAAGCGAGAGTGCCTTGCGAATTGCCTCTTTCCTATCCACAATTTCAAAAAGTTTTGCGGGTGAGAAATGTTTTTCTAAAACACCATCCTTAATCTCTCTCATAATATCTTCGGGTTCTTCTTTATAGGGGTCTTCATTCGTAAGCACGATGAACGAGCAAAATTCCACCGCAATCTTTCCCATTTCTGGTCGCTTCCACTTATCTCTGCCACCGCCTGCAGACCCCAAAACGCAAATCATTCTGGCATTAGGCGCTAAATAATCGCGCTTTAGCGTCGCATACAATTTATGAAGTGAATCGGGGGTATGCGCATAATCTATCACAACCGTGAACGGTCTCCTCTCCACAATCTCCAAGCGCCCAGGAACACCTTTGAAATGCGTGAGCGCGTACTCTACGGTTGCCCATTGAATACCCCTCTCTTTTGCAAGCGCATATGCTGCGGCGGTATTTTCCAAATTGAAATCTGCAAACAACCACTCGCCAAACATTTTTCTTGTTCTTTCTGTTCTCAAATCATATCGCTCCGCAAGTTCGTTTTTCAAAAACCCCTCTCCGCTAAATCGTATTATGGCATTGCTCGGATTGTGACGTACCGCATCCTCAAAATAAGGCGCGGACTCATCCTTCTCATTTATCAAAAACAAATGTTTCTTGTTTGTTGCGCTCCCTACGTACTTGAAAAACGCGACTTTCGCGTCACGGTACTTCTCAAACGAACCATGCGCCTCAATATGCTCGGGCGTAAGATTTAAAAATACCGACACATTCCAATCAATAAATTTGTGCCGATGTTGCGTGACGCCCTGAGACGTCACCTCAACAAAAGCGTACTCACACTTCGCATGCACTGCATCATACAAGAATTTCTGAATCGCAAACCTGCCAGGCATCGTGTTCCCCGTCATATTCCTACCCGTATGGTCGCCAATTTTCCTTGTGACTGATGAAAGAATTGCGGTCTTCTTTCCCGCCGCCTCAAACATGGCGCTCATTATCTCAACGGTTGTGGACTTACCTTTTGTGCCCGTAACTCCCACTACATACATCTTTTTGCTCGGAAAACCGAAAATAATATTGCCCACAAATGCAAAGAACCAGTGGTAGATTGAATAAATATATTTCATTTGTGTTTCCGTTTCTTCCCTTTTCCCTAACCCCTTACCCTTATTATTTCGTAGACCCGAGCCCGCGGAGCGCGTGACGCAATCGCTCCTCAATAGTTTCTTTTCCGGTTATTGTTTGAAGCACGCCCCGCACATCGCTTCGCGCATACCCAAGCCCCACAAGCACATCTTCAACCTCGTGATTCATATCCATTTCTTTTGTTGCGCCGTGTCCCACAGGAAGTTTAATCTTACTCTGCAATTCCAAAATAATGCGCTCTGCAGTCTTCGTGCCTATTCCAGAGGCACGCGTTAAGACATCCACGCGCTTCTCCAAAATAGCCGCCATAATATTTGGCACCTTATCCATATTTAAAATCCCGAGCGCAGTTTTGGGTCCCACGCCCGCAACCGAATTTAATATCTCAAAAAACTTTAATTCTTCCTCGCTATGAAATCCGAAGAGTTCCAACTTCTCCTCGCGCACAAAAAGATGGCAGAAAATCTTCGCCTCGCCCCCCTCGGGCGGAAGCGCGGACAAGGTCTGGATATTCGTGTATACAAATAGGCCCAAGCCACCCACCTCAATCACAAACGAATCCTCATATTTTACAGCAATCTTTCCACGAACCGTGTGTAACATACGTTAATAATAACAGAAAAACGAAAAACCGCCCGAATGCTCGGGCGGATAGATACCACTGGCTACTTCTCGTGCATCCAACCCTTTCGGGTTGTGGTGTCGAAATAGGCATCCGCGGTTTTGTGATTGCTCGCGTGGGTGACAACGAGAAGCCACTTGTGGCCACTCCCATCTTCGGCGGCAATACTATTTACAATAAAAAATCCCTCAGTGCCGCCGCCAGGACACCACGTGGGCGTTCCCTTGAACGTCACGGTCTTGCCCTCGTGCCTCAGACGCAAAGCGTCAAACAAGTCTTCCCGGGAAGGCCCAGCGGTGAGTGTATACTGCGGTTTGTCGGCCATGACGGCCTCCTTAAAGAATGTCTCCATTGATGAGGTGGGAAACAAGACCTCGTTGTTCCAATGGAACCACCCGAGCATACGCCCAGGAATTGACTGAAATATATAACTTTTAATAGTTTTGTCAACGCGCGCGAATTGACTTTTTCCCTGCCCTGCGGTTAAATAGATGCACTATGCCACGAACGAAGTCAGCAAAAAAAGCATTGCGCCAGACCGTACGAAGACGCGAAGTAAATCTTCTCCGCGAGAAGAAACTCAAGGATACGGTGAAAAAGTTCAAGAAACTTGCGGTAGCGGAAATAAAAACTGACGCACAAGCTTTCTTGAAAGACGCCTACAAAGCTATTGATAAGATGGCAAAGGTGAACTTCATCAAGAAAGGGAAAGCAAACAGAATGAAATCCCGCCTTGCAAAGAAATTAGGAAGTAAATAACAGGTAATCAAAAAATCCGATTATAAAATCGGATTTTTTGTACTCGCGCAAAACGGCGGCCTGTCTGCCGTAGGCAGAGGTTTTTAGTTATTCTGCAGTACAAAATCTAGGAGCGCTTCCTCGTAATCCGAGGTCCCGCTTTTTATTGCGATATCCAAGTCCGCAAGACGGACCGCCTGCGCGCCACGCGCGTTGTAGGCGAGTAGGTTAAAAAGACGGGGCGCGTCCTCACCTTGCGCAAGAAGCGATTCCAGAAGTGCTATGCGTTTATAAGGCGTTCCTGCACCCATAAGTTCGCGCGACGCATTAAATACATTGGATTCCACAGAATATTGCACAATCGTCTCAATTTCTTTTTTTGATATCGCCGAGCCAAATCCCGCGCACGCAATCTTCTCAAGCTCGCGCACACCAACCCAGCTTTTCTCCGGTTTTGAATCCACGAATTTTACAAAATAATTCCACGCATCCTTTTCAAATACTAATTTATGCGCATCCGCTTCTTTTTTCAAAAATGCTTCCAGTATCCTTCCCTCAATGCCTGCGAACTCTTGTGTTTTTACGGGCGCATCCAAAAGAAACAAAAACGCTTTTTTGGGCTTTGCGCATGAGTCCGAAATAATGATAAATGTTTTTGGAGTTGTTGCGTGTTCTTTCAATAATTTCACCCACCCTTTTTCGTCCACCTCCCCACTCTCATAAACCACGAGCGTCTTTGATGGCGAGAACATTGAGGGTTGTTCCAAAAAATCTTTTGCTTTGCGCCACAATTCCGCGTCCTCAAAAAGATCGGCAAAAAACATATCCGTGTTCGGTTGCTTCTCCTTATTCAACCGAATAATCTCGCTCAATTTTTTAGTTCTTCGATACGAGTCGGCCCCGTAGAGGTAGACAATCATTGCCTCTATTATATATGAAAATACCCTACTGCGCCGAAACGGCTACAAAGGGTTCGCCCCTTGGGCAAAAAAATACCCCCACCGATTGGCGGGGGCTAAATTGCTAGCGCGTTACTGCGCTATGAGCTCGTAAGTATTCACGTCCCAAGCTAGTGTCTGGCCAGAACTCCCGTAGTTGGAGAACTGGAACTCACGGGACCGCCGACCAACCAGCGCGAAAAGGTCCTCACCTTTCGTATTCTGGCCAGTCAACTTATATCCATAGACCGCGAGCACGAAGCTCTGGTCGCTGTACATCCCACGAGCGCGGACGCCAACACTGGAGTCCGGACGGACAAGGAATACTTCCTTGCCGTACTGGTCGATTCTCTCGACCTTCATGAACGCGAGTGACACGGGACAGGAAACCACAACCTGGTTTCTCGTCACGAACGGCATGTTCGACGTTCTGATTGTGAGGGTTGGCATTGTACACCCAAGCCCCATTACCAGAAGGGCAATAGCTGCGAGCAATGGCAATAAATACTTTCGCATAAAAATCTCCTTCGCGCCGATGTGCATTGGGGTGTCCCAAATGCGGGTTTTTGATTTAAATAACTGCTTGAATTATATCACTATAATATAGAAAAGTCAATCCCGCGTAATGCTTCAATAGCTTGGAAACACCCGAGGACTAGAATATGAATATATATGAAACAAATAATCGGTTGCCTCGTCTCCGCATGGAAGCCGTCAGATTGGTGAGGGGTGGGATGGGGATACGAGAAGTCGCTCACCATTTTGGATACAGTCCTGGAACAATCTCAAAGTGGGTTCTGCGTGCGGGATTGCTTCCCTCAAATGCGCATCTCATTCCCACACGCTCATCACGACCTCATCATCATCCGCATGAGCTTTCCAATGAGCTTTCCAATGAGCTTTCCAATGAGCTCGTACATGCCATTCTTTCATATCG
>CAYHGT010000011.1:0-21045 GCA_964356375.1 uncultured Candidatus Saccharibacteria bacterium
GGGACGATTCATTCCCGTTCAAAAAAAGTTCGAGCAAATGATATAATGACACCACAATTCTGAATTTGAAGAAAGATTGACCTCGCCCGCGCCTTTGGCGCGTGCCACATTAGTCGGGGTTCTGCTGGAAATGAGTCCGAACTTTTTGGTATAATGACCACCACAAACAAAACAATCCATTTTATTGGATTGTTTTGTTTTCTAATGCCTACCGGATTCGAACAGCCGAGAAGGGGTCCCCGCCGATGGCGGGGTGGACGGAAATTCAAAACCGTGGGTTTTGAAAGCGCAGACCATTCCGAATGGTCGAGCGGTGAGATTCCGGTAGACATTAAAAAAAACAACTATTTCTTTTGACACCACCCAGAGAAAGCAGTACTGTGACCTTAGCAATTTAACAGCCAAAAGGAGGCCGTTATGGAAAGCAATACTCCTACTACCGACACACTCCGAACCGAAAAGGTCAGGTGGAATCTTGCCAGATATTTTTATACTGGCATTGATGACCCACAGCTTAATACGGATGTAGAAAAACTCATCGCAATGTACAAGGATTTCCACGAAAGCCACAAGGATAAGCTCGCGGAAACATTGCCACAAGCAATACGCGATTGGGCAAAGATGGGCATGTTGGAAAGTAAAATTGGCGCGTATATTAGGCGCATGAAAAGCCTGAACGTATCCGATTCTGTCGTGAAAGCAAAAGATGCTCAAATCGACGTGCGTACAAGTAAGGAGGCTAGCGAGTACTGTGAATTCTTTGTGATTGAGCTCGCCGCATTAGACGATGCAGTATGCGAACGATGGTACAAAGAAGACGAATTTGTGCGAAAGCACAAATCATGGATAGCGCATATTCGTCTTTTCAAGCAGCATATGCTGAGTGAAGAGGTTGAAAGCGCGACGACGAAGTTCGAACCTTTCGGCGATTCCGCGTGGGACAATCTTCACGAAGAATTCATGTCCGACTTCGAAATTGAATTTCGTGGAGAAAAGAAAACATTTGAAGAGATACTCGACACTCTGAACAATTCTCCCGATGCTGTTATGCGCGCCGAAGCGTTGGCGCTCATCAACAAAACGCTTGGTGGATGGTTTGGAAAATTTGCCGCAGAGACACTCTGGATGTTATCGGGTAGTGGTGCGGTTGCAGATGAGGAACGCAAATATGCGCATCCCATGCAGGCACAAAATATGTCAAACCGAGTTTCGGATGAGATGGTTTTGGCGCTTCATAATGCGGTGCGTGATGTTGCAAGTCCAATCATGAAACGATTTTACAAGTTGAAAGCGAATCTTTTAGGACTTAAGGTTTTGCCGTGGAGTGATAGAAACGCAGCGATGCCATTTTCCGATTCCACAAAAATTCCGTACGACGAAGCATTAAAAACGGTTCTCGCAGCATATGAGGCGTTGAGTCCCGTGCTTGCGGAAAAGGTTTTACGCATGCATGAGGAAGAGCGCGTTGACGCGCCAGCAGCGAAGGGCAAGGCCGATGGCGCTTATTGCAGTAGCATCATGTTATCTGATGGCATCCCTCGTTCATTCCTACTTCTTAACTACCTCGGGAGTAATCGAGACGTGATGACGTTGGCGCACGAAGCGGGTCACGGCGTTCATGGAGAGTTGGCGGGTGAGGAACAAGGTGCTCTTATGTTCAGCGCGCCGACCGCGTATGCGGAGACCGCATCCATTTTTGGTGAGATGACGACATTCAATTATTTGAAAAAGCGTCTTATTGAATCAGGCGACAAAAAATCATTACTCGCGCTTCTCATGAGCGTGATTGATGATTCGATTAATAGCGTCGTTCGCCAAATCGGATTTTCAAATTTTGAACGGCGTCTCCATGGTATGGACGAAACATACACCACGTGGGGCAAGCCAAAGAAATTGTCCGCGGAAGAATTGGACGAGATCTGGCTCCAAACCCTTAAAGAATTGTATGGGGAGGACGGCGAGGTTTTTACCTACGAGAACGCGAAACGCCTTTGGGCATACATTCCGCACTTCCATTGGCCGTTCTACGTGTATGGCTACGCATTCGGAGAGCTTCTTGTACAAAGTCTTTATGCGGTCGCGCCAAAGTTAGGTGATTCATTTGGATCTCACTACCTCGACGCGCTGCGTTCGGGCTCCACAAAGGGCGTAGTTGAATTACTTGCTCCTTTTGGCCTCGACCCCACGAACGAGGAATTCTGGGTCAATGGTATTAATGTTGGCATGGGAACACTTCTTCAGGAAGCTGAAGCGTTGTCCAATGAACTCGGATTTACCGTCTAATGATTAGCCCCCGCGAAAGCGGGGGTATTTTATTATGTGAATAACAGGCCTGCATACCGTTAGGCAGGGTTGACACGTGTGGTATGATAAAAATACATGAAATCCATAACAATATATTCAACCCCCTCGTGCGTATACTGCAAAATGGCGAAAGCATATTTTGATCAGAAAGGCGTGAAGTATACAGAAAAAGATGTGATGACAGACCATGTGGCACAAGAAGAGATGATTAAGAAATCTGGTCAGCTTGGCGTACCAGTTTTGGATATTGAGGGAACAATTATTGTTGGATTTGATAAGAGCGCGATAAACGAAGCGGCGGGAATCAAATAAATTCAGGGATAAGGGGCAAGGGATAAGGGGTTAGGGGTAAGGACGGAAAACAATTCCGTCTTTTTTCTTTCGTTTCGCACCTAATCCCTATACCCTATACCCTTATCCCTTATGGCATAGTAAAGTAAACATATGAAACTTCATCGTTTTATAGGCGACTTTAATATAGCCGAGCCTACACTCACTATCACCGAGCGCGAATTTGTAAATCAAGTACGTAATGTACTGCGCCTAAATGTCGGCGAGGAACTTCTGCTTTCCACGGGTCGTGGAGAAGAAGTGCGCGCAAAAGTTACGAGCTACGGAGATAAATATGTAGAAGTGGCGGTTGTGGAACGAATGAAAAACAAAAGCGAACCAAAAAGAAATGTGACGCTCTATCTCTCAATTTTAAAACGCGAGAATTTTGAACTTGCCTCACAAAAAGCTACTGAGGTCGGAGTGACAAGAATCGTACCTGTAGTTTCTGCGCGCACGGTGAAAATGAATATCAATAAAGAGCGAATAGAAAAGATATTGAAGGAGGCAGCCGAACAAGCGGGGCGTGGCATCGTTCCTGGAATTGCATCAGCCATGTCTTTTAAAGATGCGCTTTTAAGTGCAAAGAAAAATGACCTCATTATCTTCTTTGATATGGGTGGTAAAGATTTTAATGCGAAAGTTTTGGCTAAAATAAAAAATGTCGGTATTTTTGTAGGACCCGAGGGGGGATGGACGAAGGAAGAAATAGCATTCGCAAAAAAGGCGAAGTTTGTTGCGCTCAATCTTGGAGCATTAACACTTCGCGCGGAAACCGCTGCAACTGTCGCATCATATCTCGCGTGTCAATAAAATTTATCCCGTTAGAGACCGTTCGTTTTACTATGTACATATATTGTGTAGTGCTGGAGCGTGGTGACGGTATATGAGGTTGCGCATAGAACTCCGGAAATGTTTTGAGAAATATAATTTATATGTGCTATGAAGCAAGATATCGTAAAATCCAAAGAAATAAACAAGATACAAAAATCGTTCAAAACATTTCCTGTCTCTAACGGGATGAAAGGGATTTTTGGTGTGTGGAAACCAAAAGGGCCAAGCTCTTACGATGTGATTCGTGAGATAAAAAAACACACAACTGAAAAGAGAATTGGGCACGCGGGGACGCTGGATCCTCGCGCCTCCGGCGTGCTTGTTATTGCGGTGGGGCGTGAAGCCACAAAAAAGATTGCAGATGAGGTAGCAAAAGAGAAAGAATATCTTGCAACGATTCGGCTCGGTGCGGAAAGCACGACTGATGACGGTGAGGGCATGAAAACTAAAGTTCCCACAGCAAAACGACCAGCGCTTCAGGCAATCAAAAATGCATTGAATGAATTTGAGGGCGAAATAATGCAGGTGCCCCCTGTCTATAGTGCGCTAAAGGTTCGAGGAAAAACGGCTTATGAGCGAACAAGGGCGGGTGAGACGGTTCAACTTGCTTCAAGAAAGGTGTTAGTTAAAGAAATAGAGTTCATTTCATTCAGATGGCCATCCTTAAAAATTTGCGTAACAACGGGGCCGGGAGTTTATATTCGGTCGCTTGCGCGCGATATCGGAAGAAAGCTGAAGACGGGTGGATATCTTTCGGCACTTGAACGCACACGCGTTGGCGGGTTTACAAAAAAAGACGCGCTCAAACTTACTATTCGCTACAATACACCCACCCACCAACCAACGCATCACGCATAAAGTGTGGTGTTTTTGGTATACGTGCTGTGGGTATTTACTTTTTTCTGTGGGGTTGGTGGGTGGGTACACCAAAGAAAAACTCGTGATATAATAACGATATGTACGAATTACCCAAATTATCATATTCCTATGATGCGCTGGAACCGTTCCTTGATGCACACACCATGGAGATTCATCATTCAAAGCATCACGCGACTTATGTTGCAAAGCTAAACGAGGCGTTGCAAAACAACCCCGAATTGCAGGAAAAAAGTGTTGAGGAATTATTAATGAACTTGAGTGCCATCCCAGAGACAATCCGCACCGCAGTAAAAAATCATGGAGGCGGTCATGCAAACCATTCGCTTTTTTGGAAAAGTATTGGCCCAAAGAAAACTGATGCGCCAAGCGATTTGATTATGGCATCGATTGAAAAGGATCTTGGTGGTTTTACAAAATTCAAGGAGGATTTTTCAAAAATGGGCGTGGGTGTGTTTGGAAGTGGTTGGGCATGGCTTGTTGTTGATGCGTCGGGTAATTTGAAAACAATGATGACCTCAAATCAAGAAAGTCCGCTTTCCGTGGGGCTTATGCCAATAATGTGTTTGGATGTATGGGAGCACGCCTACTATTTGAAGTTCCAGAATTGCCGAGCAGACTACATAGCAAAGTGGTGGAACGTAGTGGATTTGGATGGAACCGCAGAGCGATATGCATCGGCGCTCGCACATTTTGAAGAATATAAGAACAAAGCAAATTCGTAAAATTACAGAAAAATTAGGTAGAGGATTGTAGAAATTTTGTTCCTAAAACAGTCGGAACATAAGGAAGAGAAAAAGGAAGAAGCATGAAAAAATCCCGCCGAGTGGAGGGATTTTAGATATGAAAAGGGGTCGCTATGTGCGGCCCCAATGGTTTGGAGGCGAGCCTCACATGAGAACGAGGGTGTCGTTCTCAACGTGGAGACTACGCAATGTCTTGTTCAGGGCGTACACGCCTCGCATCGGAAGCGGGGCATCACCCATGCGTTCGCCATTCTCGTCCTTCAGCCAAAGTTCAATCGACTGGCCGTCGGGACCGTGAAATGGTTCACGCACTTCCATGTTGATGCTGATGGTGTGCTCGTTGTGGACCTCCACGCCGTCCTTATAGAACGGGTTTTGATACGTTCGCACACGCCAGAGCGCCTGTCTGCAGACGGCTTCGAGCTCGGCCAGAAGATCTTTTTGCATTTCCCAGAAGGTCTTGCTGAAGATTTCCGCGTCCTCTCGGCGACAGAAGGTGTAGCGCGCCACGTAGTGGACACTCTTTCCGCTCCTGTCACTCGTATTTTCGCGTTCTTGGCAGAATGCGTCAATCATTTCGTACTGGCTTGCCTCGAGCTCCGCTAGGAGGTAGTAGAGGTCACAGTGCGGAGTGGGTTGGATGACCACCACACCCGTGGGGGCGTGCTTCGTATCATTTTTCTTTTCCCGTTTCATGAGGTTCCGCACGTTCTGCGGAATCCCGTTATAGCTATTGAAACGGAACTGAACGATGATGAGACGGGGAGAGGAAGATGTGGTAATCGGGGACATGATGTCCTCCTGTATGATACTGATGATTGGGAAAGTGCTTCTCTCACGCCGTTGCGGAAGAGGGTATCATTGATAACAAACAAATTATATCACTATAATATAGAAAAGTCAACCTCGACAGTAGCGTCGGGGTCAGGTATAAAAAACCACCATTAACGAGAGGTGTTTTTGCGTAATTCATGCTTACTAAGCACTACGCATTCTTAATAGTTTCTATCTTCGCACCAATTTTCCTAAGTCGTGTGGCAATGTCCTCATATCCGCGATTAATGGAATAGACATTACGAAGGAGCGATTTTCCGGGCGCGGCCAACATTGCAATCATAATAATCGCTGCGGGACGAAGTGCGGGTGGGCAGATAACTTCGGCTGCCTTGAATTTTGTGGGACCCGTGATAAAGACGCGATGTGGGTCGGCAAGAAGAATATTTACGTTGAGTTTTGAAAGTTCAAGATAGTAAAGTGCGCGATTCTCGTAAACCCAATCGTGAATGAGCGTCTGTCCTTTTGCGCGAGCAACAATAGGTACAAAAAAGGGAAGGTTATCAATATTGAGGCCTGGAAAAGGTCTTGCATATATTTTTTCACTCAGCGCCTTGAGGTTTGAGTGGAAGGTCTCAATATCCACAAGTTTTGTAAATCCATTATCTGAAATATATTCTTTGGAGCATTTGTATTTGAATCCCATTGTTTCAAGCTTCAAAAGTTCAAGTTCCAAAAAATCAATGGGACATTTTTTGATGGTTATGTGCGAATTGGTGGTCGCAGCAATTGAGAGAAAAAGCATCGCCTCAATCGGGTCTTCGCTAAGCGTATAGCGCACAGGCATATTCATATCTTTCACGCCATGCACGATAAGCGTCGTGGTTCCAATGCCGTGAATGACCACGCCAAAAAGTTCTAAAAAGTGACAGATGTCCTGCACCATGTAATTTGCAGACGCCAGTTTAATCGTTGTTTTTCCGGGGATCTTCGCGGCGGCCATCAACACGTTTTCTGTGGTCGTGTCACCCGACTCGTACATCACAATATCTCCCGAATGTAATTTCTTAACACTCACCTCAAACGCATTGGATTTGGTTACAATATGAACGCCAAGTTTCTTTAATGCAAAAAGATGCGGTGCGACCGTACGCGAACCAAGTTTACATCCACCCGTCTGCGGAATTTTAAATCTCTTTAAAATGTGGACGAGTGGGCCCATGAACATCACAATGCTTCGCGTTTTCTTTGCGGATTCCTCGTTTAAGTTTCCGATTTTAAACTTTTTTGGAGGGGTAATGGTGAGCGCTTGGCCAGACCACTCTGCTTTTACGCCAATACTTTCCAAAACCTCAATAATACGATAGACCTCTTCAATTTTCGGCACATTCGTGAGCGTGGTGGGCGCTTTATTTAAAAGTGATGCGCACAAAAGCCCGACCGCCGAATTTTTAGAAGCGTTTACCGCTATTGTTCCTGATAATGGGTGTCCGCCCTCAATTTGAAAATTCATCCCGTTAGAAGTATATGTTTAATTTATTTTGATTGATTCACGCAGCATAAGCTGTAATAAAACACGGATGTTTCACGTTTCGACACTTCTAACGGGATTCATTGTGTGTATTGGCTTGTTTAAACTATTTTATCATTGTGCGTGCGCAAACAAAAGCCGCCTATAATGGCGGCTTTTGTAAGAGATTAATTTAAGACGACAACTTCTGATTGAGCAATACCAAACTTAAGCGCATCACTTTTATTAGACATCCAGATATCTATGAATCCCACTTTTCTGCGGTGCATTCTGTCCTCAACGGTGAATGTTTTGGTTCCAAAAAGCTTAGGAAACTGCACTTTGGTGCCGAACGGCAACATATTCGTCGCAACGATACCGTCGCGAGTCAGCGTTCCCATGGCCGTTTCAAATGGAGCGTCATCGGTCTCTTCTGGTGTGCTCGTGTATGCGGTTACCCACATTTTGAGGGTCTCCTTGGGTTTCTGGGTTTCTTCATCAGCGCCAGTAGCAGCTTTCGCAACATGCACGATTGCATTTGTGATTGCCCCACGACTACCCGTCGCCGGTGTCTCGGAAGGCGTCGGGAAGGCCATAACTGATAAGCTTATTAACGCGGATATAAGTTTCGCTGCCATGATTATTTCTTCAAATTAGTTTGAGGTCGACTTCCCAGTGAAGGGGCTACCCCAAACAAAAACCCCCTCACGGAGATTAATGTATCTATCCTAGCACACCTTTCCAAATTTTGCAAGCTTTTTAGGGATGAATTTGGTTATTTTTGCTGAAAAACCCGCATATTTATTGAGTTTTTCCGTGGTTGTGCTACTATGTGTAAAAGCCATGCCAACCCTCATTTACAAAACAAAAGACTTCGCGGTCTATAATAAACCCGCGGGCGTCTTAGTGCATCCGATTAAGGGGTTTGAGGATAGGGAAGAGGGTAAGACACTCGCTGATATCGCTAAAAAGGAGTTCCCGGAGATTGCAAAGGTGGGCGATGACCCCGAAACACGCCCAGGAATCGTTCATAGGTTAGACAAAAATACCTCGGGTGTCATTGTGATTGCAAGAAACCAGAAGTTCTTCGGCTTTATGAAGAACCTTTTCCAGAACCATCAGGTCAAAAAGACATATACCGCGCTTGTGAATGGCAGAATCTTGGGAAGTGGTACGATTGATACGCCGATTGGCCTGAAGCCTGGAACAATAAAGCGAAGCACGGTTGCAAGAAATATGAAGATGGTGAAGGAGGCAGTAACAGAATATAAGGCAGTGAAGATTTATCAGCAAAGCGTGCTCAGTGGTAAGGGTGCCGTTTACTACACCTTGCTCCACATAACTCCGCACACGGGACGCACGCATCAGATTCGCGTACATTTGGCATCCATTGGACATCCGATAGTTGGCGATACGCTCTATGGACCAAAGACAAACAGCTTCGGTCTCAATCGTCATTTTCTGCACGCCGAGTCCATTGAGTTTGGAACGCCGGACGGCAATCGCATTAAATTAGAAGCCGAATTATCTCCCGAACTTCTTAAAATATTAAAATCTTTGGAAACGCATTAATTGATTGTGAACGGCAATCGCTCCTTTTATTTTCTTTTCAAATATGGAGGAAAATACTGTGTAGCGAGTATGACTATACGTTTGTCTGGCCGAGCAGAATGGGCCATTGCATACATCGTTCCGAAGCAGTAATAACAGCAACCCCTATCTACATGATAGGGGTTGATTTTTTTCACCAGTTCTCTTACACTATGTAAACTATGGAAAAAGAGCTTCTATTGAAAATCAGACCAGGCGCAAAAGTACGCGTATGGGAGCGCATTAAAGAAGGTGAAAAAGAGCGCCAGAGCGCATTTGAAGGATTGGTGCTTGCGCATAAGCATGGCGCGGAGGCTGGTTCGTCATTTACGGTTCGTGCGATAATCTCGGAAGTTGGCGTGGAAAAAGTATTTCAATCTCATTCTCCGACAATCGCGAAGGTTGAAATTATCTACTCACCAAAGAAAGTGCATAAATCAAAACTGTATCACGTGCGCGAGTTTTCAAGTAAAAAGATTCGTGAGCGTTTGAAAACGAAGTAACGAAATACCCTTGCCCTGGCGGGCCTGCCTGCCGGTAGGCAGGGGTTATTTTTTTAATCTATACTATTGATATGACGAATAATACAAAAAACGGCACGCTTTTCATGGTTGCCACACCTATTGGAAACCTGAGTGATATTACATTGCGCGCTTTAGATACATTAAAAAATGTTGATGCGGTCTTCGCCGAGGACACCCGCGTGACATCAAAACTTCTTGCGCATTTTGGAATCTCAAAACCATTATTCCGCTATGACGAACATTCACATGGGCCCGCGTCCATAAAAATTACCGGAATGCTTCGCGAGGGGAAACAAATCGCGCTTACGACAGATGCAGGAACTCCAGGTATTGCAGACCCAGGAAGCCGGCTTGTTGCGATAATTGCAGAACAACTTCCCGATGTTTCTATCATTCCGATTCCCGGAGTATCCGCTATCGCGACACTTCTTTCGGTGTCCGGCATGAATACGGAACAATTTACATTTGTAGGATACCCTCCGCACAAAAAAGGACGAAAAACGTTTTTTGAAGAGTTAAAAGAAATTAAAACGTGGCCAGTTGTATTTTATGAATCGCCACACCGCATAGAAAAAGCGCTTAAAAGCTTGGTGGAAGTATTGGGCAGTGAACGAAAAGTCGTGGTTGGAAGGGAACTCTCAAAACTTCATGAGGAGATTTTTCGTGGCATTCTAAAAGATGCGCTTCTACGATTTATGCATGAAGATAAAGCCCGCGGTGAATTTGTGGTTGCGATAGGAGATTAGGTGTCTGACTTTGCCCACACGAGCAAATCGTTATAATCCGCCTCGCCGCATATAAAATTTTCATTTTTTGTATTGAAAAAATATGGAACGCCTCCGCAACTAGAGATATCACATTTTTTTCTAAGTTCCTCGTTTTCTTCGTCGTGCCACGTTTCAAGTTTCTGCACGGTGGTGCTTAACTCTCGTTCAAGTTTGTCAACAAGCGGCAACATTTTTTCACAGTGTGGGCATTCCTTTCCGTAAAACATAAATAGGTTGTTTTTTGAGTTCATAGTATCATTATACAATTGTGTTAAAACGATTTTTTGATATTATTGGCTCACTCTTTGGGATAATCGCCCTTATGCTTGTTTTTCCGTTTGTGGCAATCGCCATTATAGTGGAAAGCGGGTTTCCCGTATTTGTAGCACTTTCACGCATAAGCGCGGGGCGACAAATACGTGTATATAAATTCCGTTCAATGGTCCAAAACGCGCACGCAATAAAAAAAACGCTCGTCCACTTGAATGAGCGTGCTGACGGACCTTTCTTTAAGATAAAAAATGACCCGCGTCTTACTACGATTGGAAAATTTCTGCGCAAACTACGCGTGGACGAGTTTCCACAATTTATAAACGTGCTTGTTGGAGATTTGTCGCTTGTAGGCCCGCGCCCACATGAATTGGAAGAGGTGGACCTGTATCCCGAGGAATTTAAGATGCTTTCACGCGCGAAGGCGGGCCTTACTGGCCTTTCGCAAGTAAACGGCGCATCAAGTTTGGCATTCATGAAGGAACTTGAGTTGGATAAATATTATTTGGAACACCAATCGGTTTGGCTTGATTTTAAAATTCTTTTTAAAACGGTCTGGATTCTTTTTTCCGACCCCACGGGTGTCTAAAATGTGTGGCGCAAGCGAGTTTTTTGCCGTATTATAGAGATAATGCGCGTTGCTATTTTGCATGACTATTTGAATCAATTTGGAGGGGCCGAACGGGTACTTGAGGTAATACTTCAGATGTTTCCGGACGCGGATCTTTACACATTACTCTACGATAAGGAGAAGACATTTGGTATTTTTGATCGCAATATTAAGAAAACAAGTTTCTTAGATGTGCCATTTGTACGCGGACATCACCGCATGTTCATTCCGTTTATGCCGTTGGCTGCAAACACGCTACGCTCGGAAAAACCATACGACCTTGTCATTTCTTCTACGGCGGGGTATGCGAAAGGATTTCATGTGTCAGGAAAATATCATATTTGTTATTGCCATAGTCCGTTGCGCTATGCATGGGAAGTTGATTATCTAAAAAATCTCTCGTTTGCGCCATGGCCACTCAAAGATTTTTTTGTGTATCCAATTGCAAACTCACTTCGTAAATGGGACATACACGCGTCAACGCATGTGAATCTTTTTTTGGCGAACTCACAGTTTATCGCACACAAAATCAATTCGTACTATTTGCGCGAAGCCCAGGTAATCTATCCGCCGGTATCCACGGAGCTATTTTATCCCGACTCTGATGACAAACCAAAAGAATATTATCTTATGGCGGGTCGTCTTTTATATTACAAAGGATTTGATATGGCAATTCGCGCATTCAATCATTTAAAAATGCCGTTAAAGATTGTGGGTGCGGGTCCAGAAGCTGAAAAACTAAAGGCGCTTGCAAAATCACCACACATTGAATTTTTGACTGGTATCTCGGACACGGAACTTAGAAAATTGTATTCCAACGCAAAAGCATTCATTTTTCCACAGATTGAGGATTTTGGACTTGTAGCAGCGGAAGCACAGATGTGTGGAACGCCCGTTATTGCATATAAGATTGGGGGAGGCGGGGAGATTGTCATTAATAAACAGACCGGACTTTTGTTCAACGAACAAACACCCGAGGCGATAGAAATGGCGGTCAAAGAATTTGAGACCATGAAATTTGATCGTAAGGTAATTGCAATAAAGGCGGAACGATTCTCAAAGAACAGGTTTAGGGAACAATTTTTAGAAGTGGTTCGTTCTGCGGGATTTTCCGATGCCTTATAACACATGAAAATACTTGTTGACACACGGCTCTTGAGTAATGGGCGCATATCGGGCATAGAAGAATATGCTCGTTTTGTCATACAACACCTACTGGACAAGGATTCAAAAAATATATACCACTTTTTCTATAGTGGCATCAAAAAAGCTCAATTCCCCGAGGAATGGAAAAAGAAAAACACAACTGTGTTGGAATGGAACATATCGAACAAGCTACTTGAGTTATCAATGCGCCTTTTTGGGTTCCCACGTATAGACGTGAGGTTAGATTCTGATATTGTATTTAGTCCGCATTTCAATTTTTTACCCAAGTGCAAAAAAGCAAAAAGAATTATCACATTTCACGACCTGTCATTTGTACACTTTCCAGAATTTTACCCATTACGGAAGCGTTTTTGGCATTGGCAACAGAAGTATGAAGCTCAGGCGCGTTCCGCGGATGCAATCATTGCCGTTTCTGAATTCACGCGTCAGGATATTATTACAACGCTCGGAGTGGCACCAAAAAAAGTACATACCATCTATTCAGGCATAAACCCATTTTATAAACAACTTCCTGAAAATGATAAGGCGCGCGCAACGTTCGTGTGGGAGCGGGGACTCACAAAACCGTTCGCGCTCTTCGTGGGCACGCTTGAACCGCGTAAAAATATTTCCGGAGTGATACGTGCGTTTGATGTGGTGAAAGACGACCCATTCAATAGAGAATTACAACTTGTAATTGTGGGCAAGAGGGGCTGGCTCTGTGATACAATTTTTAGGGATGCACACAATGCAAAATGGGCAAAGGACATCATTTTTTGGGGTGAGGCATCTTATGAAGATTTACGCCTACTCTACAACCTGACCGAGGCGTTTGTATATCCATCCTTTTTTGAAGGGTTTGGATTTCCACCACTTGAGGCGCAGGCATGTGGCGCTCCCGTTATCACATCAAATCGCTCATCACTTCCGGAAATTGTCGGCGATTCGGCACTTCTCGTAGATCCATGGAAAGTTGAGGAACTTGCGAGCGCAATGCAACTCATTTTAAAGAATGTCGCAGTGAAGGAAAGTTTAAAAAGACGTGGTTTAGAAAACAGCAAACGCTTCACTTGGAGCAAGGCAACGGACGAGCTGATGCGTGTGATTAATACACTTGAATAATGAAACAAAAAGTTTCTAGAAAAAACGTAGCGCCTGTCGTCGTGGATATAAAAAACCCAACCACAAATTATTCGTGGTCTTCTCATCATTCTTCGGTTGATTTGCGCAAAACACCGATTGGTAAAAACGAACACACAAAACGAACGGCTTTGCTTATAAAGCGCTCGCTCGTATTCGTTGCGCTCGCACTTGTATTCATCGTTGCATATGAGGGATTCCGCTTATTTGAGGCAAAAGATATTGTGAAAAGTGCGGGTACGCGCATTGGAGAAAACTTTTCGAGTTCTGTGGAGTCAATGCAAAATCTTGATCCTGAAAAGGCAAGTGCCACATTGCAGGAAAATGGAAAGGAGATTGCGACGCTTGATGAATTGCTAAAAAATAATAATACATCAAGTTTTATGAGCATATTAGGGAGTATAATCCCCGCATTTAAGGAAAGCGGTTCGCTCGTTGGTCATATTGCCTCCCTCAATATGAATTTTTTGAAACTTGCGGGAGCAATGGAGGATTTAAAAACAAATGGGTTTCATAATTTTCAAACAAACGGCTCAGCATTTTTGGCATCACTCAAAGATGTGAAGTCCGCTCTTTCAAATATCGTCATTGATGGACAGGCAGTAAAAAACGCAACAACAAATTTGAGAAAGCTCTCCTCGTCATTCGTAAAAATTGACGATTCAATCGGAAAGAAATATCTGGATAACAACGCCCTGCTCTACAAAGCAAACTCATCGCTTGGTAGTTTAATTACAATTTTAGGATCCGAAAATACACGACACATAGCGGTTCTTTTCCAAAATCCCGCCGAAATTCGTCCAGGAGGCGGGTTCATCGGAAGTTATGCCGACATCGCAATAAAAAACGGTCAGATGCAAAACATTGATGTGCGCGACATTTACGACCCCGACGGCCAGTTTTTTGAAAAAATAATACCCCCATACCAATTACAAACAGTAAGTGAGAACTGGGGTGCGCGGGATGCTAACTGGTTTTTTGATTTTCCGACATCTGCAAAAACGATTACAAACTTTCTTGAGCTATCAAAGATGTATGCGGAAAGCGGAGTAACGTTTGATGGCGTTATTGCAATAAATATTCCCGTCATTCAATCGCTTCTTGAGGTTACGGGTCCAATATATCTTGCGGAATACAATGTGACAATTGATCAGAACAACTTTTTAACAGAGGTGCAACGCGAAGTAGAAGCTGGGAAAGATAAAAGGGCTGGCCAACCAAAGCGCATTTTAAAAGTGTTGACACCACTATTAATGGAGAAGGTGCGCCTTCTTGACTCTGGAAGTTTGGGCATATTCATAAAAAAGTTAGGTGAGCATGTGGTGAAAAAAGATATTATGTTTTATGCAAAAGACGCTGAACTTGCGTCGTTTCTCAAACAATCGGGCGTTGATGGATCGGTCTATGATTTGCCGTCCAATTTCTTGGGTTCCTATCTTGCAATAGTGAACGCAAATGTTGCGGGCGGAAAAACCGACGCACTCATTACACAGACCGCGAATGTGAATGTGAACATTGATACGAATGGCGCAGTCCTCACCGATCTCATCATAACGCGCACACATGGTGGGGGGGATAAAAAGGACCCATGGTGGAACTCAAAAAACCAAAACTTCATTCAGATTCTTACAGACCCCGGTTCCTCACTAATTTCTTTGAAGGGAAACTCAATTAAATTAGAGAAACCATCATTTGATTATGAAAAAAATAAGCATGGCGAAAACCCAGACCTTTTCAAAATAGATTCGTCGCGCATCGCGCTTCCCGATTACAATGCATGGTCAATGAAGGAGTTTGGAAAAACGGCGTTTGGTACATGGTTCAATGTAGAGCCGAGAAAGACCGCTACCTTGACGATGAGGTATCATAACGATGATACCTCTCTCACCGCGCCAACGACTGGCTCTCAATTCACCTTTGTATATGAACGACAGTCGGGTGTAGCCACGAAACTGAATATCACTCTCGTTGCGCCCATCGGGTTTGTGTGGGCGGAGACAGGAACCCCTAATTATGTATATACAAATGACAATCCAGACGGACGCGTTGTCTTAATTCTGGGGCTCATAAAACAATGAAACATATAAGGAATTTTGTAATAATTGCGCATGTAGACCACGGCAAGAGCACTCTTGCCGACCGTCTTTTAGAAGTAACGAAAACGGTTGAGGTGCGTAAAATGAAGGAACAATATCTGGACCAGTTAGAACTGGAACGCGAGCGTGGCATCACGATTAAAATGGCGCCGGTTCGTATGCGCTACGAATATAAGGGAGAAAATTATATTTTGAATTTGATTGATACACCAGGACACTCCGATTTCTCTTACGAGGTTTCTCGGTCACTAAATGCGGTTGAGGGCGCGATACTTTTGGTTGACGCAATGCAAGGCATCCAGGCACAAACACTCGCAAATCATCGCCTCGCAAAAGCTGCGGGCCTCACAATCGTTGGCGCATTAAACAAGGTAGATTTTTTAAAAGATGCCTCTGGAAAAGTGAATCTTGACGATGAGCGACTTCGCGCGCTTCGCAAGAATCTCGCGGAACTTATTAGCGTTCCAGAAAGTGAGATTCATAACATTTCTGGAAAGACGGGTGAGGGCGTAAAAGAACTTTTAGAGTATGTGATTGAAAAAGTGCCACCGCCGAAGGAAAGTATTGAGACGTTCGGACGCGCCCTCGTCTTTGATTCGTTTTTTGATGACCATAAGGGCGTAATTGCATCCGTCCGAATGTTTGATGGGGAGATTTCAGGTGAAGATGAGATTTTACTTATCGCAACAAACACGTACGCAAAAATTAAAGAGACGGGATATTTTACCCCGCAATTGACCGCGCTACCAGCAACATCAAAGTTAACTGCGGGAGAAATTGGATATATCGCGACCGGTATTCGCGACCCAGAAAAGATTCGTATTGGTGATACAGTTCTTGTTTCAAAATATGAAAAGGAGCCGGAAAAACGTATGCTACATGGTTACAAGGAAGCGATGCCCGTTGTCTTCGTGTCCTTTTATCCGGAGGAGAGTGACAATTATGAGCTTTTGAGCAAGGGTCTGCAAAAACTAAAACTAAACGATTCAGCACTTCATATTGACCCAGACCAGAACGAGGTGCTGGGAAGGGGATTTAAGGTGGGATTTTTAGGCCGGCTTCATTTTGAAATTACGGCCGAACGTTTGCGTCGCGAATTCAATGTAGAAACAGTAAATACATTTCCATCAGTACTCTATCGCGTAAAAAAAGGCGCGGAGTGGTTTACAATCGTGAAGCCGGAAGAATTGCCTCATGTATATGACGAGATATGGGAACCAATTATTAAATTGGATATTATTTTGCCGAACGAATATCTCTCAAGTGTTATCGCGCTCCAGCGCATATTTAGATTTTCAGATTTGCATACGGAGACGCTCGGCGACCGCGTGCGTCTTATCACACATATGCCACTTGCGGAACTTGTGAGCGATTTTGATGACCAATTGAAATCCGCAACAAAAGGCATGGCGTCGTTTAGCTATGAGATTGAGGAGTACAGGAAGGCGGATGTGGTGCGCGTGGATATATTGTTATCGCACGAGCTTATTCCGGGTCTTAGCCGATTTTTGCCGAAGGATGTGGTATTGCGCGAGGCGCGACAAATGGTAAGCCGACTAAAGGAACATTTACCGCGTGAACAATGGACACAGCCAATTCAGGCACAGGCTGACGGCCAGATATTGGCGCGCGAGGACATCCCCGCACTTCGTAAGGATGTGACGGGATATCTCTATGGAGGTGACCGTACGCGCAAGATGAAACTATGGAAAAAGCAAAAACGAGGCAAAAAGAATCTTGAGGCACGCGCAACGGTGCAAATTGCGCCTGAGGTATTTAAGGAATTATTAAAACGGTAGTATAATTGATGGGTAGTATGAAAAAGCTTCCGAGGATGTTAACTATTATGGTTCTTGTTGCCTTACTTTCATGGTTGGGATATTCTTTAATTCGTCAAAAATGGGCAGTGGAAAAAGAGGTAACTACGTTTTCCGAAGCAGCAAAAAAATTAGAAACGGAAAATGCATCAATCAAAAACGGCATAACCTATTTTGGGCGTCCCGAGAATCTTTTAAAAGAGGCACAATCTCGTTTTAATTATAAAAAGGAGGGCGAGCGTCTTCTTATAGTAGTTCCCGGCGTTGCAACAACGACCGCGACAAGTACAAAAAAATAAAATGTGGGCATGGTTCAGTGGTAGAATGCGACCTTCCCAAGGTTGAGACAGGGGTTCGATTCCCCTTGCCCGCACCAGATGATACCTTCCCGATTTTTTCTTCTAAAAGGAAAAGAAAATTTTTCTGTGGTGTGGCGAGCGACAGCGAGCGGCGGCGTGGCGGTTCAGTCGTTTCGCTCAAAATTGGTTCGTGCAAAGTTTAGAATTGAGCACAAAATTAAGCAAAAGTCCTACGTGGACAAGCGCAAAATCACCGTGTTCGATTCCCGCATTCCGCACTAAAACAAAAAACGACCACTTGGTCGCGTTTTGTTTTAGTGTACTTATTTTGGAAATAAGTTCTAGTTTGGCACAATAAAGATACCTTGAACGAACTAAATGATTTTGAAGAAGACAAGGGGTTAGCGTTGCTTCGCTCTGAGTAAGGGCGGTATTTTTAATCCATGTGTTTTTTGGTTTTACCCATCTTGAATATGCCATTGGCGCGAATTCAAGCGTGGCACTTTTAGTTACTCTTAATGGTTTAAGCTATTTCGTTTTTTAAATAAAATCATTATATAATCATAGTATGAATAAAACCTATATTATTATTTTAGTTTTGGTCGGAGTTATTGTGGCTGGTTTATTGATCTCGCAATATGTTTTCAAACAGACATCAACCATCGCGCCTGTAAGTATCATTACTAATTTTGAAGAGTGTGCGAAGGTATATCCAGTTATGGAAAGCTACCCTGCACAGTGCAGAACATCAGACGGCAAACATTTTACGCAAATCATTCCAATTCAAAATCAGCCAACTCGTATGGAAAAAATCAGCAATTTTGAAGAGTGCGCAAAAGCGGGTTATCCAGTCACCATGAGTTATCCTAGACAGTGTCGGTCATCGGAAGGTAAGACTTTTACGGAAACCTTATCTGAAACAACGCAAACGCCCGCACAAAAAGCCATGAACTTTACTACGCTCACCAGCGCGCAATTAGCTACGATGTTGAAACAAAAAAACTTTTTCTTCGCCAATGTTCATATTCCTTATGAGGGAGAAATTAAAAATACCGACGCTTTTATTCCCTATGACACAATTGTGGATAATCTTGCTAAACTACCCAAAGACAAGAACGCAAAAATTGTGCTTTATTGCCAGAGTGGCCGAATGAGCGAAATAGCGGCTCTGGAATTGGTAAATCGTGGATATACGCAGGTGTCGCATTTATCGGGCGGTATGATAGATTGGGAAAAGAACGGTTATGAAATAATTGAAAAATAATTAAAAGGTTGATTGTAAAATCTTTGTTTTAGTGTGTCTTTACAGTTTGGCTCGAACTCATTTTATAAAAAACTGCTGAACGAAACCAGACCAAGGAAGCTAGTCCCGCCACCGGGGCTTGTAAGCGACCTTCTCTACGCAGGAACTGCGGGCAGAAGGTCACCTTGAGGGTTAAAACAGGGGGCACTACAGTTAATTGGAGTGCCTTGTTTTTTGCAAAATTGTTTTACAAAACTATTTTCGTTCTGTGAGTACGATTTCTTTTTGCAGTTCTTTCTCACCGCGTAGAACCGATAATTTGATTCGGTCACCCACGTTTGAATTTTCCAAAAAGTCCTGAATGCTTTTATCTTGCACAATTTTCTCGCCGTTCCACGAGAGAATAATGTCGTTCTCGCGGATATCCGCGCTTCCCGCGGGGCTTTCGGAAACTACCGCAACATCCATCGGATGTTCTTTGGTCACGAGCGCGCCGTACTCAACGGGGAGATGCATTTTTTCTTTGAAGTCGCGATTAAGCATCAAATAGCGCACACCAAAAAGCGGTCTGCGAATGTGGCCATATTTTTTTAAATCAATGAGATCGCGTTTTGCGGAATTAATTGGAATTGCAAAACTTATGTTTTCCGCGCCCGCGACGATTGCCGCATTAATACCGATTACATCACCATAGATGGTGACAAGTGGTCCGCCCGAATTACCCGGATTAATAGCCGCATCCGTTTGGATGAGTCCGCGCATTTCCTGCATTGGTGCATTTGAGTCGCCGTGTGCCGAGACCACGCGCGAGAGGCCTGAGATAATTCCCATAGAAACAGTGTCCTTAAATATGCCGAGCGCATTGCCAAACGCGAGTACGCGCTGACCGAGCTCCACTTTAGTAGAATCACCCAAATTAATAATCGGTAGTTTTTTGTCGGACTCAATTTTGAGAATTGCCACATCGTCTACGGGATCGCGCGCCAAGAGTTTTGCGGGGTAGGTTTTTCCTTCGGACGTGGTAACAGCGTATTCTACACCTCGCTCCTCAATCACGTGGCGATTCGTAAGTATGATGCCCGTCTTATCTACAATAAATCCCGAGCCACCGCCCACGTCCACCATTCCACGCGCATCAATTTTTTCGGATGGGATTTCAAATTTTGCGTGTTTCGGTTTCCCCTTTATTGTTGCGAATTCTTTTTTTAAATCTTCAAGCGGTTTTATAAGCACAATAGATACGACCGCAGGCATCACGTTTCGCGTGGTCTTCACGATTCTGGAGTTTTCTCGTCTCATTACTGTATTGTATCAAACCGCACTGCGAGTAACAAAATTATTTTTTAGAATTGTCTGTATTTTCACCACGCAACCGATGATTGAATTTTTCCTGCTTTGTGGAGAGATAGCGTTCATTATGTTTGTTGGGTGAGATAATTAGCGGAACTCGTTCAACCACCTCAATGCCGAGCTTCGCAAGTTCTTCCATTTTTGCGGGGTTGTTGGTGAGTAAGCGAACCCGCGTTACTTCTAAATCACTCAGAACCATTTTTGCCTTTTCATACGTGCGTGAATCCGGGTGGTGTCCAAGTAATACATTTGCTTCAAACGTGTCATACCCCTTTTTCTGGAGCGCATAACTTTTTATTTTTTCAAATAATCCTATCCCGCGCCCCTCCTGACGAAGATATATCAAAATTCCATTCACACTTTTATTGATTTGCGTAAGCGACTCCGCCAGCTGTTCGCCACAATCGCAGTGCATACTACCAAATGCATCTCCCGTCATACATTCGCTATGGATGCGCACAAGCGCGGGCGTGGTGATATCCAATTGCTCGGTGCATAGCGCAACGGTTTCTTTGCCTTGGGTATCCGCATACACGCGTATGTTAAAATTTCCAAATTTTGTGGCAAGTGTTGTCTCGGTGAATTCGTGTGTCATATACTTGTTAACCTTTGTAATACCATTGTAACAATTCGGGCGCCATTCATTGTCACAAACACGAAAATCCTTTATCCTTTATTTTGTTAATTGGAGGGGTGGCTGAGTTGGTCGAAGGCACACGACTCGAAATCGTGCAGGGGAGAAATCCCTTCGAGAGTTCGAATCTCTCCCCCTCCGCCAAAATTCGGAATTCAAATTTCCGCCAAAAATATGGTCGGCGC
>CAYHGT010000012.1:0-20832 GCA_964356375.1 uncultured Candidatus Saccharibacteria bacterium
CCCATTGATTATGGAGACCCATCCCTAGTGGGCTACTGGACATTCAATGAGGGGACGGGGAGTGTGGCGAATGACGCAAGTGGTCATGGGAAAAATGGGACACTTAGTTGTGATGGCTCTGGTTGCACTAATCCATCTTGGGTTGGCGGAAAGGTTGGTAGTAATTCACTGTATTTCAATCCAGCAACTAGCAGTCAAAGATCATATGTTACGGCGGCAAGCATTAATAATTCGGCGGTATCGGGAAGTGTTATTTCCATTAGCCTTTGGGCAAATCCGGATGCTACACAAATAAATGGCGGTTGGTTCATTAGAAACGGAACTGGCGCGGACGAAAATTATGGATTTAATTTTGGTACTCCATCAGGTGGTAATTATGGGGTAGCTATAACTGGCTACTATGACGGCGCATTTCGTAGCGGAACAACGGCTGGTTACTTCATTCCCGCAAGTGTGTGGAGCCACATTGTATTGGTGTTTGTTCAGGGACAAACAATGCAAGTTTATTTGAATGGGACATTTCAACAAACTGTAAATTATCCTTATATCAACGGCGTTTCCGTTTCCAGTTTTAATATTGGGGGGCACGGCGGAACTTCTCAGGCATTCAATGGGTTTATTGATGATGTTCGTATCTACAGCCGCGCTCTTACGACATCCGAAATCCTCGCTCTCTACAACGCCACGAAATAAACCATCAAGCCCCCGCCATTGGCGGGGGCTTTTTAAATACCAGGAAACCCCGTACGAGTGCCCCTGTCCTACAGGGTATACTATGAATATGCCACGCCCGAGTGCGGGGATGAATGGTTCCCGTAGCGAAGCGGAGGCAGGTCCCCATGCGCACACAACACTTACATCACAGCACCTACAACAAATCTTTTTGAAACTACCACTACATATAGACAAGGCATGTGCGCATGGATGTTAAAAGGAAACCCCGCACTTTAGTGCGGGGAGGATGTCATTATCCCTCAAAATTCTCGGGACTGCGAAATGCCACGCGTATGTGGCATTTCTTGTTGACCCAATCCACACTTTGATAATTATTTGTGTAACTCGGTTATATTCTCTTTCAAAATCTCCTGAATGACTTTAATAAACACATCTTTTGATTTTGGATCACTTCCCGCAATTAGTTTTGCAAACTCATACATTTTTTGACTGCTCATTGTAAGCCACTTCTTGTTTTTGTGGAGAAAAAGGAGAAATGTCATGACCGCAATTCGTTTATTCCCATTTTCAAAAGGATGATTCTTGATCATGAGATAAAAAAGCATCGCGCTCTTGCCCGCAAGTCCGCGATAGAGATGGCGTCGCTCGTATGTTTGAAATGGAGTTTTGAGACAACTCTCAAGTGCGTTTGGAAAACGCGTGCCAAAATCAGGAATGGGCTCGTCCCATGTCATAAATTCTTTTGCGAGCTGGAAAGCACTATATTTAACCTCGCTAATTGAAATTGACTTAATTCTCATTCTTTTCCAAGTAGCATAAATGTTTCTTTGTATTCTCTGGTTGCTTTTTTTACCGCAACATCAATTTCGCGCTTTTGCTCTGGTCCAATTGATTCCCCGAGATACTCAGAGAGGTCCTCGCGACGCACCACAAAATTACGACCAATCTTTTCCGCTTTCAGTTGGTTATTTTTAATTTTTTTGAAAACCGCAATACGGCTCAATCGCAGAATTTTTGCTACCTCGCTTGTTGAGAGAAATTCCTTCATTTTCATCATGTTAACATATGTTAACAGTATAAAGCAAGGTGTTAACACAACAGATTAACCGGTGTTTTGAAGGCGTGTCATCATTGACCCACACCTCACTTCGGGGTAATGTAAACAAACCATTTAATTTATATGCAAGACAGAATTGTATTTGATATTGAGACGAAAAACTCATTCGCTGACGTAGGTGGTCAGGAAAACATCGCAAAACTTGAAATGTCGGTTGTCGGCATCTATTCCTACAACGAAGACGCGTATCATTGTTTTGACGAACACGAGATTGATAAGATGGAGGCGTATTTTAAGAATGCATATCTCTTAATTGGCTTTGCGAGCAAGCGCTTTGATATACCGGTCTTGGAAAAATATTTCAAATCAAATATCGCAAAAATTGCGCACTACGATATTTTGGAAGAAATTGAAAAAAAATTCGGGAAACGCATAAGCTTGGGAATTTTAGCGGAAGCAAATATCGGTGAGGGAAAAAGCGCAAGCGGTCTGAAGGCAATAGAATATTACCGCGACGGCGAGATGCAAATGCTCAAAGATTATTGCACACAGGACGTGCGCGTGACGAAGCTCATCTATAATCAGATTCTGAACAAAAAGTTTCTCTATGTACCCGAGCGCAATGTGACGGATATTAAAAAGGTTTCGTTTGAAGATTACAAAGAAATCACTCCCCCACCCCCCGGCTTATTTTAAGTTTGCTATTATATAAAATATTCACCCCGTTAGAAGTGTCGGAACGGGAGACGGCAATATTTTATCGCAGCTCATGCAGAACAAATCCCGTTAGAGTTTTACAAGTTGCATAATGAAAATCATAATGAGAATTAAAAATCATTGAGAAACGAGCATCAACAAGTTAAAAACTCTAACGGGACAAATCAATCAAAATAAATTAAACCTATACTTCTAACGGGATGAATCCTAAAAAACACAGAGTATTAATTATCGTAATGGTCTCGCTCCTCATTCTCGGATTGGTGATGGTCTACGTCCCACTTCTCTTCCTCAGTCCGAAATAATTAAGCCAAAAGCTTCACCGCTTCATTTAATTGAAGCGGTGTTTTATTTACGCAATGAGTTGACTCCGATGTCCGTCGGAGTTGACGGGTTCGACCCCTTCGACAAACTCAGGGTGGGCAAGCTCACCGTCAATGCCACCGAGTCATTGACAAAATCTGTTTTTATGACAGAATAGACAGGCTCATTAACAATCGGCAGAATTTATTATTTCGCGTAGTGCGAAATAGACTTATGCCGACATACAAGGGAGACATCATGCCACACCGAACGCTCGAACGCAGTGTTCACGCGTCACCAAAGAAACGTGAGGAGAACGGGCCAATTTTACGGCAAATCTTCAAACATCGCGAGATCGAAATCGAAGAGATTCATCATCATGAGACTTCTAAGGAATCTCTCATGAATGAGGACATCTTTGTGCACATTGATCCAACTGAATGGCGCCCCCATGTAAAAGGGAAGCCAGCGAAAGGAATTCACGTGCAACTGTTTGAGGTCTTGAGGAATCCTTCGAACGACCGCGCCTTATTCGAAGCACTTAATCGCAATCTGGATGACCTTTGTCTAAAACAAAGTCAGGTTGCGAAGTTTGTTAGGATTTATGGACATTCAGCCATTTTGAACGATACTCGCTCAACTCTATTTCTTACACGGACCGAGGAAGGGTATCACGTGATTGAGGTTCGTTCATATTTGAAGATAGATAAATTCACCCCGAGATTATTGTCCTCAAGTGTTCATCACACGTGGAAGCTGTTTGGCGGACCAAAACGTCGTCTTCAGATTGTGGTTCCCGCACTAATCGAGGAATAATTCATTTTCGCCCCCGAAACTTGCCTACCGGCAGGCAGGTTTGGGGGCATTTTAATACAAATGACAGAAATTTGGCACAAAATGTTTATGCACAAACATTTTAAAAACACACAATGTAGGATTCATCGCACTACCAGCTTCACAAGCTGATAAATCAGGTTTTCCTTGTTTTCCTTGTTTTTCGGCTGAATTTCTGCACAAAATGTTTATGCACAAACATTTTTTGCATGAAATTTTGAAAAACGTAGCATTCATCGCGCTACCAGGTTATATATTGTGCGACATATAAAAATTGGTAGTATTTAGCAACCATGGCAGTTGTTTAGCCAGAAATTATTTCAATAATTGACTTCTGGAATATACGCTGTTAGGTTGATTAGGTTCTTTTATATATTAAATGAGTGGAGGTGATTATGAAGTTTGAAAGAAAATATCTCTTGAGTAGCGAGAGGAAGAGATTGCATATTTGGATTACTGTATGTTCGTTTCTTATTACCGCGCTTGTTTTTGGGACATTCCGAGCAAAATTTCCAGAATATCGTTTAATCGATTTGATTCTCGTGCCAATATATACATTCGTTGCTACACTAAAGCTTAGCAATACGCGAGCAATGGAACAGATTTGGGCAAACGCATCAACTCGAATTGTAATCGTTCTACTGTGCGTTGCGATAGTCTTAGGGATGGCTATTCCCGCTACTGTATCCGCTATTATCATCACGGGACTTATTTTGTGTGGCATGGGACTTATCGCATGTATTTTGGCGAGGCCCGTGATAGGGCGCGACCCCGATTATATTGCCGGGTTCGGTACTATCATGTGGGTTGGCTTCGGATTTGGCTTTGGACTTAAGTCGGGCTTCTTGTTTGGATTTGTCGCTGGTGGGGTACTCTATATGTTTTTCTATTACGCTGAGGACTTATTCGCGAGCATTGTGCAATTCTCATTGTGGAACAAGGTGAAGTCCATCCTGTGGAGAAACTAAATTATCACATGCCTTCGCATATCGCGGGGCATTTTTTTACCTCAAAAACCCTTATTATTACGCCACGGACCAGACATTCCGTTTACTTGAATTTTTATGCTCACTCGCGTTTAATTAGGTATGTAGTACCACAATCATTTTTATGTCACGAAAAAAATTAAAACAGAAAAACAAAGAAGTCCAGAAAGAGAAAGAAGAAAAAGGGAAAGATATAAAACCTAAGAGCGAGCGCCTAAATATTCATCCTGATGTAAAAAAATATGTGATTGCAATCGCGTTCTCAGGACTCGCGCTCATTTTGTTGCTCGCAGGGTTTCGTGAGGCGGGACCATTTGGTGAATCGGTATTCAATTTACTTTTTAAATTATTCGGTTGGGGGTATTATCTTTTGCCGATAGTGTCGGTCATTCTCGCATATTCATTTGTGTCTCTCGATACCAAAAAGTTTTTTGGCATCGCGCTTATCGGGGGAGTGCTCTTTGTGTTTTCGGGCTTGGGATTTATGGATGTGATTGTGGGTGGAAGTGGCGGAGTGCTAGGCGGATTTGTTGGCGCTTTAAAAAATCCACTCGGAACTCCAGCTTCAATAATTATTTTACTGAGCGCGCTTGTTGCGTCATTTCTTATCACGCTGAATCGTCCGCTCAAGCTTTCGTGGTTTAATGGCGACGAGGACGAAGAAGAAGAAAAAGAAATTGAGGTTAAGATGCCTGGCGTTTTGCGCGAAGAACCGATTAAAGATGAAATAAAAAAATCATCTCACGAACAAAAGAAAGAAGAACAGGAAGACGCAAACATAGGTGGATTTGATGTACCAAAAACATCTCAGCAAAAACATATTAAAAATTACACACCTCCGCCACTGTCTCTTCTGTCGTCAACAGTTGAGAAGCCAACGATTGGTGATTTGCGCGCAAATGCAAATGGCATTAAGCGCACACTTGAGAGCTTCGGCATTCCTGTGGAGATGGGTGAGATTAATGTGGGCCCGTCCGTCACACGCTATACATTGAAGCCGGCAGAGGGTGTAAAAATTTCACGCATCACTACATTGAACCAAGATCTTGCAATGGCGCTTGCGGCACACCCCATTCGTATTGAGGCACCTATTCCTGGAAAATCATTGGTGGGTATTGAGGTGCCGAATAAATCTGCGGCGGTCGTGCGACTTGGCAGTATGTTGCTCTATCCTGAATTTCAAAAATCAGAACCGCTTGTATTTGCGCTTGGGAGGGACGTAAGTGGCGACCCGATATTTACAAACATCGCAAAGATGCCACACATGTTGGTTGCGGGCGCGACGGGTTCTGGAAAATCAATTGCGTTACATTCAATCCTTATTTCGCTTTTGTATAAGAACTCGCCGGAAATGCTCAAGATGATTTTGATTGACCCAAAGCGCGTAGAGCTCTCGGTGTATAACGACTTGCCACACTTGATTGCGCCCGTTGTGACGGATAACAAAAAAGCGATTGGCGCGTTGCGCTGGGTGATTCAAGAAATGGATAGGCGTTATCAGGTGTTACTTGAGGCGGGTGCACGCGATATTAAGAGTTATAACAAAGGTGCGGAAGAAATATTGCCATACATACTCGTTGTTATTGATGAGTTAGCGGACCTTATGGCGACCTATGGCAGAGAAGTTGAGGGCTCCATTATTCGCTTGGCACAAATGGCTCGCGCAACAGGTATACATATATTGGTATCTACCCAGCGCCCCTCAGTTGAAGTTATTACAGGCCTTATTAAGGCAAACATTACAACGCGTGTGGCACTTCAGGTTGCAAGCCAGATTGATTCGCGCACGATTCTTGATACTGCGGGCGCAGAAAAGTTGTTGGGGCATGGCGATATGCTTTTTGTTTCATCCGATTTTTCAAAGCCCCACAGAATTCAAGGCGCATTTATTACCGAAGACGAGATTAAAAACGTGACGAAATTTATTAGAGATAATAACGAGCCATCGTATTCTAGTGCACCAATTGATTCGGAGCCAGAGGCAAGGCATGTGTTTGAAAGTTTTTCAAGCGACGCGTCGGGCGATGATGATGAATTATTTGATGAGGCGGTGTTGGCTGTGCGTCTCGCGAAAAAAGCATCAGCATCGCTCTTACAACGGAGATTAAAGGTTGGATATGCGCGCGCCTCACGTCTTATTGATATGATGGAGGAGCGTGGAATGGTGGGGCCTGGCGACGGTGCCAAACCACGCGAGGTTCTGCTTGTGGATGACGCGGGTGATGGCGAGGAAAAATAACACACAAACATGGAAGAATTTATGGAAACAAAAACAGTTGTGGATATTATTGGAGACGCAATGAAGTCAAAAAGCATGTCGATTGAGAAGCTCGCGCAACTTACCGGAATATCCGAGCGCTTTTTGGAGTCAATGGTGAAAGAAAACACAGGCAAACTTCCATCTGCTCCATACATGCGCGGATATTTTTCACGCATTGCGGACACACTAAATCTAAATGGCGAACTTTTGTGGAGCGAATATCAAAGACAGACCACGGTACAAAAATTTAGAGATAAGCAGGAACCGACGCGCGGGACAAATAAAGAGGAGTGGATAAAGAAATTTATGAATACGAAAACGCTCATCGTCATCGTGGTGGGGCTTGGTATTCTGCTCGTCATTCTTTGGAGGGGCCCCGCGTTTATCGGAAAGCCGACGCTCGCTCTGGACCATTTTGATGATAATATTTCGGTTACCACATCTTCATTCGTGGTAAAGGGAAAGATTGATCCGAAAAATCAACTGACCATAAACGATGAGGTGGTGTTTCCGGATGACACGGGTGCATTTGAAAAAAGCTTCACGCTTGCTGGCGGGTTCAATACATTTAATTTCAAAGTGAAGGGGATACTGGGGAAGGAATTGGATGTGACAAAACAGGTATACTTAAGTACATCAACCAAGAAGGGCGATAAACAAGTCGAAAATAAAACATCAACTTCAACACAATAATAATTATGACGTTTATAAAAAAAGCAAAAGAAGTAAAAGAGGTGAAAGAGGGTGCTAAGGATTTGGAATCATTGATGGAATCATTGCAGTCGCGTTTCGGTGAGGGCGCAGTAATGAAGCTTGGCGAACAGGCAAAAATGAAAGTTGAGGCGGTGCCCACGGGCTCATTCTCACTCGACCTCGCGCTCGGTGTTGGTGGGTTTCCAAAAGGACGCATAATTGAGATTTTCGGTCCCGAAAGTTCGGGTAAGACGACGCTCGCGCTCCACGCGGTCGCGCAAGTGCAAAAGCATGGTGGCCGTGCGGCATTCATTGATGCGGAACACGCACTTGACCCCGAGTACGCGGCGCGCATTGGCGTGCACACAAATGATTTAATTATCTCACAACCCGACAACGGCGAAGAGGCGTTAAATATTTTAGAGAGCTTAGTTCGCTCAAATATTATTGATGTGGTGGTAATTGATTCCGTGGCGGCACTTACGCCTCGCGCGGAAATTGAGGGCGAGATGGGTGCACAACATATGGGTCTCCAGGCGCGCTTAATGTCGCAGGCGCTTCGCAAGCTTACTGCGATTGCCGCGAAATCAAACACGATTGTTATTTTCATTAACCAGACGCGTATGAAGATTGGACTCGTCTTTGGAAATCCCGAGACGACGCCGGGTGGAATGGCACTCAAGTTCTACGCATCGGTGCGTATTGATATTCGTCGCATCGCACAAATTAAAAAAGGCGAGGCTGTTGTGGGCAATCGCACAAAAGCAAAGGTGGTAAAGAATAAGGTTGCGCCACCCTTCCGAGTTGCAGAGTTTGATATTTTGTACGGCGAGGGAATCTCCTACGAAGCGGATGTGTTAACAACCGCAATAAAATATGGCGTGGTGAAAAAACTTGGCGCAAGCTACTCGTTTGAAAATGAAAAGCTTGGCGTGGGGTTTGATAATATTAGATTGAAATTAAAGGAAGATAAAAAACTTTTGGACGCAATTAAAAAGAAGACAACAGTTGAAGCAGAGAAGAAGGGTCCCGCGGTAGTGGAGCCAGAGACAGAAGAATAATAAAAAATTGCCACCGCATAGCGCGGGGGCGTTTTATTATTTGGCATGGTTCTTCTGCCACTTTTCGAAACGAGCTCGGAGTTCGGCGACCGCCTTTTTGTTTTTTTGTTTGTGCGAAAGGAAAAGTGCTGGACCACGTTCGTTTAGGGCTGGCATATATTCTTCATATCCGTAAAGCACGAGTATAAATTCATTACTCGCGAGGCTCCCATCCTTTTTGACGGGCCACCAAGCCTTTCGAAGTTTGTACCACCTTCCCTTCACGCGCACGTTCTTGACGCGTTTATCGAGCCACATCATGAATGCGGTAGTGTAGGTTTTTTGGGACCCCACCTTACTTGCATCCTCTTTCAGTTGTTTGTGGTAACGCGTGCTAAAATCATCAAGCGCTACTTCGTTGTCTTTCGCAAATGGGAAGAACGACCCCTCGTGTCCTTCAAGTTTAAGGACAAATTCATCACTATTGTGACATCCATCAGTACTGGTAAAAAATGTTCGAAGAATCTTACATTTTTTTCCAGAAACCAGCGCGTACTTAGCGTGCTGCGTAATCCACCAAGTAAAATTGGTGTAACCAGACATATTTCCTCCTTATTAAAAAGCTGAAATAAAAATACACCAACTAATGCTAATATGCAACTATTACAAATGAAGCGAGGATATATGAACTTGGTTCATATATCCGAACGCAACACAGTAACAAATGTTGCATTTTACTTATTCAACTCGTAGAAGTTTTTGAAAAGACGCGCTACGAGAATTGGACCAGTGCCACCGGGGGTTGGTGTATAACTGAGCGAGTCTGGAGCATGCGTCGCATCAAAGTCGCCCAAGATTTCCTTACCAACTTTTGCGCATCCAAAATCAATAACAAGTGCGTCAGGTTTTAGCATTTTTTGATTTACGAGGTGTGCCTGACCAGTGCCCAAGATAACCACATCCATTTCTTTTAATACTTCAAAATCACTACCTTTATCCAAGAAGTGAGCCTCCTTACTTTTTCCTATTAACCACGTGGCAATCGGACGGCCTACCAAGAAGCCAAGTCCCACGACCGCAACTTTTTTATCTTGTACATACCAACCTGCCATTTCTGTTTCGTCGCCCTCGGAAACCGTGAGCGCATTATCCAAAAGTGAAATGAGTGTGCCAACAGCTGGAGGAAGCGCCACGCCTCTTCCCGCATAAAAACTGCCAAGCGCGCGTTCACTCAATACATCGGTATCTTTCTCGCGTGGAATCGCGTTTAAAATATAATGCATATTAATGTGCGAGGGGAGCGGGAGTTGCACAATAATGCCTCCGCACATTCTTCTACTCGCAATCTTGTCCATGGTTCTCCGCAATGTTTCGCGAGAAACGCGCTCGGGGAATTTGTGGAGCTGAAACTCAATGTCCAGCGCCTCCGCTACTTTCTCCTTTTGTTTCAAAAACGTCATTGAGGCGGGGTCCTCACCAACTAAAAGCGCCGCGAGAAACTTCTTTTGTCTCGGTTTTTGCTTCAATTCCTCTATTATTCCCTCAGCTATTTTCTTTCCATCTATTATCATAATTTATCTCAATATATCACACATTTAATAAAAAGCCCCCATTTTCTGGGGGCTTGGCTATTCGGGGTTTTGCTTTGGAACAATCAGGCGGTAATGGCTCTGGGGTTCCAATTTGTAGTGATGGTCAATAGGAAACCGACTGACGTGGGGAAACTCACCCCAGAACACGATTAGTACGATGAAAAATTGTTTATCCGCCATACACAAGAAAAATGTTGGACGCTTCACCGCGCGAAGCAACTCAATGTGCGTATTTATGAACTCAACAATCTGGCATTCAGTAAGCGCAAAATATGCAATGCGATTTGAGAGCGCGCGCAACGCTTCTCTAAATGTGACAGGTTCGCATATCTCGTATGCATCAACAATTGTTTCAACAGTTGGCGGGCTTAGCACATCAAACCGCGGACACGTGAACCCCTCCACGGTTTCTATGGGCGGAGCTTTGCCAGAAAGCGCAGGAATAACAAATGGCGTTCCGTGCACAAGACACCCAAAGAATGAGGTGCCTTGAAGCTGGATAAGTACAGAAGTATGGGATTCTTTTCGTGCTTCCATGGCGACACTCCTTTCTTGTGGTATGATTGTTTTGTTTTTAAACTTCTGTCCTAATTTTCTGCCAGAAAATGAAGCGCGTCAACGACGCTTGATACTCATATAGAAAGCACGATAGAATGAAGAATACTATGGCGGAAGAAATGAAAGGATTTGAAGGTCCCTACGACGCAAAGGCGCACGAGGCACGAATCTATGAGGAATGGATGAATTCTGGTTTTTTCAATCCAGACAATCTTCCGAATAAAGACGCGGAGCCCTACATCGTGTATATGCCACTCCCGAATGTGACGGGTTCGCTTCATATGGGTCACGCGCTTGATAACACGTTGCAGGATATTACGGTGCGCTATCATCGCATGAAGGGGCGTCGAGCACTCTGGCTTTCGGGAACCGACCACGCGGGTATTGCTACACAATTCGTCGTGGAAAAAGATTTGAAAAAACAGGGCATTAGCAGATTTGAAATCGGCCGAGAGAAATTTATTGAAAAAGTGTGGGAGTGGAAAAAATTATATGGCGGTATGATTTTGGAACAGTTGCAACGACTTGGATGTTCCGCCGATTGGTCACGCACGCGTTTTACAATGGATCCAGCGTATGCGGTGGATGTGCAAAAAACATTTGTACATTATTACGAGCGCGGATGGCTCTATCGTGGATATCGGACCGTGAACTGGTGTCCGCGTTGTGGGACAAGTCTTTCGGAGCTTGAGCTTGAATATAAAGACGAGGACACGCATCTTTGGCATATCAAATATTCTGATGAGGTGATTGTGGCAACCACACGTCCTGAGACGATGCTTGGTGATACTGCAATTGCGGTAAATCCGAACGATGCGCGTTATACAAAATTGATTGGCACAAAAGTGACAGTTCCTTTGGTGAACCGCGAAATCCCGATTATTGGAGATGAGGTAATTGATCAAACATTCGGGACGGGAATGGTGAAAGTAACGCCCGCGCATGATGTGGTGGACTTTGAGATTGGCGAGAGACACAAACTCCCGATGGTTATTGTTATTGACGAGCGTGGCAAAATGACGAAGGAGGCGGGTGGGTATGAGGGAATGAAGGCAATTGAGGCGCGCGAAAAAATAGTGGCAGATCTTGGCGACAAGATTGTAAAAATTGAGCCATATCCGCATCGCGTATCAATCTGCTATCGTTGCAACTCACTCATTGAGCCAATTCCCTCAATGCAATGGTTTTTGAAAATGAATGAGCTTGCGCGGAAGGCGATTGATGTGGTGAAGTTGGGAAAGGTGCATATCGTGCCCGAGCGTTTTGAAAAAACATACTTTGATTGGTTGGAAAACATTCGCGATTGGACTATCTCACGCCAAATCTGGTGGGGACACCAGCTTCCTATATATTTTTGTAAAAATAAACAGGAAGAATTTTCAATTTCAAATTTTCAATTGAATAAAAAAGAAATTACAGAAAATTTTGTGGTAGCAATCGAAAAACCAAAAGAGTGCCCATTTTGTAAGTCGTGTGAGATGGTGCAGGCGGAAGATGTGATGGATACGTGGTTCTCGTCTGCGCTCTGGCCATTTGCGGGACTTTCCGAATCTGATAGGAAGAATTATTATCCGGGTCACACGCTTATCACCGCGCGCGATATTTTGAATTTATGGGTGGCGCGCATGATTTATTCAGGAATTGAGTTTATGGAACAACCTCCATTCCAAAACGTGTTGATTCACGGAACGATTATGACGAAGGACGGAAAGCGTATGTCAAAAAGTTTGGGTACGGGAATTGACCCTCTGAAATACATTGATGAGTATGGCGCGGATGTCGCACGATTTGCGGTTGTTTGGCAGGCGACTGGCCAGGATATTCGCTGGGATGAGACCGCGGTAACTGGGGGTAGAAAGTTTACGAACAAGATTTGGAATGCGGCAAAGTTTGTCGTGGGGAACCTACAACCAACAACTAACAACGCACGACAAGCAGAAATACCAGAGGGGAAAACGGACGCGGACAAGAAAATTTTAGAAGAATTAAACGCATTAAAAACGAGCGTTGGGAAGGACATTGAAACATTTGAGTTCTCAAAAGCGCTTCACGATGCGTACGAATTTTTCTGGCATTCGTTTTGCGATGTGTATTTGGAGGTCGGAAAGGTGCAGTTAAAGAACGAGGAACAAAAAGAATCTACGCGGGCGATTTTGTTTTATGTGTTGAAGGAATCATTGAAGATTATGCATCCATTTATGCCGTTTATTACCGAGGCCATTTATGAACAATTGCCAATTGCCAATAGAAAATTATTGCTTGTAACACAATGGTAATTATTCCCGTACTTATAATAATCGTCACTGCGCTCGCTCCGGCATTTATCTGGCTCATATTTTTCTTGCGCGAAGACGAGCATCCCGAACCGACCTCATTACTTATCAAAACGTTTTTCATGGGAATGTTGGCAAGTGTACCCACGCTTATGCTCCAAATACTTATTCAAAAAATATTTCCCGAGCCCGAAGTCGCGTACGCGACTACCGTTTTCTTATTTGCTGCCACAGAAGAACTATTCAAATTTTTAGGAACGTACGTGATTGTAAATAATAATCCTAATTTTGATGAGCCAGTGGACGGAATGATGTATATGGTTATGGCGGGCTTGGGTTTTGCAACGGTGGAAAATATTTTCATAATCGGGTCTCTCGTCGGTCTTTCGGGCACGGGCGGACTCTTGGGCGCAAGTCAGGCGCTATTCTTACGACTCGTAGGTGCAACATTGCTCCACGTACTTGCGTCGGCGATTATTGGATATTACTGGTCAAAAGGCATTCTTAAAAATAATAAGTGGCATTTTATTCTCATTGGTCTTGTTATTGCGACTCTTGTACACGGCGCCTTCAATTACCTGGTACGCGGGTTTCAGGATATAAATATTTTTTTCCCGACCATCTTCCTTGTGGGGGTCTCGTTCTTCATATTTTCCGATTTTGAGAAGTTGAAGGATGTAAGGCCTTGAATTACAAAGCTCCTTTCCGCCCTTTTTCTTCTGTTTTGGCTACAGCCCTGCCTACTGGCAGGCAGGTTTGTAAAAATCTCTTGGTGTATTCTGCCTGAATACACCTTCACGATTTTTACTTTGTCTCGCCTAGAAACATGGCGCGAAACGCTTGCTTCATCGCTACGTTCGGCAATGGATACGCTTTGCGTTTCCATTGCCTCGCTCCGCTTGAAGTAAGAAAAATCATCGGAAAAAGTTTTATAAATTAAGGCCCGTGGACCCTAAATCAATGTATGTGGTATAATGGAAAGAATGGAGGAAAATAACTATGACGATATTTTCGTGGAGCTCGCAAAGGTAAAAAGCGAGCCGATGAAGATTACTATAGATAAGGAAATCAAGCCTACGCATGAGTCCGATGATGGCGAGATTAATGACGACGAGACCGAAGGACAACTTACGATTGATGTGTATCAAGATGGTGAGGATGTGGTGGTGCAATCAACGGTTGCGGGTGTAAGTCCAGAAGACCTGGATATTCATATTACAAATGAGTCGGTCGCGGTGCGCGGAGAACGCCAGAAATCAGAAAAAATAGAGGACAAGGATTATTTCTATCAAGAGTGTTTCTGGGGAAAGTTTTCCCGTTCCGTGATGCTTCCTGTCGAAGTTGACCCCGAGAAATCAACGGCGGTTGTGAAAAATGGTGTGCTCACGATTCGAATGCCGAAGATGAATCGCCAGAAAGCAAAGAAAGTAAAAGTAAAAGAAGGTTAAACACAAAACCCGCACAAAAATGCGGGTTTAAGACCATGGTCGGAATCAAGGCTTTAAAAATTTTCCCTTTACTTTTTCGATGTGGCAGTCGAGAAGTTTTGTATAGATAACATGGCGATCCTCGGCCATGGCACCAAGTGCCCTCACTTTACGGAGATTTACGAATCCCCGCTTCAGCAATTTTTTCGCGGTCTTAGGGTCTGAAAGTGCGTACGATTCCAAAGCAATGCATGCGGTGAAGTTTTGGCATTGTGAACATACGATAATGGAGTAGCCGCCAGTCTCTCTAAAAACTCTTTCATTATTTACTACGTCACCCATAAGGGGTGTCCAGTCTAGCCCAATTTTATCGAATTTATGCCTGCATTTCGGACATTCTTGTGGAAGAAATTTTTCCACCAAGTACATGATTTTAGATATCATTTCACAACCTCCTCCTTGGGCAAAAGCCCATTAGTAAGTATTACGTACATTATATAATCGATTGGGTGCGATGTCAACAAAAAGCCCCGCATATGCGGGGCTCACATTAATTTTTATTACTTAGAACTTTTTCCATTGCCACAACGGTGACGCACTCGGCATACCCGCGCGTTTTAAGAAAGGAAAGCGAGTTTCGATTGGTGGGTAGTACATATCCATTCACGCTCGTGGTCCCACGCAACCGTAGGCGTTGCTCCGCCTCTTCCGCAAGCATATGGCCCAGTCCTCGTTTTTGATATGCGGGATCAATCGCAACGTGCCAGATGAAACTTGCCCATGGGTCATAGACCGTTGTCGCCATTCCAATAATCTTCTCCATGCATTCCAAGACAAGAATTGAATCTGGGTCAAACGCCAGCTTCTTCTCAAAAACTTCCTTGGTGTCACCAGTTTCCCAAAATAAGTCTGTGACTTTCAAAAGTTCTATGAGGTGTGAAAAATCTTCCTTGCGGGCATTCCGCACAACCCAGTCGGCGCATGTCATTGCATCCTCCTTGTATAAATTACTATTCGTAAAATAGCACCAAGTGGCTGTGTTTGTCCAATATAAAAATCTCCACGACGTACGCCGTGTGGATTTTTCTGTCTTGCGTGATAAGTGTAGGATTCATCGCACTACCAGTTTGTCATAAAATGTTTCACCACAAACATTTTGCAAGATTACGCCAATTTTGACGTAATGAAGTCGCGAAGCTCGGAAATTTTCACACGTTTCTGTTCCATTGTGTCGCGGTCGCGAATTGTCACCGTATCGTTCTCAAGTGTTTCAAAATCAACCGTGATGCAGTAGGGAGTGCCCGCCTCGTCCTGCGCGCGGTAGCGTTTACCGATATTGCCACGCTCGTCCCATGAAATCATCCACTCTTTTTTCAAATCTTCGTAAATTGCGTGCGCCTTATTCACAAGCTCTGGTTTATTCGCAAGAAGCGGGAAGACAGCCGCTTTCATCGGTGCAAGCTTCGGATGCAATTTTAACACGGTTCGCATGTCACCCTCTTTCACTTCTTCTTCTCTGTAGGCATCCATAAGGAAGAAAAGTGTTGCGCGATCCACACCACCCGAGGTTTCAATAACCATGGGGATATATCGCTCCTTTGTTTCCTCATCAAAATAGGTCATATCTTGTTTTGAGAATTGTTCGTGACGCGAGAGGTCCCATATTCCGCGATGGTGAATGCCTTCCATTTCCCACCACGCATCTCTCGCGTGGTACTCAATATCAAACGCGGCCTTCGCATAGTGCGCAAGTTTCACGTGTTTCTTAAATTGTAGATTTTCCTCACGCATACCGAGCGAGAGGTACCATTGCCTTCGCGCTTCTTTCCAATATTCAAACCATTTCATTGATTCTTCGTCTTCTGGTTTCACATAGAATTGCAACTCCATCTGCTCAAATTCACGTGAACGGAACGTGAAGTCGCCTGGCGTAATCTCATTGCGAAACGCTTTACCAATCTGCGCAATACCAAATGGAATTTTTACGCGCGAGGAACTAAGCACATTCTTAAAATTGACGTGTACGCCCTGTGTGATTTCTCCACGCAAATATGTTTTCAATTTCTCGCCCTCAATTACGCCGAGATATGTTTCCACAAGCGTGCTAAATCGTTTCGGTTCGGTGAGTTCACCTCCGCAATCAGGACATTTATAATCCGCAATATTAAATTTCTCGAAATTGAAAATTTCTTCCGGAATAATATTATCCGCGCGGAAACGATGATGGCATTTTTTGCATTCCGAAAGCGGGTCCGCAAATGACTCAGTGTGGCCCGACGCCTCCCATACTTTCGGATTCATTACGATCGCCGCATCAATACCGACAACATCATCGCGGAGTTGCACCATTGTTTTCCAATACTCGTTTTTAATATTGCGTTTTAATTCAACACCAAGTGGTCCGTAGTCCCACGTGCCCGCAAGGCCACCATAAATCTCGGAGCCCTGATAAATAAAACCGCGCCGTTTTGCAAGAGAGGTCAGTTTCTCGAAGATATCCATATATCTCAATTTACTACACTTATCCGCGTTAGAAAAGCGAGATGCGAGTTGCACACCCCACTCCGCCAAGCCTGCCTGCCGGCAGGGCTTTGCGGGGTTATTATTTGTTTCACAAATAAGACGAGACGTCTGTTTCTGCGTTCCATTCGGAAATATGAACCATATTCATATTTTCTCATTCCATTTGTAATAATAAAAACGGCCCCATTGGGGCCGTATATTGGTTATGAACTACCGAGCCGTTTGCCGAGAGATTGTTTTGGCGTCGCCCCACCCATGTCGAACTCCAGCTCGTATTCCTCATTCTCATCGCGCGATTCAGCGTCCTCATACTCGCGCACTTTTGCGATGAATTCTTTGAGTGTCATGAGCTTCGCCTCATGTCTCCCCGCAACAAGCACGCGCGTTTCCGTGGTTTCATCGCCACTTGTTCTTAGGAAAAGAGCGGTACCAGGCGTCAAGATACGAACCGAATCGTACCAACACGCGCTAAGCACATTCTTATCGCCAACGCCGAAGCCGAAGCCAACCTCAACCGATGACCCAAGCTTCACTGTCGCTTCGCAGTGCATGACACGAACGAGAATTCTCTCGTCTAGCACATTGCATGGCTTTGCGAGGGTGAAGTGGTCATGCCCTTTGGGCTGTACGGGATGGGCATCCCGAATTCGGAAGACACCCTCTCCCTCCGCAAAAATATCAGGAGGATTCCGTTGGAAGACGGGCAGAAGAGATAAGTGTCCGCTTTCCATGTATCCGCCGAGACAGACACACATGTCAACGGGGTTGGTCCCGTCCACACCACAGATTCCTTCGGCAAGGATCCATGGACTTACGGTGTAACATTTCATCACTTCCTCCGCGCCCGTAGATGGGCAAATGGGATGCGTATTTGAGTTGGCGCGCATCAAACAGCCAAGTTGTAAAAGTACCACTACAAAACAAGTGAATAATACGTTAATTTATTGATTTTGTCAAACCAAATAACTGACTATCTGCAACTAACAACAAGAGAAAAAACCCGATTGGTGTACCTATGCATCATAATGTGGTTAGTACACCAAACATGAGTGTGGTTGCTTTATTTGTAGACAAAAACGTGGCGAAGACGGTTAAAAATCGCGAAACAAAAATTATTGAATCACCTTGCCACCATCCGCGCCAACGGTTTTATCATCAGGAAGCGTGGTTGAGAGTCCAACGCCACGGGCATCAAGTTCAAGCCCCGTGAAGTTGTCCGTTGCTTGAAGAATTGATTCGCCGAGTATCTGCATAAACTGTCCGATATTGCTCACACTTGGTGTTGCGCGCACGCGAAAGACGACCTCCAACGGATTTCCAATCGCACCTTTTATTGCAGGAATTCTATCAATGTGTAACACAACCTCATCGGTGCTCGCATCATATGTTGGTGCCTCGCTCGCAGAACTTTGGACTGACTCAACAAATATAACACCTGGTTTTAGTTTTGCGCGAATAGTTACATCGCGGGCATCAGTCGCGAAATTCCGTATAATCCAATGTGCGGTATATTCGGTTGGCTTCCCGACGCGCGGAGGAAACTCGCCCGCATTTACGGAATCAATATTTGCATCGCGGAAAAATAATTGCGAGGCGAGGGTTACAAGTCCGCCCATTTTTACCTCACCGCTTATCGCCGAAGTTGTTTTTGTGGCGGACATATAAGGAGGTACGGTGGGGGACTCTAATTTTGCCGACACGCGAATTATGAAATTCTTATCACTAGAATTTTGTATTGGGTAGAGATTTTTCACGCGCACGGATGCGGTCATATCACCAACGGCTCCTGCATCAAGTAATTTAAATTGCGGAACATTTGCCGAGTCCCACGTTAGCCAATTGGTTATGCTATCCACGCGCGCATTGGTATCAAGGGTATCCATATCAAGCATCTTGCTATCAATATTGGCTTTAAGTACTACATCCGAAAGCGCAACCCCACTTCTATTTTCATAGCGAATTGCGAAGGTTAGTTTATCTCCAAGGCGCGCCACATATTTCTCCCTGTTGTTTACAAGAATTGAGAGGCGGACGGGCGAGGGCGAAGGCGTGGCGGTTGTTTTTGATTCTGCAATCTCGTAATCCTTTCCAGAAAATTGCGCGTAAAATATCATTGGAATCTCAAGCGTCACTTCATCGGGTCCCGTGTAAACCCCTTTGATTTTTATATTTCCCGAAGCACCTCGCGCAAGCCGACCTAGTCGCCAATAGTTATTCGCGGCCTCAGGAGGAATGGAGGTGGAGTCGTAGCGGAATGTATCCGGATAATTTATTTGGAGTGCAACATCGGGAAAATCATATTGTGTGACATTCTTATAATCAATCTCAAATTCAAACAAGGACCCACGAATCACAGTGCCCGGCATTTTTACTAGAAGTGTGACGGGCGAGTTTTTTATAACAACATCCTTCGTGCTTTTAAGCTCAAAACGTGAATTACTGCCAGACGCATAGGAAACCCCAATGCTTATTTTTTCCGATGTACCAATCTTACCTACTGGGAGTACTTTAAATGTGTGCTTGGTAAAACTTCCCGCAGCCACGTCGCCCACGCTGTCCATTGTCGCGCTTCCTCCATCGCTTGTCGCAACGCCGAGATAGATAAGATTGGGTGGTAGGTCTAAACGTATTTTTGCATTTCCCACCGCGATATCTTGTTTGTTTGAAATAGTCGCAACAATATCAAAGGGCACACCACTCGTGATGTCGTCTGGGGTTGCAATGGATAAATCTATACTGCGCGCTCCTCCGTTAAACAAAATGAAATAGAGCACAATACCCGCGACGAGAATTATGAGACCGAAAAATGAAATAAGACCATAAATAATCTTTTTAAAACGCGCGTATGACGCATCGTTATCGGGCTTCTCTTCAATTTTTTCCTCGTCATTTTTTGGCACAATATTTAATTTTCGCTCCAAACTATTAAGCGACATATGGTATACCTTGAATTACAAAGCTCTGTTCCGCCCTTTTCCTTCTGTTTTGGCTACAGCCCTGCCTACTGGCAGGCAGGTTTGTAAAAATCTCTTGGTGTATTCTGCCTGAATACACCTTCACGATTTTTACTTTGTCTCGCCTAGAAACATGGCGCGAAACGCTTGCTTCATCGCTACGTTCGGCAATGGATACGCTTTGCGTTTCCATTGCCTCGCTCCGCTTGAAGTAAGAAAAATCATCGGAAGAGAGTTTCATAAATCAAGGTTATAATAATAATAACGCATTTTCGGGAAGGTTTGTACTGCACCGCACGCATAAAAGCTCATGCGTTTTTATATTGAAGTACGCAACGGATTTTGTTCCGCACGAATCACACATGCCGAGCTTTGAGTCATATCCAAAAAGGTTAAGGAAATGATTCGGGTCTACATCTCCGCTTGTAAACATCTGTACAAGATCATGCCACAATTTTAAATCGGGTTCGCCTTCTGGCGCCAAGACGCGCACAAGTGCGACAATCTTGAGTGCCTGACCAAATGATGCGCCCGCGCGTGTTGCAGGAAAGCGATCAGAAGTGAGAACATCGGTCAACGTGAATTTATTTTTATGTGTGATGCGCGTAGAAACCAAGCTCACAGGGTCTAGGTGTGGCGCAAATTTGGAAAGCAGGCGCGCACCACCCGCAACGCGCGCATTGATACGCCCGTGCTTCTTAGTGAATAACGAAACCACCCGGTCGTGTTCTTTTGCGGGCTGGATACCAAGCACAATTGCCTCGGACACAAAATCTTTCATCTCTGCATAGTATGCCACGAAACCAGTTTGCAAAAAATCTACTACACATTTTGCATACGGAATCAGCGCGAGTTCCCAACTAAGTGCTATGCTCTATCATAGCGCTATGATGCATCATAGTATCTCAATATAGTACTAATTCACATACAAGAAACACCA
>CAYHGT010000013.1:0-20665 GCA_964356375.1 uncultured Candidatus Saccharibacteria bacterium
GAGAACTGTCTCAACGAAGAGCCCGATGAAAATGCGATTCCCGTGAAGACGCGGGGTACCGGCAGCTAGACGAAAAGACCCCGGAAGCTTTACTGTAGCTTGATATTGATATTAATGTGCGATTACGTAGCGTAGTGGGTAGGATTTGAAGTTCTATTTTCGGGTAGGATGGATCCAACAATGAAACACCCATTTTTTGCTTGTTAATGTCTAACCTGTGTGGCAAAAACACACGGGAACAGTGTCTGGCGGGCAGTTTTTCTGGGGCGGAACCCTCCCAAAAGGTAACGGAGGGGTTTATTAAGGTAAGCTTAGCGCGGATGGAAATCGCGCTGGACGTGTAAAGGCACAAGCTTGCTTGACTGCAAGGCCGACAAGCCACGCAGGTGCGAAAGCAGAACTTAGCGACCCGACAATCCTCTATAGGAAGGTTGGAGACAACGGCTAAAAGCTACTCCGGGGATAACAGGCTGGTGTTGTCCGAGAGTCCCTATCGACGACAACGCTCGGCACCTCGATGTCGGCTCACCACATCCCGGGGCTGGAGAAGGTCCCAAGGGTACGGCTGTTCGCCGTTTAAAGTGGTACGTGAGCTGGGTTCAAACCGTCAAACAATGAACCCGAGGTAATGACCCTCCTTCGTTCGCTAAGTAGCGAACTACGGAAGGGCAGGCATCGAAAACACACGGCGGCTCTTACGAGTAATCGTAAGATGTAGAAGTTGACTCATATCGATGAAGTCCTAGCATGGCGAAACAACCTGTCATGTGTTAGGATAATATCGAGGGAAGTCGTATATGTTAAAGTCTTTATCGCCAATTAAAAAAGCGTATATCGCAGGTTTCTTAGACGGTGATGGAAGCGTGTATGTGCGAGCAAAACCGAATTCTACCTATCGGTATGGATTTCAAGTTGCGCCGTATATCGTGCTATTCCAATCCGCAAAAGATAAGGAACAATTTACTGCAATGTGCGAAATGATTGGCTATGGAAGAATGCGTGAACGCAAAGATGGAATTTTGGAATATGTCATCAACAAAATTGACGACATCAAAGAATTTCTTGATTGTGTGAAACCATTCGCGATTTTGAAGAAAAAACAAATCGCATTAATGTTGAAGATAATTGAATCAAAAGAAAAAGTTGAAAACGAAAGCGATTTCAGCGCCTTATTGGCTCTTATAGATTCGTATCGAGAACTTAATTATTCAAAAAAGAGAAAGACGCGTATATTGACCCCGTAGAGACTTGACCAAAAATTAGTTTGCAAATGGTCAGACTGGTTCAAGGGAACTGGTAACACGTCAACCACCCTAATGCATTGCGGACTTGCCTTGAGCGAGCACCGCGAGTCGAAGGGTGATGGTATAGTCCGATCCCGTCAGTAATGGCGGCATGATACAAAATATTGATTTTGTGAATCATTTATAAGCGTGAGACAGGTTGGTCTCTATCTGCTGTCGGCGTAGATATTTGAGGGAAGTCGACCCTAGTAAAGTTTGCTACTTCATGGAGAAATCCATGTTGAAAATATGGCTTATAACGGTGAAGTCTGTGTCACTCTCGGTTTTAGAGGTGTGCGCGCAATGGTCCAAGGCGTGCATAACTCGCTTGAGGACCGGGAAAATGATATGATAATACCGTGGGAAGTCGATCTAATGTAGAGTTAGCATACATTGCGGGTTTTCTTGATGGAGACGGAAGCATTATGGTGCAAATAAAGACACGTCGTGACACTCGTCGCGGAGCGCGCTTTATGGCCACATTGTGTTTCTATCAAGATACTCGCCACGCGAAACACTTATCGTGGATTCGCGATGTATTCGGAGTTGGGTATATTGCCCGTCGTAATGATGGGATGACCGAGCTTCGGATAAATGGATTTGCCACTGTACTGAAAATACTTTTGTTACTTAGTCCGCATATTCGCTTCAAGGAGGAGCAAGCGCGTTTGTGTATACAAGCGTGCGAGATTCTTACCAAGAAGAAAATAAGCGAATTGAGTAAGAGCGAGTTGCATAAGCTTGTAAATATTTCTTTTGCAATAAAAGACAATAATTACAAGAGTAGCCACGCGCTGACGAAAAAAGAAGTACTGCATAGATTAGATTTGACCCCGTAACGACTTGCGCGAGTAACGCGCGGACGCATAGTGAGAGGAATCATTTCAATGAAAATGACAGCTCGTATGTGTAAGATGCCATCGCCCTAACCACAAAGTGTGGAAGGGTGAAGATATAGTCTGTGCTCCTGGAAACAGGGGAATGAACGACGAGAGGACCGGGTTGAACGAACCTCTGGTGTACCGGCTTTGCTACCAAGTGAAGTGCCGGGTAGCTATGTTCGGACGGGATAAGCGCTGAAAGCATCTAAGCGCGAAGCCTCTCCCAAGATTAGATATCATGAGCTCCTGGAAGACTACCAGGTTGATAGGCTCTAGGTGTAAGCGCGGTAACGCGTTAAGCCGAGGAGTACTAATACGCTCACTTGTTCATTTCGTTTACTGATGAACGAATTGCGGGTCGTAGACCTGCAACAGAGAACGCTTGCAAATACTTTGATAATATGTAGAATAATTTAGACCAGTGATTTAGTGTAACGTGTACCACCTCTTCCCATTCCGAACAGAGAAGTGAAAGCGTTATGTCCCGATGATACTAGTCGCTTCGGCGGCAGGGAAAGTAGGGTTTGCTGGTCTTTTTTATTACAAGAAAAATGAGGAAACAAAAAGAACCCGAAAGGGTTATTTTTGTTTCCGAATGCAGCGCAGGAACAAACGCTTCGTTTATTACAAGAATTTTATTCGCAAGCCTGCCTGCCGATAGGCAGGTAGGCGAGCGAGTATAAAATTTAGTACCCCGAAGGAGTCAATCAGCAGATTGACGTAAGCGGGGTAAACAAACCACAAAAACTGAAAAGAACCCGAAAGGGTTATTTTTGTTTCCGAATGCAGCGCAGGAACAACATATACTAATATGTGTCGAAGTATCTCATGTTTGGTGGACCTATATACCACCATGTGGTTAGTACACCAAACATGCGCTTTAATTCTTATTCCATAATTAGTGCAATTAATGATATGTTTCTTCAAATAATGTATAATAAATAAAAGTGATTGGGTGTGCAGTTTTGAAATTAAAAAAAAGATGAGCTATACATTTTTCTCTCATATACAAAATCAAGCGGGGGGGGGGTATTCCCTCAAAGGAAACAGCAATATCTTGTAAGATGGATACGCCACGAATCCATGCTCTTTCCCGCTCTGCCTTCACCCTCGTAGAGCTCTTGATAGTAATAGGCATCCTCGCGGTCCTCTCTATCGCGGTAGTCATGGTCATTAATCCCGCAGAGCTCTTAAAGCAGAGTAGAGACTCCACAAGATATGCAGATATTGATGCCTTGAATAAAGCACTCTCCGTAACTGCGATAGATAATCTCTCCTTAGGCACCGCAAGTAAGGTGTACATTGGCATTGCAGACACCTCGGGCACCTGCGCAAACCTAGGCCTTCCTACGCTCCCCACGGGCTGGACCTACAATTGTGTAACGACCACCACACTCCGTAATGTAGATGGTACTGGCTGGCTCCCCGTGAACCTTACCTCAGCCTCCATAGGCTCTCCACTTTCCTCTCTCCCCATAGATCCCACAAATGCCACAACCTCGGGCAACTACTATGCCTTTACCTCAAGTGGATCCTCATGGAACATCAAAGCCTCTCAGTTTGAATCCTCTAAATACATCGCCAAGAACCAGAATGGCTATTCCTTAGGCAACGTAACCCCACCTTATGTATTCCCTGAAAACTGGGTCAAGGTTCCTGGGAACGGAAGCTTCGGCACGAGTGACTTCTATGTGATGAAGTATAATGCGAAGTGCGCATCGGCTTCTACAAATGTGGCGCTGACTGCACCAGATACAGGGTTTCAGACCTATAGCAATGCCGGTCAGCCGTGTACAACTAATTACTACCCCGCATCTACGCCAGATGGCTATCAAATTGCATATATTTCCCACAACACCGCACTCACATATTGTGCAAATATTGGTGCACACCTTTTGACGAACGACGAATATATGACAATTGCACGCAATGCTGAACAAGTTGCATCCAATTGGTCAGGGGGAAGCGTGGGCTCGGGTTATCTCTATTCTGGTCATAACGACAACGCTCCCGCCGTTGCACTGACCGCCGATCCATTTGGTGACAACGGTTACTATGGAACTGGTAACTCATCACCATCAAATCAGCGTCGAACATTCACGCTCTCTAATGGAAGTATCGTGTGGGATATGAACGGCAATGGCTTTCAGCATGTTCAACGAAGCACAAACAACGTGGGGGATGCAACCACAACAATTACTCCGCCCACTTGTTCTGATGGAACCGCAGGATGGGAGTGGTGTCAGTATGGCTCTACGCCTGTGAATGTGACTGCGTGGTCAGCTGATGTAGCCCAAGCAAAAGTCGGCCCCTCCAACACCTCGTGGAATGCTACGCAAGGCATGGGTCAGGTCTATACCTATGGCAGTGGAGCAAATCAGGGACTTAATGCGTTTGTTCGTGCTAACTACTGGGGCTACGGTTCGAATGCGGGCGCATTTGCGCTCTATCTTGGTTTCGATGTGAATAGCACGAGCAACGTCGCTCATAATTTTCGGTGTGCCCGGTAGTCTAGCGTAGCAATCTTACATCTTCTTATCTATCCCCGTTTGAATTTTCTTGAATTTTTAAAATGCTTGACGACCTCATAATTTATCAAAAAACATATGACTTTTTGTTGTGGCTTCACCCAGTGATAAATAAGTTTCCAAAAAGCCAACGGTTTGTATTAGGGCAACGGATAGAAAATAAAACACTCGACCTGCTGCGCTCCATGAGTATTGCAAATGCCGAGCGTGAAAAAATCGTTGTGCTGCACCGTGCGAGTGTGGAGCTAGACGAACTAAGAATATTGATAAGACTTTCAAAAGATTTACATTTCATAAATATCAAGCAGTACGGAGTCGCCGCAGAAAAGATGAACGAGATAGGGCGATTACTTTCTGGGTGGGCGCGCTCACAACATATTGTAAATAAATAATTTTTTTTCATTTAGATATAATAATAATGCTCGCAATACTTTAATCTGGTTATGGGGCGGGGGCGCGGGATTGGCGGGGGGGCGGGCCCGCCCGCCACGTAAGCCAGTTTGCTGGCGTTGCGGGCGGGGATAAGGACAACATACAGTGACCTCTTCTGTCTTCATTCGTGGTGCCAATTGGAACAATGGTTCGAATGCGGGTGCATTCGCGCTGAACCTTAATTGGGACACGGGGAATACGAACAACAATGTGGGGTTTCGGTGTGCCCGGTACTCATCAATAAGAATTTATTTATATAAATTCTTGGTCTGAACGAAATATCCATGGATATGAGTCTGTGCCAAGACGACTACTGTCCTTATTCCTTCTCTTGTCGGCATTGCGGGCAGGGGAAAATACAAGTTCCTACTCCTTGCGTGTTACTATATTTCCACGCGAGATTGTTTGCAGAATAGCAAATCGTGTGTATGTGGTTATTCTGCAGACAAGGAATTTCCCAATTTACGAATGACCGATTTATTTGCGCGTATTGTTGAATTTGAAAACCTGCACACCGCATATCGCGGGGCGCGTACCAACAAACGCTATCGCAGTTCGATTTTAAAATTCGGGTATGCACTTGAAGAAAATTTGCTCGCGTTACAACGGGAATTAACGCATAAAACATACACGCATGGCGGGTATCGTGAATTTATTGTTGCTGACTCCAAAAAGCGCACAATTAAGGCGGCGCCATTCCGTGACCGCGTGGTGCATCACGCGGTTTGTAATATCATCGAACCCATACTAGATAAAGGATTTATCCATGATTCTTATGCGTGTCGAAGGGGAAAGGGAACACACGCGGCCATCGTGCGCCTTGAGCATTTTATAAAGACATTACAGGTAGGCGGGTATGATAGTAGCGCAAAAATTTATTGTTTGAAGTGCGATATTTCCAAGTATTTTGATAGCGTAGATCACGAGATACTTTTTGGAATGCTCCATCGAAAAATCCACGATGAAGATATTTTATGGCTTCTACGCGAGATAATCAGGAGCAACTCAAAAGGGATACCAATAGGCAATCTTACGAGTCAGTTATTCGCGAATGTCTATCTGAACGAACTTGACCATTTTGTGAAGCGTACGCTCCACGAGAAATGTTATATTCGATATATGGACGATTTTTTGATTTTAGGATTAGATAAAAAGCGTTTTCAAGAGGATAAAAAACGAATAAAAATGTTTTTACACAATCAGTTGAAACTAACCATGCATCCAAAGAAAGCGGAAATTTTTCCAATAGACAGAGGCGTGGATTTTCTAGGATATGTGGTGCGTGACGGAACGCGGTTATTGCGCAAATCAACCGTTAAACGTTTTTTGAAAAAGAAACGAAAGTATGAGTGGATGGCAAAAAACGATAAATTAATGGAAGCGCCACTCAAAAATGCTATTGCGTCGTGGTGCGGATATGCGAGTTTCGCCGATTCATACAAGTTGATGGAGACACTCGGACTGAATTGATGGAGACACTCGGACTGAATTGATGGAGACGCTCGGACTGAATTAGTAGACAAAAAATCCATCGCCACGGCGGTAGATTTTCTTATACCAGTCTTATGGTGTATGCATGTAGGTGCTATGCTATAGCATAGCACCTTATCCCGAAGCCCACCCCTCAATCTTTTTGTTCGGTTTTTAATCAAAATTTCTGTAAGGTATCCCGTCCGCTATGCTATAGCATAGCGGACACATGCTATAATAATTGTATGGATAGAAACAAAAACAAGAAATCCACGAACAGGCCGATAAATACGAATCAAAAGAAAATGGTAGCATTGCCACGAATGAATGATTATCCCTCTCGCAGGGAATGGGAAATTGCGTGCTGGCAAAAAATTGTAGGATCTAAAGAATTACTACGATTGCTTGTTACTACCCACGAACGGCATGATTTGGTGTTCCGCGCTGTTGCGGTGGACGGACTTATGTCTGGTAAAAGCTACCGACAAATCGGCAAAGAATCATGGCTTTCACCCCAAACAATTAGTGGTATCAAAAAAGCGCTCAGTGAAAAAACGTATAGGAGTTACCTTGAGCGAAGCAAAAAAGAAAGGAAAACGAAAAAATATAACGTTTCGCTTTTCCCCAAAACTTCGAAGCCACATGGGCGACCACAACGCACCAAATATGGCACGTTGTATATGCCCTAGCGGTCTTATCCAAGTATTTTATCAAGAGTAGACCTAAAAAAGTCCTGATAAGCTACTAGGTGCTATGCTATAGCATAGCACCTAGAATTACACAAAATTATTTGAGCTCAATATTTTAAAATACGGTATAATACCAACAATGATTAAATTCTTGAACGATAGCACCGCAAAAAAGTATAAAGACACCACATGTGTATTGCGCATTGATTTGAATATTGACCCGAAGTCCGAGGAGGGATTATTCCGTTTGCGCTCTGTGCTTCCAACAATCAAACTTTTGAGAAAACATAAGATTCGCATAGTACTCGTGAGCCACAAGGGACGACCCGACCCAAAGAAAATAGATAAGAAATTATCCCTCAAACCATTTGCAACAATAATTGAGCGCGAAACAAAAGAACGCGTAGCGTTCGTTCCCACGTTAGATTTTGCAAAAATAACCGATGCAATAGAGAGCGCAAAAGAAAATCTCATACTTCTTGAGAATGTGCGATTTTATGCAGGCGAGGAAAAGAATGACGTGAAGCTTGCAAAACATCTCGCATCACTCGGGGATTTTTATGTAAACGACGCATTCGCGGTCTCGCACAGGGCGCACGCATCAGTATCCGCTATTACGAACTTCCTACCGCATTTTGGCGGGCTTCAGCTTGAAAAAGAAATTAAGAATCTCAGTGGGGTAATGAAAAATCCCGAATCGCCATTTTTGGTTATTCTTGGTGGCGCAAAAACAGCCGACAAGCTCCCCGTTATAGAACGATTTATAAAAAAAGCAGACATGTTCTTAATTGCGGGCGGTCCTGGGAACACACTCCTTGCCTCACAAGGAATTCCGATGGGCGATTCGCTTTATGACGCCAAGCTGGTGAACAGTATGAAGAAGTTCGCGTTCAAGCCGAACGTGTTCACGCCATCCGACGCGCGGGGCGCGGGAACAAAAATCTTGGACATCGGCCCCGAGACAGAAGAAGAATACGCCGAACTCATTCGTACCGCAAAGACCATAATTTGGAATGGTCCAATGGGACTTTTTGAGAAGAAACAATTTAGTAAGGGTACGCGTGCGGTCTGGGGTGCGGTACTCGCAAATAAAAAAGCAAAAATCGTAGTGGGTGGCGGTGAAACAATTGTCTCAATGTGTTTGCTTACCAAAAAGCTCAAACCACCCGCAAATGTATTCTTATCTACTGGTGGTGGCGCAATGTTGGAATTTTTGTCAGGTAAAAAACTCCCCGGGATTGAGGCATTGAAGTAGCAGAATCGTAGATTCTGTGGTTATATAGGGGAATGGAAGGTGATGACAAGCCATTGGAAACAGGCTTGGAAATAAAGGAAAAGACGACGCCAAGTTTTAGAATTATCTATTGCTATGTGGGTGCGGGAATTTGCGTTATTGCGCTTGGATTTTTTATATATCATATTTCCACGGGAAATGTGCGTGGAATTTTGAGCGCAAACATATCCGAATCAGTAAGACCCGCTCCTCCTGTAATTCCGATGCCAAAAGAGGTTCGCGCAATCTACATTACTGCGCCCACAGCCTCCTTGAAGCGAAGAATGGACGAATTGATTGCATTTGCTCACGCGTCAGGAATGAACGCGGCGGTGGTGAACGTGAAGGACGGCGACGGTGTGTACCTTGGTGAGCAGATGGAAAAAATTGCGGCGCGGTTGCGAAGCGAGAATATATACCCAATAGCCCGCGCAGTCACGTTTCAGGACAATTATCTTGTCGGCATGTGGCCCGATTTGGCACTTAAAAACGCAGACGGTACCATTTGGCAAAGTCGCGGTTCTAAGTGGTTAGATCCTGCGAGTCGTGACGTGTGGGATTATAATGTGGAAGTTGCGGTTGAGGCCTTAAATGAAGGATTTGCGGAAGTGAATCTGGATTACATTCGTTTTCCATCGGAAGGAAATCTGGACGCTATCAAATATCCAGTATATGACGGAAAAAAAGAAAAGCGCGAAGTGATTAATGAGTATTCAAAATATCTTGTATCACAAGTGAAATCCGTCTATCCGAATGCCGTTATTTCCGCGGATATATTTGCGCAAGGCCTCATTTCGGGAGACAGTCAGGGGATTGGCCAAAAGTTTACCGATCTTGCAAGTTATTATGATGTGATTGCGCCGATGGTTTATCCATCGCATTATGCGACTGGTAATTTTGGATTTGAAAAACCGGCAGAAGCGCCATACGAAGTCGTTAAAGGCACATTGAACGACGGCAGCGCACTGCTTACAAAAGCGGGTAAAAAAGTAATTGTCCGCCCCTGGCTTCAGGATTTTAATATGGGAGCAATCTACGATAGGCGAATGATTCAGGCGCAGATTAAGGGTGTGGTGGACGCCGGACTTACCACTGGATATATGATGTGGAACCCCTCAAACCGATATTCATTGGAAAAGTACAAAAACTAGCGATATTCATTTACCCCGCTTACGTCCCGCCCACAGCGGAACTCCTTCGGGGCACTAAATTTTGTATTTGCTCGTTGCATCGCAAACAAAATTTGTGAAAAAATTCCCTCGCCAAGTGGCGAGGGTTTGATTTAGGGCAAATTATGGAATTCGCCCCTTAGTTCTAAAACCTTGTTTTTTGCAACGGATTTAATTTGACTTGAATCCGGAGCGAGACGTGCAGTGATTTCGTATTCTTCCACCGTCTGCGCGGTGGCGAACATTTCCTCAAGCGCTAGTTTTTCAAGCACACTCCCGGACTTTGAGATGATGTGCGCGCATTTGGCGGCGCTGAAGGTATGCATTGAAAGCATATTCCTTACGGCGATGCTTCTAAATTCTCCCTCAAACACGGTGCATACCGGGATGCTTGAGAGAATCTTCATGCAACGCTGTTCGGTTTTGGCTTTTGCAAGCCCCTCCTTCACAACCACTCGCAGTTTTTGCAGAGCCTTCCACCTCTCGCTACTCCTGGGCAATGTGGCGCGAAGCATCACGAGAACCTGGGGAATGGACCTCGCTTTACTGAGTTTCTGTTTTACCTTTTTCAAGGCGTCTCCCTGATGAGCGCACATAGCGCGGGTTATGGGGAAGTTACTAAGACACAATATACCACAACTAAAAGGAATTGTAAAGTACTTCACATACATGTATTGGTTGTAAATACGGCATCGTAAAGGGTACACTAAGCACAATGGCGAAAGAAGTAGATTTAATAAAAGAGAAATTACCCGTCCTGGACTTTATACGCGGGTACGTCCAACTTACGCCCGCCGGCAGAAGTTTCAAAGGACTCTGTCCATTCCATCAGGAAAAGACGCCCTCATTTATCGTCTCGCCCGACAGACAGCGATGGCATTGTTTTGGTTGTGCGGAAGGCGGTGACATCATCACATTTGTGATGAAGTATGAAAATCTGGAATTTCCAGAAGCGCTCCGTTTTTTGGCGGAAAAGGCGGGCGTGCAATTGCGTTCACTAAACCCACAGCACGAGCGCGAATTTGGCGTGCTCTATGACTTGAATGAGGAGGCGAAGAATTTCTATGCCGAAGCGCTTCACAAAAATATCCCCGCACACGAATACATAAAGTCGCGTGGATTGAATGAGGAAACAATTAAAGAATTTGAAATCGGATTTTCGCCCGGTGGCGAGACGCTTACGCTTCACTTAATCAAAAGGGGATTTGATGTGAATGATGCGGTACGCGCGGGACTTATTTATAAAAATTCGAGAGGTATGTATGGAGATAGATTTGAGGGGCGCATAATGTTTCCCATTTATAACCATGTGGGCAAGGTGGTTGCGTTCACGGGACGCATCTTTGGGCCTCAAGTGAGTGAGGACGTGCCAAAGTACGTGAATAGTCCCGAGACATCAGTTTTCAATAAATCACGTGTGCTGTATGGACTCCACAAATCAAAAATGGAGATTGCAAAATCGCGAACGGTAGTTGTGGTAGAGGGCCAGATGGACTTTTTGATGGCGTGGCAGTGTGGTGTCCGAAACGCGGTCGCGGTTTCGGGAACGGGATTTACAGAAGCGCATTTGGAAAAATTGCGTCGTCTTGCAGATACAGTGATTGCAAGTTTTGATAATGATGAGGCGGGCAGAAAAGCGATGGAGCGAATGCTTGATATGTTGAATCGTTATGATTTCCACGTGAATATCATAAGTTTTGGTGAGTCAAAAGATCCTGCAGAGGCGCTCCAAAAAGACCCCGAGTATATGAAGCAAGCAATTGAAAAAGCGGTTCCCGCGTTTGAGTTTCTATTTGATAGATATTTCAATTCTGAAAAAGTACGTAAGGACTTGGCGTTAAAGGAGCGCGTGGTAATGCATATGTTGATGCTTTTAGGGCGACTCAAAAATCCGTCTGCGCGGAACCATTGGATTGAAAAGCTCTCGTTTGCGTCCGGCATCTCAATGACGGCGCTTGAGGAAAAATTGAGGGATGCCATTGCAAAATTCGGCGATGCGCCGAAGACCGAAGTGCAAAAGGATAATAGTGACAAGCAATTTGAGGAAAGCAGGGTAGACATCATCGCAAAGCGCTTGGTTTCTATGGCATTTACAAATGACGCATTAAAAGATATGATTTTGACAAATAAAGAATATATGTCTCAGGGGTTTGTGGATGCCATTGAACACCCTGAGGCGAAATCCGTTGAGATGCTCCAAATGCAATCAAGCTATTTATTTGGGTCTACGGATGAAAAAACACTTCAAAGCGAATGCCTTGAGCTTATCAAGCAATTAAAGCTTGAACATTTAAAACGCGTCCAAGACGCTACAAAAGACGAAGCAAGGGTTGCGGAGCGTGCGGGAGATGAAACGAAGTATGACGTCGCGATGAAGAAGCTGAACGAAATTTCAAAACAAATGAACGAACTCAAACAATGAAGAAAAAAACAAAAATCAAAAAGGTGAAGAAAACGAAGAAAGGTAAACCTGCCCACCGACAGGCGGGACAGACAAAGCATAAAAAAGTTGCGAGGAAGAAACCCGTAGCTAAAAAAGGTGGTGCAAAAAAAGCACACAAAAAAGTTGCGGTAAAAAAATCAGCAAAAGTTTCCGCTAAAGCGTCAAAGAAGGGTAAAAAGCGCGCGGTAGTACCCGAGGAATATGAGCAACACCTTGAAGAGCTTGTGAAGCGCGGGCGTTCGCGTGGTTTCATTAATGACGCCGAGATTTTGAATTATTTCCCAAACATTGAAAAAAACCTCTCCTTTTTGGAAGAGGTCTACTCGCGTCTTGAGCGAGAGGGTATCAAGGTTCGTGAGACGACAACTCTTATTAAAAACGTTGAGGCAGAGCGCGAGGAAGTTACCTTCCAAGAATTGCAGGATGCAACGCGTATTGATTCCGAGCTTCCTGACGCGGTACAGATGTATTTGAAAGAAATCGGACGCACGCCACTCCTTAGTTCAAAAGAAGAAAAGGAGCTCGCAAAGCGTAATGAGGCGGGTGATGAGATTGCGCGCCAGAAACTTATTCAGGCAAACCTCCGTTTGGTGGTTTCTATCGCAAAGCGTTATGTGAACCGCAGTCCCCATCTTTCTATTTTGGATTTGATTCAGGAGGGTAATATCGGACTTTCCCGCGCGGTAGATAAATTTGATTATCGCAGGGGATTTAAGTTCTCAACCTACGCAACCTGGTGGATTCGTCAGGCGGTCACCCGCGCACTTGCGGATTACTCGCGCACGATTCGTATCCCGGTGCACATGGTTGAAACAATTACAAAATATACACAGACAAAGCGCCGTTTAATGCAGGAACTTGGCAGAGAGCCTTTGCCTGAAGAAATCGCAACTGAGATGAATTTAGACGTTGAAAAGGTGCACTATATCCAGAAGATTTCACAGGAAGTTATTTCTTTGGAAACTCCGATTGGTGATGATGATGAGGATTCAACACTCTCGGACTTTATTAAGGACGAGACGAGTATGAGTCCTGATCAGCTCGCAAACGCCGCGCTTTTGCGTGACCAGATTCGCGAAGTGCTTACCGACCTTACGGAACGCGAGCGAAAAATTCTCTCAATGCGCTTTGGCTTGGAGGATAATATTCCGCACACGTTGGAAGAGGTAGGAAAGGTGTTCGGTGTGACGCGCGAACGCATCCGCCAGATTGAAGCAAAGGCGCTTGATAAGATTCGCAATCATAAAGACATTAAGAAGCTCGAAGGATACTAATAACCTCGAATTACAAAACTCCGATGTACGCCGGAGTTTTGCTTTTTGGGGTGCATATTTGTATCATTGACATATGGTTTCTACGGCGGAAATTCGCAATAAATATCTGGAATTTTTTAAATCCAAAGGGCATACGATAATTCCTTCGGCGTCTTTGATTCCCGAAAATGACCCAACGGTGCTTTTTACGACCGCGGGAATGCATCCATTGGTGCCGTATCTTTTGGGTGAGGCACACCCCGGTGGTTCACGCGTCACAAGTGTACAAAAATGTATTCGTACGGGTGATATTGATGAGGTGGGCGATGTGACGCACCTCACATTTTTTGAGATGCTCGGCAACTGGTCATTCGGTGATTATTTTAAAAATGAGGCGATTGAAATGAGTTTTGAATTTCTGACTTCAAAGGAATGGCTTGGTTTGGATAAAAATTTGCTCGCGGTCTCGGTATTTCAAGGCGATAAAGACGCCCCACTTGATACGGAAGCATTTGAAAAATGGAAGTCACTTGGCATTTCGGAAAAGCGAATTGCGAAACTTCCGAAGAAAAATAACTGGTGGGGACCCGCGGGCGAGACGGGGCCGTGTGGACCTGACACGGAGATGTTTTATTGGACAGGAAAGAAGGAAGAAGTTCCCGACTCATTTAACGACGACAACCCGCTTTGGGTTGAGATTTGGAACGATGTGTTTATGCAGTATTTCAAGAATGCGGACGGCACATTCAAACCGCTGGAGCAGAAAAATGTGGATACGGGTATGGGACTTGAGCGCACGGTTGCAATCTTAAACGGTGTCGGTGTTTACGAGATTGACTCATTTAAGCCAATCATAGAGCGTATTGAACAGTTGTCGGGAAAGAAGTATGGAGAAAATGCAGAAGACACGCGAGCAATTCGCATTATTGCCGACCACGTTCGCGCGGCTACATTTGTTTTGGGCGACCAGCGGGGCATTGCGCCATCCAATATTGGTCAGGGGTATGTACTTCGTCGGCTTATTCGTAGAGCAATCCGTTATGGAAAATTGTTGGGTGTGCACGAGGCATTTACGGCGAGTGTTGCGGAGGATGTAATTTTGGCGTGCAAGGACGCATATCCAGAACTCGCAAAGAATCACGACACAATTATTCAAGAATTATCGGAAGAAGAAAAAAGATTTAGTGTGGCATTAGACAAGGGCCTCAAAGAATTTGGAAAACTTACATCCGTGGACGGAAAAGAAGCATTTAATCTTTATCAGTCCTATGGATTTCCAATAGAGTTAACCGAAGAGCTTTCAAAAGAAAAAGGATTTGTAATAGATAAAAAACTGTTTACGGATGAGTTTAAAAAGCACCAGGAACTTTCGCGTACCTCATCGGCAGGCGTATTTAAGGGCGGACTCGCAGACAATTCGGAAGAAGTGACAAAGTATCACACGACGACACACCTTTTGCATCAGGCGCTTCGCGATGTACTAGGATCCCACGTGGAACAGAAGGGAAGCAATCTTACCAAAGAGCGACTTCGTTTTGATTTTTCGCATAATGCAAAGATGACACTCGAAGAAATTGCAAAAGTAGAGCAGATAGTGAATGACAATATTAAGAAAGATCTTCCTGTGCATTTTGAGATGCTTACCATTGAAGAAGCAAAAAAGGCGGGTGCAATCGGCTTGTTTGAGGATAAATATGCGAAGCTTGGCAATAAGATAAAAGTGTATTTCATCGGGGACTATTCCAGAGAAATTTGTGGTGGTCCGCACGTAGAACACACTGGTGAGATTCACGGTATCAAGATTCAGAAAGAAGAGGCGGTGTCTGCGGGCGTGCGCCGCATTCGCGCAGTATTGCAATAATCCATGGAAAAGAAAAACGAATTAAGTATTGCGAAGAATGTCTTGTGCCAAGGTGGTATGGGTGTCTTAATGACTGACATAATGTATGGCGTTGTTGGGTCGGCGCTTTTGAAGAATGCGGTTGAACGCATTTACTCGGTTCGTGAACGCAATACAAAAAGCCGATGATTATTCTTATCGGATCGTTCAATAAACTTGCGCTGTTTAATATAAAATCAAACGCAAGAATGCTCACGGTTTTGAAAAAATTATGGCCAGGACCTGTGAGCATTATCTTGCCGTGCAAAAGTAAGAAATTTGAACATTTGCATAAATGGACTCGCTAACTCGCATTCCGATTGCCCAAAGGCGTAGCACTAAGAAGTTTATTAAAGCAGACGGGGCCACTCGTTGCGCCCAGCGCAAATCCGGAGGGGGAGATGCCCGCACGAACAATTCGCGAGGCAAAAAAGTATTTCGGAAACAGGGTAGATTTTTATGTAGATAGCGGTATGCAAAAGGGAGCGGCGTCAACAATCATTCAAATACTACAATAGGTTTTATTATAATAATGTATAATTAATCTACATGGACGAAGAGCAGAGAGATGTTGTCTATTTCGGGCGTACCAATTTCCGTAACAAGGATCAGCTTTTTGGTATAAAACGAAAAGATAGGCGTCAACATATGTATGTGATAGGACAGACCGGTACCGGTAAGTCCGCAATGATTCACAACATGATTATTCAAGACATCGCAAACGGCGAGGGCGTATGTCTTGTGGACCCGCACGGCGAGAATGTAGAAGGGATTTTGGAAAAGATTCCTGAGAATCGTATGGATGATGTGGTGTATTTTAATCCTGCGGATACCGAATTCAACGTCGGTTTTAATGTGCTTGAGATTCCCGACCCAAGATATAAGCACCTTGTTGCATCTGGGCTCATGGGTATTTTTACAAAAATCTGGTCCGGAGTATGGTCTGCGCGTATGGAGTACATTATGAATAATGCCATTTTGGCGCTTCTTGATACGCCGGGCACGACGCTTCTCGGTATTACGCGCATTTTGGTGGACAGCGAATATCGAGCGATGATTTTGGCAAATGTGAAAGACCCCGTGGTAAAGGCATTCTGGGTGAATGAATTTGAAAAATGGAAGGACCAATTCAGAAATGAAGCTATTGCACCTATCCAGAATAAAGTCGGTCAGTTTCTTTCAACTGCGCTTATACGCAATATTGTAGGACAGTCAAAAAGCACGATAGATATCCCGGACATCATGAATTCCGGTAAGGTTTTTCTTGTGAACGTTTCAAAGGGGCGTATTGGTGAGGACAACTCAGCACTTTTGGGCGCGATGCTTATTACGAAGATTCAGCTCGCGGCCATGGAGCGCGTGCGTATTCCCGAAGACGAACGTGTTGATTTTTATCTCTATGTAGACGAATTTCAAAACTTTGCGACTGATTCGTTTGCAAACATCTTGTCCGAAGCGCGTAAGTATTATTTGAATCTTGTGCTTGCACATCAGTATATTGGACAACTGGTAACCGATACATCTACCAAGGTTCGCGATGCGGTATTTGGTAACGTTGGTACGATGGTCACATTTCGCGTGGGTGCGGCCGATGCGGAATTTTTGGAAAAAGAATTCGCGCCAGAATTCGGTGTGCAAGACATGGTAAATCTTCCGAACTATCATATTTATTTGAAATTGTTGGTAAACGGTTTAAGAAGTAGAACGTTTTCTGCAAAAACAATTGAACCGCTCAAAATGAAGTCGTCACAAGAAACCGTGCAACGAGTTATTGAGAATTCAAGAAGGAAATATGCACGTCCGCGCGCCGTGGTTGAGAAGGAAATCATAGATTGGAGTGGGGTGAACAAGGTATCGGAAAACGAGGTTGATTGTATGAATTGCGGTAAACATGTAACGCTTCCGTTTGCGCCGACACCCGGCCGTCCCGTATATTGTCCCGAGTGTTATGCGAAGGTAAAAGCGGGTGAGCTCGCGCCCGCACGAGTGCCCGCTCCACGTCCGACAGAAGAAAAGAGGGAACGTGTCGCGCGACCCGAAGCGCCACGAAGACCATGGCCAAGTGAGGGAAGGGGCAGTGAGCATAGCAGTGGACCCGCGCATCCAGAAAAAAGGCAATCAGTTGTCCGTCCGTCCGTGGAACGAAAAGAGGTTCCGATTGAGAAGGTGGCTTCGGTAAGCTTGGATGATTTAAAACACACCCCCGCGACTCCGGAGAAATTGCGCACAGAGCACAAAGCGCATGAAACGGAAAATAGCGAAGAGCTTCGCAAGGCACTTTCTGAAGCACTTGGGAAACTGACCGATAACAAATAACAAAAAAATCATTCGCCATGGCGAATGATTTTTATTTAATTACCAGGAAACCCCGTACGAGGGCCCCTGTCCTACGGGGTATACTATGAATATGCCACGCCCGAGTGCGGGGATGAATGGTTCCCGTAGCGAAGCGGAGGCAGGTCCCCATGCGCACACAACACTTACATCACAGCACCTACAACAAATCTTTTTGAAACTACCACTACATATAGACAAGGCATGTGCGCATGGATGTTAAAAGGAAACCCCGCATTTTAGTGCGGGGAGGATGTCATTATTATTTCTTTGTTTTTATAATCTCGTCTACTAGACCGTACTGTTTTGCTTCTTCGGCTGTCATCCAGTAGTCGCGGTCGGTGTCCTTTTCAATCTTGTCCAATTTCTGGCTCGTGTGTTTTGCCAAAATGCGATTCAGGCGATCTTTGAGTTTTAAGATATGTTTTGCACTAATCTCAATGTCACTTGCCTGACCTTCCACACCACCCATAATCTGGTGGAGCATCACCTCGGCATTCGGAAGGATGAAGCGCTTTCCCTTTGCACCCGCAGACAAGAGTGCCGAACCCATTGAGGCCGCCATACCAACACAGATGGTTGAGACGGGGGACTTTACGTGTTGCATCGTATCGTAGATTGCGAGACCCGCAGATACCGAACCGCCCGGCGTATTCAAATAGATTTGGATATCTTTCTTTGTGTCCTCGTGGTCCAAGAAGAGGAGTTGCGCAATCACACTGTTTGCTACCTGATCATCAATAGGTCCGCCAAGGAAAATAATGCGCTCCTTTAAAAGACGCGAGTAAATATCATACGCGCGTTCTCCATACTGCGATTTTTCAATTACTGTGGGAATGAGGTTCATTGGAATGAATTAGTATTTGTTTTCTATGCCTATAGTGTACCTCGTGTTTTATGCCTTCGCAACGACAAGTCCGAAGACGCTTCTCGCGCCTGCATTTTTTAATGCACGAGAGGCCTCACGGAGTGTGGCGCCCGAGGTGCTTACGTCGTCCACGAGGAAAATAATTTTCCCCTTGATTCCATAATCATTTTGCACAACAAATGCATCTTTCATATTTTTATTTCTCTCCGTATGCGATTTTTGCGCGGTCTGCGATTGGGTATCGCGGGTTCGGATAAGCGCGTTACCACAATATGAAAATTTGTCTGGTAATTTTGTATAAAGCATTTCTGCAATAAGTTCGGCTTGGTTGAATCCGCGTTCTCGCATCTTTTTCTTGTGGAGCGGGATAGGCACAAGGAGAAATCCACCATGTGCCGCAAGTTCTTTGCGCGAAGAAATATATTGCATAAGCACGTGCACAAGCGGTGCGGTTGTAGAACGAACCCGATTATATTTTAATGCGTGAATAAGCATCTGTGCCTCTCTATTGGTGTAGTCGGTTGCGGCGGCAATCACGATGGCGCTCTTGTGGCACTCATTATGGAGCGTAGGTTGGCGCGCTCCGCACATGGAACAGATAAATCCCGAGCGAATAGGAATCCGCGCTACGCACTCATCGCACGCAGAAACAAAGCGCGAAGATGAAGGCAGTTTCTTCCCGCACGGTACGCACTGGGGTGGGAAGAGCGCATCAAGTATAAACCGGACAACAGCGAGCATTCTTTCATTATATTCAATTCGGTTTAGTGCGAGGTGCCGTGCTATGGTAGCACCTATTCAGATACCGAAACTCAAACTGCCGATATTGACAAAACGCCACATTAGGCGTACAATGCGAGCAGGTATTTAATAATGATTTGGTGTGTGGTCATAGCCAAAAGACCTTGATATGGATTGAAGTTTTCTGGCTATGACCACTTACGGCCATGCCCCTCAACTCACGGGTAGTGAGAAACTCAAGAGCCAATGGCTCAAAGGGAGAAGGCAATGAAATACGGAGAACTTACACTCGGACAGGTGGAAGCAATTGTGAACAAACTCGGGGGTATGGACGGTGTCCAGCGTTTCCTCCGTGGCGAACTCGTGATCAAACCCACAGAATGCACATTCAAAACGTGGAAGACCATCAAACTCGGCACGGGTCTCAAAACCGCCGACGACTTCCGCAAAGCCCTGAAAAAGGCCGATTGCAACATCAGTGACTGGGCAAATGACATCATCGGCAAATCCGCCTTCTCGGTGAGTCCCGAGGAAGTTGATGCCGAACTCGTTGTCGTTTCTGTTGCCGAACTCGGCTTCAAGAATGGCGCCACGTGTGCGGACATCTACAAGCGAGCGGAAGAGCTTGGTCTCGCACTCTGTCCCAACGAAGTCGGTCCTCAACTGCGTCTGCAGTACAAAGACCAGCCGAACGGCGAGTGGCTTCTCATCGGAATGGAACCCATTACCGATTCGGATGGCGGCCTCAGCGTGTTCAGCGTGGCACGCCACGTTGGTGGTGCGCGGTGGCTGTACAGCCACTACGGCAGCCCTGACGGCGTCTGGCACGCTGGCGGCCGTTGGGTCTTCCTGCGTCGCAAGTAGCACTCAGATCTTAGAGCATTTGCGCTCTTTGACCCTTAACTTTTTCCCGCACCAGATGGTGCGGGATTTTCTTTTTTTGATATAATGACAGACGGTGTTAGGCGAATATGATGGAGACCAAGGTTTCCAACTGCCGAGACCAGTATCTATACGCCGAGAATATCTCAAATCACGATTTGAGATAGGGTGGCTTATGTAGCAACTTCATAAAAATGAAAATACTTGGTGTGAGGGCGGGTGTTGACATTTCTTTGTCCGTCCATATAATGAACAAGCTCTATAAAACCACGGTTTTGTAGGCGTTCTTTAAAAGCAAAATATTCATTGTATCTGACTGCGGCGAGTTGGCCGTGGGAAGATAAAATTAAACACAAACAATAAGAATGAGAGATTAAGGATTTTTTTAGTTGTCCCAATCGAAGTATAGAAGTGAAGAACTATACGCGCATGAAGACGGAATGCATCTGTCGTCATGCGTGTAAACCTCTTGATTCACTAACTTCTTTTTTGAGGATTTGATCCTGGTCCAGGATGAACGCTGGCGGCGTGGATAAGGCA
>CAYHGT010000014.1:0-2811 GCA_964356375.1 uncultured Candidatus Saccharibacteria bacterium
CATGATATGGCTTTCTTACGCACCTCTCCACATAGTTTCACGCATGCAAAAGGCTCCATCCCGTTAGAGACCTCAAGGTCTAATGAGAAGCCTCCACGTTCTGTACCCACATATTCAACGAAGTCTCTAACGGGATTCCCCCTTCGACTTTGCTCAGGGTTAACCCTTCGACAGTTCGATAAACTCACCACAAGCAAAGCTCAGGGTAAAACCCTAGAGAAGGGTTTTACCCTCGTAGAGCTCCTTATCGTCATAGGCATCCTCGCCATCCTCTCTGTGGCTGTCGTAGTAGTCCTAAACCCTGCAGAGCTCATCAAACAATCAAGAGATTCAAGTAGAATGTCTGACTTTGCAGCCATCTCTACCGCAATGAGCCTCTATACCATAGATCAACCAGGAGGCTTCACAGGTTCTTCAAGCATAGTATATGTCTCTATCCCTGATACCTCAAACACATGTGCGAATCTAGGTCTCCCTACCCTCCCCACAGGATACTCCTATGCATGCTCCTCTACCTCCACATACAGGAAGGTAGATGGCACAGGCTGGATGCCTCTCTCCCTAAGTAGTATGGCAACAGGAGCTCCCTTCTCTGTCCTCCCCATTGACCCCGTAAATACCACCTCATCAGGCAACTACTATACATATACCCCGAGTGGTCAGAAATATGAGGTTGCTACCCCTTTTGAATCAGCAAAATACAAGCTAGGAGGCTCTGCAGACAGAGCATCTATGGATGGAGGCATCTATACAGGTCTCTATGAATCAGGCTCCTCCTTATCCCTAATCCCCATTGATTATGGAGACCCATCCCTAGTGGGCTACTGGACATTCAATGAGGGGAGTGGGACCAAGGCCTATGATTACTCAGGCCATAATGCGAGTGGGACACTCGCTTGCGCGGGTTCAGGTTGTACAAACCCATCATGGGTTAGTGGAAGGGTTGGTAGTAATGCTCTCTCCATAAATCCACTTCTAAGTTCAAGTTCTTATGTGTCCGTGCCGATTATCAACAATCCGTCGGTATCTGGTAATGCACTTTCGATTAGCATATGGATAAACCCCAGTGTATCTCAATCAAAAGGGGGTTGGTTACTCAGAAATGGGGGCGGTATAGATGAAAATTATGGTTTTTATCTTGGTAGTCCGTCCGGCGGTAATTATAAGATGAATATTGAAGGCTATAGTGGCGGGTTTAGAAATGCGGGAACGACAAGCTATATTATTCCCACAAGTGTATGGAGTCATATAGTTTTAGTATTTACTCAAGGGCTATCTTTTCAGGTTTATCTTAATGGAGCATTACAGCAAACGGTTAATTTCCCATATGTTACCGCCATATCAACAAGCGCTTTCTATATTGGAGGTAACGCAAACTCAGCTGTTCAAAATCTAGACGGTTCTATGGACGACGTCCGTATCTATAATCGCGCCCTCTCCGCTTCCGAAATTCTCGCACTCTATAATGCTACGAAGTAGTTGGTTTTAGAGCTTAATCGTCGGAAAATCAAGGTGCTACTATGATGCATCATAGTATCTTTTGTTTTAAATTTTTGCGACACAAGCAACTAGAATTTCTTAGAGCAAGAGGCCTGTGCGTTTTTTGACTTCTTGAATTTTCTTTTCGGATACAGCTGAAGCTTTTTTATTTCCCTTTTCAATAATTGATTTCACGCCCGCGAGATCCTTACTAAGCGCTTTTTTGTTCGCTTGGAACTTGGTGAGTGAGTGAATGACCTCATTTGCCAAATCTTTTTTGAATTCCGCATAGCCCTTACCTTCGTAGGACCTCACAATTGCTTCAATCTTTTTCCCAGTCACGCCAGAATAGAGGAGTAAGAGATTCGCGAGCGCGGGGCGGTTCTTTTTATCAAATCCAACCTCGCGTTCGGAGTCCGTGACCGCGCTCATTATTTTTTTTCTTATCACTTCCGGCGCGTCATCCACGAACACACAGCCCGCGGGGCGCGATTTTGACATCTTCTTCAGTGGGTCGTCCAAGCTCATCAGGCGCTCTACATCCGTCATTAACGGTTTTGGTTCAGTGAATAATTTTCCACCCGCCCCGTGAGAGCCAGTTCGGGCAGGGAATCTCGCATTGAATTTTCGTGCGAGCGTGCGGGTGAGTTCTAGGTGTTGTAATTGGTCATTGCCCACGGGTACCACATTCGCATCGTAGAGAAGAATGTCAGATGCCATTAAAACAGGATAATCAAAGAGGCCTACATTTGCGGATGTCTCACCGTTTTCCATAGCGCTATCCCGACCATCTTCGGTGCGCCTCGCTTTTGCTTCTATTTTAATATCATCGGGGTCGTTAAATATGCTACTTTGTGGAAATATTTCCAATGGCACCGTGTTTACAAACGCTTTTTCTTTAAACTGCGTCATTCGGCGAAGTTCGCCAAACGGCGTGATGGTGTTCAATATCCACATTAATTCACTGTGCGCGGGAATCGCGGATTGCTGGAAGATAATGGATTTCTTTGGATCAATGCCCACCGCAAGGTAATCAAGTGCCACATTTAAAATCTGTTTCTGTTTTTCTTTCGGTTTATAGTCCTCCGTCATTGAGTGGAGGTCGGCGATAAAAAAGTAGCACTCGTACTTGCCCGAATTTTGGAGTTTTACAAAATTTTGCAATGCGCCGAGATAATTTCCAAGATGGAGATTTCCCGTGGGTTGAATGCCTGACACAAGTACCGCTTTTTTCATATACTTATAATACTAAGGGAATAGGGATAAGGGAATAGGGATAAGGGAATAGGGATAAGGGAATAGGGATAAGGGAATAGGGATAAGGGAATAGGG
>CAYHGT010000014.1:2911-16581 GCA_964356375.1 uncultured Candidatus Saccharibacteria bacterium
TAAGGGAATAGGGATAAGGGAATAGGGATAAGGGAATAGGGATAAGGGAATAGGGGTTAGTGGGAGGAGGGGGATAGAGGAATTGAAAACAATGGAAACAAAAAACCGCACCTGCGGTTTTTTGTTTCTTTCCTAATCCCCACGCCCTTGCCCCTTTTCCCTACGTTTTAGATTTCTATAACAACTGGCAGAATCATTGGCCTGCGCTTCGTCTTATTGAAGAGGAAGAGGCCGACCTGATCGCGGATAAGTGTTTTCAGATAATCCGGGTCAAGATTTTCGCGATTTGGAATTCGTCCAATAATGTTTCTAATTCGTTTTCTCACTTCTTCCAAGAGTTCTTGGTTTTCTTTGAGGTAGATGAATCCGCGCGAGATGATGTCTGGATTTTTCAATATTCGTCCATCTTGCTTTGCGATTGTCACAATGACAACAACCATGCCTTCTTGCGAAAGCGTGATGCGATCGCGCAATACGATTTCTCCTACGTCACCCACACCGAGACCGTCCACCATCACGTATGCCGACTCAACTTGTTCGTCGGTTTTTACTACTCTGTCCGAATAGAGTTCCACGATGTGGCCGTTGTCGGTCAAAATTGTGTCCTCAGGTTTGAGACCGATTGCTTCCTGCGCAGTTCGCGCATTTCTCCAGCGCAAGAAATAATATCCGTGCATCGGGATGAAGTGCTTTGGCCTGATGAGCTCGATTACGGCGCGCAACTCTCCTTGTGGAGCGTGGCCCGACGAGTGAATGCTAAGCATTTTGTTGTGATACACGAGCGCTCCTTGTCGCGCGAAATTATCACGCAAGGTCTGCACGCCACGCTCGTTGCCGGGGATTACGCCCGAGGAAAGTATGATGCTGTCGCCAGGTCGCAACTTGATGTGCTTGTGTTCGCCATTTGCGATACGCATAAAGCTTCCGTTTGGTTCGCCTTGCGAGCCCGTGCAGAGAAGCATCAGCTTGTCGTCTTTGTGTTTATGAATTTCTTCAAGCGGAATAAATGTATCCTTTTTGAATTTAAGATAGCCGAGATTTTGCGCAATCTGCAGGTTTGTCTTCATAGAGAGTCCGCTAATAGCGACTTTTCTCCCAAGTTTTTCTGCGATTTTGATAATCTCACCCAATCTGTCCAAGAGTGATGCGAATGTTCCGACAAGAATACGCCCCGGAGCGGCGGTGAATACCTTTTCAAGTTCCGCCTCCACGACGCGTTCCGACATTGAAAGTCCTGGCACTTCTGCGTTTGTGGAATCAAGAAGGAGGGTGTGAATGCCTTCCTCGCCCACACGCTTCCAAGTTTCTATACCAAGCGGTTTTCCCTCTGTGTCATAGTCAAATTTAAATTCTCCGGGGTGTACTACGTTACCAATAGGTGTACGGAAAATGATGCCGATGCCATCGGGAATGTTGTGAACCACGTCAAAGAATGTGGCTGAAAAATATCTACCGAACTGATGTGTCTCACCTCCCTTCACTAATTGAAAACGCGGTTTCGGTGCGTTTGGAAAATCTTCCTGACGTTTCAAAATAATTTCTTTTGAAAGTAATGTGGTATAAATCGGCGGGTTGCCGATTTTTTCCATAATATGTGGAATTGCGCCAATGTGGTCATAGTGCGCGTGCGTAATCACAAGCGCCTTGATTTTGTTTCTATTGGTCTCAAGGTAGGTGATATTTGGAATGATGTAGTCCACACCCGGAGTGTTTTCTTCTGGGAATCCGAGCCCCGCATCAATGATTATGATTTCATCTCTATACTCCATCATCATCATATTGCGACCAATCTCGCCGAATCCTCCGAGCGCAATAAAGCGAAGTGGTTCCTCACCAGCTGTGTGTTTTGGCGCCGTGTGTTGTACGACGGGTGGTACCGCGCGAAATGCGGGGCGCTTACGAAAGCTCTCAGTTCTTCCACCGCGAGAAGGATGTGGGCTATGTGCGGAGTGGCTCGCATGACCACGTCCACTTTCGTGGCTTACTGGTTTTGTGCTTGGTTTACTGTGCGGACGAGGACCTTTGTGTTGATTTGTTGACCCGTGTTCTCGGGGTTTTTGTGGTTGTGTAACCATCATATATTTATTATCTTTGTCATTCGCTTCGGATTTCCTTTCTCAAAATGAAAAACTGATTCGAGGCGCAATGTACAAAAATTATTTTATTTACTTATTTTATTTATTTTGCTACAGACCTTTCGCATAATTATGTTTGTTACGAAATTTCAAAATAATAGGTGAACTGCAGTCAAAAAAAGCGAGGCATATATTGAGTAATCTGGTGAGCTTTTTTGGACAAGGTGCAACTATTATTTTGGAATTGTAGTAGAACGGGAATTGTGTGAAAGGTCTAGTGTTTGACCAACGTGAGAGTACATAGAAAACATAACTTATAATTCTAACTATTGATTGCTTCTATGTATCTCTGTGTTGGATGTATTCACCTCTCGTCATTTACACGACGTAAGGCTTAAAAATTTATTGAACTGGAAACGGTTTAATGTTGCTTACCAATTTTTAATGATTTCTGATGTAATTTAATTAAATACAAAACTCAATTCAATGTGGGTAGTGGCGGAGACTTTATTCATGACTCTTGTTCGCCAATGCGCCCTTTTCAAGTTTTCTCACTCAAGGACTAATCCATGCTGTGGGCAGGGCGGGACTTTCCCTCGCCTCTCGTCGCGCCGTCGCGCTCCTCAGGCTGGGCACCGTCTCGCGATGCATTCTACTAAATGCATACCGCTCCGACGTTCAACTCCCTTAGTAAGATAATAAATTATCTTACTCCCTGTGGGCAGGGCGGGACTTGAACCCGCAAGCTCTTGCGAGCACAGCGACCTGAACGCTGCGTGTCTGCCAATTTCACCACCTGCCCAAACAATTAACAATAATCTAAGACCTGTGGTTTTAAAAGCTCTCAATTCTTCTATGTAGGTTTCGCGTATTCACGCAAAAAGACTAATCTCTGGCTCAACTTTGGACATCGGGACCAGATAAAGGAGTAAAAGCTTGTTTTGACTATACACGACCTATACAAAATTGTCAATCCCGTTAGAAGCAGGGCCTGCCTACCCGCGCGCCCGTTGTGGCGTTCCCAGCATATGTATTCTGATACAATTCATGAATAACGAACCAACGCTTCTAACGGGATTAATGCCCACTATTTCAGTATGCGGACGCTTGCGAGATTCCAATCGGTCACGTTTGCAAATCTGTCTTCGGGTGAGGTAATTACGCCCGGATTAAATCCATTCAAAAGCGAAGAGCGGACATAGAAGTAGGGCATTGAGAAGAGGAAGATTGCGGGCCCGTCATTTTGGAGGAGCGTGTCCAGGCGCTCAAGATTTATCCTTTGTGATTTGGGGTCATTTTTTTGGCGAATCGCTTCCATTAGTTTATCCGCCTCCGTGCTTTGGTAGATTGAAAGATTAAGGCCTGGGTAGAAGCGTTGAGAAGAATGCCAGAACGGGAAGAGATCTGCGGGATTTTCATAAATATTGCCAAACATTAACATTTCGTAGTTTCTGGTTTTTACATAGTCACCTATAAGCGTTGTGGTGTCTTTTTCGGTGATTGTTACATCTGAGATTCCCGCGCCAAGCCAATCTTCTTTTATGCTTTCCGCGACTTTCTCCAAAAACGGAACTTTTGGTATCACAAGATTCAGTTTTATGTCTTTTGTTTTCAGATCCGCAATGATGCGCGCGGCATTTTCTGCGTCGTACGAAGAACTCGTTTGCATTTCGGTCCATTGCGGGGTGGTTGCGGTGCCGAGCGTGCTTTGTGGGTCAAACGAGATAAGATTTTTGAAAAGAGGAGATTCTATTGGTGTTGCATTTCCTTTAAATACTTTGTTTATTATTTTTTCTTTGTTAATAGCCATTCCGAGTGCGGTGCGGAGGTTTTTATCTTTCAAGGCCGGATTATTTACCGAGTTTAAAAATATGGCGTAGTAACGTGGCATTGGCGTGTTTTCAATTTTCACGCGCGGCAAGCTCCTGGTCTCCGCGCCCAGTGGGAGCGCGCTTCCAAACCCGTCAATTTTGCGAAGACGCAAATCTTTTATAAGGTCGGCGGTTGATGCATAATAATTAAATGAGAATTGTTCAATGTAGGGCTTCTGACCTTCATATTGTTCATTTGTTACGAGACGATATTCAGTAATGAAGCCGTCCTTTCGTTTTGCAAAACTTGCAAACTTATATGGACCGCTTGCCACTGGTTCTAGATTATATTCCGAGAGTCCCATGTTTTCTATGGGGATTGAACCAAAAATGTGTCGCGGAATAAGGCGCGTGTTCTTTAAATTTTTTGTAAAAAATACATACGGTGCGGGAAGTGTGAATTTTACCTGCAACTGGCTCACGCGTTCCATTTCTACGCCCTGCCAATCTTTTACGAGCGGGGAGCGCGCGTCAGGATTTTGAATCGTTTGAATGGTAAAGAGCACATCATCGCTCGTGAGCGGTTCTCCGTCGCTCCAAAGGAGACCCTCCTTCAATTTCACTGAGTATTCTCTGCCGTCATCTGAAATTTTCCAATCTGAAATGAGTGATGCAATGTCGGCATACACGAGCGCCGAGATATCCTTGTCTGCTTGATTGGACGAGAAGACGGGATTTACCATAATCGGTTGTCCTATCACGCCTTCAACATACGAACCGCCACGTACTGGAGCCGAGGTGCCTCGTTCCTCAATTGTTTTTGCAATAGTAATTGTGAGTGCAAACACAAAAATCGCAAATGCGATTATGAGCGTGACGCGCTCTTTCTCGGAAATAGATTTCAATATGAGCTTGAGTGTTTGCATGTGTGAGCTCGCTCTTAATGGTACCAAAAATCCCCATACGGGGGAATGAGTAGGGTCTTTACTTTCCGAGCACCAAGCTTGTGACCGCGAGTCCTGCAAAGGCGAGCGCAATTACGATGGTTGCCCAATAAATTACTTTTTCCAGTCCGCGACGCGTCTGGTATGACGAGCCCGCGCCTCCACCGCCGAAAAGACCGCCCGCACCAGCAGAACGTTCCTGAAGCAATACCAATCCAATAAGCGCAACAGATACCACGATTTGTGCAATGTTTAGTGTCATGTGTTTAATCTTTTTTGTACATCCGTCGGCCAATCATCTCAAGAATCACATTGACTATTGTGACGATGAGTGTGCCGTAGAGCAAGGGAAGGTACCCCTGGATTGTAAGCGGAGCAGAGAAAATGTCAAGAATATAAAGCGTTATTGCATTGATGACGAGGTAGAAAAGCCCGAGTGTCAAAATAATTAGCGGACCCATGAAAAATGAAAGAAGTGGTTTTATGAAAACATTGATGAGCGTCAATATGGTTGCGGTTATGAGCATCGCAAGAAAAGCTCCACTAAATGTGAATCCAACCACAAAGTATGCGGCGACTATGAGCGCAATTGCATTTGAGAATATGTGGAACAGGAACTTTCCAATAAGTTTCATCTAGTTAGAGTTTTATAAATTAATTGTTTCTATGTTTGCGACTTTTTGTTTTTCTACGATTTCCGTTGCCCAAGCTTGTCTTTCTTCGGTAGATGTCTCGTAGGGACATAAAACTCTAACGGGATTTCATACCACTCTCATTATAACATCAGTTGGCTAATCAAGCTCTCGCCAGTCATCTCCGTAGGTTTTTGGATATTCAGAAGTTCCAGGATGGTTGGCGCAACGTCTGAAAGAAGTCCGATTTTTGCAAGATGTGGAGAATTTTGAAGTGGCGTCTTTCGTTTGAACTGCTCGCCCACAAGATAGAATGGTACGGGGCTCGTATTATGTTTTGTCTCGGGACCGCCCGTTGACGAATCTATCAACACTTCTGCGTTGCCATGGTCGGATGTTATGACGAGCGTATGTCCCTCTTTTGTCGCCACCTCCATAAGTTTTGAGAGCTCATGGTCTACCACCTTTATCGCTTCAAGTGTGGCGTTGAAATTTCCAGTGTGCGCCAAGATATCGGGGTTTGCATAATTTAAGATGAGAAGATCAAACGCCCCCTCATGTAAGGCATTAATCGCGCGCTCCGTAATTGCAGACGCCATCATCTCGGGGTGCGTCTCTGGGCGAGGCGTGTCTATTGAAGGAATGAGCACGTGATATTCCTCCGCAAACGATTTTTCATTTAGTCCGTTTAAGAAATAAGTAATGTGCGCATATTTTTGGGTTTCTGCAATACGTAGCTGACGCATACCATGGTCCGCAATCACACTCCCGAGCGTGTGTGTAATTTTGTCGCTTGGAAATGCAATGTGCGCGATTGGTGAGCCATCATATTGCGTCATTGTGCATACATATATATTCTCCATTTTTTTTATCTGGAACTTATCAAAGTCGGGATAAAGAAAAGGCGAAGAAATTTGACGCATACTGTCCTCGCGGTAATTGAAAAAAACAATCGCGTCATTTGATTGAATGGGGTGGGGTTCGGAGACCGCCGCGGGCTCAATATATTCGTCATTAAACCCGCGTTTATATGCGGACTCTACCACGTTTTCAAATTTTTGTGGCTTCGCATCCTCTTTCGTCAAAATATCATACGCTTTTTGTGTACGTTCCCAATGCTCGTCGCGATTCATTGCGTAGTAACGCCCCACAATGCTCACCACCTCTCCTACGCCAAAATCAACGATTTTTGATTTCACATATAATATGAGTTCTTCTGCGGATTTCGGCGGGCTGTCGCGTCCGTCAGTAATGAGATGAATGAAAAGTTTTTTACATTTTTCCTGCGAAGCCATCTTAATGAGTGCTCCAACGTGTTGCAACGATGCGTGCACATTTCCTTTCGTCATAAGTCCTACTAAATGCACCGCAGAATTATTTTTTTCTGCATGGGCGAACGCGCCATGTAATGCCTCGTTTTTAAAGAATTCTCCCGATTCTATTGAAAGTGTAATTTTCGGATAGTGCTGGTAAATAATTCTACCAGTGCCAATCGTAAGATGTCCCACTTCGCTATTACCCTCTTCTTCCCACGGGAGGCCAATTGCAATACCGGATGCTTGGAGCGCCCCGCCCGGATAATTTTTCTCTATCATGTCTATTGTCTTTGGGTGTGCCGCATAAATCGGATTTGATTCATCCATTGCGCCAACGCCCCACCCATCAAGAATTGCAAGCACTACGGTTTTTTTCATCCCGTTAGAGACAGGAAACGTTTTTGACGATTTTTGGGAAATCGTTTGTTCGTTCCTGATTCAAGATATTGTTATGGCGACCTTGCGTTGTGTGTATCATTAAAACGTTTCCGAGGGTTTACAGTATAACCAGTATAATTCACCAAGCTTTAGTATCGTGCAAGACGTGTGTGTGGTGGCACGAACGGTCTCTAACGGGATTTCACACCTTATTCTCTTATATTATAGGGGATAATACGCAACTAACAACAGATGTCTTGCGACTTGCTCTGCGGTTTTAAACCTTTTATACTAATGAGGCAAAAGTCGAAATTTGCACCTGAATGAAAATAAACTTATTTAACACTATTTATGGAATTTACTCCCTTACTGACAGGGGGTCTTGTGGTTTTGGCGCTTGCGGGAGGATTTGTCCTCCGAATCTTTGTAGCAAATCGTTCCAAGAATTCTTTGGAGCGCACGATTCAAGCAGAGCTGGAGTCCGCTAGGTCTGAGGCGAAAGAAGCTGTTTTAGAAGCAAAGAATAAAGCCGCGTCAATAATTGATGAGGCACAAAAAGAAGAACGCGACCGCAAACAAGAATTGCGCCGCGTAGAAGAGCGTTTGATAAAAAAAGAGGATTCACTTGATGTGGATCGCAAGGCGATTGAGACAGAAGAAAAGCACGTGAAGGATGAAATTGCGCGCGTTGCGGTGCTTGAGACGGAGGTGAAGGGCGCGCATGAAAAAATTGTGAAAGAGATGGAGCGTGTGGGACAGTTGACCCGTGAAGAGGCGCGCGTTGGCGTGATGAAAGAATTTGAGGACGCGCATCGTGACGAGCTTGCACAAATGTTGGCAAAAATGGAACGCGAGAATCGTGATGAGATTGAGAAGCGAAGTGTGGACATTATGACTACCGCAATTCAACGTTATTCACGCGAGTGCGTAAATGATGTGACGACGAGCGTTGTCCCGCTTCCGAATGAGGAAATTAAAGGAAAGATTATCGGCAGAGAAGGAAGAAACATTCGCGCGTTTGAGCGCCTGACTGGCGTAGAGGTTATCGTGGATGATTCTCCCGAAAGTCTAATCGTATCCTCATTTGATCCATTCAGGCGCGAACTCGCAAAGATGGCGCTTGAAAAATTATTGAAGGACGGACGCATTCAGCCCGCAAAGATTGAGGAGAAAGTTGAAGAGGCGCGCCGTGAGCTTGATGAGCGCGTACGAAAGATTGGTGAAGAGGCCGCATTTGAGGTTGGCGTGTTGGATATTCCAAAAGAAATTATTCCCACTCTCGGTCGTTTGAACTTTCGTACCAGTTATGGACAGAATGTATTGCAACACTCAATAGAAATGGCACACATCGCGGGAATGATTGCAATGGATCTTGGCTTGAATGTGATGGTCACAAAGAAGGCAGCCCTGTTGCATGATATTGGCAAGGCGATGAGTCACGAGATTGAGGGTACGCACGTTGAGATTGGAAGAAAACTTTTGAAGAAGTACAATGTGGATGAGGCGGTGATTCGCGCAATGGAATCGCACCACGAGGAATTTCCGTTCTCGTCTCCAGAGTCCTATGTGGTGACCGCGGCTGATGCGATTTCGGCGGGCAGGCCCGGTGCGCGTCGCGATACGCTTGAGAAGTACATCAAGCGTCTTGAGGATATTGAAAAAGTCGTGAAAACCTTTGAGGGGGTGAAGCAATCATACGCAATTTCAGCGGGTCGTGAGGTTCGTGTCTTCGTGACGCCTGAAAAAATTGATGATTTTGGGGCGTTCCAACTTGCAAAACAGATTGCGGCAAAGATTAAGTCAGACGTGCAATTCCCAGGCGAGATAAAGGTAACGGTGTTGCGCGAAGTGCGGGCGGTTGAGTACGCGCGATAGGCCATATTTGTGCACATCGCAAAAAGCGTGTAAAATACAAGGGAATTTGGTATACTACAACCAATCGAAAGGTCGAGACCGATTAATCAAAAATAATATCTATTAAATTATGAAGAAAGATGGACTCGTAGAAGCCGTAATGGCGGGAGCTGGTATTGAAACAAAGAAGCAAGCAATTGCTGCAGTTGAGGCAGTGTTTGATACGATTGTGAAGACGCTTGGTCGTGGCGAAGAGGTGGGATACACCGGATTCGGCACATTCAAGGTTGTAAAGCGCGCAGCTCGCATGGGTGTAAACCCAAAGACAGGCGAGAAGATTCAGATCAAGGCATCCACAAAGCCGAAATTCCGCGCAGGAAAACTTTTGAAGGAAGCAGTACTCTAATTCAAAAGAAAAAAGAAAGAACAGAGACCGAGCACTCATACTATGAATGCTCGGTTTTGTTTTATCGCTGTATTAGGTTATTTGTAATTTGAAAATGGTGAGCAAGCACTTCTAACGAGATTGACAAGCGCGTGCATTTGCGGTTTACTCACTAAAGTACTCTTAGGAAGGGAGGCGTGCGATGGTTAAGGTTCTTCTTTATTTCGTGGATTTTGAAACACGAGCCAAGCTTCCTCCGGAAGAGTGGGAGGTTGATGAGAGTGATGAGTTTGATATATTCGTCTTCAATGCATTTTTGGCAAAAATTGGCGTGCGTAGCACGAAGCCGTTTATGCGTGACAAGACGAAGGTATTGCTTACGCATATCATTAAGGAGTTCGCGAGGGGCGCGCCCAAGGTGATTTTTGTGAATGCAGAAAATATTTAAGTGAAGCGAGACCCACGGCCTCGCTTTTTTATTTTCTCATTCGCTATATACTAAAAGCCAATGTTTAACGTAACGATAGTGGCTGTCGGGAGCATGCGGAATCACCATCTTAAGGGTGAGGTTCAAGAATACATAAAACGAATAAAACCATTCGCGAAAATTGAAATAATTGAAGTGCCCGCAACGCCATTTAAAAATGATGGAGAAATAGAACGCGCCAAAGATAAGGAGGGCGAGCGTATTATGACTATTCTCCAAAAGCGCCAGGGCGATATAGTCATGCTTGATGAGGGCGGGCGGGAGTTGGATTCAAAGGAATTCGCCGACTTCATTGCGGGGTATAACACTTCACTTACATTTGTGATTGGCGGGACCACGGGACTCTCCCAAGGCCTTAAAAAGGCACATAAAGCCATATCGCTTTCGCGCCTTACCCTGCCTCATGAACTGGCTCGCGTGGTGCTATTGGAACAGCTGTATCGCGCGGTTACGATGCAACAAAAGCGGAACAAGTATCACTATTAGATAAACAAAAACCCCGCGAAAGCGGGGTTTTTGCTTAGAACCGAATTACTTGAGAAGCCTCCTCACAAGACTACTCATATCAATAAAGATTTTGTAAGCATCCCTTATTTTTAATGAGGAATCTTTTACAAGATCTCTTATTGACTGAGGGGAGGGTGCCGCTACGTCACTTACTGTGCTTGTGGCGTCTTTATTATCTCTGTTCATTTTATTATCTAACTTGATATCTTCTGATGCGCTTGAAGTTGCGGTGCTCGTAGAGATATTTATGAAGGTGGTGAAGAATAATGTGTGCGCTTTCTCGTTTATTGCATTGCTGTCAGTAATAAGCGTATTCGCATTTTTGAGCAATTTTCGTGCAAGAATAATGTTTCTCACTTTTGCTTTTTCAAGTTTCTTTATATCTTCGTCAATCTTCTGCCATCGCGCTCTTGCGGTATCAATCGTTTTTTCTTGCTGGCCCACGAAAAAATAATCACGCACCTCATTCAATGTGTGGAGGTAATTCTCATCGCGCCATGTTTTGAAATTCTCTGCAATATTTTTTGCTTCGGTGGCGGTAATGTCTTTGCTGTTGTCTTCCACGTCGCTTTTTCGTGTTTCAAAATAGCTAAGTGCCGATTCCATTTCCTTCAATTTTGCATCGCGCCACACCACTTCGTTTTCACCGAGTGTGTCTTTATCTAATCCATCAAGTTTTGCGCGCGCATCTCTCGCTTCTTCAATTGAAAGTCCTATTGCTCGCTTCAATGTTTGAATGCGGAGTGAAAGCTCGTCTGATTGTTTGCTGTCTTTTGCAGACACAAGATTATCAATAGTTTCTTTTACGCTTTCCAATGCTTTTTGCACTCCGGTTGATTGTGCGTGCGCGAATGATGGTGTTGCGACGCTTATCGCAAGAAGTGTGAGAAATGCAAGGATTGAAGTGAGTTTTTTCATCCCATTAGAGTTTTTCATTCGTCGATAGTCGGTTGACCATGATTGTTTTATTTTTACTACGATTTTTGTTGCAAAAGCTTGTAAAACTTTAACGGAATTCATATTAGTTGATTACCTGGTTTAAGAGCGCGTCCACGCTTGTAGTGCTCGCATTAGAAAATAAGGCATTTTGCGCCTCCTCATTGATTAGGTCGGAATTCAAATGCTTTGTTTTCGTGTCGCTCACTTCCGTAATGGCCGATGAGATTGTCTGGCTTACTATTTGGTCATATTTTATTTCTTTCAGTTGAATATTGATAGGGAGATTGCCATACTCGCTTATCAATGTCTCTGGGCTAAGCGATGCGGACAAAGTCGGCCTTGCGAAGGCAAGCGGAAGAACAATGACAAGCAAAAGGAGCGCTACGGTAAGCCCCGCGCCACTCCACGCCAATACTGCGTTGCGGGCGAAAAGGGATGGTAGCGAGAATTTCGGAAGCGCGAATGAAAATCCGCGCGCATCGCGACGGTCCGAGAGTATCGCGTACTTTGCGCGAATCGCAAAATCACGATCTGGTTCAATCGTTCTCAATTGCCTCAATTGTGCTTTAAGCTTGTTCATCTAATTTTGTTTTCAGTTGTTTCAGTGCTCTGTGTTGAATTACGCGTATTGCGCCCTCCGTCTTTCCCATTGCTTCCGCGATTTCTTTGTTGGTCAGATCATCAACGAATTTCATGAGGAGCACACTCTGCTGATCTTGCTCAAGTTTTGCAAGTGCCACACGGACGGTACTTATATTGATTGCGATATCAATTTTATTTTCCTCATCCGAGATTTCTGAAAAATATTCTTCTGGAACCTGGTCAATACTTATACTCGCTTTTGAGGTTCGGTAATAATCAATCACTGCGTTTCCCGCAATACGATAGAGCCAGCTTGAGAAGGGAAACCCTTTATGCTCGTAGCCCTTCATATTTTGCCACGCACTTGTGAAGACCTGTTGCGTGATATCTTCGGCATCCTGCTTCCTCCCCACCTTCACAAAGACGAATCTGTAGATTTTAGAGAGGTGCTGGTCGTAGAGCTTGCCAAAGGCAACGCCGTCGCCGGTCTTCGCTTTTTGAATGAGCAATTGTTCTTCGTCTTTCATATATAGAACGATTAAAGCTTGATTTTGTTTCGCTCTGCCCAAGTGTTACAGAAAGGCGCCTTGTAACGCCTTGTAACACACCCGATTTCAGGGTTGATAATAGCAGGAATGTTACTAACTAACAACCAACGACCGACAACCTACGATGAGAAGGTTACCTTTTAAAATACGTCTTGCGAACTGGGGCGTTCTTTTGTATTCTATCTACTGCAGTCGCGAGTATCGTATAATGGTATTACCTCAGCTTTCCAAGCTGATGACAGGGGTTCGATTCCCCTTACTCGCTCCAAAAATAAAAGGTGGCCATCGGGCCGTTTTTTATTTTATGAGAGCACAGAATTGAATAAGTTTTTGTTTTATCTTATGATGGGTTGAGGTACATATATGACCAATAACCGACAGACAAAGATGATAGCGGTTGCGTCAGTGTTAGTTCTCATATTGCTTTTCACGTTCGTGTATTTAACGCGTAAAAGCGGTGGCGGAAATCCCGCAGACAATCTTCCGCAGAATTTTTTGCTTTCGCGAAAAACAGTCGCGCTTATTAGCCAGAACATTGTAGACCTTACGAATAAGACGAGTGATAAAATTACCGCCGCGAATACCGCAGATAATGCGGGGGACAAAACAAACGCAAGAGTTCTTATTGAAGATGCGCAAGTCATGAACAAGGAGGCATATCGCGCGGCAGCTCAATTAGCTGATCAGCTGAAGATTCTCACGGAATCGCTTTCTCAAATGAAATCATTGGACAGTCAGCGATTAGCATATCAAGCGGTTGCAACCGAACTTTCACTTGTGACGGAATTCGTTGTGTATACGCAGAATCTCAATGACTTTTTGGAAAAATTAATTGTGTCTATGGAAACGGACGTGAAGGTGAGCAAGAGTGATATTGCGGGCGCGTTGAAAAACACAAACGACAGCGCAAAAAAGATAAATAGTTTGAACGCGGAATTTAATGACAGGATGGTGAGGTTGGATAAGTCGTTCTAACGAAAACAAAAAACGCCCGCGGGCGTTTTTTGTTTGTGCTTGCACTGAGCTTGCCCGCGGTGAGCTTGTCGAACTGTAGAAGTGTGCAGTATTCTTGAATTAGTTCGAACGCATTTCGCCGCCTGCGGCGGCGAGGAACCCCCCGCGAAAATTCGGAAAGGCGGCGGAGCCGCACCTCTGATAATTTCAAGTTTTTCTTTGGCGGCAAATTCATTTCAAAATATTTATGAGTTTCAA
>CAYHGT010000015.1:0-8576 GCA_964356375.1 uncultured Candidatus Saccharibacteria bacterium
CATACATGTTCATATTCTATGCTTTGGGTGTTTCCAAGCTATTGAAGCATTACGATTTCTTGACATCCTTTACAAAAAACATCATATTTAGGCGAAATTCGGACGTGGTGTTCGAATAAACAATCCAGTTCTTTAAAAAGGAGAATACGAATGACGACTGAGACCAAGGGAGTGATTGCAGTTTCTGAAACATCACTTCGTGAGTTTGGATGTCCGTATTGTGGGTATCGTTCGGGACATACGCCGATTTCTGGTAGCGGGTCTAGTGCGTGGGTGTGCGGAAGTAAGGGATGCGGCGAGAGATGTTGCGTGCTTGCAGATGGTCTTGCCAAATCAAGAATGGCTTTTGGTGGCAAGTATCCAGAGCTTCAACCACATCCACGGCAGGGCATTCCGAGTCACGGTGAGCCAGATGTACGACCGGGGCCTACTGGCGAATTCTTTCGCTCACGAGGCATTGGCATGGACCGCTGTGATTGCTTTGTGTGTGGAAGGCGTGATAACACGAGTTCTGTATTTATGCGCAACATCGCAGCGTTCGTGCAGTGCAAGGAGGCGGGTGAGCGCGTGGTCGCTATGTTTGCGTGTGGCGCGCGACTTGATTATCGCGAATTTGAGCCCGATTATGTGCAGGTGAAGATTGGTGCATGCGAGAAGCATGTTGAAAATCTGGAGAAGCTCAACGAGCTCGTGAAGGATGGTATCATTACGACTGCGCGCGTGCGCGAAGCGACGGGCGAGCAGGGCATTGACCTTGACGAGCTCCAGACGGAGGCGGAAAAGCTAGTTGCGCTTCTAAAGGACCGAGAGCACGGACTAATAGGATGGAACATATGCATGCGGGAACGGCTGACAAAACTGCATTCTCTCATTGTGTTGGCGCTCAATAAGTAATTTCGTATTCGTTTTATTTATCCCCCGACACATTGTGTTGGGGGATTTTCATTTTAATCAGCGCACCCGCCATGCGTAGTGATATAATGGTAATACTATGAATAAAGACATAATTATCGGAATTCTCGCGGTCGCGTTGGTGGCGGTTGGTGGCGCATGGCTTATGCAAGGTCGCCCAGCTTGCGCGCCAATCAATGTTCCTCCGCCGACATCTGCAACGGTGCAAACTCCCGAACCTACGCCCGTGGCGCCGGTAGCTCCCGCGGTAGTGGAGAAGCCAACGAGCCACACGCTTGTTATTAAGAATATGGCGTTCGATAAATTTCCGACAGTAACTATTAGAAAGGGAGATACGATTGTGTGGAAAAATAGCGACACGGTGGGTCACACGGTAACGGGCGATAAGGGCGGTCCCGCAAGTCAGACCATTCCCGTGGGCGGAACATACAGCTACACATTTACTAGTGTGGAAACATTTCCATATCATTGCTCCATTCATCCTTCTATGAAGGCGATGGTGGTAGTGACGGAGTAAAAGAAAATATAAGAATTAAAAAATCATCCCTAACGGGATGGTTTTTTAATATTGCGGAGGCGGAAGGTAATCGAACATCACTCGCGCGCAACGCACTCGCTCTTTAGAAACCCACGGTTTCTAAACGCCCTTCGGGCTATTTCCTACGCGGGAGACCAAATGTTCTCCCGACCCCACTCTTGTTCGAATCCTTCCGCAAATCCGTATCAAAAAAAGATACCCGAAACGAGTATCTTTTTTGCTATTGCGGAGGCGGAAGGATTCGAACCTTCGGAAGGGTTTCCCCTTCGACTTCTTAGCAGGAAGCCGCTTTCGACCGCTCAGCCACGCCTCCTCACGCATAGTTGAGTGTACGTTATCTATTGGCTTTATTCAAGAATAATTTGCCAAAGACTACACAAAACCAGAATTGTTTGATAATGTGAGGTGACTGGAAGGTTGGCAGAGTGGTCGAATGCGCCGCACTTGAAATGCGGTATGCCGAAAGGCATCGGAGGTTCGAATCCTCCACCTTCCGCAGGTCAGGAGGATTCGAACGGAAAATTCAAATTCTTTCGCTCTCTATATCAAATACTCAGCATCAATCATAAATATGAAATCACCAGAAGTATTTGGAAATATCGAAAAAACACAGAATGAGGAGGTGTCCGAGTCAGTTCAAAAAATAGGCATCGGGCATATGCCAGAAGATACGCAATTTTCACCCGATAGTATTAATGACGCGGCGAAATCCGAGGTTATTGAAACATATAACAAATGCACTAAAAATATTGAATCATTGAGCAACACGCTCGATTCTTTAGTAAGTGAAATTAACACCGAACACAGAGGGAAAAAAGTTTTTAGTGACATGCTTGGTGGAATAGCAGAGGCAATGCATAGGACGGCGAATCAAATACTGTATCATGCAAAAACAGACCCCAAAGAAAGCCTCGCAGCCTTCGATGAGTTCTCAATGATGCTTGAGCCAATAAATCAATCAATAATGTCTCCACATGTGTTGAGCAAAAAAAATATCTTAATTCGGCAACCTATCAATTGGTGCCTCCGGAAAATGTGGAGGGCTATGAGGTTAAAACCCTCGACTCTCTATTCTCGAAAGATCATATTGCGTTTAATTTAAACTCCACTCCGCTATATCAAGATGCAGACAAAACAATAAAATCTGGCATGAGGCTTGATTATGGTCCGCTATATAAAGAAACCCCCGAAGGAATAGATAAAACAAAAACAGAGTGGGTAACATCAGTTGATATCTCCGGATACTATATCGATAAAATAATGAACGCCCACTCACCAAAAGGGCATCATTTTACAAAGATGTTCGCGTATAAAATAAATCCGTTAATGAATAGTTTTGCAGAGCAAATGGAAAAACATTTTGATAAGCCGCAAGAAGAAGCTAGTTTTGACGAGAATAAATCCGAGACTGAATTGAGGCCAAACTTGCTGACCGACCATGAGACAACAATGGCTTTTATGAAGGCAATCGAAGGTCCTGGTTGGCTCGAAGACCAACCACAGGGCCCGAATGTTAGGGGTAGTCTCGAGTATGTTATGAATTGGTTAAAGACCGCAGAGGAACATGACTTTGCAACGACGCTCTACGGCTGGGGAGGTATTGATAGATACGAGGTCCATAGCGATGGTAGCGTAGTTTTTTTGAAACATTTTTCACAGCCGAAAACGCTACAACGAGCAGAAAATCTTAATTTTCCAATTGAGAATTTATAAAAATAGTTTTACAAAAACGCCACGTTCTAATGCCTCCCAAATCCGCCCCCAAATCATATTCTCCGCAGTTCTCATTATCCCCATTTTTGCAGCGGGATATTTTTTGTGGGTTAAGAAATCATCAGCCCCAGCAGTTTCAGAGCAAGTTGCGACCTCAACCGAATACAAAAATACAGAGTATGGATTTAGCGTCACGCTTCCAAAAAGTTGGGAGGGGTATTTAATTGTGACAACTGAGTGGAATGGTTTCGCATTGAAACCGAACGGTGACACGCTCGCGCCACAAGGTCCGCTCATTTCAATTCGCCACCCACTTTGGACAAAAGATACTCCTCGGCAGGACATTCCCGTTCTGGTCTTCACGTTGTCTCAATGGAATTCACTTGCGAAAGAGGAATTTCATATCGGCGCGGCCACAATTGGTCCTAGTGAGCTCGGAAGAAACGTGAACTATGTATTCGCGCTTCCCGCGCGTTACAATTTTGCATATCCGATTGGCTACGAAGAAGTAGACCAGATTATACAGAGCAAATCATTTCGGGCGCAATAATGAAAGCGTGGTATAATTGACTATTTTGGAGCGTTCTGGTAAATTGACAATATGGTCAAATTAGTGAATCAGACAATTTTTTCCTCAAAAATAAAGGGTAAAAACCTAAACGTGTTTAACGCGAACAATATCCGCTCGCTTTTTGGGGTTTCCCGCGTAGCCGCATCCGCGTTGCTTCACAGATATAAAAAACAAGGATTTATATTACAACTTAAAAAGGACTTTTACGTTTTTCCTGATGCTTTGCCACCAGACGTGTATATCGCAAATATACTATATACTCCTTCTTACATCTCCCTTGAATTTGCACTCTCATATCACGGAATTATACCAGAGACAGTTTATGAAATTACTTCGGTTACTACTAAAGCCACGCGTAGATTTGAAACATTGGGAAAGGTATTTTCATATCGAAAAATAAAAAAAGTTGCATATACCGGGTACGAAATTCAAAAACAAAAGGGCTTAAGTTTCAACATCGCGAATGCCGAAAAAGCATTTGTAGATACAAATTATTTGAGATTAAAAAACAGACAAAAACCAATATCTCGTTTTAACAAAGAAAAAATTAATCCAGAAAGAGCGATAAAATACGCTTCATTATTTGGGAATAAAAAACTTTTGGGTATAATAAAGACGACACTACAATGATTTCACTCGAAGCACTTGAAAAATTAAGTAGGCAATACCAGATGGGAATATTTCCGAATATCGTCCGCGAATATTTTCAGCACGTTTTTTTGGGAGAACTATATAAGCTACCCGGCGCAGAAAAACTGCTATTTAAGGGGGGCACCGCACTCCGCATTATCTATAATAGCCCCCGTTTTTCTGAAGATTTGGATTTCTCTCTTTTTGGTGTTCCTGACCACGAAGTAAAATTATTTGTAGAAGGGCTATTTATAAAAACACTTTCTGAAATAGAGAGAATGGGAATACGAGTTACGCTAGGCGAGAGGTTTGGCACAACGAGCGGTGGATATCTGGGAATTTTCACAGTTGGGATGTTTGAATATCAATCCATTGGCGTAGAAATAAATATTTCAACTCGGAGCGACGCGATTATCAAAGGCGAGGTGGATAGCATCGCGAATAATTTTGCTCCCACATACACGATTATTCACCTACCACAAAAGGAAATTGTAGAAGAAAAAATTTTCGGAGCTTTAGTCGATCGTAAAAAACCTCGTGATTTTTATGACCTCTATATTATGATGCGAAAGGGAATGCTTTCCTCGGAGCAGAAGAAAAAACTTGGTTTAATTAAAGATATGGTTATTAGGGATGCGGGACGAATCAATTTTAGAAACGAGCTTGGGACATTTTTACCAATCGATCAGCAGGTGATTATAAGGGATTTTTCGGTGACACTCGAACGCGAATTAAATAGTCAGTTGAGTGGACTGTAAACGACAGTGGGGAGTAATTTGCAGAGCAAATCATTTCGTGCATTTTAGGTTATCCGTGGTATTTTACAAATCATCTTGTCTGTGGTATTTATTCTGATAGTACATCTCTCATGAGGAGCGAGTCATGGCGAAACGAATACTTGTAGTAATCGATATGCAAAAAGGGGCCGCACAAGGCGGCTATCATGGGCGGTATCTGAACAAAAAATGGTGGAAGCAACACGAGGCAGTTGTGGCGAGAATTCGCGTGCTTTCAAAAAAGATGGAGACCATTTTTCAGATTCATACCGATTTTCGTAAAAAGAAATTTCTTGAGGTGGTCACTGGACTTGCGTCCATTGCACAAAATTCGCGTGTCATATTTAAGGGTGAGGACGATGGATCTGCAGGTCTCGCCGAAATCATTTCAAAGGACACGCATATCTACGTGTGCGGGATGAATACCGACGCGTGTATCCAGCAGACGGTCCGAGGACTGAAGGCAAGGGGGTATTATACCGTGACCGTAGTCGGTGATGCATGTTGGACGGTCTACGCGAGCGATTCGCCAGAATCGCACGTGCGCGCCTTGCGCATGTTGCAAAGGAACGGTGTTCGTATCTTAGAAACTAAAGCGGTGCGATAATCTCGCCCGCTTTTTTATTTGGTTCGCGTAGTATTAGGCAAGAACTTTGCTATAATGGATAACGGAAAGGTCGGTGTTCTGAAAAATAAAATATGATAAGAAATATGTGGGCAATTGGATGGATATTTACAATCGGTTACTTACGCCTTCCGTTCTGGCAGGGCGTATTGGCAATTATCATTTGGCCGTATTATCTTGGTGTGAAGTTTGCCGAGAAATATGCAGGAGGACATCACTCCTAAATCGCATTTTGAGAAAAATACCCCGCCGTGGCGGGGTATTTTTTGTTTACTCCGACGGTGCCTCGGAGTTGACCCCGACGTGCGTCGGGATTGACATAATGGCCACATTATATAAGAATACGGGCGTTCGGAGGTATGCCTCCAAACAACGAAAGGAGGAGGGTATGCCCTCACATGATGGCGGTCTTAAGGTTTTTGTTCGCAAGGGGAAGGTGGAAATTGAGGAGTGGTTGTTGCTCATTGACGAGCGTGCAAATCTTTTGCGACCGTACCTTGATTCAATTACGCTTCCCGAGTTGATGCGCCTCAAGTGCTTGCGCATCGATACGTTTGAGCACGACTTCAGTCCCGACAATCCAAAGATTGAGGGCGACGAAGAATTCTCACTTCGAATGCAGGGAATTTTCCGAGTTCAACGATGGCAGAATGTTGAACAAATTCCTGGTATCGGGTTTGTGACTGCGTATTGTGGAAAATTTCAGGATGGCGTTTCTCGTGCGTGGGGCCTCACGCGGAAGGGTAAGTGGGTTCTCATCACAATCCATTTTTCCGGTCAGGCGGGATGGAAAGACCGCGGCTACGAGAAGGCGGAGCTCGTGAAGATTGAAGAGGCGAGCATCGTGACCATACTTGAGGCGACAAAGGTAAAGCCAAAAGAAATGTGGTTTGAACTTGGTAAGGCAGCCAAGGAAATTGTGGAGAATAGGAAGCACCTTTTAGATCAAGTGCTTCATCTCACAACTATTGTGGAATCGGAAGAGCTCGCATTCTCGCTCATGGAGCGCGGACAGTAATAATCACAGACCCCGAAATTGGGGTCTTTTTTGTAATCCTGTTTTGCTTGTATTCCGCGTGCCTTTGTGCGATAACAAAAATAGTACATACCAAAACTTCTTGAAAGGAGTGGTCATGAAAGAGACGGACGTGGTACAAATCATGAAAGAAGAGCTCACAAGAAACAGTAATCGTGGTGAGGCGGTGACACAGATAGAAATCCGCATCATTAAAGAAATTGTTTCACGCATTATTCGTCCTACGCTTTCGGAAGAGGACTGGGCGCTTTTTCTCAAACTCACCAAAGTAGAACCGCTGTTGTATCGGGTGTACAAATCCGATGAGGGTTCTGTTGCGGCGCTTAGTTCTCCCTGCTATTTTGACCTTTTGAAGAATCTTGGAGTAGCACTCTTTCTTCATATGGATAGATGGTGTAGCACTCCAGAATATTTCCGGGAACGATGGTCAAAAGACGCCCTCCTTGAAATGACCTGCTCGCTTGCCGTGTTGCATGACGTGGTGCTTGCAGAACACGGAAACGAAGAGAATATTTTGTTTTCTTTTGAAGACGCGCGACTCCTTTTGGATTACATCAAATGCGCAGAACTTGGTTTTGCGGGACCCGAGTACATCAGAGAGTGTACAAAAGAAGCGCTGATTCCGCTAACTATTTTGAAGGCCCATCTGGATGCTGGCCCGCCCTCTTAGTAGACAACAAATTTTTAGATCCTCGTAACGCGGGGATCTTTTTAAATACCAGGAAACCCCGTACGAGGGCCCCTGTCCTACAGGGTATACTATGAATATGCCACGCCCGAGTGCGGGGATGAATGGTTCCCGTAGCGAAGCGGAGGCAGGTCCCCATGCGCACACAACACTTACATCACAGCACCTACAACAAATCTTTTTGAAACTACCACTACATATAGACAAGGCATGTGCGCATGGATGTTAAAAAGGAAACCCCGCATTTTAGTGCGGGGAGGATGTCATTATACGCCACAAAGGGCGGTCTTGTATTACTTTGTTGACTATGCGATAACAAAAATAGTACATACAAACCTTTTGGGAGGTGTGGCGATGAAAGAGACGGATGTGATACAAATCTTGCGAGAAGAGCTTACAAAGCACAAAAATCCCGTTGAGGCATTGGCAGAAACGAGAATTCGCATTTCACTTGAAGTCGCGTTGTACGCGGTCAAGCCGATTGTTTCCGCAGAGCGATGGGACTTATTTCTCCGGCTTGTTCAAAGTGAGCCCGAATGGCTTAAGATTGTGCAGTGTGATAAGGGGCAGACGCTTATCGTGAATTCCAACAAAATGGCCAATGCGTATATGGCTATTGTGAAGGCGTTTGAATTTCTTTTGCACGAATATCCGAGCACTCCCGAACGCTTTCAAATGGCGTGGACTCAAGATCAACTCGTTGATTTAATGGGATTCCTTTCGGTGGAATGGGAAATGATGGCGGAGAGGATTGAAACCGAAAAGGTGACCTTTTACAAAAATAGAGCTATCACATTTTTCGACACGCTTCATTGGGCGCAAATTGGTCTTGTGGGAGAAATTCCCATGCATGATTATATGGGCGGAGTAAATGTGGGACTCGCCATTGTGAGGGCGCATCTCAAAAGCCAATGAGTGCGTTGTACTACCACACAGACCCCGATTTCGGGGTCTTTTTTATTACAAGCGAAATGAGGAAATATGAGAGCAACTCATATTTCCGAATGCAGTGTAGAAACGCGCGTTCCGCGCTATTACAAGCGAAATGAGGAAATATGAGAGCAACTCATATTTCCGAATGCAGTGT
>CAYHGT010000015.1:8676-15277 GCA_964356375.1 uncultured Candidatus Saccharibacteria bacterium
AGAAACGCGCGTTCCGCGCTATTACAAGCGAAATGAGGAAATATGAACTAAGTTCATATTTCCGAATGTAGCGCGGGAACAAATGTTCCATTTTATACTTGCGCTCCATAACGCTTTGTGCGATAACAAAAATAGTACATACAAACCTTTTGGGAGGTGGTTATGGAGAGGGCGGAGATTGTAAAAATCGTTGAGGAAGAGAGAATGAAAAATGGCGATTCTGATGACGCGCTCATGAGCACGCAAGTTCGCCTTTCGGTGGAAATTGCGTCGCGGGTCATTAAGCCCGTGGTCTCAAAAGAACAGTGGGAACTCTTTCTCAGATTTGTAAAAATTGAGCCGTACCTGCATAGGATTTTCATTTTTTCCGATGGCCCCGTAGTTTCGATTGAACTGAATCAATTTTTTGAAATTTATGAAACAATCGAAAAGGCCTATTTACTCATTTTAGATGAGCGCGACCATGTCCCAGATGCCCTAAAGCAGGGAGAACAACGAGAGAAAATCGTCCAAGGGGCATGCGCCATTTCCGTGCGTCGTGACATGATGCGTGAAACAATTATTGAAGAATGTGGCGGTGATGGCACGTTCACATTCAGTATTGAGGAGGCCAAGGAGACCGTGGATCGTATGAGATGGATACAGACAGCATTTGCGGGGAAAGTTCTCGTGGACACTTTCGTGAGAGAGGCAGATGAGACATCCGACATTATGTGGGGGTATCTGCGCAACTAATCGGTAATAAATTGTGGTGATGGGCCCCGGATATTCCGGGGTCTTTTTTGTGCGTATGCCAACCGAACATGATTGCTTGTATTCTTTTTCTTCTCGTGCGATAACGAGAATAGTACATACACAGCTTTGTGAGGGAGGACGCCGTGAACAAAAATGAAATCAGAAGGATTGTGCTGGGAGAATTCAAAAAATCCAGCGATCCTAGCAAGGAAATAGCGGAAATCATTCTACGCATTGAGGTGGAAATTGCCACGTGTACCGTACGTCCACACGTGTCCGCAGACAGATGGAGTTTATTTTTCTGCTACATTCTTAGCGAGTCGGAGCTTGTCGGCGAGCTTGAATATCCAGACCATTTGGACCGTGAAGAATTCACCGCGGTGAATTCAATACAATTACTTGAAACATACGCGGCACTTGAGAGGGGCTTCCTTTTCTTATTGGATCACTACGAGAAAACCCACGAGGAGTTCAAAGAAGAATATTCACGCGACGCGCTGGTAGTTGAAGCGGGTACCATTGCGGTCGAGCGCGAAATGAAAATGCAAGAACTGGATGATATGGGAGTAATTATTTTCTCTCAAGAACGAGCGGAATACTTGATTGATTGCGCGGGTATTGTGGAATTTGGTATTTTGGGAGGAGATCTTTTTTCCCAATATCATCTTGAAACAGTGTTTGCCCTCATGGTCCTCAGAAGCTTTATCTGACGCGTTTCTCATTCTATTGCGTCATACGAAAAGTCGTGGTATGCTACGTGTATCGTATGAACAAGAAACGCAAACTTGCAAGAAAGAAGCACGCCAAAAAAGCGGGCAAAGAAATGAAGCTTCGTAACCGATAAAAGATAAAATCCGCCCTCCGACGCCTGCCTACCACAGGCAGGCGTCGGAGGGCTTTTTGTACATTCGGTCTACACCACGCCTACTGGCTTTGGCACTTCTTACGTTCGCACTCGGTCATCGCTCACGCTCGGTCATCGTTCTCACTTGGTCGTTGTCCCCGCTTGTGGGTATACTATCTAAATGCAGAGACCCCTCTCATATATAGAGTTCTCAAAAAAGGCGCTCATTCATAATTTTAAGGCGCTTAAGAGTTTGGTGCCGAATAAGAAAATCGCTTGTGTGGTAAAAGCGAATGCATACGGGCATGGGCAAAACGAGGTAGTAAAAATTTTAGAACCACACGCGGATTATTTTCAGATAGACGACATTGAGGAATTGCGCTTACTCCGCAAAGTTTCAAAAAAGCCAACACTCGTATTTGGCTATGTGCAAAAAGCGGACCTTGAGGAGTTGGTGCGTTTGCGTGGCATCCCCACGATTTACGATGCGGAGCGCCTTATGATTTTGCAGAAAATTGGCGCAAAGAAAAAGATAAAAATTCCGATACATATAAAAATTGATGCATATCTTGGGCGTCAAGGACTTCTCCTCGCTTCAATTCCACAATTTCTTTTGCAACTCAAAAAATCTCCAAATATAAAAGTTGAGGGAATTTACTCGCACTTTGCAAACATTGAGGACACAACAAATAACGAGCACGCAAGAAAACAAGTTGCGGATTTTATGTACGCGATTCAGTTATTTGCCCGCGCGGGTATTCACGATGCGCACATACATCTTTCAGCAACATCAGGTGTGCTTGCGCTTGATGCAGGATTACCAACTTCGCTGGTGCGTCTCGGTATTGGACTCTACGGAATGTGGCCGTCCGAAGAGCTTCAAAAAAATACGAAGAAAAAAATAGAACTTACTCCCGTGATGCGTTGGGTTTCGCATATTGCGCAAGTGAAACAAATTCCGAAAGGATTTTCCGTGGGCTACGGCTGTACTTATGTTGCAAAATGTCCGACAACCATCGCGGTTATTCCGCAGGGGTATAGCGATGGATTTGATAGGGGACTTTCAAATTGTGGTGAGGTATTAATTCGCGGAGTACGCGCGCCGATTATTGGGCGCGTGGCAATGAATATTATTGTGGTGGATGTGACCCATGTCAAAAATGTTCGCGCAGAGGACGAGGTGGTTATTGTTGGTAGACAAAAAGGAAAGCGCATCACCGCAGAAGAAATCGCTGAAAAGCTTGGCACCATCAACTACGAAATCACGACCCGCGTTTCGTCTCTTTTGCCACGCATGCTACGATAATTTCGTATTTGTGCCAACCATTGCAATTTAACCTAGCTCACCCTACATTTAATTTAGCGTAGCTTGCATAGCTCGGGAGGACGTATGAAGGACTCGGCGATTGTCCAGCGCGGACGTCAATTTGTGGAGAATTATCCGGTAGAAAAATATAAGGAGGCCATTATCCGTTTGTTTAAGGATAGGGGACAGGAATTCATTATTCTTGATTCTGAGCCACCCGAACCACCCTTTCTCGTTGCTGGTGTTGCGTGGGCAGTTGGCGAGAAATTGCTCTACAGTGATTGCACCGAGGACGTGGGTCGCGGGGAATCTTCTCTCTTCCGTCTTACTAAAAAGGGCAAAGAAGAGATATTGGGCAAGGCATAGGAATCGGGGCTGGTTACGACCAGCCCTATTTTATTTATGGTGGGTTTTTTGTTTTTGTATTATGATGCACGTAGAACCTCACCATGAAAGGAGTGTCGTATGAAACGAGTGTTAGCGTTTGTAATCATCGCGCTACTTTCTCTTTTTTCGTTTCTTTCTGCGCAGACACCCAGCCATGCCTCCCGGCAGGCAGGCTTATTGGGGTCGCAAGAGTCGCAAGATTTACAGAATGAAGAGGCGGAAAAGGAAGGACTTACACGAATTGAGAATGATGCGATATTGGGGCGCTTGAAAAAAGAAAAGATATTGGTCAAACTTCCGACGCATAAAAATTTGAAAATTGATTATCGCCTTCCTCCGCAATTCCGTTTTTGCCTGCCACAGGTCAGGACGTTCCTCATCAAGTTTGCGAGCGATCCTCGCGGGCGGGGAAGAATCGTCGTAAACTCAGCGACACGAACTGATACGTATCAACGGCGATTGCGAAAACACAATCCAAACGCCATCATACTTTCTTCACACGTGTTTGGGTGCACTGTGGACATTGCCAAAAAAGGGCACACGCCCGCACAACTGAATGCGATGCGCGAGTATCTGCGTGCGCTGAAAATAAAAGGAGTAATTGAGCCCGTTGAGGAATTTCGGCAAAGTGTGTTTCACATAATGGTATTCAAAAGTTATGTGGAAAACAAAAGTCCGCAGTAAAGTGATGAGAATCACTTGTTTCGCCTCTCATGTGGCGTAATAAAATCAAAAACCCCTCCGACATACGTCGGAGGGGATATTTTTTAATTTACTGCAATTCTGACAGGTCCCACACGGGACTTACGAGCATCGGAATATCCGAGAGGCGCTCAAGAACTTCGGGGAGTTCCGCGGGAACGGAACTCCACTGGTCCATGAATGCCTTTGCTCGGTCATAGTCGCCCGCGACCTGGAGATTTAAGAACTTTGTGCTGAGCTCCGTCATTGCGTTGAGACAACGCTCGGGCTCAATATCGTAAAAGCCCGTTGTGCTGTCGTAGCGCACCGCATTTTTGGCACGAAGCCAGTTGTGCTCAATGAGCGAACCACGAGAATGCGCCTCGGTAAATCCCGCGCGCCATCCTTGGAATGCGGAAATAATTTCCGAGATCACAATTCCTGTGAGTTGGTCATCGGTGAGAAGGCCATTATCGTGGAAATGCTTGAGCAATCGAACGCCGAGCATATCCGCCTTCGCTTCTTCAAGTGCCGAGTTTAGATCTTTGAGCGTGACTTCAAACGACATCTCTCTTCCGTCAACACTAACCTTACTTGGACCAAGTCCGTGCGAAATTTCATGACCAAGCACGAACAAAAGTCGGTTTTGGAATGTGCAATGGTCGCGCAAATGCGTTGGCAGAAGTCGTGGCACGCTCGGAAGCGCAAACGCGTCGAACTTCGCTTGCATCATTGTTCGCGAAAACACTTTCTTTGAACCCTTTGCTTCGTGAACTCTTCTGTCATTCGGAAGATTGTAGGCCACATAGCCAACGCCGAATACTCCTTCTCCACCACGAATTACGTCCGCAATCACCTCAAGAGGAATTGCCGCGCCTTTCGGGCTGAAGTTGAATTCGCCGGTTAGCATTTGGTCGAATTCAGGAACCGCGGGTAAGAATTTCGAAAGCGCACTCGTCGCATCCTTGTCGGGCAGGCCGATGAATGATTCAAATGCAGCTTTTAATCCCAACATTCCATCGAAGTAGGTTTCGTAGGGACCCATTGTTACTTCAAATGGATTTCCGTCGGTGTCCACCCACGCCATATCGCTTTCAAAATAATCGTTTGAGCGGAATGCGTTTGCGCGCAACTCTAAGAATGTTTTTAGAGATCCTTCGGGAAGAAGTGCTGCCGCACATTTTAGTTCGTATGCCGCATCGCACAGCTTATCGCCATAGGCATCTGCATAGAGCGTCGCACATAACCCGTGATTACCGCGTGCAATCACCGTATAGTTGCTTTCAAATTGTTCGCGGTCTTTTGGGTGTGTGCTAAGCCACGTGTTCCACTCGTCTTCCGTGATGTCGGCGGGATAGAAAGAACCAAATTTTGGTCTCTCGCCTACGCCCGGAATAAAAGGTTCGTCGTGATTGCAACCGTCCCATGGAGAGCCCTGAATAAGGAAATACTTGAAAAGGTTTTTTCCTTCGCCATCGCTTCTCGCATGCAGTTCACGATAGAGTTTCTTGTTGCCAGAAAACGCCTGCTCCAAATAAATGAATGTCATTATATTTGAAGCGTTCACGCAGTGGGCTAGTGCCCGCCTTTGATTCTCATCGAGCGACGAAAAATCGGACTTTACGGGGAAAAAGCTCACTTTCGCGAGACGTTCTTGGATATTCATTGCCGTTCTCCTCTGTTAAAAAACTGCCTACATAATGCCACCCGCACTAAGAAAGGGCAACTCCGACGTGACCCGCCTACCGGGGCGGGCAGGCGCCGGAATCAATAATTTTACGAATAAAAAATAACCCCCATAGGTGTGGGAGTTATTTTTGTTTTTTTATTAATGCCGTAATTGCGATAATTGCCCAGACAATTTGTAGAGCAACGGAAGGCCACGCTTTTTGGTAAAACACATTGACGCCAACACCCAGTGCTCCGAGCAAATTCATCATTTGATAGAGCTTGCTGTCCGCACCCATTTTTTTGTAGGACACAAGAAAATATGCGAGCACAACTAAACACGTTCCAATCCACCCAGCGATTTGTATTAATGTTTCCATTTGATAATTATATGTCGCCACACTCACGTTTCTCACTAGTGGACCGTGCGGGATTTGAACCCGCTACCTCTACTATGCCATAGTAGCGCTCTACCAATTGAGCTAACGGCCCGTCATCGCTGTGCGCCCTGGAGGGATTGAGCCTCCGACCTTCACAATGTCAATGTGACGCTCTACCACTGAGCTAAGGGCGCGCTATTAAGGACAAAACAATAATACCGAAATGGATGAAAAACAGCAACATTTTTTCTTTACACTCAAGACCCAATAACGTATAAATAAATAGCTACATATTAAAAGCCCTCGTAGTTTCCCTCGTCGCGCAACGCTCACTCGGGACAAGTGTGGCAATTCACAAGGTTTGGTATTATGTTCGTATCCCGCGAGCGTGATAAGTTCAAAGGCCCTCGTAGTTCAACGGATAGAACTGCTCACTCCTAACGAGCCGATCGAGGTTCGATTCCTCGCGAGGGCACAAAAAAGAAAACACCCAATTTGGGTGTTTTCTTTTCTGCGAAGAAGCGAATGTCAAAGGTGTTTTAAACACGTTTTCCAGTCAATACCTTGGAAACACTTTGATAATATCGGTGGGTGTTTTCA
>CAYHGT010000016.1:0-14998 GCA_964356375.1 uncultured Candidatus Saccharibacteria bacterium
GAAAGCAAGGAACATTTTTCTTTGGTGTTGCCGAGTGAAGCGAGGCAGTGGCGGGACGATTCATTCCACATCGGGATTTTGTTGGAAAAAAGTTCGGATTTTGTTCAGGAGACACAGCAAAAAACGGAAATTAAAACACCCAAACGGTGGGTATTTTAATTTCCGTTTTTTGCTGCGGGACCTGGATTCGAACCAAGATTGACGGATTCAGAGTCCGTTGTCCTACCATTAGACGATCCCGCAGCAAAAAACACAAAACGCAACCGTTATTCAATTTCCGAAAGAGCGATGGTAACGCGTTTCGCGTCCATTAGACGATCCCGCAATTGCAAAAGGATAGTACCAAAAAAACAGCTCATATACAAGATAATGATATAAAAATCCCCTCCGACGCCCACCTGCGGTAGGCAGGTACGTCGGAGGGGAAACATTATTTGCTCTGGCCGAAGTGGTAACTCACCTTCAGCCAAACGGTATAGGACTTTGAATCTGGCTGAAAAAATGACAGCGTATTTCCGCCAAACAATTGTTGTGACTTTACACTCGTGGAACGCCCGAGTTGCAGAGAATCAAATGCGATACTCATTTTGGTTGCGTCGCTAAGCGTGCAACCAAGCTCGCCAAAAACGGAGACGCGACCACGAGGAAAGTAGAACCCGTCCTCGTAGCCAATATTGAGATGCGAGCCGTAGACCATTGTAGCTATGGGCAACACCGCACCGTATCTCACAAAAACCTTGGTGTCAGAAATTCTAAATGCGGTCTCAACCCCAACTCGGGCATATACCACATTCCAAATTTCCGCCTCTGGTTCTCTTGCAAAAAGCGTGTGTCCAAGTCCTAGAAATGACCCAGCTTGAAATTTGTCGCCATTGCTTGTGCGCATATGCAAGGCAACTTCTTCGCGTATGCCTAGATACACCGCAACGGTTTTCACGGGCTTTTTTGAAAGAAGCATTGACCCGTTGTAGACGCCGACTCCGCCATACGCCTCAATAAGCCACGAAATTTCCAATTTTTTAGACACGGGAAGTGTTCCTTCCATGCCCGCAGTAACAAGCATCACTCGGTCCTGTATAAAAACCTTGTTTTGGATGTACTCTGTCCAGTCCATGACACCAATTTTTAGATAGGTGCCGACCGGCTCTGATGTTTCTTTCGCTTGCTCCACTTCGGCAAATGCCGGAGAGAATGCAAGACAAAACATAAAAACGATTAGCGTTCGCATTGCATCCTCCTAAGGGTTAGTGGTGCGGTTCCAAGCTCTTGATTAGTTTACGGCGGTTAGGAAATTAATGATCTGTTTGGAATATAGCATAAAACATTACAAAAGTCAATACGTGAAAATGTGACGCGCCTGAGCGAGAGTGAGGAAATACCAAAGCAGGAAGGCATAGTATATACTGAATAAATGAGACAAAAACAGCCGTTACTCACTCACCTATTTATGAGCTTTAGTGATGCGTTCCGAGGACTTAAATATACCTGGCACGAAGAACGAAATTTCCGCATCGGAATATGCATTTCGCTTCTCATTATTATTGCGCTCGTCACATTTGATTTTTCTTACACTGATGTTGTATTCGCAGTACTTACTATGATGCTCGTGCTTGGCGCCGAAGTGATAAACACCGCATTTGAGGATACACTGAATAAAATTGAGCCGAATTTTGACCACACGATCGGCAAGGCAAAAGACATTGCTGCAGGCATCGTGGTGCTAAATGTCCTGGGCGCTCTCGCAATTGCCATCATCGTCGTTATCCATCATTTTTCGCTCTAATCCCCCATTGCGGTTTCTTGCCGTTTTTTTATGTACGGGTATCATTAAGCGATGCAAGAATTTAAACGAATCAAATTAAAAAACGGAATGCGAGTTATTCTCGTACCGCGTAAACAAGACCTTGCCACGATGGTTGCAGTTTTGGTGGAAGCGGGCTCAAAATACGAGACGAAAAAGATTAATGGCATTTCCCACTTTTTAGAGCATATGTGTTTTAAGGGCACAACAAAACGCCCGAAATCAATGGACATCGCAAAGGACCTTGATTCGCTTGGCGCGCAATATAATGCGTTCACAAGCCAGGAATATACGAGTTACTACATAAAAGCGCGCAACGAGGTATTCAACGACACATTGGAAATTATCGCGGACCTCTATCTCAACCCAATACTGGACGCGGAAGAAATTGAAAAGGAAAAAGGCGTGATTGAGGGCGAAATAAATATGTATGAAGATATGCCACAGAGAAAAGTGTGGGATGTTTTTATGGAACTTCTCTACGGCGACCAACCCGCAGGATGGAATATTGCGGGACCAAAGAAAACCGTAAAGACATTCAAACGCAACGATTTTGTGGCATACCGCAATACGCACTATCTCGCGCCCGCAACCTCACTAGTAATAGCGGGTGGATTCAACGAAAAAGATGTGGTCAAAAAAATTGAAAGTCATTTTTCAAAATTGGAACGTGGAAACAAGGGAACAAAAAAGAAAGTGAAAGACACTCAAGCAAAGCCCGCGGAAAAATTATTTGTTAAAAAATCAGACCAGACGCATCTCGTGATGGGATTTCGCGCATTTGATGCATACGATAAACGCAAATATGCGCTCCAGGTACTTTCCGATATTTTGGGTGGCGGTATGAGCTCACGCCTGTGGCAGGTAATTCGCGAGGATATGGGAGCGGCATACTATGTAAACGCGTCGCCCGACTTCTATACCGATCACGGATTAATTGCGATGTCTGCTGGTGTGCATCACGAAAAGACGCGCGCGGTAATTACGGCAGGTCTCAAAGAATTTGCAAAATTAAAAAACGAACTTGTTTCCTCCGCGGAACTTACGCGCGCAAAGGACCATCTTATCGGCAACTTCTTCCTTTCGCTTGAAACGTCTGACCAAATCGGTTATTTCTATGGCGGTCAGGAAGTAATGAATATGAAATTGCGTAATCCAAAGCAGGTTGCATCGGAAATTAAGGCGGTAACGGCGGAAGATATCAGAAGCGTTGCGCGCCAGCTTTTCAAGGATAAAACACTGAACTTCTCCGCGGTTGGTCCGTTTGATAAGGCATCCTTCGGTGATATACTCAAACTATAATCAAATCTGTGATTGAAACGAGAAAATTGGACATTGGCTGGGGTACATTGTGGCACAGGAAATTTTCTATTACATTACGAAAAACAAGAATTAAGAAATAAGAGAATGGATAATAAGTATTTTTACATCACTACCACTCTCCCATATGTAAATTCAAAACCGCATATGGGCCACGCGCTTGAATTCGTTCAGGCGGACGTGATTGCGCGCTATCAGAAATTACTCGGAAAAGAGTTGTTTTTTAATACTGGTACGGATGAACACGGCCAAAAGATTTATGAAAAAGCGCTCACAGAAGGCAAAAACCCGCAAGCATACTGCGACGAATATGCAGAAAAATTTAAGGTGGTTCTGAATAAATTGAATATTTTGAAAGAAATTCATTTCATTCGTACTACCGACCCACACCATATCACCACCGCACAAGCATTTTGGAAAATCTGCGAAAAAAATGGCGATATTTATAAGAAGGCATACAAAGTTAAATACTGTGTAGGATGCGAACTTGAAAAGACGGACTCGGAATTGGTAGATGGAAAATGCCTCGTGCATCCAAACCTGAACCTGCAAGAAATTGAAGAGGAAAATTATTTCTTTAAATTTTCAAACTATCAGAAACCACTTTTGGAATTATATAAAAAGAATCCGGATTTTGTGGTTCCCGACTTCCGTTTCAATGAAATAAAAAAATTTGTAGAGGGCGGTCTCATTGACTTCAGTATCTCGCGCCTCAAGGAAAAAATGCCATGGGGAATCCCCGTACCCAGCGATGACGCGCAGGTAATGTATGTGTGGTTTGATGCGCTCATCAACTACATCTCAACACTTGGTTGGCCCAAGGATAATGCCAATTTTGAGCGTTTTTGGGGCACTGGTGCTGTTCCTAATGCGCTCCAGATTGCGGGAAAGGATAACTTGCGTCAGCAGTCCGCAATGTGGCAAGCAATGCTTTTATCCGCAAAACTACCACCTTCCAAACAAATAGTAATTCACGGCTTCATCACGAGCGATGGGCAAAAAATGGCAAAAAGTGTAGGTAATGTAGTAGACCCATTTGAGGTATCCGAAAAATATGGTACCGACGCATTGCGCTATTGGCTGACACGCGAAATGAACACGTTTGAGGACGGCGATTTTACATGGGAGAAATTCACAGACACATATAACAGCGGGCTTGCAAACGGACTTGGTAATCTCGTAAGTCGTATTATGAAAATGGCATCCACAAACGGTGTTTCCGTCACGCGCGAAATGAATATCGCAACCGATGTGGAGTTTGAAACATTCCGTGAACACCTCTCACACTATGAGATAAAAAGGGCAGCGGATGAGATTTGGAAAATTGTTGGAGGACTTGATAAAAAGATTCAAGAAACCGAACCATTCCGTCTTGTAAAAACTGATCCGGAAAAAGCAAAACAAATAATTAGTGAGCTGGTAAACGAGGTGTGGAAAATCGCATATATGATAGAACCGTTTCTTCCTGAAACAAGCGAAAAGATATTTAAAATATTGAAGAACCCGAGCGAACCACTCACGCCATTATTCCCTCGCATCTAGAAAATAAAATCCCCCCCGACGTACGTCGGGGGGGTTATTGTTTACGATGCTTTCAAAAATCCAATGACCCCACTGAAGTCATTGGACATGAAGTGCGGGTTTGCGTCGCGAATTCGCTGAATGGAAGCATATCCATGCGTCATGCCAACCGTTGTAAATCCAAGCTCCTTTGCGCTACAAAGTCCGAATGGGTCATCGTCAACAAATATGGATTCGCTCGAAAGCAAATCAAGACCATTCAGTATTTCCGCCTTGCGATATACGCCAGCCACAACCCCATCAAAGAAGTGTCCGAGACGAAACTGTGTAAGTCGTCCCTCCACAACTTCCTTAACTTCACCAGTGACGAGGAAGATTCTCATATTCTTCTCTTTCAAGAGCTGTAAAAATTGAAGTACGCGCGGATGCAATTCAACATCGTCCCAGTGCGCCTCAAGAAATTCACGACGAATCGCGTTCAACTCTTCGGGCGTCGTGCCTTTGGGGATGCCGTAATTCAAATAAAACTTCATCCACTCTTGCGACATTTCCGTACGATACTGCTCAAGTGTCGGCGCCGGAAGACCATACGTGGCGAAAATCTGGCACACACTTCTATACACGAGTGGCAGATCATTCAAAAGCGTTCCATTCCAGTCAAGCACGGCAGTATTGGCTTTGCACATACAGGGCCTCCTTTCAGGGCTATATGATGTGTGGTATGAACTAAAAATTATGGTATAGTAACCGAACGTAAAACACAAGAGTTTATGAAATTTACCCATTTTGACGCCCACACACACACTCAGTTTGAGGCATACGACGAAGACCGCGACGCGGTAATCGCCCGCGCGCACGATGCGGGAATCGGCATAATAAATGTCGGTTCCGATAAAAAAATGTCTATCACTGCAGTAGAGCTCGCACGAAAATATGTGGATGGTGTGTATGCAACTGTTGGCCTTCATCCCGCCGATGCCGACGAAGGATTTGATTACGAATTTTATAAAGAACTCGCGCATGATAAGAGAGTTGTCGCAATCGGAGAATGCGGATTAGATTTTTTTAGAATTGAGGAGGGATGTGATATTGAAAAAGTAAAAGAAAAACAATACGAGATTTTCCTTGCACAGATAAAATTGTCGCATGAAATTCGGAAACCACTCATGATACATTGCAGAAATGCGATGCCCGAACTCATTGAATTTTTAAAAGCAAACAAAACTCACTTAGTTGATAGCTCGGTAATGCATTTCTTCTCTGGAACACCGGAAGAAGCAAAAGAACTTCTTAAGCTTGGATTTTATTTCACGTTCGGCGGAGTTATTACATTCGTACACGATTACGACGAAACGGTGTGCGCGATTCCAATAAACCGTCTTTTGTCCGAAACAGATGCGCCGTATGTAACGCCCGTCCCCCATCGTGGAAAAAGAAATGAGCCAATGTTCGTGCTTGAAGTTGAGAAAAAACTTGCAGAACTAAAAGAAATCCCTCAAACCGAAATGGCAAATCATATTCTCAAAAACATTCAAAAGGTTTTTTCAATTACCACTTAACCTGCGTCTGTATCACTGGCGAAAAATTCATACACGCATCGCACGCACCACAATTATTTTTCTGATACTGCTCGCCAAAATACTGAAGCAACATTTTCCTACGACAAAAATTTGCCGTGCAATATGTCACCATGGCCTCTAATTGTTGCTCGGCAATACGAATCTGCTCCGGATCCGCCTTTTTACTGATAAAAAACTCGTGTTTCATCTTGTCGCCATAGCTGAAAAAAAGAATACACTCGGCGGGCTTACCATCACGGCCCGCGCGACCAGTCTCTTGATAGTACCCTTCAATATTTTTAGGCAAGTCATGATGAATCACAAAACGTACGTTTGACTTATCAATGCCCATGCCGAACGCAATAGTCGCGGTCACAACCTGAACACCCCCACTCATAAATAAGTTTTGGTTTTTCTCACGCTCCTTCTGCGGTAATCCCGCGTGATAGGCGCATGCACTGATTCCATCCGCCAAAAGATCTTTTGCTATACGATCAGCAGAGGCGCGACTATGACAATAAATGATGCCCGACTGTTCTGCGTGGTCCTCAATATAACTTAATATCTCTTCATATGTGTTTTGTTTCGGACGTATAGAATAGTGCAAATTCTTCCTATCAAAACTTCCACAAAATAATTTGAAGTCGGTAAATGCAAGCTGGCGAACTATATCCGCGCGTACTTTGATGGTTGCGGTTGCGGTAAGCGCAACTACCGGGATATTGGGGAAAAGCCCTCGTACGAGCGATATTTTGCGATATTCGGGCCTAAAATCGTGCCCCCATTCGGATATACAGTGCGCTTCGTCAACCGCTAAAAGGGACACTGGCAAGGTACTCAAAAAATCCATAAATCCCTCTCTTAAAAGTCGCTCGGGGGCGACATAGAGAAGTTTAAGCTCGCCGTTCTTTAATCGTTCTTTTATGGCTCGCTCCTCGCGAACTCCCAAACTACTATTCAAATATGCAGCGGGTATCTCGCTGTCTTCTAATCCAGAGACCTGGTCCTTCATAAGCGAGATAAGAGGAGAAACCACAAGCGTGATGCCGGGCAAAAGCATTGCTGGAAGCTGATAACAAAGCGACTTTCCCCCACCGGTTGGCAAAAGAACTAGCGCGTCTTTTCCATTTATTATATTCTGAATAATGTCTTTTTGGAGTGGTAAAAATTCATTAAATCCAAAATGTTTTTTGAGTGTCTCATGCATGAGTATTGATTATGCCGTATTTACGGCTTGCGCGCAAAACTAGGTTGACTTTCATGCCACACAAGCGCAAAGTGAAAATAGAACCCGTGCTGAAAGGAAACAGCACACCATAATAAAAGGAGGAGAGAATGAAAATACGTCTTGCGGTTTTCTGTGTTCTTGCATTCTTGTGCGTATCCACGTTGCGCGCGGATAATGACCTCCGCAAAAAAGCAACTCCGGCTATGGAAGTGAGACAGGTGGTTATCGGTGGCAGTAAGACCTTTACATACACACACAAGAATTTCGTGCTTGTGAAAGAATTCAAGCTGAAGGTGCCGGACACCTATCAACACAATCTTCAGCTCACGCAATTTCGGGAAGAAAACAAAGACAATAAGCACTACGACCCAATGCTCGTTGATGAGGTATTTGCCCCAAACGTGGAACAACTCGTACCAGGAAAAACGTATGTGGTACGCGTCTTCTTTCTCACGGGCGACGGAGTCACAAATGAAACTTGCAAGACCTTCGCGAAAGAAAGCAAGGGAATAAGCGTGGGACCGGAAGGTCTATCACTCGTGTGGCAACACAAAAAATCCGCATTTCTTTTGGAGACAATCACATTTTCATTGTGCAAGCTTGACTTAGTTTCGCAAGAAGGAAAACTGATTTTGCTCCCCTCACTCTGTCCCATAACGGATACAACTTGGTTTTTTACAATTTTGCCAACAAATTTTGAGGCAAGCTACTCTATGCTCTGCTTCTACGAGGAATAAACTTCCTATAAGGCCCGCGTTATCGTGGGCCTTTTACTTTACAAAAATTAACTCTTGTGTAATTATATGCGAACTGGGCGCTGCCCTTTTACAACCCAAAGGAGGGGTTAATGAAGAAAGCCGACTACATCGCGAAGCAGGTCCTCGCGAAAGGAAAGCGCGTCACTGTGCGCTTCCACATCCATCCGCCACACGAACACTCCAAAAAGAGTGGCACCTGTGCCGAGTGCAAGAAGTCAAAAGACGGTGTTGCCGTCATGAACATTGCCATTGGCAAAGTCCTGAACGAGCACGGCACCGAGCTCTCCGCACGAGACCGCGTTGCAACGACTGCGTCGAGCAAGGTGCTTGGCACGCTCCGAAACGGAAAACGCGTTTGCAACGACTGTCGCGACCAGATTATTGAGGTCGCCAAACGGCCCGACTCCGTGGGCCAGGTGTTTGCGAACTAACCCGTCCACCCAACACTGCCTCGCATATTGCGGGGCATTTTTTTGTTTCCCTTCGGGAGACAAACCACTCGTAGCCATGGCGGGGCGAGGTGGAATAAATCTTGGCATCCTTTGAAATTACAGGGTATGATAAGGGCGATGCTTATTGATGATGTCACATTACGAATAGTCGCGGGGAATGGCGGTAAAGGCAAGGTTGCGTTCAATAAGAATCTTATGGAGCTCGGGCCTGTGGGGGGAAGCGGTGGCAAGGGCGGGAGTGTGTATTTTGAAGGCACCTCGGATTTAAATGCTCTAAATAAATTCCGATTCAAAAAAGACGTTGATGCGGACAATGGCGAAGATGGGAAAGCACAATTCAATGATGGGGCTGATGCAAAAGACTTAATACTTACCGTTCCCGTAGGCACCGTTATTCATGATTTGGATAAAGGCATTGACCACGAAATTGTAAAAATCGGCGAGCGCATAAGGATTGCAAAAGGCGGAATAGGAGGTAGGGGTAATTTTCATTTCCGCTCGGCAACAAATACAACTCCAAAACAATCGCAAGGCGGAAGACTAGGGGAACACGTGGGAGTACGACTTGAATTGAAACTAATTGCAGATGTTGGATTTGTAGGACTCCCGAATGTTGGAAAGTCCAGTTTGTTGAACGAACTCACGCGCGCGAGCGCAAGAGTCGCAAACTATCCCTTCACTACACTTGAACCGAACCTTGGCACACACTTTGAGCTTATTCTAGCTGATATTCCTGGCCTCATTGAAGGCGCATCGCTTGGAAAGGGGCTTGGTATAAAATTCCTTCGCCACGTAGAACGCACGACTACCCTGTTTCACTTCATATCCGCAGAATCGGATGATGTGGCGCGTGATTATAAAACTATTCGCAAAGAACTCGGCGAATATAACAAAGCACTTTTAAAGCGCGAGGAGTACGTTTTCCTAAGCAAGAGCGACGAGGTAACCGTAGAAGAGCTCAACAAAAAGCTGAAAGCACTCAAAAAACTGAATCCGAACGCTATTGCCATCTCAATATACGATGACGAGAGCATAAAAGAAGTTGCGAAGATATTGAATATAATCACAAAGGGAAAGCACGTGGACTAGCTAAGCTATCCTAAAATACTTCTACTAACTCAACTCTGGTTTTCGGTCACACAATACCTAAACAAAGCTCCGATTTCGGACGTATCACACAATAATCTGCGGTGGAATTATTGTAAGTTATATCAGGAAATGTATCTCCTGATATAAACTCATGCAAATGATTATAAGGACATAAAGCGAGCGACGAATGGGGAAAAATAATCAAGAAGCTGGTCCTTATCAAGTTCGAATTTCTTTTGATTCAAATTTTTAATAATTGATTTTAATATTTCAAGTTCCCCTGCTCTGCCTTTCATTTCTGGATATTCTTCAATTTTTCGAATTATATCTTCTGCGCGAAGTATTGAGTTTCGCATTTTTTGAAAATCTGCCTTTTCATATTCTAAAAGAATATGAGAAACCTCGCTTCCAAGATTTGCCATATAAAAAAGCGGTGTGCGGGATACGTTCATGATAAATATTTTAATATTATAATTTTCATTCTATCGCGCAATAAAATATCCCGCACCTCCATTGTACGATTACCAAGTTGAGGACGAATATTGATAAGCGAAACATACTCAATGCTTTCATCTATGTCTTTGCCAAAATACCAGTTGAAACCCCAAACGTCTCGTTGGTTGGAGCCACTCTCAATAAGAATTGTGTTTGCATCTACATGATATTCTCCACCAATGGCAATAATTTCACGCTCAATATCTACAACGCCTTTTATCATGGTAACATAAAAATCTTTAGCAATTTCGCGAAGCTCTGTTTCTGCTATTTTTTTATCAACTACTTTTATATTCATAACAAATACAATATTGTGATGTTCAATGTGATGAGCACGATTGAAAATTCTTGTTACAAATGCAGATATTTGCGTACGGCCACAAAACTAGAGATAATGCCAAGCCCCATGCAGAATAAAATCTGATAGAGAAAAAGGGATATGTAGTTCGTAGAAAAATATAAAAGTAAATCAACTTCCGGAATAAATTTGTTCACAAAAGGAGCGAGGAAATTAATCATGGGAATCATAATAACAAAACTTATGATTGTGGCAACAAAACCATAGATTATGCCCTCAACAATGAATGGGCCCCTAATGAACGCGTTAGATGCTCCCACGAGTCGCATAATGCCAATCTGCTCGCTCGCGGAGAAGATTGCAAGACGGATGGTATTAAATGTGACGACGACTGCCAAAATAGAAAGGAATACGGTGAGTGCGATACCACCGTTTCGCAAGGTATCAATGAGTCCGATTAAGCGCTCAATAACCACCTGATTTTGCGCGTAGGTGATTTTCTCAATCTGATCCTTCAATGTTTTTGCCTCAAGATAGCTCGCAATAGATTTATATTCGCGAGGATCTTTCGCTTTCACATTAAGCGATGCGAGAAGCGGATTCTTATCCAATTCCTCTATTGCCTGGCTAAGCGCAGAATCATCAACGTGTCTATTTTTGAATCCAGTAAGCGCGCTCTCTGCCGAAACATATTCCACGTTTTTCACTTCGCTTAAATTCTCAAGCGACTTTTTAATATTTAAAATGTAATCCTCCGATGCGTTGCTCTTAAAGTAAATACTAATGTCTATTTTCTCCTGTAATGAGCTGATGGTTGTTTTTCCAATCACGTTGAAAAGCACGAGCCCCTCAAATACAATTGCCGCGAGAATCATGATGCCGATAGTGGAAACCGAAAGCCAGCCGTTTCTTATAAATGTCTGCCATCCATATTTTATTATTCGCGTAAGTGTAACAATCATGTTTGTTAATCCAATATAAATCTTCCGTTTGCCTCGTCCTTTATAACCATACCATTTTCAAGCGTAATAACGCGTTGACCCAAGGAATTCACGATTTCTCTGTCGTGCGTTGCCAAAATAACGGTGCTTCCAAGCTCGTTAATTTTCGTCAAAAGCTTCACTACCTCCCACGTGTTATATGGGTCTAGATTCCCCGTCGGCTCGTCGGCAATCAGCACATCCGGCCTATTAATCATCGCACGCGCAATAGCCACGCGCTGTCGCTCTCCACCAGAAAGTTCCGCGGGAAAATGCTTCTCCTTCCCCTTCAATCCCACCATGTCCAAAACTTGTGGCACATATTCGTTAATCTCCGATTGTGGTCTTCCTGCAACTTCAAGTGCGAATGCCACATTTTCAAATACCGTTTTTTTCATGAGTAGTCGGAAATCCTGAAAAATAACACCTATATGGCGCCTCAATTCGGGTAATTCGTTTGATTTAAGCTTCGTCACCTCATAGGTACCAAAAAATATCTGCCCTTTGGTCGGTTTTTCCTCCCCAATAAGCATCTTAATAACGGTTGATTTGCCAGCACCAGAACGACCCACAATAGAGACGAACTCGCCTGGCTGTATCTTAAAACTCACCTTATCAAGCGCGGTCGTCCCATGTCCATACACCTTAGTTATATTTTGAAAGATTATCATGCTGATTTTATCCGAGTGAAACGAGGCAATAAAATCGAGCACCGAAGCACTCAATTCTTAGTGCCACATTTTATCACTCATTCATTATAGATTACTCCAGCCCATTATCAAGCGAGTTAACCACATCATTGAGTGCTCGGTGAATATTGTTGTGTAAGAAAAATCACGCGCCAACGGCTTTAATTTTTCTTACAAAATATCCAGATTTCCCGCCAACACATCCTCCACTTTCGTTATTTTCTTGCCAGTAACGTGGTTTTTTACCTGTTTATATGGGTGCAGTACGTAAGAGCGGATCTCATTACCCCACTCGGGCTTTATTTTCGTTCGGAGGTTCGCAATGTCTTTTTCGTGTTGCGCTTCTGCAAGTTGCAATAATTTTGCTATCATCATATTGAGCGCGCGCTCCCTATTCGCTGCTTGCGAGCGCTCCTCACGCGACGCTGTCACAACTCCAGTCGGCAAATGCACAATACGCACCGCCGTCTCAACCTTGTTCACGTTCTGCCCGCCGGGACCTCCCGCGCGAGTAAACTCAATTTTGATATCCTTCTCGGGAAGCTTAATATTCCGCGCCTCAACTTCGGGAATTTCTGGCAAAACCTCAACAAGCGCGAACGAAGTGTGACGAAGTTTTTTCGCATCATATGGAGAGATGCGTACAAGCCGATGCACGCCCGATTCGCCTTTCAATCTATCAAAAACGCCCTGACCTTTTATGCCAAGTACATTTTCGTCCACATATTGAATTTTCCACTGCTTTTTTTCGGCAAACTTGGCGTACATACGCAAAAGCATCTTTGCCCAATCTTTTGCATCATCACCACCCGCCCCCGCGAGCACTGAGACAGTTATCGCATTTGGATTAGTTACCATAATACAAACCGTACTTTTCTTTTGCACAATTTACTAACAAACCCTCAACCGTAGAATTGTCATTAGATTTATACTTATCCTCAAAAAATTGCAGAGCAACGGCCGCCTTTACTGAACCAGATTCTACCACGTTACTCATGCTCGCAAACTCTTCTTCGCATTTTTTTATAAACCCATCAATCTTTTTTTGCCTATCCAGTTCTATTTGATGTGCCAATTTTTCTACTTGGATTTTTTGAGAAGAAAATTTGTCGTATGCGTAAATTGCGATATACAAAACAATCGCTATTAAAAATAACGGTTTAATCCATTCTTTTTCCAAAAACTGCTTAATTTTTTCCATATTTGAATTATAGCTGTTTTGACCAAAAATCTTTGAGCCACCTCCGAGACTTGAACTCGGGACCCCATCTTTACGAAAGATGTGCTCTACCAGCTGAGCTAAGGTGGCATATTACAATTCTCACATTTTTCCGACAACCTCTACCAGCCGAACTATTCTGGTGAACTTTTAGCTAACAAACGACCTTCTTTTGCCCTCTTGCTTAATGCTCGTCCACCCCTTCCATTGCCTCTATTAAGTCCGGCGTATGTTGAGGTTAAGGAATCGCAATTAGGACATACCAGGCGAAGATTATTTTCGTCATTATTGCGCCAATCTCCATCAATATGATCAGCAACTAAAGGAACTTGCTTTGTTTTAGGATTCACTTCAGACCAACCACAGAGACAGCAGCGATTTTCAAATTTTCTCCGCAAATATCGCTTTATATAGCCGGAAACAATTCCCAATCCTTGCAATCCAACCACTTCTCCTGCTTTCCATCTTCTTATATACAACTGATACTGATATTCCAACTGGCATTTATTACTACAATATTTATATCCAGTACGAGCCGTTTCCTTGCCACAAACACAGCACTTTTCCCTCGACTTTTTTGGCATTGGCATACTATTCATTATACATGAAACTGTGAGCTCTGCAAAAATAAGAAGTGGTCGTTTTTTAAAGGTTCTGCAAATACTACATTTCTGTTAACCGCCATATCTTACCACATTTTTCAATTTTTCAAAATTTAACATTCCACAAATATGAAAACCTTGCCGTAAAGACAAGGTTTTCACTGAAGTAAGATGTAAGCCAGAATTACCACGCCTGCTGGCTTTGGTACTTCCTCGCTCTCGCTCGGTCGCTGTATTATGTATAACAAAACTAAATCCCGCCTTTTAAGGGGCGGGATTAGTGAAGTAAGACATAAGCCGGATTCTGTACCAATCTTTCAATTGACTAGTGATAATTCATCTGGACCTGCGATTATTCGCAAGTTCTAGCGATTCTCCACTCATATAAATACGAATGGCACGATCTTGCACTCTGGTAAGGATTTTGCCGTTTCACCTTCGCTTTTTTGTCCCTATCGCGAAGTTAAGCCACCTACGTTGGGATTGGGCTCCCCTTGGCTTTCGCCTCAGGCGTCACTGCTCGCACCTCTGTCCTCACGAACGACGGGCGTTACCCGCTACCATTGCATCGGAATGATGCTGAGTGTCCGGACTTTCCTCTCCTTATTATTACTAACAAAGAGCTATCACCTGTCTTACTTCGAATAAAGAATACCACAAATGTTTAGAAAAAGCAAGATATCCGTAATGCTTCAATAGCTTGGAAACACCCAAAGCATAGAATATGAACATGTATGAAACAAATAATCGGTTGCCTCGTCTCCGCATGGAAGCCGTCAGATTGGTGAGGGGTGGGATGGGGATACGAGAAGTCGCTCACCATTTTGGATACAGTCCTGGAACAATCTCAAAGTGGGTTCTGCGTGCGGGATTGCTTCCCTCAAATGCGCATCTCATTCCCACACGCTCATCACGACCTCATCATCATCCGCATGAGCTTTCCAATGAGCTTTCCAATGAGCTCGTACATGCCATTCTTTCATATCG
>CAYHGT010000017.1:0-14478 GCA_964356375.1 uncultured Candidatus Saccharibacteria bacterium
ATCCCACTATTCCAAGAGCCGCAATTCGTATGCAGGAAGATAAGATTGGCGAGGTGCGCGGCGTTGCCAAAGACCAGAACCTTGACCCATATATTGGTGGTGTGGTGCAAGAAAAAATGAAGAAGTTTCCTGATGGCGCGCAATACGAGAAAAAAGCGAAGGATATGAAAGCGCTCACTGCAATTGAACACAAGTCAAAAGCGGGCGAGAAACTTACGAAGGACGAACTCGCGTTCCTCTATGAGCTTGATACTCCCATTGATGGCTTTGGGTATGAACGAGACCCGCGCATTGAAGAATTGAGAAGTCAGAGAAACTCCGAAGAAGATATGCCAATTGTTTTTGAATGTACCAAAGACCAGATTGCGCACACACCCGATGAGGTGAACGAACACACCATTGCCTATGTGGGCACTTGGAATATCGATGTGTTCAACAAAATTAAAAACTATCCAACCATCACACATCTCTATGAATCATTCCCCGACAAAAAGATATTTATGCAGACATTGGAAACCGACCCCTCTATCCAGACCCCCGAACAGGCCGAGGCAAGATTAAAAGAAAAATCAATATATTTATCCGACTGGGCAAAAGATATTTTGTATAAAACAGAATTTAGTAAAAATCAGGTGCGGTATGAATTGGTAGAATTTACTGTTAAACAGTTGAGTTTGTCATCTAGTGCCACCATGGATGAAATATATAAAAAAGCAGAAGAACTTGGCTTAGAATTGTGCTCCTCTGAGGTGGGCCCACAGCTTCGGTTGTCGTATTCTGGGAGGGGGTGGCTACTTATTGCAATGAAGCAGATTACCGACCGCGACGGCTATCCGAGCGTGTTTAGCTTGAACTCGGATGGTGCGGAGCTCAGCTTGAACGCGTACGGTGCGGGGCCTTGGGGTAGATGGAATGCCGACCGGGAGTTAGTGTTTCTGCGGTCTCGCAAGCCTGCCTGACGGTAGGCAGGTAGCGCTTTTCTCTCCCCACTATTTGTGGGGAGAGTTTTGTTTTAAACTCCCAGTGAACATTGGTTAATATACATCTATGTGGTATGTATATTAACCAATCATCACCGTTCGCATTTATTTCCTTAGACTTAGGCGGGGCGCAAAAAAGGTGATATAATGTACACATGGGGCGGTGCACCGTGTTTTTTGTGCGAAGCTTCCCTAAAAAGTCATCAAGTATAATCATTATTTTAAATGAAAATAGATATTTCGTGTTCCAACGTTGATTTAACTCCGGCGTTTGCTGAATACATTGAGGAGAAGATAGGGTCTTGCGGTGACGTGGTTAAGCGTTTTGAGAAAAGTAGGGATTTAATTTTATTTTTCAAAATGGTGAGGACTACAAAGCATCAGCATGGCGACGTATTTGTTGCTGAGGCGATGATACAACTTCCTGGGAAAACGATTCACGCAAAGGCAACGGGGTCAGATGCGCGCGCAGTGGTTGATGATATTAAGGACGAATTAAAAATAGAATTACGAAAACAGAAGGAGCGCGCCGTTTCTCGGGAACGCAACAAAAAATAAGATGTCAGAACATTTATGAAAATCAAATCAATTCACGCAAGAGAAATATTGGACTCAAGGGGCAATCCCACGGTTGAGACCGACGTGGTGTTGGAAGATGGAACCTTGGGAAGGGCATCCGTGCCATCGGGCGCATCTACCGGTTCGCATGAAGCGCATGAGCTTCGTGATAATGATGCAAAGCGATTTAATGGCGCGGGTGTCTTGCACGCAGTAGAAAATGTGAATCATGAGATTGCGCAGGCACTTATTGGAAAGGATGCGGATAATCAGCGCGCGATAGATGAGGCACTCATTGCGCTGGACGGTACGGAAAATAAAGAACGCCTTGGCGCAAACGCGATTCTTTCGGTATCTGTTGCGGTTGCCCATGCCACAGCGAGCGCAAAAAAAATACCACTTTTTCAATATATTCAGACGCTATCGGATGCGAAGCGCGATTTTGTGTTGCCCCTGCCACTTTGTAATGTAATAAATGGGGGCAGGCACGCAACGGGCTCCACCGATATTCAAGAGTTTATGATTGCACCAGTTGGATTTACGACTTTTCATGAAGGGCTCCGTGCAACGGCGGAAGTATTTCACGCATTAAAAAATGTTTTGGAATTACATGGATATGCAACGACGGTGGGCGATGAGGGCGGATATGCGCCGAGCGTGAAAAATGGAAATGCAGAGGCACTTGATTTGATTTCGGAGGCAATTGTAGTTGCGGGATACGTGCTACAAAAGGATTTTGTGTTCGCGCTTGATATGGCGTCGTCCGAATTCTTTTTGGATGGGAAATACACACTTGCTTGCGAAGGGAAGATATTATCGTCGGATGAGATGATTGAATGGTGCGCAGAGCTTCGTGCAAAGTATGGGATTGCATCCATTGAGGATGGGCTTTCGGAAGATGATTGGAGTGGGTGGACGAAGTTGACGGAACGCTTGGGGAACACCACGCAATTGGTGGGCGATGATTTTTTGGTAACAAATACCAAGTTTTTAGAGCGCGCAATCAATGAAAAGGCGGGGAATGCGATTTTAATAAAAATGAATCAGATTGGAACCCTGACCGAAACGATACGCGCGGTGGATATGGCGCATAAAGCCGGCTGGAATGCGATTATTTCTCATCGTTCAGGCGAGACGGACGATGTGACAATCGCGCACCTTGCGGTCGGACTCGGTGTTTCAGAGATTAAGACGGGTTCAATAAGTCGGGGTGAGCGTATTGCAAAGTATGATGAACTTTTGCGTATTGAGGAGATGCTTCAGAATAGGGCGTCGTTTGCTGGTGGTAAGATGTTTGCAAAATAATTGCAATGCAGAAGCAAGAAGAACTACGGGTGCGAATAAGGCGAGCTACAAAAATAGTCACCGTGCTTAAAAAATTATACCCCCGGGCGGGTGTATTTTTGAATTTCAGAACTCCATGGGAATTGCTTGTTGCGGTTATTCTTTCGGCGCAGTGTACAGATAAGAAGGTGAATGAAGTTACTGCGACACTTTTCAAAAAATACAAAACATTTAATGCGTATTGTACGGCTGACATTCGCGAATTTGAGAATGCTATTCACCCCACCGGTTTTTATAAAACAAAAGCGAAGCATATACTTCAGACCGCAAAAATTATAAAGGAGCAATATATGGGTAGGGTGCCACGCACGATGGAGGAGCTTTTGACGCTCTACGGTGTGGGTAGAAAGACAGGCAACATTATTTTGGAGAGTGTATACGGCATTGTTGTTGGGATTCCCGTTGATACGCACGTACGTCGCTTGGCTCGTGTATGGGGACTTTCAAAAGAGAGCAACCCTAATAAAATAGAACGCGATTTGATGGAACTTATACCCAAGAAGAATTGGGCAGGACTTTCCTATCGCATTGTGGCGTATGGGCGTGAATATTGCCCCGCAAAAAAGCATAATCATGCTGTATGTCCAATTTCAAAAATAACGGTATAATGAACGTATGAGGTCGCACATTGTAGTATTCGGAATGGGTGATATAGGGAGCGCTATCGCGTCTCTTTTGCGGAAAAACAAACACGCAGTGGACGCGTGGGACAAGTCGCCTGGGCGAGTGAATAATCAGAAGTCGCTTTTTGAGGTAATTCCACGCGCGGAAGTAATATTTTTGTGCGTACCCTCGTGGTGTCTTCCTGCGGTTGTGCGTTCAATTCGTCCTTTTGTGCATAAGAAGACAATCATTGTTGGACTTTCCAAAGGGCTTCAGGGAGATACAAGGAAGACAACCTATGAATTTCTCTCCGATTCATTTCAGGAGCATCCAATACTCATTTTGGGAGGTGCTATGCTCGCGAACGAGCTTCAGATGGGTTTACCAGGGTTTGGTATTTTGGCGGGGAAGAATACCACTGCGCGCGAAAAAGTAGCCGAGCTCTTTCATGGTTCATTGCTTAAACTAACCACTTCAACTGATGTCATTGGCGTTACGCTTTCTGGAGTACTAAAAAATGCGTATGCAATTGGACTTGGTATTGCGGAGGGGCTCGGGTGGGGAGATAATTCTCGCGCGTGGTTCGCATTTCATGCGATGTATGAGATGGAGGCGATTGTTAAATTATCGGGTGGTAAAAAAGAATCGGTATACGGAGTTGCGGGGATGATTGATTTAATCGCAACAGGATTTAGCACCTATTCAAAAAATGTTGAGGTGGGTACGATGATTGCGAAAGGAAAGAAAGGAATTCCGCAAGCGGAGGGCGTTATCTCGCTTGAACCACTCGCAAAAATATTGAAATCAGATTTGAACAAGTTTCCATTGTTGCGTGCGGTATATCGTGTGGCGACAAATAAAGAAGAACCGGCACTTGCGTTTAAACGACTACTCAAATAATGCGTATCGTGGCGCACATAGATATGGACGCATTTTTTGCGTCTATTGAGGAGCGTGACAATACGCGGTTTAAAGGGCTTCCGATTGTGGTTGGCGCAGACCCAGAGGGTGGGAGGGGTAGGGGTGTCGTGTCTACCGCAAACTATAAGGCGCGCGAGTATGGAATTCGTTCGGCGTTGCCAATCTCAAAAGCGTGGGAGTATTCGGAAAAAGCGAAATATGAGGGGAAACCACCCACAATTTTTTTGGGCGTAAATATGAAGCGTTATGTAGAGGTTTCTCAGCGCATTATGGAAATTGTTGAGCAGTATTCAAAAGAATTTGAACAAGCGAGCGTGGATGAGATGTATTTTGATTTAAGCGAGTGCGGGAATTTTGAGGAAGCAAAAAAAGTGTGTGAAAAATTAAAAAAAGAGATTAAGGATAAAGAGCACCTCTCGTGTTCAATTGGCCTCGGTCCGAATAAGTTTATCGCAAAAATAGCGTCGGACTTTAAAAAACCAGACGGACTCACGCTCGTAACCGAGAAGGATGTTGAGGCATTTTTGGAACCCTTACATATTCGGAAGCTTCCCGGCATCGGACCAAAGACCGAGGCAATATTGAACGCTAAAAATATACGCATCGTGCGCGAGTTGAAAAAACTAAATTTGCATGAGTTGAAAGAAATGCTCGGAAAATTCGGCGAAGATTTATATAAGAAAGCGCGGGGTATTGATAACGCACCGATTGCGGAAGAATATGAAGCGAAATCAATTGGAGAGCAGGAAACATTTATGAAGAACACACGCGATGCAAATATCGTTATGGAACGAATGAAAGAGTTGTGTGCCACCGTGTTCAAGCGATTTCAAAAGAGCGGGTTTACGAGTTTTCGCACTATTGTGGTCACGGTGAGGTTTGGGGATTTTGAAACAAAATCACGCGCGCATACGTTTCGCGAAAATCTTTCCGAGCTTCGTGTACTTGAATTTGAGGCAGTAAAATTGTTACTACCGTTTTTTGATGTTCGTGAAAATCCAAAACACAAAGAAATTCGTTTGATAGGCGCGCGCGTTGAAAAACTGGAAGAATACACACAAGTTGATATACTTTAAATATGTGGCTCGTCTATGCTTTTTTATCGGCAATTACAGCGGCGCTCGTCGCAATTTTCGGAAAGCTCGGCTTAAAGGAGATTGACCCTACGCTCGCGACCACAATTCGTTCAATCACTATGGCTGGGTTTCTCGTTATTACGAGTTTATTTTTGAAAAAGTTTGAGGGATTTTCGCTTCATTCATTCGGTTCGCGAGATTGGATTCTTATTGCGCTTTCCGGCATTGTGGGCGCGCTTTCGTGGCTCTTCTATTTTTGGGCGCTTAAATACGCAGATGCGCCGAAAGTTGTGGCCATAGATAGAATGAGCATCGTGTTTGTGGTCTTACTCGCCGCCGTATTTCTTGGTAACGCGCTTGGATGGAAGTCAGTACTTGGTGCGCTTCTTATGGTGCTTGGCGCAATAATGATATCGCTCTAATAAAAACCGAGCACTCAAATTGAGTGCTCGGTTCGATGTCGGAACAAAGGTTGAACAACTCTTACCAACTTGCTTCTTCCAAGAATTTCAGTGTCTGCTCATTTACCAACATTTCCTCCACATACGCCTTGAATGCCTCTGGATTTGTGTCGGGGTAGTGGGTGGATGCGTGTTCCATTTCTTTTTCCACTTCTGTCTCATTTGCCACAATATCCTCCTTCTTCGCAATCGCTTTTAAGATGAATTTTGTTTTTAGCTGGCGCTCAACAGCTTCCTTCTTTTCCTTCATATACTCTTCCTCGGTCTTTTTGATAATTTTGAAATACTCTTCTGCGCTCATCTTTCGTTTCTCAAGCTCCTTATGTAGACGGTCATGCGCCATATACATCTCGTCTTCCAAGAGAAGCGAGGGGACTACGAGTTTTGATTCGTCCACGAGTTGTTTTGCGAGCTCTTCATAGCGAATGCGCGCACCCTCCATTTCTTTCTCCGCTTTGATGTTACCCTTCAATTTCTCTTTGAAGTCCGCCACATTTTCAAACTTCCCAAGTGTTTTCACGAGCTCGTCAGTAAGTTCGGGCAATTTTCCGTCCTCGCCTTGACGCATCGTGAGAATCTGCTGGATTACTTCGTTCACATCTACGTCCGTTACCTCTACGGGCGCTTTTTTACCCTTTATTGTCTTTGCAATCTTCTTGTAATTCGGGAGATTTACTTCGGGTTCTACGGCTATGCTTATTTTGAATTCAAGCGGATTATCCAACGCCAATTTTACGAATGTCACGCGCGGGGAGCTTATCGGAATAATATGATTGTCATCAAGGATTGCGGGATAGGCAACACTCAATGCCTCCTCGGCCGCGTCTTCAAGCACATGGTTCATATTGACCTGTTTTAAGACCATTTCTTCGGGAGCGTTTCCTTTGCGAAAACCGGGAATTTCTGCCTCCTGTTTTACCTCTTCTATTACTTCTTTGCGGTGAAGTTCAATGATGCGTGCGGGAATTTCACCATTAATCTCCACTACGCCGTCCCTCGGCTTTCCGACTTTCAAATTTGCATAGAGTTTCGCGTCTTCCATAGGTCAATAGATTACTATACGGGGCACGTATCGGCAAGCGGGGAAAAATCCGTTATACTGACCTTGAGTAGCAAAATGGATTTTTAGCTATTCAAAGTATAATCATTGTTATGCAAATCAATAGTGCGCAGTTTAGTTTTTTTGGAAAACGCGAGGTAAATGCCCTCTACGGGACGCTTGCGCTTACCACATTCGCCGATGGACTTATTAATGTCTTCGTGCCTATTTTTTTGTGGAAGCTTGGTTTTGCGCTTTGGCAGATTCTTTTTTTCTATCTTTTGCATTCAATATTCTTTGTGATTCTCGCATTTCTTGTGCTCCCACTGCTTGGAAAGATGAGCGATAAGATGATGATGTTTTTGAGCGCACCGCTTCTCATTATCTATTTTCTTGGTCTCAATTATGTGGATACAATGCCGTGGCTGTTCTATCTGATTCCTTTCATGCTTGCCTTAAATACGCTTTTATTTAATATTGGATACAACCTTGATTTTTCGCAATCGCTTGATGATAAGAAGATTGGCAGGGAAATAGGCGCACGAAACACTATCTCTGTGCTCGTTAATTTTAGCGCGCCCTTTTTTGGGGGATTGCTCATCGTTCTTTTTGGATTCCCAATAACTTTTTTCATTGCATCTTTCATCCTTTTTGCCGCGGTGCTTCCACTTTTCTTTTTTCCGCATCGCCATCTCGCGGGTAATCTTAAGCGTGGGCAGATTATAAAATTTTTGACAGGATGCGGTATACAAAACTTTAATATTTCCGGTATTGGATATTCAACCGGACTGATAATAGGCGGATTGCTCTGGCCGTTATTCATATTTTTTGCGGTTCGCAACGTTGAATCACTTGGCGGTGTCATCTCCATTGGATTGTTTGCTTCGGTTATAACCACGTATTTTGTTGGGTTTCTTTCTGATGCGGGGGACAGGAGAAAAGCACTTGCTGTTGCGACAATCCTTTTTTCCGCGGTTTGGATTGTGAGAATGTTTATTACGAGTCCTGGGGCGATAGTTCTATCAAATGTTGCGGGTAATATCGTTGCAGCAGCTCTTATGGTTGCATGGTCAAGCCAGTTCTATAAAATTGCTCGTGCGGTCCGGCATCCAAGTCTTTTTATTTTGAGTCAAGAAATATTGTATTTTCTGGTCCGCATTGTATTTTTATCCCTACTTATGCTGTTCGCGTATATGTTTACCACACAAACCTTTTTCTTAATAAGTTTTGGGCTTGCTGCGCTTCTTCAACTTCTTTTCCTTTTTGCAAACAAGTTTCATTTAAAAGATCTTTCGGTTATGAAAGAATAACCGACTTTTTATACAATTACTTTTATGCCAATTAAAAAAAAGAAAAATCAAGATTTATTTTCAGAATCCGAGTCCGCCCAACGCGAGAATCCAATCGCGGAACACGTGTTTTCGGTTTCTGAATATATTGAGGTATTGAATGTAGGACTTAAGCAAGAGGTGCGTTTGGTGGGGGAGGTTTCACAAATTACGAAAGCGGTTTCGGGTCATGTGTATTTTACGGTGAAGGATAGCAAGAAGGATGCCGTTATGGATTGTGTAATATGGAAATTCAATTATCTTCAATGCGGAGTTAAATTGGAGGCGGGTATTGAAGTTGTGCTTACTGGACATCCACAGGTATATGCTCCGACGGGACGATTTTCATTTGTCGCGCGGTTGATTGAATTAAAGGGGGAGGGCGCGCTCAAAAAAGCATATGATGAATTGAAAAAACGGCTTACTGCTGAAGGAATTTTTGCGCCAGAGCGCAAACGCGCAATCCCCATGCTTCCACGAAGGATTGGTGTGGTTACGTCAAAAGAGGGTGCGGTGATACATGATTTTATAAATAATCTTGGTAAGTTCGGGTATGAAGTGATGCTTGTAGATTCGCGTGTAGAGGGCCAGCAGGCGGTAGGTCCGCTTCTTGGGGCGATTCGCGCGTTGAAAGAGAAAGATATTGAAGTATTGGTAATTATTCGCGGTGGCGGTTCACTTGAATCATTGCAAGCATTTAATAATGAAATGTTGGTGCGAGAGCTTGCATCGTTTCCCGTTCCAGTGATTGCGGGCATCGGTCATGACCAGGACATGCCACTTGTGGCGCTTATGGCTGATGCAATGACTTCTACGCCGACAGCGGTAGCACATTTACTCAATCGTTCGTGGGAGGATGCATATCAGCGTGTGCGTCAGTTTGCATCAGTACTTACACGCGTTGATGATAGGATACGGCGTATTCGTGTGGACATGGATCTCGCACTCCGTACCGTGGTAGACCGCACAACAGAGATGTTCTCGCGCGCAAAGGAACGCCTCGCATATGCGGAAAAAACAATGGTGCTTCACAGTCCTGAGCGACAACTCGCGCTTGGCTATTCCATCGCGCGCAAACATGGTAAGGTAATACGAAGTATTGAGGGAATCATGGAGGGCGACGAGATTTCTATTCGATTTAGCGATGGCGAGGCGAACGCGCGCGTGGAATCAAAAAAATAATATGGCAACAAAAGACACCAAACATTTTAAACAATATCTTAAGGACATTGAAAAGATTCTTGAGTGGTTTGATGCGCAGGAAGATCTGGATGTGGAAGAAGCATTGAAAAAAGTAAAGGAAGCAACCGAGCTCATTCGCGGAGGTAAGGAATTGCTCGCGGAGGCAGAAAACGAGTTCACTATTATAAAAAAAGAGATTGTAGGATAGGGAAAAGCATTATTCTACTTCGCTCCGACGCCCGCCTACCGATAGACATGTTGTTTTTTTTTCTACGATATGGTATAAATGGAGCGTGAGTAGGTTTCTCAGTTGGGGTAATCCTTTTGCCACGTAAGTGTGTAAGGAGCCAAGTGAGTGGTCGCCCTACGAAGCAATAACTACACATTATGGCAAAGAGATTATACATTGGAGGTTTGCCGTACTCTTCCACGGATGCTGACATGAAAGCAGCATTTGAGAAGGTGGGACCGGTTACGTCTGCAACGATCATCATCGATAAGATGACTGGTCGCTCACGCGGATTCGGTTTCGTCGAAATGGAAAACGAGGCAGACATCTCAAAAGCAATCGAAATGTGGAACGGTAAAGATTTTGACGGTCGCACGCTTACGGTTAACGAAGCGCGCCCGATGGAATCTCGTCCCGCACGCGGTGGCTTTGGAGGAGGAAGGAGAGACTATTAAGTTTTTTCAATCTGACTTTAGCAAAATCCCCCTAACGGGGGATTTTGCTTTTATTTTCGTTTTTATGAAAATAACCCCGCGAAGCTTTAGCGGAGTGGGGTGACTAAGTTAGTGAATCATTGCGCAGGGTTGACGTTTCTTTCCCTCGCTATATAGTGGGGATAGAACATCGCAAACAGGGGGTTTGTATGAGTAGCAAGGATAAGCCCATGACACGAGCCGAGATGTACGAACGGTTTCGGGCGATTCAAGAAGCAGATTTTTGGAAAGAGGTAAAACACGATGCCTCACTTATTGGTGAGCAGGAACGCAACTTTTTCTTGAATGAGATTATGAGGATGTTTGTTACGGGATACGAGAGTGATGCCCGCGACCTTGCGCAGTTCGTACACGGTCTTGCCGAGGCAAAAAAACGTACACAAGAAACGCTTTCTCGTGCCCACTCAATTCATGGCCGTATTCCACACCCACGAAGCTCGTCATAACAACACACAACCCCGCTACGGCGGGGATTTTGTTTTTATGTACTATATACTTATATATATGTATAGTCCGCCACGCGCACAAAATATGTTTAATCCGAATTCAACCGAACCATTCAAGTTGAGCCGTAGTAAGATTGAGAATTTTATAAGATGTCCAAGATGTTTTTATTTGGATAGACGCTTGGGCATTGATGCACCGCCAACACCATCATTCACGCTAAACAATGCGGTGGATGCACTCTTGAAAAAAGAATTTGATGTGCATAGAGTGGCACAAACGGCGCACCCACTCATGGAAGTGTATGGTGTTGATGCTGTTCCATTTCAGCATGAGAAGATGGAAGCATGGCGGGATGCGCTTCGGCGCGGAGTCCAGTATTTATACGAGCCAGAAAATCTTTTAATCACGGGTGGTATTGACGATGTATGGGTGAATTCCAAGGGCGAACTTATCATCGTGGACTATAAGGCGACTTCAAAAGAGGGTGACGTGGTGCTTGAGGGTTCGGGAGGGTGGGAGATGAGTTACAAGCGACAGATGGAAATATATCAGTGGCTTTTTAGAAATAATAATTTCAATGTGAGTGATACTGGCTACTTCGTATATTGCAACGGCAACAAGGATAAAAAAGCGTTTGATAAGAAGCTTGAGTTTAAGGTGACACTTATCCCATATAAGGGGAGTGACGCGTGGATTCCACAAGCCCTCAAAAAAATTCGCGCGTGTCTCACAAGCAGTAAAATTCCGGAAGCAAGCGAAATGTGCGATTATTGTAAATATAGGAAGGCAGCAAGCCGTTTTGAGTAATATGGTAAAATGAGAATTGAGCGACGAAGGTCGCGAAATACTGAGTATAGCAGCGCGAACGTAAAAGGTCGCAGATAAATATGACACAGAATTTTTTACTAAATATGGGAGATACTATGAATATATTAAATGTATGGCTTGCACAGAATGCATTTGTAATGGGAATTATTTTTGTATGGGTGCTTGTGTGGAAGGGATTGGCGCTTTGGAAAGCGGCGCGCAACAATGACCGCTGGTGGTTTGTGGCACTGCTTGTTATAAATCTTTTGGGAATTCTTGAAATACTTTATTATTTCGTTTTCAGCGAAAGGAAAAGCTTGAAAGAAAAGGGAGAAACGGTTTAATTTCCTGTTTTTCTTCAAAAAAAAGTTTTCCACAGTTTTTATGATTTTTCGCAAAACGATAAGTGTATAATAAAGGTATGTGAGCGAATGAATTTTAAAAAAATTTTGTTCGTCAATGTGTGTACAAAAGAAAGAACTGCTCACACATCTCTCAAAAGGTCGAAGTTAAAAAAACAATTTTTTACTAATAATATGGCAGCAAAGAAAAAGAAAGCAGCAAAGAAGAAGCCGGCAAAGAAAGGAAAAAGGAAATAACTTCTTTATCAAAGCCCCCTGCAAGCTTGCAGGGGGCTTTGCGTTTGTTTGATACGGTATTTATTCACCATTTTTATATGGATTTGTCAATTTTTTTGAACCATTGCGCTTGCGTTTGATTTTCTGCTACTATCGAAATATATGAAGCAAGAAACATTAGAGACTGTGGGCAAGGAACGCAGCACGAAAGGGATTACCATTGTGACTGTTGCCTTCCTCGTCGGTTTGGGTTTGGGGTGGTTTGTGTTCGGTTACGTGTTGCCAGCGAGGAATGAGAAGATTGACGATAGTTTGGGACCGCTCGTGCTTGCGGGACAGAACATTATCGCAATTGACGACCAACTTTTTGGTGATGGTGTAACTGTGAAATCAATCAATCTTACGGCCGATAGCTGGGTTGCAATTCACGAGGACATCGGCGGAAAGCCCGGAAACATTCTTGGTGCCGCATGGTTTCCACAAGGCGTAAGTTCTGGTGCAGTAGAATTACAGCGCCCGACTGTGGATGGTGTGGTTTACTACGCAATGATTCATGCGGACAAGCAGGTGCGTGGAGAAGATGGACGCAAAACATTTGATTACAAAGTGGATACGCCGATGACCGATGAGACAGGAAGTCCGCTCATGGTTAAGTTTATGACAACCGCAACGCCTGCGGGGCAATAATAAATTCCTTTGCAATACAATACTCATTACCTGTTTCGGCGAAGCAGGTAATGAGTATTGTTATAGTGATTTATATAAATAATGACAATGACACGCTTTAAAAAAATTATTTTGGATTATTATCGCGCGCACGGTCTAAATTTGTTGGTTTGCGAAGAACGCTTCGTGGGAAGGTCTTGCGATTTTTGTTGAAGAGTGGAGATATGACAAAACGCGTACTTGCTACACAATTGGAGGAATCCATCACGCATGTGCGCGAAGTTTTGGAGGCGCTCACGCGTGAAAAGTTCGTGGTAAGGAGGGGCACCGTTGTCAAGTTGGTCTAAGCGTGCAATCCACACCCACTATTGAATTTTCTCTATGTGGTTTGCTATGATTATAGACGAAATCAGATTCTGCCTCGTGAGGGGGCGGAATCGATTTTTTTTCTGGCGCGCGCCAATTTGGGCGCGCGCGTTTTATTCTTCTACCGCAATACCCCAACCGTGAGGTTTGGGAGCTTCATTTGACTTCAAGTTCTCAAGGTCTATAGTACGAATAGTTATTTAACTCACACAAAAGGAGGTGCACGATGCGGAATTGGATAAAGGTGATGGTTTTTATATTCGTGTGCGTTTTTAGTGTTATGGGACAGGAGAAAAAAGCGCCCGCGCTTCTTAACGCGTTGATTGGCCGAAGTGTGTCTGTAGAAACTGACGGAGGGCACGGAACGGGCGTGGTTGTTATCAAGGGAATCGTTCTTACTAATTTCCATCTTCTTAACGCAGGTTCTGGAATAAAAGTTGATGGCAAAGAAGCCACTATTCTTAAAGCGGACCCCAAGAATGATCTACTTTTACTTGCTGCTGATACGGCCCAAGTGACCCCTCTCGTCCTTGCTCTAGAAATCACGCAAGACGAAGAAGTTATTGTTGTGGGGAATCCTCTTGGACACAAGAGAATGATTTCGCGAGGTCGTGTAATTGATATTACTGAGAGTAAGATTTACATTGATGCCCATATTTTCCTTGGCAGTTCTGGAAGTGGCGCCTTTAATGCCGATGGCGCGCTTATTGGTATAGTGGTGGCTATTGAGGGTGGTGAGGGGGACGGGTTTCCTTTCGGGATAGTAATTCCCGCACTTACCATTTATAAATTTTTTCCAAAACGACTAGCACAGTAGATTACCCCCCCCGCCCAAAGCGGGGTTTTTTCTAAGGTTATTATTGATGCGTAGGAGTTTGGCGGACTATAATCTCGTTAGATCCTAATATCCAAAGGAGGAGAGGATGAGGTTGCCAAAAAATCCACTTACCGCAGAGGAGTTCAAGCGGGTGAAAAAGGATTTTTTCGCTGAATGCACGAAAGGCGTTGATAATATTATGCGCCACAACGGATGCGGGGGAGCGATACGTCGCGGATTTATGAATTGTTTTAAGGCGGAACTGAAGGACGATGGGGTTGAGCTTGACCCAGGCGAAGACGGTTTCGGTATCGGACCAATTGACGTTCCATACTGCGAAAATTGCGACCCACCCGACGGCTTCAATTACACATACGCCATTCGGGTTGGCATCCTTCCTGCCAAACAAGGAATCATTCCTAATTGCTCATGAACACGGTGAAACAATACAGCACGGCTTATATATGCCGTGCCTTTTATTAACAAAATGAGCGCATTTTTGGATTACACGCCTATTGGTATGCCCGCCGTTTTCCAGTCAATACCTTGGAAACACTTTGATAATATCGGTGGGTGTTTTCA
>CAYHGT010000018.1:0-11048 GCA_964356375.1 uncultured Candidatus Saccharibacteria bacterium
TAATTACAAACTTATCATGAAGCACCTGCTTTATTGCTTCAATACCTCGCTCACGTTTCTCGGGGTCACCCCGTTCAATAATTTCCTTAAATCTATCAAGGTAATTTTGGATGCGTGTCTCGGGGTCTCGGGGTCTCGGGGAAGCTTCTCACCCGTGCGGGATTCGGTGCGCTTTACGGCTGAGTCTACCTCAGGCGCATTATGAAGGTCGTATTTAGCTTTTAGAAAATCAGGATTTTCCATGTATGAGAATAGTATGCGAGGAAGAGAGGGGAAAATCAACCCTAACTATTTGAATTCTCATTCCTGCCACTAAGACCACGCGCGAGTCCCTGTCCACGAGAAAAGTGCGTCGCAGTACCTGCCTGCGGTAGGCAGGCGAGCGGGCACGGTTCGTTGTACTCAACGAGAGCGAGTATGAGGAACAAGTGGCAATTTTCTCGCAGGGGAAATTGACCACGTCTTTTCGAAGGGACATGGACGAGTTCCTCTGGTTCTGAGGGGTGAGAATGAGAATCGTATTTACTTTATTCCTCCGCTTTTGCGTTTTTCGCCTCCCTCTCAAACTTTTTGCGATCGTTTTCGCTCAAAAATGTCTTCCTAATGCGAATGGTTTTTGGTGTCACCTCTACAAGCTCATCATCCGCAATATAATCCAAGGCATCCTCCAAGCCCATTTCTTTGGGTACATCAAGCGTCTCCTGAATACCAAAGTTCTTCGTCCTGAAGTTCGTAAGTTCTTTTGTCTTACAGATGTTTACCAATACGTCATTCGCTTTTGCGTTCTGTCCGATAACCATACCTTCATACACAGAAATCGCGGGGCCGATGAAAAGCTTACCCCTTCCCTGCGCAGTAATAAGTCCATAACTATTTGATTCACCAGTGTCCGACGAAACAAGTGAACCATGCTGTTCGGGTGGTAAATCACTTTTATATTCTTCGTACCCCAAAAAGATGCTGTTCATAATACCCTTACCCTTAGTACTCGTAAGAAACGCATTTCTCATTCCAATAAGTCCTCGCGTAGGCACATTGAAATCCATGTGCGTAATGCCACGATTCACGCGCATATCCTTCATAATGCCAAGTCGCCGTCCCATCATTTCAATTACTGTGCCACCAAATTCTTCGGGAACCTCAAAAGAAACTAATTCTATTGGTTCCTTTTTCTTGCCTTCTTTTTCATGGAAAATAACCTGTGGTTTTGAAACCTCAAGCTCAAATCCTTCGCGACGCATTTTCTCAATAATGATTGAGAGGTGCAACTCGCCACGTCCCGCAACAGTCCATTTGTCAGGCGATTCGGTTGCAGTCACTGCGAGCGCAACGTCGGTCTCAAGTTCATGCATCAACCGCTCACGCAAATTGCGCGATGTTGAGTATGACCCCTCCTTTCCGGTAAATGGCGACGTGTTTACGCCAAATACCATTTTGATTGTCGGCTCATCAATCTCAATCGGAGGCAACGGCATCGGATTCTCAATATCAGTAATTGTCTCACCAATTGAAACTTCCGGAATACCACTAATACACGCAATGTCTCCGGCAGTCGCTTCATCAACTTCAACGCGCTTCATTCCATCAAAACCGAGAACTGAAGCAATCTCAACTTTTTTCATCTCGCCCTTGCGATTTACATGCATTACCTTGGAACCCTTTTTCAACGTTCCCGAATACAAGCGCCCAATCGCAATCTTTCCTTTGTAATTATCGTAAAACAAACTAACAGTAAGCATTTGGAGCGGATTTACTTCTGAAATTTTTGGACCCGGAATGTAGTGTAAAATTGCATCAAAAAGCGGAATCACATCTTTCATTGAATCTAATTCCGGCACAAGCCCCGCCTTACCTTGCGAACCGGCTGCATAAATTACAGGGAAGTTAGATTGGTCATCGGACGCACCAAGTTCAATAAAAAGGTCAAACGTCTGATCAAGCGCCCACATCGGTCGAGCATCGGGCTTATCAATCTTGTTTACCACCACAATCACTTTGTGCCCGGCTTGAATTGCCTTACGCAACACGAACTTTGTCTGAGGCATTGGGCCTTCTTTTGCGTCAACCAAAAGCAGTACACCGTCTACCATTCGCATAATGCGTTCCACCTCGCCACCAAAATCCGCGTGACCTGGTGTATCCACAATGTTCACCTTCACGCCTTTATAGTGAATAGATGCGTTTTTTGAAAAAATCGTAATACCGCGCTCACGCTCAAGCTCGTTGGAATCCATTATTAAATCCTTGTCATCGTCAGCCCTCAGGTGGAAATTCTCGGATTGCTTCAAAAGAGCATCCACTAGCGTCGTCTTTCCGTGATCAACGTGAGCGATAATAGCGATATTGCGTATGTCTTTTCGTATTGTATCCATAGAAAAATGCCTCTCGTGAGGCCTTTTATTGGTTCGTGTACTAAGAATACGCATAAATGCTCATCTTGTCAAACTATTTATTGACAGGACATATGCTTTATGAGAATATTTGCACAGTTATTTAACTAAGGAGAAGCGCCATGAGTGTCTCAAAACAGAATGATATTCTGATTCCCATAGTAGGGAAAGAAAACCTCGCAATTCGTCTAGTTGATGGTACGGAAATAATTGCGACCGCAAACGATGTCTTTTTCTTTATCGACCATGACTTCGCCGAGCTCGTGGATCCATGTGAAATGTTTGAGACCAAAGAAACAAGTGTCTCAATATTCAGAATCCGCAAGAGCGCGAAGTACAACCAACTATTCACTTCATGCACCGAAAAAGATTTGGATGCAATCTGCCTTACGCAGAATCAGATTAAAGCCTTTGTGGAAGACCACAAGGAGCAAATTGAGAAAGACAAACTCTTCTTTTTTCTATTCCGTGATAAAGACAATTACTTTGTCGCAACAGCCCTCATTGATGCAAATGGCAAAGCAAATATAACATCGGATCCATTCGGATACAAAACGATCTGGGCCCCGCTGAATCATTGTCGTATCGTAGTCCGGACTCCCGTGAACCCGAATTAATTTCAAGGACCCACATGGGGCCTTTTTGTTACTGTTTTTTCAGACGTTCCAAATCCTCAACCGCTTGTTTCAAGAGCGTCTCAATTTTATCCAACGAGGCCTTTTCTTCCTCTTCGTCGTGCTCTTGAATCTCATCAATGTCTTTTGAAATCTCCACTACATCCTCTTGAATCTCATCAATGTCTTTTGAGATTTCGTCCACGTCTTCGGAAATTTCTTTCACATCCTCTTGAATCTCATCCAGGTCTTCTTCAACATCTTCCAAACTATCGGCGTGCCGATTCACGGTAATCTGAATAAAAATGGAAAGATAAATCGCCTCAAGCGAAACAATTGTGGTTAACACGAGAAGCACCGAATCCGTGGACGCGCCCAAAAATATAAGCGTGATAGATGCGGCAAAAAGAACCGTGTGTACAACAAGCGAGCTCGTAGACCCTATCCACCTTGTCACGCGCTCGGAAAAAACTTTTGGTGGTTTTATTTTTTGCTGTTCTTTTTTTATAGATACTTCGCTCATATATGTATTGTTACATTTTCACGCTCTCTATCATAAGAAAAAGCGGAATCTCCTTGCGAATCCTATCCTCTTCCCGGGCACGCGGACCATGCTCACTTTTACGATTTGATATCCATTCCTCCAAGCCCCGCACAAGAAACCCACCTCTTCGTAAGTGCTTAAAATATACTTGCAGTGGTCTATGAAATGAGAGCGTGTATTCTGATGGCTTATCGCCTGGATGCATCTGAATCTTTTCTGTACTTTCCGAGATATACGCATCAACACGACGGTACTGGGCTCCCACCTTCTCATCCCAACCCCAACTTGAGCGCTTGGGTACTCTAAACGCTGGATGATTTAATACAATATGCATTGTACCCCCTTTCTTTAGGACGCGCGCGCTTTCCGCAAACACCTTCTGGATCTCTTCTATATTCTGTACCGCAAGCACGAGCGCAATCTTATCTACACTTCCTGACTCAAGAAACTCCAGTTTGTGTGCCATAGAAACCTTGTAGGCGATGTTCTTGTCTGGTGTTTTTTTTGCAATCTCAATAAGATTCTTTGCAACATCAACACCGATTACTTTTACCCCAATAGCTGAGAAAGCACGGGAGAAAAACCCAGACCCACACGCAAGATCAAGAACCGTCTCTCCCTTTTGAAGATTCATTACGCGTAAAAGATTCGGAAGCACTACTTCCTTTTGATAGGTGCCTTCCTTCCCTAGGAGTTCGCTATACCACTCAGCAACTCCGCCCCACGATGTATTTTTCTTTCCCTGCATAGATAAAACTTATACCACAAAAAACGACTTAGCGCATCATATCGCGCAACGCACAAAACTCACATTTCTTCTCACCACATCGCGAATCCCAAAATGATAACGCGAGAATCTCCACCGAAGTACTTTTTATGGTTTCCTCAAGCATCTTCACTTCGTCGTCGGCAATAGTAAATCGTTCCTTTTTATGTCGCCCTTTATCGTCTGACTCCACAAAATCTACATCTGCGGTAATCATTTTGTATCTTCCTTCCTCATATGCATTGAGAAGTAATTTGTAGAACACGAGCTGGCGCTTAATGTTTCCGTTTGAACTCTCGGTTGTCCCCTCTATCTCCCCACGCGTCTTTGGCTTGCCGGTTTTATAGTCAACCACATTAACTTCGTTTCTATCATTCAAAATTTCCAATTTATCTATCTTCCCCGAAAGCTTTATCTCGGGCGTAAGCAGAATTCCTTTAATATCAAATTCTGTTTTTACATTCATAACCCACGTGGCGTGATATGCATCATAATAGCCAGAAAGTGCCTTTTCTCCACGAACCTTGTAGTTAACGCGGTCTTTCTCCAAAAAGGGTTGTCTGTCAAAATTGAATGAGAATCGCTCCAAAAGAAATTGCTTGGTTGGTTTTTCATTTTTTGAAACCACATTGAAAAAGTCGTCAAGCGCCACATGCACCGCCGTACCATACAACTGATGTGGTTCCTTCGCCGATGGGATGCGGAGAAGATTCTGATAAAAATACTTCCACGGACAATCCAGATAATTATTGAGTGCTGTTACGGAAAGTCCGCGCTCCAAGAAAAGTTCACGAATAAATTCCTTATCCTTCACACTCACATGTGCCGATGCGCTCGGAGCGAATAGCGTCTCCTTGTGCGTCGCACATTCGCGCTCAATGGCGCTTGTATCTGGATATTCAATGAGTTCCGCGTTCATCTCCTCTAAAAATTGTGTGGGTAGCTGTTCACGCTCCATAATGCTCTCTTTTGCATATGAAATGGTAGCGGTCTTTTTTGCGCGAGTGAGCGCAACATAAAAAAGACGTCGCTCGTCGTCAATTGAATCATGCGAAGTGAGTGCGTCGTGCGAAAGCGAAAATACGGATGTGGGAAGTTGAAGCGAGCTCGTCTTGCGTTTATTGCCCCAGTGGCCATCAAACGCATTCACAATATACACGTGGTCAAACTCCTGACCTTTTGATTTATGTGCGGTCATAAAACGCACGCGATTTGCTGAACTAGTAAATGCGCTCTTCTTGATAAAAAGATTGTGCGTTTCCATCGTAGAAAGGTATTCAAGAAACTCGCTCAGGTTTGTTTCTGGTTTTCGCTCAGTTAATTTCTGTATCTCATCAAAAAAACCGTTCAGTTTTTCCATTTTTTGCACCATATCCTGGTGATGAAGTATGTGTGACAAAAATCCGGAATCGCGAAGCACCATGCTAAAAAATTCCTGAAGGCCTTTATTTTTTGCAGCAATCGTAAGCTCGGAGAGCATTCCATAAAAATGTCGCAACGAGGTGACATTTTCAAGCTTTAGTTCTCGCAACAGTGCATCTGATTTCAAGACATCGTAGAGCGCAACCTTGTTTGTATGCGATGCGCGTATCACGCGATACACATCAAGCGGATTAAGCCCAAAGAAATCAATATGCATGGCTTCTGCCACGCGCACATCGTTGCCAAACTCATTGATGGCGGAAAGTAACAAAATGATTTTGCGAATATCCAAATCACTCATTACATTTTCATCGGACTCAATTACAAATGGAATTCCAGCTCTCTCAAATACAGGGAGAAGCGCGTCCACGTCTCTGTTATTTCTGTAGAGTACTGCGATTTCGGATGGCGCACAGCCCGCATCAAGTTTTGCGCGAATATCCTCCGCTAAAAAATGCGATTCAACTGATGGCTTAGAAAATGCAAACGCTCGAATACGCGCGCTCTCGTGTAATACGTTGGCATTCAATATTTTTTTGCTTTCAATAAGCGAGTGTGCGGAATCCAAAATTGATTGCGAAGAACGGTAATTTTCCTGAAGCACCACGAGTTTCACATCGGAATATAGCTCCTTGAAATGTAAAAAATTCTGAAGTGATGCGCCCTGAAACCTGAAAATTGCCTGCTTCTCGTCGCCCACCACAAAAATGTTTGGATTCGCATGAAAATTAGCGAGCAATTCTAAAATTTTATTTTGAGCATTGTTGGTATCCTGATGTTCGTCAACCAAAATATACTGATACTGTTCCTGCAATATGAGAAGAAGATCCTCATTCCGCTCTAGTTCATGGAGCACCTCCATAATCATATCTCCATAATCGTACAATTTCCCTTCGCGAAGCTTCTCCTCGTACGCGCGGTATAAACCCGAAAGCTCTTCATTCTTCTCAATCTGCTTCAACTCCTTTTTATAATCCACCTTCATCTCGCCCGTATGTGCGCCCTTTTCATGAATTAAATCAGGTGTCTCCAAAAAGCATCTTTTTTCTTTCGCCACAAGTTCAACAAATTGGCCAGGATCAACACCCTCGCGCTTCAAATTATTAATGGCGCTTAACACATCACGCACATAATATAGGGGGTCGCCAAATGGTTTTAAAATGCGAAGCGATGTTGCCACAATAATACTTTCAATAAGCGCAATCTGATCAACCTCGGTAATACTTTGAGAACCGATGATGCGCGGAAACTCTTCTGGATAATCCTTGATAACTCCGTTACAAAATCCATGGAAAGTATTAATAGCAACCGAATACGCGTCTGCTCCAATAAGTTGAAGTAAGCGGCGACGCATGGTGCTCACGCCCGCCTCCGTAAATGTAAGCGCCAAAATATTTGCAGGATTTGTGTCTGTCACGCGCAAAATATTTGCGATGCGCAGTGTTAAAATCTGCGTCTTGCCGGTACCAGGCCCCGCAACCACCATCAAGGGCCCCTCAATCGCGTCAACGGCCTCGCGCTGTTCCGCATTCAAGACCTTATATCGTTTTTCAAACTCAGTATCGTGCATGGGTGTATGCATCATACCACCAAACCAATGAAACAAAAAAATCTGGTGGTAATGCCGGATGTTTGTTATCTGAAAAGCGTGAAGAGTGCCGTGGCGGCAACTGCATATACGGAGGAATTGCCTTACCGACTATACAATTATCGTCAATTCGCCCGATGTTGTGCCACTACCACTTAGTGGAGGTGGTATACAACGTCCTTTCGCTCCACAGCAACTTCCCATCCAGCACGGCGCGCATGCGCATATAATTTGCTGTTGGGATTAAAACAAATCGGGCGGTCCACAAGTTTCAAAAAAGGAATGTCTGATTCAGAATCCCCAACACCAACAGAACTCTTAAGAGAAAGGCTGTGCTCCTTCACAATGTGTTTTAAAAATTTTGCTTTATCACTTACAAGTTCCACATACAACGTCTCGCCCGTTAACCTTCCCCTCTTATCCACCGCATATGTACGACCATACGACTTATCAAAGCCGAGCGTCTTGCAAAATTCTTGCACTATCTCCTGGGGAGAATTTGAAATTGCAATGATGTAATAATTTTTCCTGTGTAGCTCCGCCACAAGATCCCGCGTATACCTATACACTCGATTTTTGTGAAATGCTACCGCTTTTTTCGCAACGCGGGTAAAGTCATCGTTCTTGATGCCAATAATGTATTTTTCAAACGCAATAATTACGCCGTGCACATATTCATCGTAGTGTCCCTTCCTATCAAGCCATTTTTTAAATGACTTCGCGTACAGCCTCTCCGCCTTCATTGGAAATATTCCTTCCTGCACCATCGCCTCGGTCATCTCAATAAGTAAACTGGACCGAAATATCGTCCCATCTATATCAAAAATGGCTACTTTCCTCATATATGCAATATACCACCCGTGGGGATATATAAAAACCCCGCCATAAGCGGGGTGTTTTAGCACTATGGAATATTAACGAGGGGTGGACGTACCATTACGACCATTCTTTTGCTGTTCTCGCAACCTTTCCATATCTTGATTTTGTTGCTCCCTTATTTTATCAAAACGCCATTCCTGCGCAAACTCAACAGCGTGCCCAAAAAACGGGTTCGCTTAAATTATAAGTACGATTTAGCTATACTTTATATATGAAGCATCATTATGGCGAATTTGAGGTAAAAGAACTTCCCGAACCTCCGCATTGGAAAAAGGCTCTCGGCGTAGGCGTAGTTGTCATGGGACTTGCAATAGGCACAGGAGAACTCATCTTGTGGCCCCACCTTGTAACGAAATTCGGTTATGACGTGCTTTGGGCTGCACTGCTCGGAATCACATTTCAATACTTTATCAATCAAGAGGTTGCGCGGCACGCGATTGCGACTGGAGAAAGTTTTTTTACCTCTTCTTCGCGCATCTTTCGTTGGTTCGCGCCATTTTGGCTTTTATCCAGTGTTTTGCTGTACGTGTGGCCTGGATGGGCGGCGGCCATCGGCACCACGTTACGCGAACTATTCGGATTTGGCACATATATAGAATGGGCATTGGTAAGCTTGGTATTGGTGCTCATGCTTACGTTCGCAGGAAAAATCGCGTATCGCATTCTTGAAGGTTCACTTAAATTTATCGTACCGACATTTTTTGCGCTTCTTGTTATTTCAAGTTTTTTCAACTTATCCGCGGCGGATTTTCCTAGAATGGCGAGTGGCATAACCCGTTTCGGCTATTTTCCGCCTGGAATTGATATGGCGGTATTTTTGGGAGCAATTGTGTTTGCGGGCGCGGGCGGATTGCTCAATCTCTGCACTTCGCTATGGTATCGGGATAAGCAAACAGGAATGGGAAAATATGTAGGACGCATCATAAATCCAACCACGGGAAAGGAGGAATCCGTCTCATTTAATGGTTATAAGTTTGATGCGCATCCGGATAATATTGCGCGATGGAAGCGATGGATGTTCTTCGTTCGCATTGATCAAGGTATTATTTTTTGGTTCCTCGGGCTCATAACACTTATATTGCTCAGCATGAACGCATATGCAACGCTTACGCCAAAAGGCCTTGTGCCCGAAGGATTGAATATCGCAGTTGTGCAAGCACATATCTTTGGCGATATGTGGGGAATACTTGGATTTCGCATTTTCCTTGTCATGTCATTTCTCATGCTTTTCTCAGTGATGTGGACAGTACTTGATGCATTCACACGCATCGTAAGCGATATCCTATATGTAAATTCGCATGTGGGGCCGTTTAAGAAATACCTCGCGAGGATTGAGCACATATCCGTACACAAGCTTTACTACACATCTATCACAATCATTGTGCTTGTAAGCGCGTCTCTTCTTCCACTACAACAACCGCTCACACTTCTTTCAATTAGCGCTGTTTTGGGGGGGCTTACCATGGCAATCTATACGCCAATACTCATTTACTTGAATAACACAAAATTGGCGAAACCGTTGCGTCCAAGCATATTCACCAATGTCGCAATGGTCGCCGCAACATTATTTTACTGGTATTTTATTGTGAGTCTTGCGCAAACCATGTTGTAACTACAAATAAGAAAAAATGCCACATCAAAATGTTCCTCGTGGCGAGATACGTCTTCGTTATTCAACTAAATTCAAAATCTACTTAAGAATGAAATCAACAAGTACCCCATATATAAGCGCGATAATTGAGGTTGCAAAAATACAATAATAGTTCCACCTCTCTTTGGATGAAAGAAGTGTTCCAAATATATACTGCATGGCTGATTTTTCTTCGTCATTGAAATCTTTGCTTTCGGCAATGCGCTCCGCCAGCTTATAATCCAGGACTAGCTTTGCGCGATGGGACGCTACTTGATACCGATGCGCAAAATAAACGATAAACCCAACGGTACCCATATACCACGCCCCTTTGAGAAGGCCCTGGTTTAGATTTGCGAGGACAATGATTGCGCGATAGAGAATCGTGGCAACGATACCGGACCAGAAAAAAAATGTGCGTACCCACGGTGCATGTGGTGTGAATTCTTTCATATATTAATAATAGCAAATAAAAAACCGCAGGTGAACCTGCGGTGATGCTGTTACCACTCATCCGATTGGCCGTTCCAATCATGAAATTTTTCTTCGCCTCCACGAATAGCCCAATCCGAATCAATCGTAAGTTTGGAGCTAATGCCACCACGCGCGGAAAGCACCATTACAATCCGTAACCTGATAGGCGCATATACCGCAACAAGATCTTCATAAATCGCATTTATCAAGCGCTCGTAGGAAATGATTTTATTTCGAAATTGTTGAAAATAAAGCTTGAGAGACCGTAGTTCCACCACCGTATCTTGAGGATACATAGTAATAAAAATTGTGGCGTAATCAGGCTGATTAGCAATCCCAAGAAACGTGATCTCGGGATTTTTTATTTTAATTTCGTACCCTTTTTCAGATGGGTTTGCCATTGCTTTCAAGATAGAGCGAGCACTCCATTCCCTTACATCTTTGGCCATATTGAGCTCCTTTTTTGCGTGGTAAATTACTAAAGCAATTTTAGGGCACAACCCAAAAAGAGTCAACGACAAATTCCCATTCGAATACTACCCGAAGATAAAAACAAAAAACGGCACAAGGCATTCTTTGTTTTTATTTGCTCCCCAGGTAGCCATCAGAATGGCGCCCAGGTTCGCTTCGAAAAAAATGAACGCGCAAAAGGCGTTTATTTTCCCTCTCAGCTCCCGAATTAAAATCTTCGCAAACTTTTGAAATCATTTTGCCAAATCTGATACACAAATCCAAGAAGCG